>NZ_JBFRDF010000006.1:0-267807 GCF_052113445.1 Paenarthrobacter sp. YAF11_1
CTTTCTTGCCCTGTCACTTGATGATCCGGGGGGTGTTGTCGCCGGGTTCGGAGGCACGCGTTGACTGCTGATAGGGACACGGCCGGCTCCTTTCGCGGGTGCCAGGTCTCTTTGTAACGTGGGTGCCAGCATCGGGTGTCGTGACTGCGACCAGATAGAGGTGCAAAGGAGCGCCGGATGGACGAAGGATTCGGGGTCTACTGCGGGCTTGATGTTGGCAAATCCGAGCACCACGCCGCGGCACTGAACGCGGCCCGGCGAACGAGTCTTGGTCAAGCCCCTGCCCCAGGACGAGGAGCGGCTGCGCGAACTGTTCACCAACCTGCAACAGCACGGCAAAGTGCTGTTGATCGTCGATCAGCCCAACACCATCGGAGCGCTGCCCATAGCCGTGGCCCGGGATTGCGGCTGCACGGTGGCCTACTTACCGGGCCTGGCCATACGCAAGGCGGCGGATCTGTACCCGGGCAAGACGACATCGAGCACCAATGCGGAGCGGCGAAGCCTTCCTGCAATTAGCCTGTCAGTGGTGTAGCTGCATCCGTTGGAGGACGGTGGCGGATATTTCTTCCACGGACATGGAGGCGGAGTTGACGTAGGGAATGTCGTTGGCGCGGTACATGTCCTCGGCGTTGCGCAGCTCAAACGTGCATTGGTTCAGCGATGCATAGTTGCTGCCCGGACGCCGCTCCTGACGGATCTGGCTCAGGCGGACGGGCTGTGATGTCAGGCCGAAGCACTTGCCCGCGAACGGCAGCAACGGCTTGGGAAGCGTCATGTTGTCAAAATCCTCTTCGACCAAAGGGAAGTTGGCGGCGAGGATGCCGTGCTGCAGGGCCAAGTACATGGTGGTGGGAGTCTTACCGCAACGAGACGGGGCGATGAGGATCAATTCCGCGCGTTCGAGCGCTCGGAGAGATTGCCCGTCGTCGTGTTCAATGGCGTATTCAACCGCCGCCATGCGGGAGTGGTAACGGACGGCGTCACCCACGCCGTGGGCTTGGCCGGGTTTGCCGTTGGCCGGGGCGCCGAGCGTTTCTTCAAGCTGGCCGATGTGGGCACCGAATAGGTCAAAAAGCCGCCCACGGCTTTGGGCGAGGACGGCGCGGATGTCAGGCCCCACCGCCGTCGAAAAGATGATCGGCACCGGACCGGTAGCCGCCACATTGTCGATCAAGGCAACAACTTCACGCGCCTGCTCCACAGTGGTGATGAACGGGATGGTCCGCCGCTCCAGCCGCTGACCAGGGAACTGGGTCAACAGCGTGTTGCCCAGCGTTTCGGCGGTGATCCCGGTGCTATCCGAAAGGAAGAACACCGTGGGGGCGGGCGGTGAACCCGCCCCCACGCTGTGATGCTCTGCCATTTAGACCGCGGTGCTCGTGGTGCGTGCCAGCCGCAGCCAGGTTTCGGTGACGGCATCAGGGTTCAGTGAAATAGAGCTGATGCCCTGTCCCAGGAGCCACTCGGCAAAGTCCGGGTGGTCGCTGGGTCCCTGGCCGCAGATCCCCACATAGCGGCCCTTGGCCCGGCATGCCGTAATGGCCATTTCCAGCAGTTTGGTGACGGCCGGGTTCCTCTCATCGAAGCCTTTGGCCACCAAGGCGGAGTCACGGTCCAGGCCCAAGGTGAGCTGGGTGAGGTCGTTGGAGCCGATGGAGAAGCCGTCAAAGTACTCGAGGAACTCATCGGCAAGGAGCGCGTTGGCCGGCAACTCGCACATCATCACGATCTCCAGCCCGTTCTCGCCCCTTCGCAGTCCGTTGGCGGCCAAGAGGTCGATCACGCCGCTGGCCTCCTCCAGGGTCCGCACGAACGGAACCATGAGCTTGATGTTGGTCAGGCCCATCTCGTTGCGGACGTACTTCAGTGCTTCGCATTCGAGTTCGAACGCCTGCCGGAAGGCTGTAGAGAGGTACCGGGACGCTCCCCGGTACCCAATCATGGGGTTCTCTTCCTCCGGTTCGAACGCCGGACCGCCGATCAGGTTGGCGTACTCGTTGGACTTGAAGTCCGAGAGCCTGATGATTACTGGCTCAGGCGCAAATGCCGCGGCGATGGTCGAGATTCCCTCGGCCAGGCGCCTGATGTAGTAATCGCGTGGACCGTCGTAGGCGGCAGTTTTCTCCTGGATTTGCCGGACGGTGAAGTCATCCAGGTTTGCAGGGCGCTCGATCTCACCAGCCACGGCCAGCAGGGCGTTGGGGTGGACGCCGATCTGCCGGTTGATGATGAACTCAAGCCGGGCCAAGCCAACACCATGGTTGGGGAGCTTGGCGAAACTGAACGCCTGCTCCGGGGTGCCAACGTTCATCATGATCTTCACTGGAGCCTCCGGCATGGTCTCCAGACTGGTTTCGTGCAGCGAGTATTCCAGCAACCCGTCATAGACCAGCCCTGCCTCGCCCTCCGCGCAACTGACGGTGACCGCCGCGCCATCCTTGAGGATCTGGGACGCGTAGCCGGTGCCGACGACGGCGGGAATGCCCAGTTCGCGGGCGATGATGGCGGCGTGGCAGGTGCGCCCGCCCCGGTCCGTGACGATTGCTGCGGCTTTCTTCATGATGGGCTCCCAGTCCGGGTCCGTCATGTTTGCCACCAGGACATCGCCTTCCTGGAAAGAGGCCATGTGGTCAATCGAGGACAACACGCGCACCTGCCCGGCGCCGATCCGCGCCCCGATGGCTCGGCCTTCCACCAGTACCGTGGAGCGCTCGGCAAGGGTGTATCGGGACGTGGTACCAGCGGCCTTGCGTGACTCGACGGTTTCCGGACGGGCTTGGAGGATGTAAAGCTCTCCGTCCACCCCGTCCTTGCCCCACTCGATGTCCATCGGGCGGCCGTAGTGAGCCTCAATTGCTGCCGCGTGCCGGGCAAGTTCCTCAACTTCGGCATCGGTGAGGCTGAAACGGCTCCGTGCATCCTGCGTCACCGGGATGAAGTCAACGGTCCGGCCAACCTCATCGGAATCGGTGTAGACCATCTGCACGGCTTTGTCCCCCAGGCCGCGTTTAAGCACGGCCGGCCGCCCGGCTGCCAAAGCGGGCTTGTAGACATAGAACTCATCAGGGTTAACAGCACCTTGGACCACGGCTTCCCCGAGGCCGTACGAGGACGTGATGAAGACAGCGTCAGTGAAGCCGGTTTCGGTGTCCATCGTGAACATCACGCCGGAAGCGCCGACGTCGGAACGCACCATCCGCTGAATGCCAGCCGAAAGCGCCACTTCAGAATGAGTGAAGCCGTGATGTACGCGGTAGGCAATGGCGCGGTCGTTATACAGGGAAGCGAACACATCCTTGATGGCGAGCAGGATGTTCCCGATGCCGCGGATGTTCAGGAACGTCTCCTGCTGCCCGGCAAACGAGGCATCCGGAAGATCCTCCGCAGTGGCACTGGAGCGCACTGCCCACGACACATCCCCGGCATGCTCCTGGGTCAGGCGCTCATAAGCGGTCCGGATGTCCTCTTCGAAACCGGCAGGAAACGGTGCCTCACGGATCAGGGTCCGAATTTCCTGGCCGACCTTGGCCAAAGCGGCCACATCACCGCTGTCCAGGCCCTCAAGAATGTTCTCAATCCGGGCATCAAGACCCGACTCAGCCAGGAAACGCCGGTACGCGTCCGCCGTCGTCGCGAAACCGCCCGGAACCTTCACACCGGCAGACGCGAGATTTCGGATCATTTCCCCAAGCGATGCATTTTTGCCGCCAACCTGGTCAAGGTCGGACAAGCCAAGCTCAGAAAACCAAAGAACGTTAGTCATAAATTGTGTCCTCCATTGGGCACGCTCTGACAAGCGCTAAAAAACTAGGTCTTGCAAGGATCAAGGCCACCAGCGCCGGATGCAAACAAATGTGATCCGTTCAACACAGTTGGGCAGTAACTGAAGGTCACCCAGCCAGTGGGCGCGAAACGTTTCTCCTCATGGTGGATTCCTGGAGTTAGGTGTTCTGACAGGAAGCCGCGAGGAATCCAACCGCGCCAGCATAGGCGCTACAGCCGTTCCCTTTGGCCCGTGCGTCGAGCCCAGCAACGTCCAGGCCGGAGGACACAACTGCCCTTACCGGATGCGATGCCTTGGCTGCTCCCACTTCCGAACGGACCCCTCGTACCTTCCGGATCTACGCGAGTACCTCACACAGCTGCTCGTCAGCCGCGAACGGCTTAATACCGAGGCCGGGATCGTTGAATCATTAGCCCTCGAAGCTGCAAAGCCGCGACCAGAGGAAAACGAGCGAGTCCGCCATCTCATCAAACGAAGCGAAGAAGTCCTTGCGAACCTCACTCACAAAGAACGGGACGAAATCGATGGCTACATCTCCCAACTGCGACGAAGCCGTGGTTTCATGAGCATCGCAGTGCCGCTACCCCTGTCCAAGACAGTTCACGACAGCGACCCGGATTTGGCGCCCGCCGCGCTCAAAGCCAATGCCCTACCGGCCGGCCGAGCTGGAGGAGCCACAGCCCAGTGAACACCAAAACGGCAGCCATGCGCGCCGCCCGTCGCTCCTCAAGCTCGACCAAACACCAGAGCGTCCGGACCACGATTGAACGATCCGTAGCCCTTGCTCAGCCGACCTCGGCTGCGGGCATCGCACGAGCTGCAGGCGTATCGGAAACGATTCTCGCCACGAAAAGCAGGCCTGCGACTTATGCCGGACAGTATATGGAAGCGGGCCTCTGACGTTGTGTCGGTTGGCCACGGAACGCTCCATTATCGGGAACGACCATAAAAATGCCCGTGAAGCCATCACCACAACGCTGTCCCTCAAAGCAGACCTAGCCAACAGCTTGGCAACCAACCGGAGACTCCGCGAACAGATCCGCAAACTCGAACGCAAACTATCAACCGTCTTCGGCGACCAAGCGGCAGCCAACGCAGGAATGGACACCGTTCTCATCTGCAACGTGATCGACGAATCGGAGATGACTGCGCTCCTGGAACGGATACAAGAACTCGAAGACTCGCTCACTGAACGCGACGAACAACTTGAAGCCGTCAGGCGAGTGAACAGCGAACTATTCAAACAACTCAACGGATCGCCATGACTAAGCCTGGGCACCACTTCATCTTGACGGCAGAAGACCTCATAAAAGCAAGAGATGCAGCACTGGTTCTTGAGGAGCTCGATGCAGCCCACCCGGGCGAGATGACCGAATTCTTCCATGCGGCCCATTACTGGGACCTCTTGGAATCCCTCCGCGACGTGCTGAAATGCTCGACCAAGGGAATGCGACGGAACACCGCGACGGCTCGACCATGCCAAAAGTGACCGAAGCTACCGCCAATTTCGAAACCGTTCATCGATTGCTAGACCACTCGCGCGCGCCCCGGGCGCACAGTCCCAAGGCTCCGACCCATGGCGGTACCGAGAACAAGCTGCTGCACAATCACGTTATTGGTTCAATTACCGCAAACGAGCTCCGGTGCGATGACCGTGAACTACGACGCTGCCGATACCTCCAATGGCTTGCGCAACATCGGCGCCACTCCTGCCCAAAAGCCAAGTTGCTGACACAGACGTCGGCGTCGCCTTCTATAAGCCAGCCTGACCGCCACCGATTATCTCACCTCACGATCGCGTCACCACTTCCATCACACCTCTGGCCCACAAAGAGCGATCACGCTATGACCTCGACAACACGGCGCACCGCGTCGACTGATCGCTCATCTCCGAATTACACATGGTCAGGGTCTCGTCTAATACCTCGTTAACGCATGGAAAGCCGTGCCATTTGAACTGGCGACATGTTGCTGTGGCCGCTCACCCGCTATGAACAGTTGCAGGCCGAGGAGGCGCAGGGATGGCTGTGATCAGGCGCAATAAAGAAGATTTAAGTGTGGACAATGTCCACACCCCCTTTGGCCTGACAAAACATCCGCCCGGCAAGTCTCTTCACGCCAGGAACGAGCCAGACCCAGGAACTTTGACGCAAAATCTCGAAGTCATGTCGTGTTAAGCGCACCTACCCATGACAAGGTGTAGGCCAAACACGACCTACCGGACGAACCAAGAGAGGAACATATAACCCCAGTTCACAGCACGCGGAGGGCCCGCCAGCCACGGTCCTGAACCCGCTCCCCCACAACTTCACAGGCGACCCGCGGCGCCAGGCATACCCCGCGGCCAGTGTCAGAGGGACCTGACCACCCAGAATGTACACACGTTAAAGCAAAAACCCCCTCTGACGAGGGGGTTTGCCGTGCCCGAGGTGGGACTCGAACGGGATTCCAGGGCTTGGTAGCACTGGGAAGCGGCGAAAACATACGGAATCCGGGGCAGTCCGGCGGCTGTACGGAGCGGTCCGAGGTGGAAAGTGTGGACAGTAATGATGGAATTGGGTGTGTTGCGGTGTGGCTCGAAGTGTGGCTGACGCCCGCGTGAGGGTTGTCTTGACAATGATCTGTCCACCACAACACGGCCGCAGTAAACGCGACGGCCAAGTGGGCATGACCTCATAGGAGCTTGTTCCGAAGAGTCCCATTACTGTCTTGTCTGCCCACCCGGCCGGCGTGCCCTATTCCCATCGCTTTCAAAGGTCAGGGCAGTTTCATCATGACAAAGGAATATCTGAAAGTCATCGCCGGGATCGACACCCACGCCGATACCCACCACGTCGGAGTCATCACCGAGACCGGCCAACATCTGGCGGACAAGGAATTCCCGGCAGCGGGAGCCGGCTATCAGGGGATCATCGACTTCATCACCGGCTTCGGTTCCGTTCTCGCCGCCGGTGTGGAAGGAACCGGCAGCTACGGCGCCGAACTCTCACGCGTGCTCACCCGAAAGGGCATCCGCGTGGTGGAAGTGATGCGCCCGAACCGGCAGGCACGCCGGCTGCGGGGAAAATCCGATCCACTCGATGCCTATCAAGCCGCCGAATCGGTGCTCTCCGGCAGGGCAGGCGTCACCCCGAAATCCCGGGACGGTGCAGTGGAATCCCTGCGGGTGCTGCGGGCCGAGCGCGCAACCGCAATGCGGGCCCGCGTCGCGGTGATGGCCCAAGTGAAAACGATCCTGACAACCGCACCGGAGACCCTCCGCGCCAGATACCGATCCATGACGAGCCCGGCGTTGATGGCCGCGTTAGAAAAGACACGACCCTCCGGCGCCCCATCCGAACCCCTGACCAGCACCGCGACCGTACTGAAACGGCTCGCCGTCCGCTACCGGCACCTGCACCAGGAGCTCGCACTGATCGACGCCGAACTCGACACCGTCCTCACCCTCCACGCACCAATGCTGCGCCACATTCAGGGCGTCGGCACCGACGTCGCCAGCCAGCTCCTCGTCACCGTAGGAGACAACCCCGAACGCGTCACCACCGAGGCGAAGTTCGCCGCCCTCGTCGGAGTCGCCCCGATCCCCGCCTCCTCAGGCAAAACGACCCGGCACCGGCTAAGCCGCGCCGGTGACCGCCAGGCCAACAAAGCCATCCACCGCGTAGTGCTCGTCCGAATGCGCTATGACAACCAAACCCGGGCCTACGTGGCCAGGCGACGCCAGGAAGGCAAAGGAACCAAAGAAATCATGCGCTGCCTCAAACGCTACGTCGCCCGCGAAATCTATAACCAGCTCCAACACCCGCGTCCCGCTCCCGACGCCGCCACCCTCCGGAAAGCACGCGCAACCAAAGGATTGACCCTTCAAGAAGCAGCCGATGCCCTGAGCGTCTGGCCCACCACACTGTCCCGTCTGGAACGAGGACTTTCCCACGACAACGACGCCCACCACCGCTACGAGACCTGGCTCAACAACCAATCCCCCGCACACGCGCAGACACCCTATCCACCGGTGAACCGGGCGCTTCCAACCTGACCGTGGACACCGAAGCCCCGGGGTCAAGGGCGGCCCCAGGCCGTCGCGCAGCGATCGCGGCAGCGACCCTTGAGGCCTGAGCGGAGGCCACGGTAACCTACACGGCCCCTGGCCCAGCGACCATTGACAACAATAGGAGCATCATTGTCCACACCTCCTTTTTGCTCATTCGACGAGCAAACTCGGCTGGAGAATCACAGTGCATTACGGGTACACGTCAGATGCCCGGGCTATGCCTCCGGGGCCGACTCTAACGGAGCAAGGTGCCTTCATCAGATTCCCTCCTTTCGAGCATCCATTTTGCATTGTTCATGAAGGGACATGACTAGACGAGATTTAGACTTCGTCCACCCTTGACCACCGAGCGAACGTCTCAGATATGCATATCCCTGCACAATTCTTTATGCCCCGCGGGCGAACTAAGGCCGGTGACGAAGGCCAGCGCTCTGGCCAGACACTGGCGGTGACGGCATCATTCGGCGAACCTTGCCGTCCACGCTCTGGCACGCCACAACAACGTAAGTGAGGACATCTCACCCACGCGCCTGTGTGTCTTCATTGACAACAGCAGTTTCATCACGTCACGAAGGTTGGCATGGTACACGTCATGGTTCAATGTGTATATACTCTTTAACTTTTCTTAACTAAAAAGTTAGGTTACCGTCGCCATCAACACCGCAACAGCGGGACTACGATGGCCGGCATACCGGCCCTGAACGATTGGCAAGCATGGCAAAGGGTCGCTGTGGACGAGGGCGCGTACCCGCACTCATCGGCATCCACGAACCTGCCAGCGAGGCGGGCCCCAGATTTCCGGGTGGATGGTCATGCGGAAGGACTGACAAAGGTAAGGGACCAGCCATCGATTGCGGTCATGGCCTCCGAGCACGAGCAAGGGAGTCGAAGTGAACAGCAACCTGGAGAAAAAATGCCGAATTGGGGGCGACAGCTGCACACCTGGGCAGCTTTACAGCGATGACGTCTGCGGCAAGCACTACAGACGCATGAGGCTGTACGGAAGTTATGAGTTGTTGTGCGCGGTTGGAAAGGAAGAGTGTGGGCCGCAAACGCGACTTCACAGCGGCATGTGCCGGTATCACCGGTTTTATTCCGAAGCGGATTCATGCATCGAACTTGATTGCGACGTCGTCCCGACCGAATTTGCCAACAAATTCGTCGGAGGAAGGTGCCCCATGCACGAACAGCGCTTCCGCAAGTTACAACGGCGAGTCGAGCAAGGCGAACAGCGGTGCCGTGTAAACAACGCCTGCGGTCCACAGAACAAACTCTACGAGGGCCTTTGCCGCAAGCACTGGACACTCTGGGATGCCTACGGTTCTTTTGAGCCGCCAACCTGCCTGGAGGAAGACTGTTGCGTAACTCCGGACAGTGACCCGAGCAACGCATTCAAAGCAGGCCGCTGCAATATGCACTATTTGCGCTTTACCCGAGCACTCGCCCGAGCCCGCGATCTCGGGATGCGACTCTGCCCCCACTGCGGTGCGGACATGTCAACCGCACGCCGTAACGCAAAACATTGCAGCCTGAAATGCACCCAAACTGCAAGCGCTGCCCGGAATATCGTCAGCATCCGCCTCCGAACTCGCCTCGGACAGTCCTTACGAAAAGCGCAGAAGCTGGGGAATCACGGCAGTGTTCCCTTCTCTGTTGTTGATTGGCTCGACTTGGCCGAAGGGCTTGGATATAGATGCACATATTGTGGACGGGTCACTGAGCCAGAAAATCTCCACATGGATCACATAGTCCCTCTGCACCCAAGCAGCGGAGGACCCCATGCCCTCCACAACATCACACCAGCATGTTCCGGCTGCAATTCCTCGAAAAAACACCGCCCTATCCTAATTGCATGGGCCCCACCACTCCTTGGGGGTAAACCACGCTGGGATAAATCAGCCCCCAGGGGAAAGAAGGGAAATCCTTGGTTGCCAACAGATTGGCGGGACGCAGACGGTCCCGTAGACTCTGTTTTGCAAGCCGCCCGGCTCCATCCCGAGCTACTCAGAGCAATACAGGTAAGCGAGGAGTTCTACAGCAAAAAGAACTTGTCACCGGCCGAGCTGACGTCCTTGCAATGTCTTGCCAGTGGTTTCGCGCCTATCGACGAAGCACTCTAGGTCCTAAAGAGGTGTGCCAGTCGATATCCAGAGACTGACACGCTGCAGGACAACCCCAACCAACTTTTACGGGCTTACGATTAGCGGCGTTCCGCACTCTCTACGGCTCCATCGACACCACAAACGCCCTGTTCGACCAAGGCGATGGAGGCCCGCATGCAGTCCGTCGCCAATCCCACACACCCATGTCTCGCTGTCCTCGTAGTCGAGCTTCTGCTGGCGTACGCGCAGTTGGACCGCTGGTGGAACTCCTGAAACGTCGCCCACAAAGGGCTCGGCTCGAAGACAACCCGTCATCCGAAAATCGGCGACCGCATGATCGATCGGGACACCTTCATTTAGGCAAGAGACTCAGACCAACAACTCATCTGCTGGACAGTTCAACCGGCAGCCACAGGAGAAAAGCCGCGCATCCTCAGCTCGTGGATCGCAACAACCCACACCACCACTCACATAGACGCGATGAACGCAACTCGTGCTTATAGAAGTACTGCTCCACGCGATTACTGTCTCGATCGGGGTACCTGCTCCAACATCTGCGCCCAAAACTGTCTTCAGAACGGTCATCCTGTCCGTCGCAGATATGGGTCTTCATCGGAACGCCTGGTAGTGGTTCCTTTCCCAGCAGTTCCATACCCAAAGAGCTCTGAAAACACCGCCATTTATCCCTGAAAAGTCGTAGGCGGCAGGGCTATTGGTACGCCTCAGACGGCTGTAGTAAGTCTTAGGCAGTGTCCATGGTCCGCTGCCAGCGAGCTCTTGCCCCCGTGGGGCCCACATAAAAGCGAGTTGACTTCAGACCGACTCGCGGACGCGATGGCCACAACAAGTAGAGTCAGTTGGTGGCAGACTCCTGCTCCGCAGAGGCTTCCCTAGCAAATTGATTGAGAAGAGGAAACGTGACATACGAGTTCAATCCCACCGATGTTCAGGTCGTTTCGGGATTACTGGGAAAGGTTGCGACCCCAGCTGATGAAGTATTGAAGGTTTGGGAGCAGCTTAGTTTGGCCGAAGAATATAAGCTTTTGGCTGAGAATCTCCAGGCAGAAATTGACTTCGTGTTCTCGTATGAGCTGCAAGAAGACTTCGGAACTGCCGGCGACGTGAATCTCGTCCAATCAGCGCTCTCTGTCACTGCTACTCGTCCTATGTCAGAGACCCCGCCAGGCGCCTGGTCGCTATGGGCCGACGTCCACGACATTCTGGGGCCATCAACCATACGCACCCACGTTGCCGACATTCTCCTAACCGCGCGGGTGAGGCCTAAGCCCGAGCACGCAACATCGACCGTCACATGTTATCTAGAGGTGGCAGAACTTGAAGGAGTTACAGCGCAGCAGGTTGCGCTGTCACTCGCAAGAGCTAACACCATTGCTCGTTCACGCAAAATGACCGAAGAAGTGGCAGTTCGCCAGGCTATGTATGCAAAAAGCGAGGTGCTGGCCAAAAGGTCTGAGACAAGCGGCCCTGCACTTACTCTCTTAGCGGCACTTTCCGCGGCCCGCCGCGGCGTGAGCATATCAGTGGAAGAACGGGAGATGATTCGCAGTCGCCTTTTGAATATCGGAGGCGCGTCAACGTTCTTTACTGATGAAATCGCTAAGTCGCTTGCGCGACTTGCGGATAGCCCCGCTGAGTTGGCATCAGCCCGTCGCTGGCATGTGGAACATTACCTAGCCCGCGCCCGCGCCGAAGACCATGGGATGGCCAAGATGCACCATGCGCAGACGGCGGTAAGCCTGGCCAGCGACTACGGCTTTTCCGACCTCAAGAACGCGGCGGTGCTCGTCATGCAGTCCGTGGACCACGACTCCATGGGTTGGGAATCGATTCACCACGATGTACGACTGTCCAAAAACGCGTTTCGCGCCCATCTTCGAAGGTACAACCGCGCACGTGATTGGAGTCATGCCCTGATGACGTTCTTGGCCAGTCCTTCGCCATCTGGAGACCATGAAGCAAACAAGCGACGTGCCCATAGGGCAGCTACGGGATCGATAAGATCACTCATCACACGTACGGTCTACGGGGTCCATGGCCTTCCGGAGCGCACCAACGACGACTTCATGGAAGAAGAAATCACCCGGACCGAGACAATGAACCTGAGTACAACGTCGATCCTCCTTGCGCTCGAATTGGAGCATATCCGCATGCGCTTCTCAGCGCCGCCAGCAGAGGGCGTTGCCCTCTGGATGGTCGAAACGCTCTCGGCGGATGGATCACTTGCACGCTTGTTCTCTGAGTCGCTTGCCCTTCACTGGGCGGAGAATTATTCACATTCGGCGAGACTCTCGATCCCATTGGTCGAAAGTGCTGCGCGAGGGCTGCTCCGGTCACTCGATGAACCGCTCTACCGGACTCAGCGAGGCGACTCTCCGGGGCGTTTTCCCGCAATGGATTTCTACGTTGACGCCCTCGCAAAGCGAGAACTTGACCCCGACTGGGTTCGAGCACTTCGAATGACGTTGTTGACGCCTGGGATGAACCTCCGGAATCTGGCTGCTCACGGCTTCATGATGGACTTTTCTGAGCAACAATCTGCGTTATTACTTCGCCTCGCGGGGCTCTTCTGTGCCATGCCAAACAATCTTGATCCGCAAAGTCTAGAGGCTATGCCCACAATGACGAGGAGTCGACTTCGGCGACGCCTGGGGTGGATCTGGTCATGACCCGTGTTCTCCACCTGCCGCTAATCAATCTTGTGCGGCGCTCATCAAGATGCCCAGCCGTTCTCCTGTGTCTTTCGGCGATAAGTGGCGACTTTCACGGCCATAATCAACGCCTCTTCTTAGTCGCAGGCCGCGGCTTGACTGCTCAGGTTCCCCGCGAGACTTCCAAAATAAATGACCCGCTGGTTCAATCGCTGTCACGGATGCCAATAGGATGCCGCCGCGGAGCGCAGAGAGACCGACTCACTTGGATATCCGTTGGTTAGCCGACCAGGGATTCGAAGGATCTATCCGATTCAGCGAGATTCCCTTATCCGATGTCCCCACCGATCATGGCGTCTACGCTGTCGCCCAGGAGACGACCACAGATCCTGTCTTTGTCGTCCTTGGAAGCGGACGCCCAAGAAGGGATTACCCACTCGAAAACTTCAAGAGATTTGGGTGTCAGCAACAATTCTCCCTCCCCCCTTAGAGCCGTAAAGTACGGAAACGTTGAGGCCGAACCCGACGCTGTGATTACCAGGTGTTCAGGACTCATGATGCCGCACTGCGCCAACAATCTTGGCCTGGCTTCGGACGACTCCGGGGTCGACCTGTTGGAGGACCTTGCCGTGATCAACGAACTGAAGATCGACGCTGGCACGCAGGGTAGCTTCAAGAAGGAAGCGCTGTTCCAGGATGTCGATAAGCTCGCGCTGCTGCTGACAGAAATTCACCCGGATCAATCCGGATTGCCCTGCACCACATGCCCACATTTGTGTCCTCGACAACCACAGCACAAGGCAGGTCCACTACACCAACCTCCAGGCATATTGCGACCCATCGTGTGCAGTGAATTGCTGAAGGCCACAGCCACGGAGCGCCCTCCCCGACCATGGAACGCCGAATCGCCCGCTGATCTATAACTACGTCGTTGGTATGCGCGACAAAGCATTCACGGCTTCCGCGAATTGTTCGATACTCAGCCCGATGTGGCCATTCTGCAAACCTTGGGAGCTGCGACCCATGTCTCCCGGTTTGAAGTGCAGGACCCGGCTGGGAACCAACCGTGGTTTCGTTCTATTGACCCAAGGCCAGCGCTCAGCCTCGTCTCCCCTTTGATCGGCGTAATCCGTTGGCAGGTACTCGGGGACCGACGTCACTTCAACGACAACGTAACAATCTTTAGTCTGCTTGGCGCAGATGAGTACCAGGTCCCCGGGCTTGATCCGCGGCTCGCTCTTTTTGGGACTACCGAAAAACCATGCGCTGCGCCACTGCTCCAGTGAAGGTTCACCATACTCCTGCTTCAAAAGCAGCCGGCGCCCCGGGTCACGGATATCGAGCAACAGCTGCTCCACTATGGCCGGCCCGAAACCAGCCTGATCGTCCCGGACAGTGCCTATGGGCCGAACGAGCCGCCTGACCTGTTGGTGGAATTCAGCTAAGTGATGTGCTGTCACCTCGCTGCTGGTCCAGGCACCCATGGCCTGCCGAACAGATTCGACTTGGGCGGGCATCAGTTCGGCACCCAGTTCGTCATTGGAGGCCTCAGCGTTCCCGAGTCCGGCACTCGTCAGGTTCGCGGAGCCGAGGAAGCCCCGCCGCCCAACAAGAAATGCCTTAGCATGAAGCCTTTCCACGTGGCGAACACTGACACCAGCCCCGATTAGCTTTCTCAGCCCTTCGGCGCTCAGAAAGCCGCCGGCTGCCGCCATCGGGTCAAGGCGCGTATAAAGCCTCCAAGCAACATTGGACCGTTCTGCCGCCTCGGCCAAGTCGCGGGCGACGACATACGAGAGATACGGGCTTGCCAGAACCACATCTCCGTCAGATTCCTCAAGAGCAGCAAAAAGCCAATCAGCGGCTTTGGCATGTACGGTGCCTTCAGTGATCACATAGTTGACCATACAGCGGACACGGCGATTGAACGCCAAATGGATGGTCGCATCAAGATGTCTCGATCACGGCTCAGTTCCGATGGCGCCAACTGAATCTGCGGTCACTTCCCGATGAGCGCTCCAATTGCGGCCAAGGAACCGTTATCGGCGTGACTCAGGCAGAGCCTTGCGGCCCTGATTACCTCCCGCCTCAGAGAAGGCCGCATTTACGGGGGCAGCACCATAGAACCTACCAACCGGGCAACCCTCCGGGCTGCGGCCCACAAACAAGAGGACGCGACTGCCGTCGAACGCTCCATACAGAGATCCTGAGACGACCACCGGCGGCAGCTATCCAGGACGCCCACTACAGCTGGATCGGCATGCTGACCACCAAGGACTACCCCACCGACCAAAACATCCTGAAGCTCATCGACCACTACCAGTTCCCGCAAATCCGCGACCAGCTCATGGCCGACATCCCCGTCGTGGGCGAACCAACCCGAACACATCCTCTTCGCCCAAGCCAACGCCGCCCCAAACTGGTCGCGCGTGGAATGGGCCAAACAAATCCTCACCCACACCACCCGGACACGCGGCATCAATCCTCACCACTATCGGCTTCATCAACTGATAGGGCAGTCTCATGCTCCATCGACGAGTCTCTCTCTAACGTGAGGCCGCTTTGAGCCTTCCAAGTCAGGTGCTCCGGCCAGAGCTGTCATCTGGGCATAGCGCGCCATAAGACCCACGCCCAGAGTCCGAGTGCTGAATGCTCATCCGCATTCCTAGCGATCGCAAGATCATGGGACCGGAGGTGCGGCGTTTGGTTCGGCCAAAGCCTGGTGTGCCCCGCGGGGAAGGACGGCATCTGCGAAAGCCTTATCTAACAGACCATTTTCTGGGACCACGAACCCCTCGGGGAAAACGTCCCCCAGTCCGAGACCTAGCAGGTAAATCTCCGTACCGCGTTCCACCAGCGAGCACAGCGCATCTCCCAAGATCTCCGGCGGAAGGACCGCGAGCACCTCTAAATCCTTCAGGGCGATTGTAAAGATGGGTATCTCGGGTTTTGGCAGCATGCCTCGGACTGCGGCACTGTTAGCTTCGTAAAGGGGTTCAGCGGTGACAACCAGGCCAATTAGCTGACGGTCGGCTGGCAGGTGACTGAACTTGGGGTTCCTGTTTCGTACCTGCACTGCATTCTCGTTGAGTTGATTAAAGGCTTTCTCCAGCCTAGTAGCCGTGACGGCCAGACCTTCCAAAGTCCCACTGCGCATCGCCGGGTTCGCTCGGGCCGATTTACACTCGATGAGAATGGTGGCGCGGGGAGTCACGACAAACCAATCAGACGAATCGATTCCCCCTACCCGATTCTTAGCCCATCTAAACTCCGATTCGACGTGCAATTGCCCGGTGTGCATGAGCTGACGACCTACGTAATCCTGGACTCGTAGACCGACAGCCTTGCCGAACTCGTTTCGATCCCAACGCTTGATACCTCTGTAGTAGAGATTCTCCGCTGTCATAGCTGTGTGGATGAAGTACGGTTGGGGCGCGAAACGGGGGCCGGGACCAAGGTCCATGATTGGCGATGCAACGAGGGGGTTGTATGCGTATCTAGGGTAGGCGTGGGGATCGGTTATGACTGTTTTGCCGTCCTTCTTAGCCAATTCAATGGTGGAAGAAAGATGATCTAGTACTGCGGTTGCAACCGCTCGAGGTAGTACCGGTTCGAGGTCATCCCACCAAGCCATCTCCATCCAAGACGGGTCGACTATCCCCCCATTCCTCTGCGCACCAACTGCAAAAACGAATGATGCGGTTAGTGCTTGAGAAATCGTTCCTCCCAAGACCGGGACCCAATCTTGCGGTCGCGGATGTGACGGACGACCTCCGTCGTTCAAATCACCACCAAATAACAAGTAAGAACGTCCAAGCTCCCGCTTGATGTTGGCTTGGTAAGGGAACTGCTCATGAGAAATGCCTTGAACGAACCTGGCCAGCATGTGCTCCTGAGTACCATTGTTTTCGATGCCCACTGGTGTGTCGATGAAAAGCTTTCGAAGCTCATCCATGTCGCCGTCTGTGATAGTCCGGGACCGGTACTCATTGCCGTAAATGATTGATTCACGAACCAGTGCTGAATAGAACCATGGAACAAAACCGCGCTTCAACTGCTCCGGTGATTCACCTTCAATCGGATTCAAGCGCTTCGCGGCATGGGACGAAGTTAAACGGATTACCTGCGATGTCGGGAATCGCCTGACTGCCTGACGAAAAGTCTCGAAGCTGATGCCCCTGTCGCTATTCATTACGATATGGGGTGGTTCTGCTGAGGTGGCGCCTGAATAGGGCCAGTTCGATTTCGTCAGCCCGAATACTGCGTGATTGTCCTACTCGAAGCCCTGCTTGTTCCACCCAACGCTCCACCAATCGGCAGTACGTTTCGTACGTCTCGGGCCACCAGGCTGTCGTAGGGGCCTGTGGCCATACATCACGGAGATTGGTGGCAACCACTGCGTCGAGGATCAAGTGACAGGGTTCCCTGGAGTAACCCTGGGCAAAGTAAAGAAACTTGGTGGCAAATGCCGGCCCTAACCACGGAATGCGCCCGGCTCCCCGCTCGGTGGTCAAAGCTCTATACGATTCACGAGGAGATGCATCTGACCGGACTAGTTGCCACGCGTCAAGGAGCAAATTCTGTGCTCGTTCTACATCTGAAGCCAGACCACCCAGTCGCTTTTGCAGACGTGGTGCACGGGTGCCCAACCCCCACGCTAGGGAGTGATATAGAAGCTGTAGGCTATTCTCGGCGTTCGGGATCAAGTCCCCTAGTTCGAGGACATCTTTCCGAGTCAGTACGACGCGGCCGTGACCGGCGAACTTTCCTTTTGCTGGTGGCAGTCCGCGCTCTTTCAAAGCGCGATTCCATCTATCGACATCGACTGCGACCGCATGACCCATTACGGCAGCGGGGCCCGGTAGCCGCGAGAACACGTCATCAGGCAGGTTAGCGTTCGCGTTTATCACAATGGTGACTCTACGGGATTCCGGATGGCGCGTGGTCCGCTGCTGTGGGCAGCGGTTTGAGTGGCTCAGATCAAAGCTGGCTACGTGACATACAAATGATCAGGTGTTGCGATCACCGCATGATTCAGCGCGTCCTCAATGACCACTTCTCTTACAACTACGCATCGATGTACGCCGACATCCAGCGAACGACCATGGCCATAGGCGGCCGATTGAAGGAGATCTATTCCAACAGCTAATGGTGGACCATCTCTGTGGTTTGTAGTCCTAATAGTCCCCACAAGCATAAGAGCAGCGATACCGCCCCACGCGTCCGCAGACCGGACCTTTCGGGGGCAGGAACGTGCACCTGGCGTTATGGGCCGGAACGGAATCCCGGGCCTCCCCCTGGTCGCTCTACTTCACCCATGCTCTGTCAGCAGTTGATGGTTCGAGCCCACCTGGCGCACTATTCTTTGCTTCCTCTTGCTTCCTCTTCACATCTTTCTCGAAGTCATCCACCATTTGGACGAGGGTTTTCCAGTTCACGGAGTTCTCTGCGGTGAACTTGCGAACTTGGGCTGACACTAGGAGTTGGTGGAACAGGTTCAGAAAGTATCGGCGCGAGTCGCTGTAGTCATCACTGATAGTGCTTTCGAAGGAGTGGCCCGGAACCTCCGTGATCACATCAATAGATTTGCCTTTTTTTACTTCCTCAGCGAGGAATTCATGCATCGCAATTCGCCCCGAAAGGAAGTGCGTGGCCACAACCTGAGCTTTATCCGCTAGTTGCTCATTTGAGAGGAGGCGTATCTGTATAAGATGCCGATTCAACTTACTGGGCAGGTCTCCCGCGAGGATGGCCTTCTTCTTCTTTCTCACTTCCTTTTCCGTAGAAGCGACATCATCTGTGATAACAAGCATGTCTACAACGACCTTGACGAGCTCTTCATCCCATCGCCGTCTATCCTCTTGCTCCTTTTTTCGCTTATCTGACAGCCATAGGCTGACGGCTGCTATCAGGGCCACAATAATTGCGCCCGCGAACGTTAGAACGGGAGTGAGCCAGGAGGTTGAAGCTGGCGGGACAAAGTTAAAGATGATCTCAGTGGGAAGCACCCGATCAAGTTACCAGCCTAAGAGGGGATCCGCGTTGGGCTGCAAATACCATCTATCGGGAATTGAGCACGACAGGCACTCCCGTAACCTTGGATTGCTGCCAACGAATTCAAGTGATCCCAGCCACTTCTTCAGGTTGAGGAAAGATACGGAGTTCGATCCGGACTGTCACTAAGCCAGGGAATCGATCGTCTGTTGCGGTAGCCCCCACCAGCAAACCGCCGGCCTGGGAGCCTCGGAGGGAGTGGGATGTATCTCTCGGAGAATCGGAAAGCTGATTCAACGACGAACACTCTCCTGCTGCCCGGAATCCGGGTTAACGTATTTGCTGAGCTCAGTCCTGATCCGCTTCAGAGCGCCCGAATATCGGCCCAGCAGGTCGAGGTGGACTCTCATTAGTTCCTTGCGATCCTGACCGGCTCACCCTCCCGACCGCACCGTGCTTAGCTGTCAGGAGGAGCTCGCTCTGTGCTGCCTGCATCTCTCCAGCCAGGTTGCCTAGAGCTTCTTCGCGCTCGGCATCTGTTAGATCAGACCACTTCAGGATCAGCTTCTCAAAGTCTTTGAACGAGAAGAATGAGCGCTTGAACAGCAGGTCGTAGCAAGTCCCATAAGAAGAGGTTCGCTCTATTTCTGGAGCTTGGTGAGACTTAAGTTCAACTTACCGACATAGCAAGTCTCCCAGTAGAGGAATTAACGTACGCGGACATGCAAAGCTGCATGCGACCAAGCCCTGAAACTTGGTGATGCCCTCCGCGCCGAGAAACCGGTTCGCCCCCTTGACCCAGGGGAATTGAGTGAGCGAGCGGGACAAGCTGTCTCATCTGCGGATAGCCTAAGAAATTTGATCTTTGGCAGTGTAAAAATCGCGAGACAAGACGCTGGCTGCTTTTTGGGCAGATCGGATCCGTTGGATTCAGAACCTGATGGGATATCCAACGCTTCCGACAATCAAGAACGTATCGTCGCGCAACTCATTGGAGCACTTCGATGAACGGATGGACTCCTGGGCACAGGCATGGGCGCATCGGCATCCCGATGAGGTCGGCTGGGTCGGTGCCTTTGACTGTGTTGTGAAGTCCCGGGACGCTTGGGAAGGCTCGGACGGGTCGAAGGGGCTGATTCGTTGCTATATACCTGATGAGGCGATATTTGTCATAAGTGACGACGAACTTCATATTCCGACTCCGATGGCAGAAGCCAATACCGTGATCAGACGCTTACGCCCGTTCACAGCGGCGCATACCGCTATGTGGAAAAGCAGTGGAGCAGCGCCCCAAACTCTGGTTCCACTGTAGGAATTGTAGTTGCGAGCCGCGTCAAAAACACATCATCCTGGACATTTCTCGTCCTTTGATAGGCCGAGAAACCTATGTGGGCCGCACCGGGCACCGGGCACCGCAGAAGAATAGTCCAGAAGCTCCTTCTGGAGCTCGGCCGCCTGCCCTTTCGAAAGAGCCGATAACGGCGCATATGTCGGGACCGGAAGCAGGCCCCGCCCGCTTCCGGCATAGCGATGGCGCATGCCGAAGGATAGGACCGCTCACGTCATGACGCCGCACCCCAGCCTGCCCATGAATAGCCAGAAGCAACAACGCTGTTTGTCATTCTGATATCCCGATCATCGCTGGATGGGCCTCGGCGCAACCATGGCGTCACCGTGCCGATTCCGCTCCCTGGAAATTGGTCCGGCGCTCCCACGCCACTTGCCCCTTCCGAGGACCTGCCCCGGTCACCCTAGTTGTGTTCCAGCTCCTTGTCAGCGCACAAGTCCCCTATCAGAACGGCGCAAAGGCCAAAAACACAACGCACGCACAAAGGAAAAGGACAATGAATGCGCTCACCATCAAAGACCCGGCAGACTTGCTGAGCTTCATCGGGCACACCCTAGGCTTCTGGCCACAAGAGAGCCTGGTCTGCATCACCCTGGACAAGGGCAAAGTCGGCGCCACCCTCCGCATCGATCTCCCCCGCCAACCCGGAACAGAACTCCCCTACGCCAGGACTGTCAGCAGCTACCTCACCAGCGACACCAGCGCGACGAGCATCGTCTTCGCCCTCTACACCTCAACCCACTGTGAACCCGGCCAGCCCAAGCCGCACGCGGCCACCATCGCCGCACTCACCGGAGTCCTCGCCGAAAACGGCATCACCATCCGAGACGGCATCTTCGTCAGCGACGACACGTACTCCCCCTACGACAGCGAACCCGTACAAGACATCAGCCTGCCCATCAGCGCCACGGAATACAGCCGCGTCAACGCCGAATTCATCTACCGCGGCAGCACCATCGAACCCACAAACCGCATCATCCTTCCAGCGCCAACCCACCAAGCGGACCACACCACCGCCGTCGAAAACCGCATGAACACCATCAGGGCGCTGCCCCCTGGTGCAGCCGCAGACCAAGCCAGCCAACTATGGACAGCCATGCTCGACAGCAACGACTTCCCCACCGACGAGGACTGCGCCAACGTCATAGCGAACTTTCAATTCCCCCACATCCGCGACCGGCTCATGGCCGACATCCCCGGCATCGACGAACCACCCCAACACATCCTCTTCGCCCAAACTGAAACCCCGCCTAAGTGGTCGCGCGTCGAGTGGGCACAACAACTCCTCCTCCACGCCTACACCAGAACCAGCCCCCAGCATGCCGCACCCATCCTCACCGCCATCGGCTACATCAACTGGTGGGAAGGCCGAGGATCCAAAGCACACCAATACATGCAGCTCGCCCTCACCGCGGACCCCGGCTACCGCTTCGCACGACTCACCGACCAAATGCTCGGAGCCGGAATCATCGCAGGCTGGAACACCAACAAAAACACCGCCTACAAAACCCACCTCGGCATGCCATAGTTTGAGCTCTGACGGGTAAGGTCCTTCTGCGGACGGACAGTCCCGCTTGAGAGCAGATAGAGGCCAGAGCATCCCAAGGTTCGCCGTCGTCCTCTCATAGGTTTAGGGAGGTCGAGCGATTGTTCCTAATAGGGCGAGGGCCATTCTTAGCAACTGCGGCACAGTGGTTTCGGCTGGATTCGATTCGAGCTCTCTAATCGCATCCTGAACTGCCACGTTTACCTTCTTCTTGTTCCACCCAAGTGCAACGGGGCCTGGCTGGTTGCGCTGAAAACCGATGGTGAAGGGGGCGTCGCGATTTGGGACATCTCGTTCGTCAGGGGAATCATCACGTGCAGTGCTTGCAATCATCCCAGGCCTGAGTGAACCGACTATAAGAGCTGCCGTCTTGGGACCGATTCCGGGTACCGGTCGAAACGCTCCGACGTTCGCGTTTCGGATGGCTTTGTTTAGCTCATCGGATCGGTAGACGCTGAGCGCGGCCATGGCCGATTTGGGACCTATGCCTGGGACTGCTGTGAGCCTGGCAAAGAGATCTAGTTCGACGGTGTCCCTGAAACCATAGAGCGCCAAAGAATTCTCTTTGACGCTGAAGCGCGTAACGAACGCCGATTCGGTGCCCACAGACAGCTCTTCCGCGTGCGGCACCGTAACCTCCAGAACAAGCCCAAACCCGCGTAGGTCAAGTATCACCTCGGTACCCCGAATGTGAGTTATAGATCCGCGCAGAAGGGAAATCATTTGACGACGGTACCACCACTGTAGGCCCACACATCAAATCTTGAATATATAGTAATTTTCGACCAGATTTATCGCCAATTTGCAAGTCCCGGGACAATCCGGAAATCCGCAACGCACAATTACTTGGTGATTTTGAATCCACCGCGGTGAGGTATGATTGATTCCTGCCGAAGTTACGAGAGCTTCGGGGGGTCGGGTGCCAATAGGCGCGGAGATCCGAGGCTGAAAACCTCCAGAGCTTTCCTACCAAGAAGCCTGGAGGTTTCTTTTTGTCTAAACTCATGCGCTCTCACGCTGCCCGCTGGTGGGCACTTAGTATTTTGGCGATGACAGAATTGGTGGTTGTACTCGACACGACCATCGTCACCATCGCGCTGCCCCAAGCACAACAAGAACTGAGTTTGCCTGACGGACAACGCCAGTGGGTTGTAACAGCATACGCTTTGGCCTTTGGCGCCCTCCTTCTCCTTGGCGGGCGGATCGCAGACTATTGGGGTCGTAAGCGGACGTTCATGGTCGGCATGCTCGGCTTCGGGCTTGCCTCCACCTGGGGCGGATTAGCCCAAGGCGGAATCGAGCTCATCGTCGCCCGCGGAGTCCAGGGGGCGTTCGCGGCCCTTCTTGCGCCAGCCGCCCTGGCCATGGTGACAGTAATGTTCCCCCACGGTCGAGAACGGAACATTGCATTCGCGATCTTCGGAACCGTCGCAGGCACAGGAGCAGCGATCGGACTAGTCCTTGGTGGCGTTCTGACGGAATTCGCCAGCTGGCGTTGGTGCCTTCTGGTCAACATCGTTTTCGTAGTACTCGGAATGGTCGGAGGCGCCATACTCTTGAGCGAGAGCAAAGCCGACGGAAACAACCACTACGACATTTGGGGCACAATAACCGTTACGCTCGGGCTCGGATCCTTGGTCTACGGCTTCACCCTTGCAGAACATGGCTGGGGGTCTGCCGACACCGTCATCTTCATCTCCTTGGGCGTGTTATTTCTAGCCCTCTTCGTTTGGATCCAAGCACGTGTCCGGGAGCCGCTGCTGCCGTTACGGGTCATCACTCATCCGGTGCGAGCCGGAGCATTCCTAATCCAGGCGGTTGTGGGTAGCGTCATGATCGGCTCCATGCTCTACCTCACATTCCACTTCCAGCTGGTCATGGGGATGAGCCCGCTGCTCTCCGGTGTGGCCAACGTGGCGATGACTGTCGTCATCATGGCATGTACACCGTTGGTGACCAGGGCACTAAATACGTACGGTCCACGCCCACTGATGATCTTGGGTCCGTTGTTCTCCGCCGCGGGGTTGTTCTACCTCACCGGCATCACCCCAACTGGAAGCTACTTCACAGAGGTCCTGCCGGCTTTGGCCCTTCTCGGCATCGGTCTGTCGATGCTCTTCGTCCCGCTCCAGAACCTATCCTTGACTGGCGTGCAGGCAGAAGACGCAGGCGTTGCCTCGGCGACAGTGAACTCAACCTTCCACATCGGCGGCTCCATCGGTCTAGCCGTCTTCACAGTCATCCATGCCAAAGCGGTCGAAGGCTCGACATCCGCCGGCGTGAGCCAAGCCAACGCGTTCACTGATGGTTTTTCAGCCGCATTCCTCGCTTCAGGAATCGCTATGATCGCCGCATCTCTATTGGCAATACTCATGATCCGTGGCAAGAAAGACGACCTCATGCCTCAGTGGGATTACGACGAAGAAACCTCCACGGCAAAGTCTGAAATGCACTAACCATAATAGCGGGCTCACAAAAAAGAGGTGGGGCCACATTCAGCCCCACCTCTTCCAATCAGTGGCACCAAAAGCGAACCATAAACATTATTGCCCTCATGGGCAGAGGATAAAGATGCCAGCAAAAGTTCCGCAAACCTCCTCTATGGCTTCTGCAATTTGTTGAATTCGTGAGCACAACAAGAAGGCCGGTCGCTCAGGGAGAAAAATTCCCTCATCCAATCGGACAGCCCACTGGTGCCGGAGAGCGCAACGGCTCGGCCTCCCACGCGCTCAGCAGCAGACGCCCGACCTCGACCCCCAAACCCCACGCCACACCCCCGCGGCGCTCACCGGAGTCCTCGGAAAAACCAAACCGCCATTCTCGACGGGATATTCGTCGGCAACGACACCTACTCCCCCTACGACTCGGAGCGCGGCCAGGACATCAACTGGCCTCTCAGCACCACCGCGTGCAGCCAAGTCAACTCCGAATTCATCTAGTGCGGCAGCACCATCGCGCCCACCAACCAGATCACCCTGCCAGCGCAGTCCCGCGAGGCCGACGAAACGACCGCTGTTGAAAACCACCCGGCTGATATCCCCAGCAGCGACGAACCACCCCACCCGAATTATCACGCATCGAATGCGCCCAACAACTCATCCTCCACACTTACACCAGAACCAGCCCACAACACGCAGCACCGATCCTCACGACCATCGGGTACATCAACTGGTGGGAAGGCCGAGGATCCAAAGCACACCAATACATGCAACTAGCTCTCGACACAGACCCCGGCTACCGCTTCGCCGGACTCACAGACCACATGCTCGGAGCCGGCATCATCGCCGGATGGAACAGCAACGTAAACACCGCATACAAAAACCGACTCGACATGCCCAGAACCGCATCTCGAGGCGCTCGAATCAGATTGCCACGGGGTACGCGTGACACCGAAATCTGAGTCCACCGCCAGCGACGAATCGTCCGCCGTCCGTGTGTAGGATTGCCGGGGCCAGGGCACCAGAACTTCCCGGCTGATGTGCCAGTGCGCGCTGAAAGAGGCGGACTAGTGAGCCGCCACGGCGAGAAATCTGATAGGCACGTCAATCAGCAGGAGGGGGCCATGCGGCCCTTCCCCTTCAAAGACAAGCGAGTCTCCGGGGCCGAGCTCGTATTCGTAGGATCCGTGGCCATAGAGCATGCGCCCCTCGAGCACATAAATGAACTCGGTACCTTTGTGCTGGAACAGGGGGAAAACGTCCGAGGCGCTGGTCAACGTGACGAGGCTGGGCTCTATGGGGTTTTCACGACGTTTCAGGGAGCCGAGAGATCGGTACTGGTGGCCATGACGGGTTCCCGTGCGGACGGTGACGCTACCCTCTCCAGCCCTGGTTAGTGTTGCCTCACGTTCGGTGTCGGCGCCTTGGAACAACGACGTCACGGGAACATTGAGGCCCTGGGCCAAACGTTGGAGAGTGGTCAACGAACACGAGGTGCTGGCTGACTCGATTTTCGACACCATGGCCTTGGAGAGCCCCGTGCGAGTCGCCAGTTCGGCCGCCGACATACCCGCCTCCAGCCGATGGCGCTTAACCTGCATGGCGATGATCGCCTCAAGGGAGCCCGGCTCCGGAGCCTCTGAGTCTGCCGGGACCTCCGCGTTTTCGGCTTTCTCAGTTGTCATGAATCGAGTATAGGCAGGCGCGACGTCTCCCCTGCCTACGTAGGTCATGTCAGCTATCCCCCGAGTGCCTGTCATGGCATCCCTACCAGCCCTTCCACCACCTCGGCCAGTGCCTTGGCGCCAAGTTCGGCATCCCCGTCCTCCACGTGTTCCTCCGGCGAGTGGGACACCCCCGTGGGGTTCCGGACGAAGAGCATCGCGGTGGGCACGACGCCGGCGAGTACGCCGGCGTCGTGCCCGGCTCCGGTGTCCAGGATCGGGGCGGACGGAAGCAACTCCCCGAGGCGCGACCGCAGCCCCGGGTCGAAGTGGACGGTGGGACTAAGTGACTCCTCGGCCAGCAGCATAGTGCAGCCCTCCGCGGCGGCTGCCGCTACCGCCGCCACATGGATATTTTCGACGACGGCGGCCGTCACCGCATCGTCCGCGTGGCGGACATCCAGCCAGAGATCTACCGCTGAGGCGATGACGTTGGTCCCACCGGGCACCGGGACGATCCTCCCGACCGTGGCCCGGGCACCGACATAGCGGAGGGCGCAATCACGGACAGCTCTAATGATCCCCGCTGCGGCCACCATGGGGTCATGCCTGTCCTCCATCAAAGTGGTACCAGCGTGGTTACCTTGTCCACGTACTGTAAGCCGCCATCGGCCGTGACCGAGGATGGAAGAGCCTACTGCCAACGGCTCGTTCAGATCAATCAGTCCCCGGCCCTGTTCGACGTGCAGTTCGATGAAGGCTCCCATGCGGTTGAGCGTTTCAGGATCGTGGCCCATGTACCGGGGATCCAAGCCGGCAGCGGTTGCAGCGTCCGCGAACGTGGTTCCATCAGGATCGCGGAGGTTCCGGGCCTTGTCCGGATCGATGGCGCCAGTCAGCAGTCGGGAACCAAGGCAGGCAACGCCGAAGCGCGAACCTTCCTCTTCAGGAAAAACAGCGAGCGCGACAGGTTTTGCGGGTGATAGGCCCCGTTCACGCAGAATATCGACTGCGATCAGCGCCGATGAGACTCCCAACGGTCCGTCAAACGCGCCACCTCCGGGGACCGAGTCGAGGTGGCTTCCGGTGACTACCGCGTCTTTCCGGTCTCCGGATGGCGTGTCCCACCATGCCCACAAAATGCCATTCCGGTCGGTTTCCGTATCCAAGCCACGTCGCTGCGCCTGCTCGAGGAACCACGTCCGCAAGTCGTTCTCGGCCGTTGAAAAGACGGACCGAGTGTACCCGCCGCGGCTTGGGTCACGGCCAGTGTCCGCGATGTTCCGCATAAGGCCAGAGACCGAAGTATTGGCGACGGAGCTGCTTCCGGCACCCGCCGCCGTCGTACGCTTTACCGCCGTCATGCCGACCGTCCCGCCGCCGCAAGGGTGGGGCGGAAGCGAAGCGGCACGTCGGCGGCTCCGGTGGCAAGGTCGGCAGCGAGGTGGCCCAGAAGCGGCGCAAATTTGGCACCGTGGCCACTGCATGGCGAAACGACTGTGACACGGTCGGTGGTGTCGATGACGAAATCCTCCGTGGGAGTGTTGGTGAACAGGCAGGTGGTCTCGGCGTAGGGTTCTGGTACCAGGCCGGGAATGTACCGCTTGACGTAGTCGATGATGCGGGCACGGTGCGAGGAGTCGATGACGCCGTCTTGTGAGGCAGCGTCCCGAATGACCTTGCCGCCGTTGAATTCAGCCAGCTTCTGTCCACGAAAATCCGCGTCGCGCCCTCCGGGGAGGCCGTACGTTTGCATGCCGGGCCGTTTATGGATGAATGTGGGCCACAGGTCTTCCGGATCTTTATAAGGAAAGTGAAATGCAGTTTCCTGCATGATGGTGAAAGGTGGCAGCGCAGCCAGGAACGACGTCGGAAGCTCCAGTCTGCTCAGCAGCCCGGGCAGCCAGCCACCTGCGGCCGCTACCATGTGGCTTGCCCCCAGTTGTTCGCCGCGGTCGTTGGTGAGCACCAACCCGGCGCCGAACCGTTGGGCGGATACGAGCGTCCAATCCTGATAAAGCCGCGCACCCAGCCCGACGGCGGCGTCCACCATCGTGTGGACCGCACGGTCGGCGTCAATCACCCCGGCGTCTTGGTGCCAAAGCACCTCTGTGTCGAAATCGAACTGCGGCCAGCGGGTGGCCGCTTCCCCGGCCGACATGAGTTCGTGGTCAATTCCGACCCCGGTGAGCACGGCGGCAAGTTCGCGTGGTTTACGTTCCTGCCCGTAGTCCACACAACCACTGGGTGTGATGAGGCGTTCTCCCGCCAACCGGTCCAGTTCCTGCCATCCGGCCAAGGACTCTTTGACCATGGCCGCGTAGTGGTGTTGGGCGTACGCGTAACGGAAGATCCGGGCGGAGCCGTGGGAGCTCCCTTCGGGGTTTGCCGGTTTGTGGCGTTCTACGATTGCTACTTGGTGTCCCCGCATCGCGAGTTGCCACGCAGTGGCGGCACCGGCGAGGCCGGCACCAACCACCACATAGTCGAAACTGTCCATCAGAAGCCCGCTCCGGGGGCGCCCGGAATCCACGACGTTCCTGCCAAGGGCACCCGGGCCATCGCGGCGGATTCGAGTGTCAGCGCCACGAGATCTTCGGGCTCCAGATTGTGCAGGTGTGCTTTTCCGCAGGCTCTTGCGATGGTCTGTGCTTCCATCGTGAGTACTCGCAGGTAGTTGGCTAGGCGGCGTCCTCCTGCGACGGGATCCAACCGTGAGGAGAGTTCGGGGTCCTGGGTGCTGATGCCCGCGGGGTCGCGGCCGTCCTGGAAGTCGTCGTAGTAACCGGCTGCCGAGCCGAGTTTGGCGTATTCAGCGGCGTAGCGGGGATTGTTGTCACCGAGCGCGATCAGCGCGGCAGTGCCTATGGCGACAGCGTCCGCGCCCAAAGCCATGGCCTTTGCAACGTCGGCCCCGGTGCGGATGCCCCCGGAGACGATGAGCTGGACCTTGCGGTGCATGCCGAGCTCCTGAAGAGCTTGGACTGACTGTGGAATCGCGGCAAGGGTGGGAATGCCGACGTTTTCGATGAACACCTGTTGGGTGGCCGCGGTTCCGCCCTGCATGCCGTCCAGGACCACAACATCTGCCCCCGATTTCACGGCGAGCGCGGTGTCGTAATACGGACGCGACGCGCCAATCTTGACGTAGATCGGTTTTTCCCAGTCGGTGATCTCACGCAGTTCGGCGATTTTAATTTCGAGGTCGTCCGGACCGGTCCAGTCCGGGTGGCGGCAGGCTGAACGCTGGTCGATGCCGATGGGGAGCGTCCGCATGCCGGCCACGCGTTCAGTGATTTTCTGGCCGAGCAGCATGCCTCCACCACCCGGCTTCGCACCCTGCCCGAGGACCACCTCGATAGCGTCGGCCTTCCGCAGGTCATCGGGATTCATGCCGTAGCGCGAGGGCAGATATTGATAGACGAGGTTCTTCGATTGGCCACGCTCTTCAGGCGTCATGCCGCCGTCGCCGGTTGTGGTGGAGGTGCCCACAGCACTGGCCCCGCGGCCGAGCGCTTCCTTGGCGTTGGCGGACAGCGCACCGAAGCTCATGCCGGCGATCGTCACAGGTGTCTCCAGGCGCAACGGCTTGGACGCGTAGCGGTCACCGAGCACGACGTCGGTCCCGCACTTTTCGCGGTACCCCTCCAGCGGGTAGCGGGACATGGACGCACCGAGGAAGAGAAGGTCGTCGAAGTGTGGGACCTTGCGTTTGGCGCCCCAGCCACGGATGTCATAGATGCCGGTTTCAGCGGCGCGTTGGATGTCCGCGATTGTGGCCCGGTCGAAGGTTGCGGATTCGCGCAGGCCCAGGTCTGCTAGTGACTGTGTTGGTGCCGTTGCAAGGGTTTGGTCGGGAGCGGTGAGGGTCATGGCGGTCTCCTAGTAGGCGCTGGAGTTGTCGACGTTGAAGTGATAAAGGGTGCGGGCTGAGCCGTACCGGGTGAAGTCTGCCGGGTCGTCGTCCCGTCCGGCTGCCCGGAGTAGCTCCGTGAGTTCGTCCAAGTTCTCGGCGCGCATGTCCTTGGCGATGCAGTCGGCACCTAGGGAAGCGACCGTTCCCTTGACGTAGATGCGGGCCTCGTAGATGGAGTCACCCAACGCTTCGCCAGCATCGCCACAGACAACCAGGCGCCCGGCTTGTGCCATGAATGCGGACATGTGGCCGATGTTGCCGCCCACCACGATGTCGACGCCCTTCATGGAAATCCCGCAACGAGCGGAGGCGTTGCCATCGATGACCAGTATGCCGCCGTGAGCCGTGGCACCGGCGGATTGGGAAGCGTCTCCGGTAACGTGCACTTTCCCGGACATCATATTCTCTGCGACCCCCACGCCGGCGTTGCCGTGGACGGTGATGCGGCCACCTTGATTCATGCCTGCAGCGTAGTAGCCAGCGTGGCCGTTAATGTCGACGTCAATCACTGCGTTGATGCCCACCGCGAGGCTGTGCTTACCGCCGGGGTTTTCCACGACGAAGGACTGGCCCTCCGTTGCCTGGTGGACGGCCTTGTTGAAGGTGCGGACGTCGTCGAGTTTGAGGTCGAACACGTCCGGGGGCGTTGTGGCGTACCCGGCGCCTGAGCTGGTTTCAAGGGTGGTGGTCACGGTGGACTCCTTTGAGGCTAAGGGGATGTTGGCGTAGGTTGCACAAAAGCTGCGACTTAGAGCGACCAGGTGTAGACGCGTCCGGGCTCCGGTTCAAAGATCCGCGCGTTCTCGATGCCCGGGAGTTCTGCCAGCGCCCGGAATTCAGAGGCCATGGCTACCCAATCGTCAGTTTCTGCGATGATGGCCGGCTTGCAAGCGATGGGGTCTCGCACTACTGCCATGCTGTCGGCAGTAGTGACCACCAGAGTGTAAAAGCCGTCAAGGACTTTGCCCAGGTTGACCAGGGCTGCTTCGAGGTCGTCGCTTTGCTGAAGACGGTGGGCAACGTAGCGGGCGCCCACTTCGGTGTCATTTTCGGAGTCGAACTGGACTCCGAGGCGCTTGAGTTCCCGGCGTACGGAGGCGTGGTTGGAGAAGGACCCGTTGTGGACCAGGCAGAGATCGTCTGCCACGGAGAACGGATGCGAGCCTCCAGCCGTGACAGCAGATTCGGTGGCCATACGGGTGTGGCTGACGGCCTGTGAGCCGTACATGCCGTCCAGTCCGTGCCGTTCTGCCACGTCCATAGGGTGGCCCACGCTTTTCATGACTGTTACCCGCTCGCCGCGGCCTGCGACCACAACTCCGGGGCTGGCGTGGGTAACGGCCGCTGCCAGCTCCCCCGCTGGTACCTTGGCCGAGACCAAGGTGGTGTCACCGACGATCTTGACGCTGGACTTCGCTCCCTTGGGAAGGAGCCCGGCCAGGAAGGTGTCGATCTCGGTGGACCGGATGTTCAAGTCCGCGCCCAGAAGGCTCAAGGTCGATGCGCCCTCCGTTGTCAGTTGGGGGTTGTCGTAGATGGCCAGGCCAGCAGAATCTGGTCCGCGGTCAACAATTTCGCAGAGCATGGTGGAGAGCAGCGAGCCCATCTGGGGGCGCAAACCTGGATTGCGCAGCTGCAAGGCGGCGATTCCGCACATGGAGTATTCCTTTTCTTGGTTGTCGTGGCGTAGGGTTCAAATCGCGGTCAGATACTGGGCGATTTCCCAGTCAGTGACCTGGTTGTGCCACTGGAAGAATTCGGTTTCCTTGGCTGCGGCGTAATACCGCCCCACCTCTTCCGAGCCGCATAGGGCAGAGAGCATCACGGGATCATCGCGCAGGGCTTGCACTGCGTGGAGCAGCGTGGGCGGAAGAATGGCGGCATCTGCACGCCGCTCCCCCGGTACGCACGGTGCGCCCGGGTCCAGTTGGTGCTCCATGCCATCAAGACCGGCCGAAATGACCGCAGCGATGGCAAGATACGGATTCGCGGAACCATCGCCGGAACGCAGTTCGATACGGTGGGTGTCCGGGACGCGGATCATGTGCGTGCGGTCGTTGCCGCCGTAGGAGGCTTTGTTGGTTGACCACGTAGCTCCGGACTCCGTCGTCGTGGCACCAGTGCGCTTGTACGAATTGACCGTCGGGGCGAGGAACGCCTGAAGGGCAGGTGCATGGTCCAGGATCCCCGCCAGGAAGCTGTAAGCGGTACCCGACAATCCAAGTCCGCGGTGGTCTTCTCCCGTAGCAGGAAATAGTTCGTCTTTGCCAACGCCGTCCCATAGCGATAGATGGAAGTGCAGTCCGTTGCCCGTTCGGTGGGTGAAGGGCTTGGGCATAAAGGTCGCCACCATGTCTCGTTGCTCCGCAAAGATGTTCAACAGGTATCGGAGGGTGACCACACGGTCTGCAGTAATGAGGGCATCCGCGTAGTCGAAGTTCTGCTCAAATTGGCCTGCCCCGTCCTCATGGTCATTGGCGTAGTTGCCCCATCCCAGGTTGTTCATGACGTCCGAAACTTCCGTGAGGTGTTCATACATCCGGGTCACACCCCGGGCGTCGTAGCACGGGTGCGCGCCGTCGTCTTTGGCATCAGCGGTGGCGAGCGCACCGTCATCGCCCTTTGTCACCAGGTAGTACTCGACTTCGGCGCCGACCTTTGCGGTCATGTTCAGTTCGGCGAGCCGTGCCAGGGCCTGCTTCAAAATAACCCTTGGTGCGAAGGGCCACGGCTTACCGTCTACGTGGGGATCGCAATGCACCAGGGCCAGGCCCGGGCGAACAGCATCCAGCGGAGTGAAACTGGCGGGGTCCGGCACGGCGCACAGGTCGCTGTCTTGGGGGTTCTGCCCCACCAAACCCGCAGCGTAGCCGGCAAAGCCGAGCTTCCCGGCCTCGAGTTCAGCCACCGCCGCTGCGGGGACCAGTTTGGCACAGGGCTTTCCATTCATATCGACGAAGGTTGCCAATATGAAGCGGGTACCGTGCGCAGCCACCAACTCTGCCAAGGGAGCCGGGGCGTCATGCTCGAAGGCGGCCAGGTCCTCTGCGGAGTCTGAAACGAGTGCTGTCATCATGCATCCAATCTTTCATATCCGTTCCCTGTCAGGAAACTTGGTTGAATACAGTTACTCATGCCAAGTGTTTCAGCTCAACGCCCTCCATGTAAAAACCATGTTTCGATCGCAAGTCCTTGCTGTATACCCAGATTTAACAGGCCGGTAACCTCCCAGGGTTGAATGTGAGTGATCGTTGTTTCACGTTAGTAACCATCTCTCAGTAACAGGAGACTGAAATGGACAGCACCCTCATGGGCTCCCACACAACCGCCGGAGCGATCCACAAAGTGGAAAACGGATACGCCGGCCTGCCGAGTATGGAAGTGCCCGGAGCTGAAGCCTTCATCGGCGACTCGCTGGCCAACCCGCTGGGTTCGTCGATGTGCGCAGGATTCTTCGAGCTTAAGAAGGGCGACGCCCTGGTGTACGAGTACACCTACGACGAGATGAAGGTAGTCGTACTCGGCGAGTTCATACTGACTGACGTCTCCACGGGCGAAACGACTGTGGCCAAGGAACGCGATGTCCTCTTTTTCCCCAAGGGCACCACCGTCAAATTCGAGACCACGGACCAAGCCCTGGGATTCTTCGTCGGCGACCGCACCTTCGCCCCCTGACATGTTGCGGCACACGAGCGTTCCGGGGGCGACATCACCCGCGCCCCCGGGGAGGGCTACGGAATTGCTGGCCCTGTCCTTCGGCCTCGAGGGTCGGGCAGCGGCCGACAGATGGTTTGCACAGGCCGGTTCGTCAGTACGCCGACGCCACGTTGCCACTGACGAAGCAGACGAAGTAGCTCTCCGCATTCTGAGGGGCCATCTGCGCTCGGCAAAGATCGGACTCCGCATCCTGATTGCAGGACCCCAAACCCAAGTACACAGTGCAACAGCAGTTGCAATGGCGGAAGGACTGATCGGCGAAGAGATTGCCCAAGCCGTGACTAACCATCAGGAGAAGAACGTCTACTGTCCACACTGCCGGACCACAACGGTGACGGAGCAATGTGTCGGCAACGTTGTTGAGTGTGTTGGGTGCAGCCGCTCCCTGGAGATCTACCACCACTTCTCTCGCCGCACCGCGAGCTACCTCGGCTTCATGAACGACGCGGAGGCGATTCTATGAACACGCAGTTGGCGAGCACCGCGGACGAACCAACCACCGCAGACCGATCCGCAGCGGTCTCAACCCACTTGGAACTGGTGGTGGCTGACGCCACGTATCTCACCCAGGACATACGCGAGATCGTGCTACGGGATCCGTGCAGGCAGAACCTGCCCAGCTACGCCCCTGGCAGCCACCTGGTGATCGAATGCGAGGGGCATGCCAACCCCTATTCGCTCACAGGCTCTGGCGACAGCCCGGCAGAGTACCGCATCTCAGTCCTCCATTGTCCGGATGGGCGGGGTGGGTCATCGGCCGTGCACCGCTTGGGGCTGGGCGAGAGAGTCAGGGTCTCCCTGCCTCGCAGCGCCTTCCCGCCGGTCGCATCAGCCCGGCACCACTTGCTGATCGCCGGGGGCATCGGCATCACCCCTACCCTGTCGCATCTCCGGGCCGCCGCTTCCTGGGGCAAGAGCGCTGAACTGCTATACACGTACCGTCCCCAGCAAGCGGCGCATCTGGACGAAATCCGTGACTTGTGCAAGAGAACACCTTCCCTGTCATTGAGGGAGTTCGCTGGACGGAATTCCTTTCGCGATGGCCTCGTAGAGGCCTTGGGCCGACAGCCCCTTGGAACTCACCTCTACGCCTGCGGGCCGCAGAACTTCATGGAATCCGTGATCGCCGAGGCCAGGAAGGCATGCTGGCCGGAGTCCCGTCTTCACATTGAAGCCTTCGGCACCGCCAACCTTGACCCCGGAAAGCCCTTCACTGTCCACTTGGCCCGCACTGGCGGCTCGGTGCATATACCCTCCGGCACGTCCCTGCTCGAAGCGTTGCAAAAGTCGGGAGTATCCGTGCCAAATCTCTGCCGCCAGGGCGTCTGCGGGGAATGCCGCATTCCCGTGAAGAAAGGACGGCCCCAGCATCGCGATCTTTACCTTAACGAGCAGGAGAAAGCCTCGAATGCGACCATCATGTGCTGCGTCTCCCGCAGCCACGAACCAGAACTGGAGCTGGACATATGAGTACAGGCCTCCCTACTGCCTTTGACCACCGGCTGGCGCGGTTTCCGTTCCCTTTTCCACGGGAAAAATACCGCTACAGTGCAAACGTCGAACCCGCCCAAACGCTGGTTGGAACAGCTGCCGGGGAGTGGGGCGATAGGCTGATCGAAATTGACGCGGACTACCTCCACGAGTTGTCCGCTCGACGGTCCATCCTGGCCGCCGATCCAAGCCGCATCGCGCTCCTTGACCACATGCGCCCGGCAGCTTGGGACGCACTGCTCACAGTGCTGGAAGCCTTGTCCACGGAATATCCGGAGCACATGGCGCTCAGCCGCTCCGGTACAACGTGCCGATGGGTCAACACACTGCTCAACGAAGATCTGGAATTTGCGGTGGGGGACGATTCGTCCATCCCAGGCGGCCCGCTCCGTTTCCTCTCCAGCCAAGTTCAGGAGGACATCGTTCTGCTGGATCAGCGAGAAGACGCTTTATGGCTCGACGGCGGTGTAGTCACCTTCGCCGCCGACTGGTCCATGGGATTTGACGTTGGAATGCGTTTCCTCGAAGTTCATGGACCTGTCCCCCGCATCCATGAGGAACAGATCATCACCCGTGCACAACAATTTCTCATGCGGCTCCAAGCGGGTCAGAACTACCGACGCACAAACTGGACCATGACAATTGACCGGCGCTTGGACACCTCCACCGAGACATACCCGGCGTGGGGGCACGACCGTACCCGTATTGCCGAAGACCCGGCCCTGCACGAACGACTCCATTTGAGGGTCGAAGTCCAGCACCTGGTACGGCTCCCCCGGTCGGGCGCACTCATGTTCCTGGTCCGCACCTACCTGGCATCCCTTGAGGAACTGGCCACTATTCCCGCGTGGAGGCAGCGCCTTGGCAATGTCCTGGCCGAACTGCCTCAGGACATGGCCGACTACAAGGGCATCAGCAAGTACCGCGAAGCGGCCGCCCGATGGTTACTCGAAGCCTGATAAGCACTTTTCTCATTCCCTTCAACAACAACCTTTGCATTGAGATCGATTTATTGAGATCGGAGCTCTCGTGGACACTGGAAATACTGCCTGGATCCTGGCCGCTGCCGCCTTGGTCTGCATTCTCATCCCTGGCTTAGCCCTCTTCTACGGAGGCATGGTTGGCTCGCGGCGCATCTTGAACATGATGATGATGTGCTTCGGCGGCGTCAGCATCGTGGCCGTCCTCTGGGTCGCCTTTGGCTACTCAGCCGTTTTCGGCAACTCGATCGGCGGCCTCGGACTGATCGGCGACCTCACGCAATATCCCGGCCTCGAACAATTGCTCGCCGAAAATCCGGACACACCATTGCCAGCAGCCCTGTTCGCCGCCTTCCAACTTTTCTTCGCCGGCATCACCACCGCCATCATCGCTGGTGCCGCTGCGGGACGGATGAAGTTCGGAGCCTGGATGCTCTTTGCCGGACTGTGGTCTACCCTCGTGTATCTGCCGGTTGCCCACTGGGTCTTCGCACTGAGCTCACCTGAAGGCACCGTCACTGGTGGATGGATACTTAACGGCCTCAAGGCGATCGACTTCGCCGGCGGAACCGCAGTGCACATCAACGCCGGCGTCGCGGCCCTGGCCTTGTCGCTGGTCCTGGGGCGCAGCGCAGGATGGCCGAAGAGTGAGCATGTCCGCCCGCACAGCCGTCCTTTGGTTTTGGTGGGCGCCGGCCTGCTCTGGGTCGGCTGGTTCGGCTTCAACGCGGGCTCGGCTCTCGCGGCAGGAAACGCGGCCGGGGTCGTGTTCCTCAATACCGCCGTCGCAGGTGCCGCCGCCCTCTTGGGCTGGATCGCCGTCGAACGCTTCCGCCTTGGCCGGGCCAGCAGCGTAGGTGCCGCCTCAGGCTTGGTTGCGGGCCTTGTAGCCATCACCCCTGCATGCGGTGCAGTAGGTCCGCTGGGCGCGATCGCAATCGGGGCAATCGCCGGGGCAGTGTGTTCCCTGGCCGTCGAATGGAAGTTCCGTCTTGGTTTCGACGATTCCCTTGATGTTGTGGGTGTCCATCTGGTTGGTGGGGTCATTGGAACCCTGCTCATAGGCATCTTCGCAACTGAAGCTGCTCCGAACAAGACGGCGGGCCTGCTCTACGGCGGCGGGTTCGGCCTGCTAGGTACACAGGCTGTAGCGACGGGAGCCGTGCTGGTGTATTCATTTGCTGTCACTTGGATCGTTGCGAAAATCGTCCAAGTCACCATCGGCCTGCGGATCCGTCCTGAAGACGAAGTGCGGGGTATCGATATCGCCGCCCATGCGGAAGAGGCTTACGTCATTGACGAAGAACCCGTACGGCTCGGATCCCCGTCACGCACTTAACGACGTGCCGACCTACGGGCGCTTCACAAATCGGGTGATGCTGGATGACGCGGGCTCGCACGTTTAGCTTTTCGAAGCGGATGACGGCATTGGGGCGTAGGGACGACCACCACTGCGGGAGCTCCGCCACCCAGCACGAAGCCTTCCAGTGCGTTCCATCCAGAGATCGAACGGGACACTGAGGAACGGCAGGACCGACACGACAAGTCCTGCCGGGAGCGCCCACCAGGGCCAGCGGAATCGGATTGCTGCAGCGATGGTGGCAGCAACAACCGCCAACCAGACCACGCCGTGGATCCATCCCCAGATGGTTACGCCAAAGGGATTCCCACTAAGTGGGTATTTGATGATCAACGCTGCGATCAACCCCGCCCAGCTAATCCCTTCAGCCAGAGAGGCCGAACGGAATGCTCGACGAAAGAACCGTCCTGTGCTCAACGATTGAGTAGTTACGTCAATGGGGCGAATTGTCATGGTGTTCCTTAGGGTTTGTGGTGACCCCAGCCTACCTTCCGAATGGTAGGCTTGATTTCATGATGTCGGATACTCGAAATCGGATCCTCGAATCGGCCCTGGACTGCCTTCGCGCAGGAGAATCCATAAGCCTCGATTCTGCAGCGCGGCGTACGGGCCTGACCAAAGCTGGCCTCATGCACCATTTCCCAACCAAGGAAGCTCTCATGTTGGGCTTGGTGGACATGGTGGCGAACCGATGGGAGGAAGGGCTGAAGGCCCATCTGGGAACCCCGGTAGATGAGGCCTCCCCCGCGTCGCGCATAAGCGCTTATGTGGATTACGCGATCAGTGGAGAGTTCGACGAATCGGACATGGTAATCCTCAGCGATCCCCGCCTGCGTCAGCCCCTGGCCGAGAGGTGGGTACAACAGATGCATCGGTGGGTGGCCCTTCCCGCAGACCTTCCGCCTTCCCTTCATGGCAACCTCACTGCTGCCAGGCTCATAGCTGACGGCGCCTGGTTCGCGAGCTCCACAGGGGTCTTCGCCCTTACCGCAACAGAAGCGGGTCAAGTGCGCGCTGTCGTTAACAAACTATTGGAGAACTGACGTGAAGAAATGGATCTTGCTAGCCTGCGCAATTGTCAGTGAGGTTTCGGCAACCCTGTCGCTGAAAGCCGCCTTGGACCATCCAGTCTGGTACGTAGTGGTAGCCATCGGCTATGTCGCCTCTTTCATATTCCTTTCGTTTGTCCTTCGTGAGGGCCTCGCCCTAGGAGTTGCCTATGGGATATGGGGTGCCCTGGGGGTGGCGCTGACTGCCATCTTGTCTTCCGTCTTCTTCGGCGAACCGCTCACGCTTGTGATGACATTCGGCCTGCTCCTCATCATCGGAGGAGTCCTGTGCGTGGAGATCGGCTCGCAAAAAGCCAAGGAAAAGAAGGAGGTCGCTGTCTAAATGAGCTGGATATTTCTTATTGGAGCCATCCTCAGCGAGGTCGCGGCCACCCTGTCCCTCCGGGCAAGCATCACCGGCCGCAGGGCTTGGTACGTGGCAATCGTTGGTGGCTATCTCCTTGCATTTGCCCTACTCTCCCTCGCACTGGGAGAGGGCGCGCCTCTCGGCGTTGCCTACGGCATCTGGGCAGCTGCCGGAGTCGCCTTGACCGCGATCCTGAGCAAATTCGTGTTCAAGGAACCGCTGACCTTACTCATGCTTGGGGGAATTGCCCTAATCGTAGGTGGCGTACTCCTGGTGGAACTTGGGGCCTCCCACTAATCAGAGAGGCTGCCTTATGCGTGTCACTGGTCGGCTGACTTGCCTGCACGCAAAGAGGACCGGCCATCATTGGGAATCACTGCAGCGACCGGGCCGCTTTGATTCCAGATGGCTTCAGCACCAAGCCGAACGGTTCGCATGATCACCGCCCGGCGCCTCCATGCGAGGTCCGGATCTACGCCGGATATCAGCCTGTCAAGCCCCGGAAGTACGGTCCATGCCCCGCAGAGACTGAGGATGGTTATGAGCAAGTCAGCCGCATCCTGGCGTGCAGTGCCGGGAAGTGCGGACTGAATACCGCCAACCATTGGGGCAAAGTTCGCTACGCGGGCGGAGAGGCCGACGACTTCCACACCACGCTCCAAACCCTCCCAAAACAAGAGCCGCGGCGCAGTGGCGTCTCGCTGATGGCAGTCAAATAATCGACCCGCATAATCAGCAATTGCTTCTGGCCCGATGCCTTCGATGCGGACGTCATCCGCGCCAGCGCTGATCGCTGAGACGATCACCGCATCAAAGAGCGCGCTCTTGTTGCCGAAGTACTGGTAGATCCGCTCCTTGTTCACCCCGGCTTCCGAAGCGATTCGATCAATGCGCGCCCCCGCCAGTCCGCGGTCACAAAACTCCGTGGTTGCCGCTCTAAGCAATAGCCTCTTGGTTCGCTCTGTGTCCCATGCCATGGAACCCCCTAAAAAACAGCAAGCAGTCGGAGCCGCCCCCGCCCGGATTGCACCCCAAAACAACAGGCGTCAGCACCGGCGAGCTCTCGCCACCAGGGCTGATCTGCCCAACATCCACCAATTGGTGGTAACTGTATACAGATTAGCATCGGTGGGCTACAACCGCAGTGAAGTTTCACTTGAAGGCGTAAGAATCGTTCGCAAGTGCATGCAGGTGCGCCGAGTCGGAGCGAGTTGCAAGCGCCCTGACGCGGGGGCGCCTCAGTCCACCTAGGCGGGAGTGACAGCCATCGGCAGGGTCGACTGGATCATCCTCACGGATGTGTCGAGCATTCTCATACCCGATCCGTCGTCCAATGTGAGCCACTGAAGGGCAAAGCCGTCAAGTGCCCCAATGACCAAGCGCGCGAGCATCTCGACGTCAACGTCTGACTCGTCTTCCCTACGCACCTCCCGGAGAAGCTGGGCGCAGAAATCCAGGCCCCGGCGATACGCACGACCCGCAAGGTGACTGGACTCGGGATTCCGGAGAGACCAAAAGGCAAATTCGTACAGTGTGATCTGGATGTCACGGCCGCTGAGCATCCACTTGGCAAAAGACCGGACGATGTCCTCAATCCCTTGATGCAGGCCCACGCCCGGCGTTACATCTATGTTTGTTAGCCCCGTTGACGATGCATATTCGTAGACCGCCTGGAGCAGATCTTCCTTAGTAGCGAAGCAATAGTGCAGGTTTGCAGCTGGAAGGCCTGCAACTTCAGCTATCTTGCGGGTCGTAGCCTTTGCCATCCCCTCTCGACTAATGACCTGAACGGCGGCTTCGATGAACTGCCGGCGGCGAAAAGCGGCCGGCTGGTGGTCATTTGCCATGGGTTCCTCCAGTGCGTCAGGGCATCGACTTCCAGCGTGGCGGGAAGCGGCTTTCTTTGCTGCAAGTGTAGCGCCCCATTCACAAGGCGGCGGACCGTCGAATCTGGGCATTCGATCAGACCGTGTGATCAAGTATATCCAATCACGCCCCATACGACGGGCCCATCCATGTCCACTGAACGCCAACATGGCCCCTTCATTCCGCCCGTGAGTCCGCTGCAGAGCCCCCTGAGAGCAATAGTTCCTTCGGGATGGCAGCTTTCCAAAATTTTTTACGGTTCGAATCATTGTGTTTGTGAAATGTGCCACGTTAGACTTGGGCAGGCGCTCAGGTTTGAGCAAGGACGCACAGAAGGGAGCGCGCAGCAAGTGCATACGCGACAGGAGAGGCGGCTGCTCATGCGGACCAACCACAACGGGCCAGACGTCTCAAGCCAGGCCCGACGCATCAGCTTCGATTCCACCCGGCGCCCCTCCACGAGGCCCACACGCGAAATGCCGCCGAGCCCGGCCCAAAAGTACCGGGCCTAACGGCGGAAACAAATCAATTGAAGGTTTGCCCACTTCACCAGAGCTCTTTCGAAAGGATCAGTCGATCATGTTGACAACTTATTCCCCCGATTCCGCACTTCTGCGAGAAACTTTCTCCTGCTTTCCTTCAGGTGTGGCGGCACTGTCCGCTGAGGTTGGCGGTCAGAAGGAAGTTCTGGTGGCCTCGTCATTCACCGTCGGCGTTTCCATGGATCCGCCATTGGTAATGTTTGCTGTGCAGAATTCGTCCACGACTTGGCCGTTGCTCCGCCAAGCAGATCGGATCGGAATCTCCGTGTTGGGGAACGCCCATGCCTCTGCTTGTCGGCAACTCGCCGCCAAGGACCGTAGTGGACGCTTCACCGGAATAGACGTGCTCACCACCGACGGTGGCGCCGTCCTTATCGGCGGATCGCCTGTGTGGTTCGAATGTTCCATCCATGCCGAGTATGCTGCCGGCGACCACACCGTGGTACTGCTCGAGATCAAGGCACTGTATGCGGACAAGGCGGTTGACCCCTTGGTATTCCAGGGCTCCCGCTTCCGCCAGTTGGAAGTTGTCTAGTGTGAGCTTTTCCTGAACCTCGGCTACCTACCGCAGCGCAGTCAAAGCCCGAGGGGATCAGTAGCCTGACTTTTCCAGGTCAGGCTACTGATCCCCTCGGGCCTTCGGGGCGAATTCCGAGTCTTGGCCTCACCGGGTCCTGACACGTGGATTGGTTGATGCGCCCTAGACGATCCCCTGTAGGAAGTGCCGGCGATGGCCCCTCTGATTCGGTTCTTTTCCATCTGTGCTCTTACTTAACGTCACTGGGCTACATGCGCCTGGACGAACTGATGGCCGCGCCATTGCGCGGCCATCAAGGTTGAGGATACATGTACCCGTGCGAGGAAAGCTGTGGTGCAAAGCCAACCCCAACCAGCGACGTACCGCTGGTTGGGGTGGGCAGACGCCTGGGAGTTCCCAGTGACGCGCCTTTCTCTTAGTTCTTCTTCTGCAGAGCGGCCTGCACTGCGGTCTCGTTGCGTGTCACGATGTCGATAACGATGCTTACCAGCAGGGCAGCTCCAGCAAAGAGCGTGCAGGCAAGGACACCGTTTATCGCGGTCGCAGCCCAGTCTGCCGCCACAAAGGGGCCGACACCATCGCCAGGCCGAATAGCCAGCACAATGAACACAACTGCGGCACCGATCGCGCCGCCCACTCGCTGAGCTGTCACGGCCGCGCCGCCTGCTGCACCCGCGTCACTAGCCTTGACGCGAGCCAGAATTGATGCGGTGTTAGGTCCGAAGAACAAGCCGCTCGCCGTCCCGGCAACAAGAAGCGGCACGACAAGGGCCAACAACTGCACTCCCGGAACGAACGCGACCATGGCCCATACCGACCCAGTGCCCACGAAAAGCAGCACCAGCGCAACTGTCACCGCGCGACGTCCAACAAGCGCTTGGAACCTGTCGCTTATCAACCCACCAATGATGCCTCCAACAGAAAGGGGAAGCGTCAAGAGCGCGGCAGCGGCTGCAGATTCCTCCCGTCCCCATATCCAGAGGGTGTTCAATGCAATGAAGATTGACGCAGTGAAGCTTGCGAAGGCAAAGATCGTAGCAAGCAGTCCCAGAGAGAATTCAGGCAGCCGGAAAAGACTGAATCGCAACAACGGGAACCCGCCATTGTTCTCCAGCCGACGTTCCCAGAGGGCAAACGCAGCAGCGGCGAGAACAGCTGCACCAAAGCTCAGCGTCGACCACTCGGGCAACGTTCCAGAGCTTGACTGAATCAGTGGAGTAAGGAGGCCGATGCAGAACAGGGACAGGAAGAGGACTCCCAACCAGTCGAACCGTCCTTGTACATGCGTAATTGAACGCGGCACGTATCGGGTTGCGAAGAGAAGGGCAATCAGGCCGATCGGGACAGTCACTCCCAGGGCGAGACGCCAGCCAAGTGCGTTGCCGAAACCATCGACGATCCATGCACCGACGAAGGGGCCGAGCGTCGTACCAACGCCCGTTGCGGCCAGTAGAAAACCGAAGGCACGAACTCGCTGTCGGCCCGCGAACAAGACCTGTATCAAGGCGAAAACCGGGGCAACGACTGCGCCTCCTGCGAGACCATGTGCCACACGGGAGAGAATCAACTGGAAGTCGTCGACGGCCAGAGCGGAGGTCAAGGCCGTTACCACATACGCCGCAAGACCGACGATGAACACAAGTTTGTGGCCGTAGCGGTCCCCTAGGCGACCCGCGGGGATGAGGGCAAGGCCGTATGCCAGCGTGTAGCCCGCTACTACCCATGACAGCGTTGATGCGGAAGCGTTCATGCTCTCGGAGATGGCCGGGACCAGGATGTTTGCGACAGACGCATCGATCAGGCCCATCAAGATCCCGGCCAGCAGGACGCCAAGGGCAATCCATCGGCGCACCGTCGATAGGGTCCCGATGATTGAGACGCCTTCAGCTAATTGATCATTGTCACGTTCGCGGGTCACCGCAGCAGCGCCCTCTTCACTAATACTCATGTTGCCTCTCCTCTAGTACTCATTTTGCCTCTCTTCTTCGTTGAAGATTCAGCAGCTCTGTGGTTGGAGTGTGGTCTAGGACGAAGAGTACGCCCGGCCGGATTGTGCTGGACAGTTCGGAACTCGTGACCCGAAATTGCTCTGACCTGGGTTAGACCGGATGCCCTGCTGAAGGGACGTTGCGACCTAAAAATGTTCGCTACGTCACACAACACCCTAGGTCGCTAACTGTACACACTACTGATCCCATTGGGATAGATCTGCATGCACGTTTAATTCAAAACATCTTTAATGTCCGCGCTTAGCAGGCGGAACTAATGCGGATGCGCCACTTTCTGGCCGCACAGACTGTATTCACTTTGACTTCAGTGTTCGTGAAAAACGAATGACACGGCTCGCCGCCAACTTCCATGGGCCTGACACGACGTGCATACAGTGCGCGATGGATGACCCGGAAGGGTAGGAGCGAAGCTTCCTCAGCCACGCCGAGACGCCGCCGGGGCTGCTAGGAGAATACGGGCACTGACAGGCTTCTGACCACGGATCCGAAGGTTTCGTCGGGGTCGAGCCGGCGGAGTTCCTCGGCGAGGCAGTCTTTGAGGCTGCGCCGGGGAAGTGTGACGCGTTGTATTGGCTGTCCCGGCTGGGACAGTTCAGCCCCTGAGCGGCCCGGCCGGGACAGGCGGACTTCCCCCACGTCACGGCGCAGCCGGACACTGCGGAGCCCCTCCCCCGACCGTCCGGCAACAAGCGTCACCGGAGCGTTCAGGGAGACTTTTAGCCAGGATGCAAGCAGCAGGGTACTGGCCGAATCCATGGCACCTTCAATCTCAATCGCCGTGACAGGTTCCGGGCCCGCTTCATCCATGACTGCGGCGAGTTGCATACGCCAGTTGGTTAGGCGGGTCCAGGCGAGGTCGGTGTCGCCGGCTTTGTACGTGGCGCGGATGTTCTCCAACGCCCGGCGGGGGTCGGGTTCGTTGGCCGAGTCGGTGATGCGTCGGTGCGCGATCCGGCCGATCGAGGTTTCACAGGCGCTTTCCGGGGCGCCGTGCGGCCACCACGCCACGATCGGCGCGTCCGGCAGGAGCAGGGCCGCAACGAGGGATTCGCTTTCGTGGGCCATGTGCCCATGACCGCGCAACACAATGACTTCGGACGCTCCGGCGTCCCCACCCACCCGGATCTGCGCGTCGAGCCGGTCCGGGCCTTCCACCCCGGCGTCGGCCAGGACAATGATCCGGCAGGGGTGTTCCCGGCTGGCTTCATTGGCGGCCTCGATGGCTTCTTCTTCCTGCCCGGACTTCGTCACCACCACCAAGGTCAACACACGCCCCAGGGCGATCACACCGCCTTGCTCGCGCAGGGACATGATCTTCTTGGAGATCTTGGAGGTAGTGGTATCGGGAAGATCTACAATCATGGCCTTCTCCAGGTTCGTCCGTCACGGGCCAGCAAGGCATCGGCCGAAGCCGGCCCCCAACTGCCCGGTGCGTAGGGTTGCGGTTGTTCATCGAGCCCGGCCCAGTATTCCTCGAACGGGTCAAGGATCTTCCAGGACAACTCCACTTCCTGATGCCGCGGGAACAGCGGCGGCTCACCCAGCAACACATCCAGGATCAGCCGCTCATACGCTTCAGGGCTGGACTCGGTAAAGGAATGGCCGTAGCCGAAGTCCATGGTCACATCACGGACTTCCATCTGCGTGCCCGGAACCTTGGACCCGAACCGGATCGTGGCACCCTCATCAGGCTGGACCCGGATCACCACCGCGTTCTGACCAAAGTCATCCTCACCATGATCACGGAACAGCAGGTTCGGTGCCCGCTTGAACACCACCGCGATCTCGGTCACGCGCCGGCCCAGCCGCTTACCGGCGCGCAGGTAGAACGGCACACCATTCCACCGCCGGGTGTTGATATCCACCCGGATCGCCGCGAACGTCTCGGTCTTCGAATCAGCCGGGATGCCGTCCTCGTCCAAATACCCCAGGACTTCCTCCCCGCCCTGCCACCCACCGGTGAACTGACCCCGCGCCGAATGCGTGGACAAATCCTCGGGGAGCTTGACCGCGGCGAGGACCTTTTCCTTCTCCGCCCGCAAATCATCGGCATTAAACGAAATCGGTTCCTCCATCGCCGTCAGCGCCAGCAACTGGAGCAAGTGGTTCTGGATCACGTCACGGGCAGCACCCACACCGTCGTAATACCCTGCACGCCCACCCGTACCAATATCCTCGGCCATGGTGATCTGGACATGATCCACATAATTGGCGTTCCAGAGCGGTTCGAACAACTGGTTCGCGAAACGCAACGCCAGGATGTTCTGCACCGTCTCCTTACCCAGGTAATGATCAATCCGGAACACCGCATCAGCCGGGAACACCGACTCCACAATGTCGTTAAGCTGACGTGCCGACTCAAGGTCATGCCCAAACGGCTTCTCAATCACCACACGACGCCACTGCCCCGGCTTCGCCTGCGCCAAACCATGCTTGGACAGCTGCCGGCAGACCTGCTCAAACGCCTTGGGCGGGATCGACAGGTAAAAGCCGTGGTTCCCCCGGGTACCGCGGGTCTCATCCAGCTCATCAAGGACATCACCGAGGCGCTCAAAAGCGTCGTCGTCGTCGAACTCGCCCTGAACAAAGCGGATGCCGGAAGCGAGCTGTTCCCATACTGCTTCGTCGAACTTGGTTCGCGCGTGGGCCTTGACGTTTTCCTTGACCTCAGCCGCGAACTCCGCGTTATCCCACTCCCGACGACCGAAACCCACCAAAGCAAAACTCGGCGGCAACAACCCACGGTTAGCCAGGTCATAAACCGCCGGCATCAGCTTCTTACGGGCAAGATCACCAGTGACCCCGAAGAACACCAACGACGAAGGCCCGGCAATGCGGTTCAGGCGCCGGTCGCGCGGATCCCGCAAAGGATTCCGCAACGGCATCCGCGAAGCACTCGGCCCCGTGAACGCAGTTTCTGTCGGATCCGCGCTCACTCCCAGCGAACTACCTCATCGGGAGCAAGGCGCGGAAGCCGGGGCGGGATAACCGTGTCCCCGGGGTAGCCAAGGTTGACGAGCAACAAGGCATGCCGGTCGCCGTCGGGGAAGAACTCCCGTGTCACCGCCTCGACGTCGAACCCTCCCATGGGCCCCACCGAAAGTCCAACGGAACGGGCGGCCAGAACAAAGTAGCCAGCCTGCAGCGTGGCATTAAAGTTAGCGGACTTTTCGCGGTACCACGACGGGCCATTCTCGAACGACTCCCGCAATCCGAGATGGATCGGGAACACTTCGGGGAGGCGCTCATGGAAGCGCAGGTCGGTCGCCAGGATGGTGGTTACCGGCGCCCTCCTCGTCTTTTCCTGATTCTTTTCGTCCAGCAGTGGAATGAGACGGGCCTTGCCCTCAGCCGTCCTTACGTGGGTAATCCGCAGTGGTTGGGAGTTTGTCGACGTCGGCGCCCAGCGCGCCAGTTCCCAAATCTGCTCCAAGAGCCCATCGGACACAGGTTCTGGCGAAAAATCGCGGATGGAACGCGCTTCAGTAAACAGAAGGTCGTGTCCCGCAGGATCCAGCCCCTGAAACTCCGACTTCAGTCGTTGTGGCTCTGGCGTGGTCTGTGTTTGCGTGCTCATAGCTTCTCCTGTTCAGTGAGGGATTGAAGTTTTTGGATCAACGAGTTCGCCTTGTTCTCGGCTCCGGGTGCTTACACGCAATGCCTGGACTGCGATGATGCCCAGCACTATCGGCCCGGTGAGAGCCAGAAAGATCGAAGAGATGCCCCAGCCGGCGCCAATCATCAGCCCGCCAAGGAGTCCGCTGGTGAGAGTTCCGGCCCGGCCTGCACCGCTCGCGGCTCCTAGACCGGTTGCACGCGCGTTGTCCGGATAAGCGAGGGCCGCAAGGGCGTTGAGCGCGGCGTTGACCGACGGGAGCGTCAGGCCCACGGCAAATGCGACAACCATAAAACCGGCAAAGTCGAAGGAGAAGTTCGCAACTACCAGCAGGCCAACGATGCCCAGAGCCCAGAGGATTGAGACGACGTGGAATCGATTGAACTTCTTCAGGGCGAATGCAGCCAGTACTTGGCCCACCAGACCGCCCCAGCCAAAGGTTGCGACAATCAATCCGGTTTCTCCGGCTGTTCTTCCCGCTTGGGACAACATCAAGGGCAGGTAGTTGAGAATCAGGAATAGAACTCCGAGGCCAATGAAGTAGGCCAACCACATAAGCAGGGTTGTGCCGAGGAACGGTGGCGAGAGGATGATACGGAAGGCACCAATCCGTTCGCGGTGGGAGCGTCGCTCTGCTGGTGGCACCTGCCCGTTCCCGAGGTCCAGTGCATCCAGGCTTCGAGCCGGTACGACAGCAGCGATGACGCTTCGTATCTTTGCGGGTGGCAGTCCCCGTGATATCAGTACGCCAGGCGCTTCCGGGATGGAACCTGCCACGAACGGGATAAGGACAAGAGGAATCAGTCCAGCGATGAGCAGGACACTGTTCCAATCCAGGTTAGGGATGATCACTGCGGCGAGGTACCCTCCCACGATGCTTCCCAGAGCCACTCCGGAGAAACTCAGGGTCACCATTTGCGCACGCCTGTCCGCGGGCATCCAGTCAGCAACCAAGGTTATGACCACAGGCATCACGGCGCCAAGCCCGAGGCAAGACACGATTCGGAAGGTGGAGAAGAGTTCGATGTTGGAGGAGAATCCCATCGCAGCGGTCGTCGTGCCAAACAGAATGAGCCCGGCAATGAGCACGCCTTTGCGCCCATACCGGTCCGCTGCAGGCCCGGCGATGAGGCCCCCGACAGCCATGGCTACGACCCCAACTGTCACCGTGAAGGTGACTCCAGTCATGGAAGTCCCCCATTCCCGAATGATGTGAGGGTACACGTGGCTGGCGATGGTGATGTCAAGGCCCTCGGCAAGCATTGCCAGAAAGGCGACAAGGACGATTATCCTTTGACGCGGGCTCAGCGGAGCAGAATCCAAAAGTTCCTGCACACTCATCGTCTTTGAAGAGGTGGAGCTCATCTGAAGTCCTTTCAATGAATGGTGGCGAGAAGGTTAGACCGGCATCAACGCGGGGCCAGGACAGGGTCGCCCACCCGGGCCCTCACAGCGTTGGTCAATGAAGCCAGACCCGTGATCTCGACGTGAACAGTGTCGCCGTCGTTGAGGTGCCAGCCACGGGAGTGGCCGACTCCTGCGGGCGTACCCGTTGCAATAACGTCACCGGGTTCCAGCGTGCAGCTCCGACTGGCCGCAGCTATGAGCTCAGAAACTCCAGCGATGAGATTTCTGGTCGTCCCATGCTGTTTGAGTTCGCCATTGACACTGCATCGGATTTCAAGGTCCTCGGGATCCACAATCTGCCATGCGGGGGTAACTGCACCCATGGGGCAGAAGGTGTCCAGGCCCTTGGAACCGAACCAGTCGAAGGAAAACGGCGGTGCGACAGCAACGTCCCTCCGGAGTAGGCCACGAGCAGTAATGTCGTTGAAGCAGGCGTAACCGGCGACATGGTCCAGTGCTTCCGACGCGGGAATGTTCCGCCCGCCACGGCCAATAACAATAGCGAGTTCTGCTTCCCAGTCGACCAGTAAGGACGGGTCGTCTCCTACGACGATGGACTCGCCGTTGCCGATCATCGTTGTGGTCGGGGGCACGGTGAAGAAGTACGGTCGAACGCCGTCTGGGATGTCCGTGACACCCATCTCGGCTACGTGGTCCCTATAGTTGGCCCCAACGCAGAGGAGCTTTCGGGGATATCGGATCGACAGTACTTCCTGGGCTTCAACGGGCTCCAGAGCATCGACATCGATATTCCGTAGCGCCGGTTCGACACGGTCCCAGTCATCCAAGGCTGCAGCCAGGCCCCTGTAGTTCTTCAGGACTTCGGGGACCACCAGGCTTCCGTCGGACCGTCGGATGGCCGCCTGTTCGGTGTCCTGTGGTGCCGATCCAATGCGGCATGTCGTCAGGCTCCAGCCATTCACAGTGTTCTCCTCTAATGCTTGTGGTTGCTTCGTTCATTCGCCGGAATTGCACTCCGGCATTGTGGTGCGGCAGATTGCGATCAGCCGCTGTGGCGTCCTGCCCGTCGTACCAAGTAATCGAAAGCGGACTGCAGGGCCGCAGGCGGCCAAAGGCCCTCTCGCTTGGCCGCAACCTCCTCATCGGAAGACCAACGTGCAGGTCCGCCGGCTGCCAACGCAGTGAGGTGGGCGGCGCAGGCGTTGTTAAGCAGGACTGCGTGCATTACCGCCGCGGCCGGAGATGCACCCACCGTCAAAATGCCGTGGCCCGGAATCAAGCACCCGTTGCCGGTTCCGAGAGCCACGGCCAGCGAGCCCCCCAACTCCGGCGTGGAGATCAGATTCCCAGTCCCGGTGAACCGTGGCACGTCATCATTAAGAAAGGGGGTCGCTGCATGCGTGATTGCACGCAGCGGCACATCCAGCGAAGCAAATGCTGCGGCTTCCGCGGCGTGCGAGTGGACTGTGGCCTGGACATCCGCACGTGCGCGCATGACCTCGGCGTGGATAAACACTTCAATGTGGCGCTTACCCTCCCCCATCAGGACCTCGCCATCGAACGAAACAAGGAGTACCTGTCCGGGTCCTACTTCTTCCATTCCCCAGCCAGAGGCCTTCGTCCAGACGCCGCGCCCTTCAGGGTCGCGGATTCCAACGTGGCCCCATATCAGGTCTGTCTGGCCAGCGACTGCAAGTGCGCGGTGGGCGTCAATGACTTGTTGGACCATGATGCTGTCGTCAGCCATCGCGGCGCCTTTCTCTTGTATTTTGGAGTGCACCCGAATCGCGGGTTCCAACTCAGTGGTGTTAGCGCTTGATCGGGCTCCCTGGCGGGGTCGGTCCCCACATGTTCATGGCGGCCGCGTCGGCTTCCCATGTGGTTGGCCGCATGGGGTAGTACTCGTGCCAAGGCCGTGGCTCGTAGTAGCCCTTTTCCTCGTCCAGCATCACGTCCAGTTGAGTGAACAGCTCGATGTGGTTCCCGTCTGGGTCCTCGTGATAGCTGAAGACGTTGTGCCCGACGGCGTGCCGGCCAGGACCCCAATAGAGGCGATAGTCATGCTTCGCCAAGTTGTCAAGCATGGACTGAAAGTGCGAGACGTCCCGAGCTTCGTAGGCGATGTGATGCATCCCCGCAAGTTTGTCGCTTTGCATAAAGTTGGCCGCGTGATGGTCTGCGTTGCAGCGCATGAAGACAAAAAAGTCGCCAATGGAATCCGCCCAGCGGAAGCCCAAAGCATCCTCGTAGAACGTCCGCATCTGAGGGATCGACGGCGTGTATGCCGCCACGTGGCCCAGCTTGCTCGGCCGGTGATCGAAGGTGGGTGCAACTCCGCTTGGATCTTGCTGTTCGTAGAGGTGCAGGGTGCTGCCAGTTCCGGGCTCGGACAAAACGAGCACATCCGGTGTACCTGGTCCGATATCTGAACGCCGCTCTGCGCGGATGCCCGCATCCTTCAGCCTTCGCTCAGCGTCGGCAACGCTCTCGCGGATCTCGTACCCAACGACCGACCGGCCGCGCGGAGCTTTGGCTTTTTCGATTACGGTGCAATGGTGGTCGGCTCCCGTAGTCAAGAAGACCTGATCGGGAGTCTCGTCCACCAGCGCGAAACCCAGAACGTTTCTGTAATAATCCGTGAGCCGCGCCACGTCCGGAGTTTCAAAGGAAACGTAACCCAGCCTGCTGACAAAGACGGGCGTGTCTTTCTTTGGTCGTCCTGCCGCCGTCTGGTGCTCGCTGGGCGGGGTGCTTGTTTTCTCGGTCATTGGCCGGTCCATACTCTCTTTGTTCTCTCGATATCTGACGTTGTAGTTGGTTAGGCACTGTCCGAAGCGTAGTGCTGCTCAAGCTGCGCCCACCTCCGGCCTGCCTCTCGCCCGCCCTCGAGGTAGGCGCTTGGGCAGGAGGTATACGGGGGTCTCAACGGGCCAGGTGTGAAGTACCCGGCGGCTTCAAACTCCGCCCTGTCAATCTGAATGTTGTATTTCGAGAACTCTTCAAAGCTCCCGTCAGGAAATAGTGTTTGCAATGCGTGTGAGATCTGGCTCTGGATACGGTCCGAGAGTTCCCAGTCCCGGCTCAGCACGGCATCCCTCAGACGAAGGACCGGAGCGGGACCACAGGCAACGTCACCACTCCAGGCAGCCAGGGTCTCATCGGGGAATCGTTGAGCAGTGTGAGTCCAATCGCTGGCGACCGGAAGCAGGCGGATACGCCCGTCAACGGCCTTCAGGTCAGCAACGTAGCGTTCACCCATGAGTCCAAGGCCCATATGTTTGGCCGCGACAACCTGTGGAATGTCGGACAACCGTTCGTAGACTTCGGCAGAAATCTTGCCCTTGAATGCGCTGGGGTTGTCATAGGCTACTTGAGACAGCTCCGGCAGAGCCTCCGCAATGGAACGGTGGAATTCCACAATCTGGTCGTCGTCCAGGGCCACCCACATGGGTCGCCCAACAAAGAGCCCGTCGGCTCCAAGATCGCGAAGCTTCCGACCCCTCGCAATCGTGTCCCGTGTGTTGAGCGTCGTCGCGCCGGCAAAGACCGGGACACGACCGCCGGCAGAACGGATAACAGTGTCGTTGAACGCGAGGACTTCGGATTCAGTCAGGGACGCCCCCTCGCCGAAAGTGCCATTGGTGAGGAGCATGTCCACGCCTGATTCGATGAGCTTTCGCGTGAGGCGTTCTGTTTCGGCAAGGTCTACGGTATCCGCCGAATCCCACCGATCCGCGCCGGGCAGGGCCGGTGTGGGGAGAATGCCCACAACGCCTTTTATGTCATCTGCAGAGTAGCGCGTCATCGCACTTCGTCCCGATCAAGCATGGCGTCCACTCGGTAGGTCTGCTTCTGCGGAATGCCAGGGACCGCCGGCGCCGGCCTCGTGCCAATGGTTGCTTCAGGCTCCTCGTACAGCAAACCCAAGGACTGAATGACGGGCAAGTCGTGCACGGTAAAGAGTCGCAGCGGCTCATCAGAACCGTTGCTCAGCCGGTGCCAGGCGTAGTTTGGAACAGCAAACGTGTCCCCGGGCACCAGCTCGTGAGTCTTGCCCTCGATTTCGATCGATCCCTTTCCGGAGATGACGAAGCCGACGCTGCTGGTGGTGCGGCGGTGAAGCTTGCCCTCAAATCCAGGGACGAGCTGTTGGATCCAGCAGTCCATCGTGGGCATGGTCGGGCCGCCGGTCACGGGGTTGGCGTAGCGCAAGGCCAAACCGTCGTAAGCGTCCCCGGCCGTGTCAGCATACTCATCGAGTACGGGCTCAATGTCTGCCCATGCATATCGGATCGGCAGGCGAGTGCTTCGCGGGTTCTCGCCCACAGGACGCAGCAGTCTGCTGCGAAGCCCCTGGGAGTCCGCGTTGGTTGGACGCTGCGGCTGGCTGGCATCTCCGAAGGGTTCAAAGAAGGCCTGGTTCAGGCTGAGGGTCAAACCAAGGTCCAGCACGTCAAGCCAAACCACTTCACTATCGGTCGGATTGTGGTGATCGTGCCATGCCATGCGGGGTGTCAGCAGCAGGTCGAACTTGTTCATGGTGAGAGGCTCGCCGTCCACCACTGTAAACGCGTCGCTGTTTCCTTCGATGATGAACCGCAAGGCCGACATGGTGTGGCGATGGGACCAGCACACTTCCTGGGCCCTCATCACCTGCACTCCTGCAGCGAGGGTATGAGTGGACCCTGGAGGTCCCTGAGTGATGCCAGGGTTGAGGAAGACAATGCTGCAGCGACCGATACCGCGCGGCCCAAGAACCTTGGAGGCTTCCCCGAGCCGCTCCCGGGTGAGCGACCACGGCCAAACGTGACCTACTCCACGGGGCTTCGGACCGCCCACCGCGGCGTCCAACAGGGGCTCCATTGTCCACTGTCCGATGATGTGTTCCTGCTTGATCTTGGCATCGTAGCTCTCAAGCTCCGGGCCTTCAGGCAAGGCGTCCTGGTCTACCTGCGTTGCTGTGTCCGTCATGATAGTGATCCCTTCTAGATAGTGGCTGCGGATGAATGTTCGATGTGTACGTTCTTGACTTGGGTGTAGGACAGGAGCTCATCGAGCTCCTCCTCACGTCCCAGCCCGCTGTTTTTTACTCCCCCGTAGGGTGTGCCTGGAATGTGGCGGGAGACGTCGTTGATCCACACATAACCAGCCTCAACCTGATGTGCGAAACGGTGCGCAGTGCCAAGATTCTCGGTGAAGACACTCGCTGTCAGTCCGTACTGGGTAGCGTTGGCCATCGCAATGGCTTCTTCTTCCGTATGGAAGCGAAGCACGGAGAGGACGGGTCCGAAGATCTCTTCCTGAGCGAGCCTCGAATCGACGTGGACGTCCGAGAACACGGCCGGGCGGACAAAGAGGCCCGCTGCCAGTTCGCCGTCGGTAATGCGGGTGCCACCGGTACAGAGCCTGGCGCCTTCACTTATTCCGAGCTGGACGTAGTCAAGGACTTTCTCCAGCTGGCGTTCGTTGATGATTGCGCCGGTTTGCGAGTTGTCATCGTCCGGCAGTCCTGGCTTCAGAGCAGATACCTTCGCTGTGAGTCGCTCAACGAATTCGTCGTAGACGTCCACGTGCACGATGTTGCGCGAGAGGGATCCGCAGGATTGACCCTGCCAGGTGAAATTCATTCCGCGGACAGCGGCGTCCACGGCGTCATCCAAGGAAGCATCGGGGAAGATCACCAATGGGTTCTTTCCCCCAAGCTCCAAAGTCACTGTCTTCACCGTCGTCTCGGCTGCTCGACGCTGGATGAGCAAACCAGTTGCTACGGACCCGGTGAAGGCCAGCCGTGGAACGTCTGGGTGCGTCACCAGTGCGTCACCGGCTTCTGCCCCCCAACCGGTGATCACGTTAAGTACTCCGGCAGGGAGGATATCGGTGGCAAGTTCGGCAAGGCGCAGGGCCGACAGACTGGTGTATTCGCTTGGTTTGATGACAACCGTGTTTCCCGCAATCAGTGGGGCTGAGATCTTGCCTGCGGCGAACATGAAGGGATGGTTGAACGGAACGATGCGCCCAACGACACCAAAGGGCATGCGCACGGTGTAGGTCAGAGCGCCACTCGGGGACGGTATCGTGGTGCCGCGCATTTGTAGTGCCAGACCGGCAAAGTAGCGCATTGCCCGGACACCAGCCGCTACGTCCCGTCGCATTTCCCGGAGAAGACTGCCATTCTCAGCAGAGTCCAAACGGGCGAACTCCTCGGCGTTGTCCTCAATGGCATCCGCCAGTTTGTTGACGAGCTCGGCCCGGGCTAGCGGCGCCAACTGCGACCAGTTGCGGCCCGCGGCTTTCGCAGATGCCACAGCACGATCTACGTCCTGTGTTGTAGCAGCGGGGAACACGGCTAAAACCTGCCCCGTTGCTGGGTTGATGGTGGTGATGGTGGCCCCGTTCGAAGCGCTGTGGAACTCACCACCGATGAGCATCTGGTACTCACTTCTAACAGCGATTGACGTCATCTTTGACCCTTCAGCGGCAGTACGGAAAGTGGTGCGGAGGCTGACGACCGGTTTTCTGACCTTCAGCCCCTTCTAACGACGATAGTACACACAGTTTTGGACTTCAGTCGAGGCTTTTGTGCGCTTTTTCGGCAAATTTGGCAGTTTTAGAACACAGTACGTTTTAAACTGTATGCAGTTAAGGGCCGTATGAGAGTACGTTGATTCGAACGGATCCGACAGGCGGGCACTCCTCACCCTGCATTATCGGATAGCTGGGTCGGCGGAGGACCGGGCATTCCGGGCGCCAAGGCTGCGCGGAAGAGAGTCCCACACAAGCCGACTCTATGAGACTGAGCCTGGGAAGCAGCAACTGCCCGGAGGTCACGCCATGGAGAATGCGCTTGACGCGCCGCTAGCTACGCGAGCGCCGTGACTGGAGGCCGCTGGGTGCTTCCACGGCAGTGGCGACAAGATTTACTGCTGCACGGGTGGCTGCCGGCTCGAATTCCGGCGCAACGTCCAGGAGCAAAGTCACTGCAGTCCTCGCGAAGTGCTGGCAGGTGGCGACAATGGCTTCGTCATATGAGCCCGAGTTGACGAGTTCAAGAATCCGGCGGTGGTCCTCGCGTCCGTGGGTCCAGTTCATCACTATGCCTTGAGCCAGCTGCCTCACGTAACGGTCCGCCCGCTCATCGCCTGCCACAATTTGCGCCTTTAGCGTTTTGGGGGCCTTGCTGGTGAAGGAGCGATGGAACCGATGATGCGCTGTGTGCCACGTGGGGCTTACTCCCGGCTCGCTGTCGGCTTCCATAGCATCCAGTGCCTGACTGGCTTGTTCCAGAATCTCCCGGTCCACAAAAGGCAGTGTCAGCTTCATTCCCAACGCTTCCAGCATCAACCGGGACCCATACGTGGAGTCCACATCGGCAGCATCAAAGCCTGCAATCCGGCAGCGCCGATTCGGCTCAGCATCAATGAGGCCTTCCTCCTGCAGCATGCGGATTGCCTCACGGAGAGGCGTCCGGCTGACGCCCAGAACCTCGGACAGTTCGACCTGGGAGATAATCATGCCGGCCGGAAGTACGCCGGAATAGATGAGCTCACGGAGCCGGGCGTGTGTACCTTCCGTAGCCCGACGCGGATCATCCAAATCCAAGCGGTCCACTATTTCAGATAACGCAACCATTCCGGCTCCTTCATTGATCTCCGAACACTGCCAACTCTAACCAACCGCCACCCGGCCGGCGGTCGCACACGCCCAATTACCCAAGCCGTCCCTTGGGGGCGCTGGCATGCCGCCTTCCAGGTGACATCTTCAACCCTAAATCTACTACTGGAAGACGAAAGTTAGTACACTTGACTAAGCCAAGCATCTGCTGCAACGTCAAATTCACGATGAATCCGCGGATTCTTGCGGTTCAGGAGCTCTCTGGTTCACTAAAACTGTATACAGAAAATCGCAGCTGGCATGATCCGCGGACACCGCAGTTGCCATGCACCGTCCGGTCGAATCAGGAAAAGGGAATGTAATGACAGAAAAAACGCTATCGATCGGCATCATAGGGGGCGGTCTCGGCGGCCTCGCCACGACCATTGCACTTACGCGCGCGGGCTTCGATGTTGAAGTCTTCGAACGCGCAGCTGCTCTCGGTGAAGTAGGAGCCGGCATTAACATCAGTCCTCAGGCAACCAGGGCCCTGCTGGCCCTCGGATTGGGGGATCGCCTCGAAAAGACTGCGAACCGGGTTACGGGGCAGATCCAGCGCTCCATGTATACGGGTGAGCAACTTGCTGAAACCACCATGGTGAAGGAGAACGATTTGGAGGGCCGCTTCGGCTCTCCCTACTATGTTCTCCACCGCGCGGATTTGCTGGGTGTGCTTGCCGATGCGGTCGCCAGCGACCGCATCCACCTTAACCATCACTGCACAGGACTTGAAGAAGAGCCCGACGGCGTCACCGTCACGTTCGCCAACGGAGCGGCGCGGACCTTCGACCTGGTAATCGGTGCCGATGGAATCAAGTCCCAGGTCCGCAATTATCTCTATGGCGAGGAATCAGCCGAGTTTACGGGTCAGATGGTGTGGCGGGCTCAGCTTGATGGCAAGGCGTTCTCCCCAGACATTCTTGGCCCACATGGATTCTGCGGGTGGATCGGCCAAGGTCGCCACATCATGAGCTACTACCTGCGTGGCGCGGACGTCATCAACATCACCACGCAGTCGGACGCCGAGGCGTGGGTAGAAGAGGGCTGGTCCATCTACGGCGATCCCGCTGAAATGCGTTCCGGGTTTCCGGATGCCACACCCCAACTTCAGGAACTTTTGGACTCCATCACAGAATGCTCCAAATGGGGGCTGTTTGGCCGCAAGCCTTCCGAGAAATGGGGGCGCGGCCGCATCCAACTTATCGGAGACGCAGCGCACCCGATGCTGCCAAATGCGGGGCAGGGAGCTGCGCAGGCGTTCGAGGACGCCTACGTTCTCGGCCGTTGGCTACAGGCGAACAAGCACGATTATGAGACGGCTTTCGCCGGCTTCCGCAACGTCCGAATCCCCCGCGCACATGCAATCCAGAGACAGTCGCTGCTGAACAGCAAACTGGTGCATGCCGGCGACTGGGAGGAGCGTCAAGCCACGTTCCGCAAGAGGGAAAGCGAAGGTGACACCCCCCTGGGCCTGGGCTGGATCTACGATTACGACCCCGTCAAGGAATGGGCAAACCGGATCGAATATCCGTTGTCGTTCGAGCTTGCGGCGTCCCCCACCCTGTAACGCACCTGACAGCTGACTCACCCTTGAGGCTTCCCGGCGCCGCTGCAAAGCGGACAGCCGGGAAGCCTCTTGTGTCACTTCTGCTGTTGACTAAGCACTTCCCAAACAAAAGACCTCCCTCCAATGGACGGCCAGCAGGCCGTCACCGGAGGGAGGTCGAATTCGGGTCTAGCTAGATGGCGCCTACTTCACGCAGCTTGTCCACCTTGTCTGCGTCGTAGCCCAAGAGCTCACGGTAGACCTCATAGTTGTTTTCTCCGATGGCTGGGCCGGCGTGCGAGATACTCGACGGGGTGTCGCTGAACCGGATCCACGGAGCCAGCAAGGTAAGCTGCCCGGCCTCCGCGTGTTCCACCTCCACGAAGGCCTTCCTGGCGACGATGTGCTCGTCTTCAAGAATTTCCTTGATGGTCAGGACAGGACCTGCTGGGACTTTTTGAGCCCTCAGGATGTCAAACAATTCCTTTGGGGTAAATTCCTTCATCCAGGATCCCACTGTCGCCTGAACCAACTTGAGGTTCTTCCGACGAACCTCTGCATCGGCGAAGTTGGGATCAGAAATCGCTTCGGGATGCCCTAGTGCCGTCGTGTATCTGGTGAATTGGTCGTCTGTCAGGTCCGGAAGGTGGGTGGCAATGTGTCCGTCCTTTGCCTCCATGTAGGCTCCGGCAGGTCCCATTCCCTCAAAGTGTTCGTGGAAACTGCTCACCATGAAGCCCATGAGTGCCTCCTGCATGGACACCTCGATCTTCTGACCTTCACCCGTTTGCGCACGGTGGAACAACGCGGCACAGATTCCCAGTGCCATAGACACGCCTGCCGCTTCGTCTCCAGGGCCAAAGACCTGGGTGCCGGGCGCTTTCGACAGCCGCCAGGAAGCGTCGGCCCAACCGCTGACCGCCATCGCGACTGTGGCGAAGGAGCGCTGATCTGCGTAGGGACCCGTTTCACCATAGCCCTTCGACGACGCGTAAATGATCGAGGGGTTCAGTTCTTTGAGCGCCTCATATCCAAAGCCGAGCCTGTCCATGACACCCGTTGAGAAGTTCTCCACCACGACGTCGGAGTTGCGGACCAGTTCCGTGAAGACCTCTCGACCATGCTCGTTTTTCAAGTTGAGCGTGATGGCCTTCTTGTTGGCGTTGACCACCAGGAATTCGTAGCCGTCATGGTCGGCGTCCACCGGCATCCAGGCGTGGCGGAATCGGTCAGGGCTTTCGCGCTGCTCAACCTTGATGACCTCGGCACCCATGTGGGCGAGGAGCATCGTGGCGAAGGGGCCGTTCAGCACGTGTGACAGGTCGAGGACCCGGACGCCTTTGAGCGGGCCAGTTGCATTAGTTCCGGTCATGACGGGAACTTCCTTCCGTGTAGTTGATGGTGAAGAGTGGCAAGGTCAGGCCGCTCCGGACCCTTGCGAACCGGACCGAAACGGGCTTGCCTACCTCGGCCTGAGGCCACTGGCCAGGCAGAAGGTTGGAGGTCAAAACCATTTCACCGTCGGTTCCGTCGAGGCGGACGTGAACGATCGCCAGCGGGGTGTGTTCTTCGAACGCCGGGTCCAGCGCTCGGCGGGTGACTACGACCCCGACGATCGTTCCCTCCCCGCTAAGCCGTTCCCAAACGGGGTCGGCGGTATGGCATGAGGGGCAATATTCTCTCGGCGGCCAACGCCAAGCCAGACACTTTCCGCACCTCTGACCCATGAGTTCGCGTCTCTGGCACGCTTCCCAAAACGGTGAGCTGTCAGGATCCGGCAGGATTCCAGGTCTGGTAGGCGAGCTCATGCAAGCTTCCGGAGGATCATGGCGCTGTCTCCGCTTTCACTGCCCACAAGGGCAAGCTCAGGATTGCGAACCTGACGGCAGTGCCGCCTGTTGTAGTCGTGCTCCCCGTCGCAGTGATCATCGCTCACGCCGTCGCGACGCAGCTGTTGGACGGCTTCAACCACGTGCCCTAGTCCGGCTATGGTCCCCTCAGAGAGGTGGCCACCATGGGTGTTGGTGGGAATTGGACCATCCAGTGCCAGTTCGCCGCGTTTGATTCGGGCCGCGGCGCCTCCCGCCGGTGCCAGGCCAAACTGTTCGATGTGCATCATTGTCATTCCCGTAAACGGATCGTAGAGCTCCGCGAGGTCAAGGTCGTCTACGGTAATGCCGGCCTTGTCGTAGAGTCCTGACGCCATGGATCCCGCGTGAAGGTTCCAGTGATTCAGCCCCAACCTCGATCGCACAGGCGCCCCGAGGGTCCCACCTTCGATTGCGCGGATGGTCACCGGCGACGACGCCATCCGCCGAGCGTCGGACGTCGCTGACACGACAACTGCCATGGCACCGTCGTTCCAGACACTGCAATCGAGCAGCCGGAAAGGGTCGACGATCCATGGCGAAGCCTGGTGGTCGTCGATTGTCATGGGCGCTGTCATAAGCGCCTTCTTGTTTAGCGACGCATTGGCACGTTGCTGAACAGCAAGCGGAGCGAAGTCGCGGTTACTCAGTGAGTACTCATGCATATAGGCACTGACATGCGGGCCGTAGATCGTGGCCGGGTGCTGGGCCCCGAATGGCTCATTCCATTGCCGTTGGCCCGAGTGCCAGGTATCCAAACCGGGCAGGAACCCGGGATCGGAGCGTGAATTTGCACCTCGGTACACGAGCACATGCCTGGACATTCCCGAGTAGACAGCCATAGCCGCCGCAGCTATGGCGGACACAGCCCACGCTCCCCCGCTGCTGTCGCAGAACGACATCCTGCACGACGAGAGCCCAAGGCTGTTCGCCACTTCGAATGGGGCAGGAGTGTCTCTCTGAGCCCAGTAGTAGGTAACGAGGCCGTCCACCTCCCGGGGTTCCAGGCCGGCATCGGATATGGCTTTCAAGCAGGCCTCTGTAGTCAGCGAAAGAGTGCTTCGCCCGCTCTTCTTGGAAATCGCTGTCCAACCGACGCCGGTGATGGCCGTCCGATCCATGATCTTGTTTTTGCTCACACTGACCTCCGGCAAGTGGATCCTGGGGTGTATCTTGCGGCGCTCAGCTGGCCAGGTTATGTGCAACCCAGCCCGGGAAGCCGGCCATTATCTCAGGCGATAGCGGAACCTTGGCGGCTGCACGCTCTGCCATGCGTTCTTGGATCCGTTGTGAGGATTCGTCGAGCTGGCGCAGCAGTTTCGGCACGTCGAAGCCGACGAGATGACCATCGCGTTTGACCACGTTGCCACCCACGATGACGGTGTCGATGATTCCTGCGTGCGTTTGCATGACCAGCTGTGCGACTGGTTCATTGACGGGACGAACACCGATGTGGCGCCCGCTGACGACGATGACATCGGCCTGCTTTCCCGGGGTGAGGCTGCCGACCCGGCTTCCCAGGCCCATTGCATCCGCACCGTTGATGGTGGCCCACTTCAGTGCATCGTCCGGATTGATGGCGATGCCGTAAACGTCCCGGCCCTGTGCCAGGACGGGTTCCGCGTCAGCCCAGCGCGAGTATGCAAGTGCCTGTCGGGTGGGGGCAAAAATGTCGCCACCGTTGAGCGAGACGACGTCTGCGCCGATGGTCGGCTTGAGTCCGTGCCGGATTGCATCGTTGATTGCAATGCGGCCCATGCCCATGTTCAGCTCACTTTCTGGCGTCGTGGAGATTTTCACGCCTGCCTCGGCTGCCAGTTGCCAGTCTGTCTCTTGAAGTGTTGTGGCGTGGACCAAAATCATCCGTGAGTCAAGGACGCCAGCTGCCGCCAGCTGTTCTAGTCCCGGAGGCAGTGCCTTACTCGTTGCAATATGCGCTGTCGAGATGGCGTCATGGTCGTCCGCCAGTCGCTTTTGGGCCACGTTGAATGAAATAGGCGCGAGACCGATTTCCGAAAGTGCCGCACCCAGTGTCACCAGGCCCGGAGAGGAGAATCGTTCGTTGGCAAGGCGCGCAAAATCTGCCATCCGGTCAAACGCTGGCGGCGCCATAATATCGGCCTGTCCCATTCCGTATGCGAACACCGCACGAATCCCCGATTCCATCAGGGCATCAACTCCCGCATCGGCGTGCTCAGGGCTGTTGGTGATGTGCGAGTAATCGAGCAAAGTGGTGACACCCGACTCCAAGGCGTCCAGTGCGCCGACCAATGTGCCTAACCGGACGTCCTCAGGATCGTATGACGGTGTCGAGTCGGCCCAGAACCCCTGAATGTATTCCTGAAGGGAAATAGTGGTACCGGCGCCCCGAAGCTGGGTCTGCCATGTATGCCGGTGCGTATCGACCGTTCCCGGGGCGATGATGCCGCCTTCGGCATGGATGACTTCGGCATCGCTCACGCCCAGGTGCCGGCCCACAGCCACAATCACGCCGTCCTCGATGAGTACCTCACCGTCTGCAATGTTGCCGAGGTTGGGGTCAACAGTGACAACATGCCCGCCTCGGACAAGGATCCGACGCCGGCTCATCGCTGGGCCCGCTCGACATCGCTCAGCAAGGTTTCTGTTCGCCTGGTCATCATGAGAAGCACTTCATCTCCAGTTCTTGATCAACATTGATCGCTATGTGTATACACTTTTTATAGGAAATCTTGAGTTACTGCAAGGTTTAAGCGGTTCTATCGAGTCGATCCAAGCCCTCTTGTGTAGTTGCCGTTCTAAGTGCACTCAGTTACTTGTGGCTCAGTGCAGGCCGGGGGAAGGCGGAACGCTTCGGATTAAAAGTAATTCGCGGGCCGGTAGTTCTGTAGGTGCCAGCGGCCGGCCAAAGGGCCCCATCATGACTTTGCCAATCGCAATCGACCTGGATGATCAGCTACCGGGATTTCACGTTGGACCACTAAACCGAGCTTGGCCGTGGATAGAAACCCGTCAAGACTTGGTAACCCATGGATTTGTGGATGAACTCCCGCGTAGCCACCCCGTCGCGGGCCAGCCAGAACCCCGAAGCATCTGCCATGACATGCTCCACCCAGCCCCGGCGATAGAGTCGCCCGGCCTCGCGGACCTCCACAATGGATCCCGCTAAGGACTGCCACTGATCTGTGGCATGCATGTCCGAATGCTTCAGGCTTTCGTACCCGTACATCATCTACGCCTCCGACCCGAACGGATCACGACACTTCACTGAAGTTTCTCTTCGACTATCCAACTCTTCGACTATCCAACTTTTCGAGTAATCGGACCGTCGTAAGGCGCGATGGGGATCGTAGCCCAGGCTGCAGGCGGCGGAACGGGGTGGGGGTTGGAAGTTGTAGGTACATGAGCGTGGGGATGGGTCTTAGATTTCATCGTCTTGGCTTTCTTGGGGCGAGTAGCTGATTCCGCGACCTGAGCGGATGATCAAGTCTAACGTGACACAATTCACCTTGGCAAGAGGTTGCTATTAGGAGCCCGAACGCTTCGCTAGCTGCTTCAATGCCGCGCTTTCTTCACCCACAAGGACTAAGCACCTATCGCCAAGTCCGCTTCGGCGCCCAATCACCGGCAGGGCGCATATTCAGAACTGATCGATTGACCTGTGCGCTCGCTCAGCCCGCATCCGAGTCTGGGGTACTGCTCGAACCGAAATGACGGGGCCCTCAGCCTCCCCCAGGCCGGAAAGGACGCAGCTTCGGCAGGAGCCCGCTCCCGCTGTCCTTGTCGCTGGCCGGCCGCCGTGGAAGGTAGTCACCTTAGTCTTGCTGACCGCCGTCGTAACTTTCCTGCGAACGGTGCACGTCCACGAAATGCTCAATGGACCACACTTCGAGCGCCTTAAGCGGGCCCAGCAGTGATCGGCCCGAAGACGTCAGTCGGTACTCGACCCTGGGCGGCACTTCGGCGAATGCCGTGCGTGCGACCAGCCCATTACGTTCCAGGGCGCGCAACGTCTGCGTCAACATCTTCTGGGAGATTCCCTCCACGCGGCGGGCAATTTCCGAAAACCGCAGAGTCTCGCCCGTGAGGGAACCTACCACTAAGACAGTCCACCGGTCCCCCACGAGATCCAGAATTCTGCGAGTGGGACAACCATTTCGGTAGGGATTCAGGTCGTAAACGTCTGGGCTATGCATTGCTGACCATCCATTAGTTACTAGAAGGTGCCTACTTACAAATAGATACTAGCGTCTATACAGTGGCGGAGTACCCAACCAGAAAGGAACCGAAATGGCACGAATCACTGTCCTCGGCGGCACCGGATACACGGGGTCGAACATCGTCAAAGAAGCAGCAAGACGTGGGCACGAAGTGACGTCCTACAGCCGGAAGCCGACCGAGAATCCTGAACGTGGCGTCAGCTATGTGACGGCGTCCTTGATTGACTCCACTGAACGGGAGCGGGCTGTCGCTGACGCGGACGTCGTAGTCGCCACACTGGCCCCGCGCGGTGAGATGGAAGCAGGATTCGTCGATCTCTATGACGACTTGGCAACGCTCGCATCCGCCAGCGGGGCACGATTTGGTGTGATTGGGGGCTTCGGCTCGCTTCGTCCCTTCGAAGGGGGTCCTCGAATGGCATTCGGCGATGACGTCCCAGCTGAATACGCCGCAGAAGGGCAGACTTTGGCAACAATCGCGGAAAACTTGGAAAAGGCAGCCCCAAAGAACCTCGATTGGTTCTTCATCAGTCCGGCCGCAGGGTATGGCTCATACGCGCCGGGAGAGGCGACTGGCCGGTACCGAGTTGGAGGAGACGTAGTGCAGTTTGACGAAAACGGGCAATCTTTCATCTCGGGCGCCGATTTCGCCTTGGCCGTCTTGGACGAAATTGATACCCCGGCTCACCGAAGGGCGCAGTTCTCAGTCATGTACTGAGCGTCGACCCGAGTAGTCCGGACCGCGGCGACAGATCTAAAAGGGCCGATTAGTTCAGGGATGTGGCCGTACGTCGAAGGCGGCCACATCCCTGTTCGGGTTTAAAGGACGGCCATGCTCGACAGACCGCCTATCTTCACGGAAGCTATATCAATGCCCCGAACCCAAGCAGGCGAATCAGTGCTTTCCCGTGCCGTCCGCATCGTTGAAGCATTCGGTGCCGGAGACACAGCCCTATCCGTCACGGAAATCTCACACCGCTCGGGTCTGCATCTGGCTACCGCCTCGCGACTCATCGAAGAACTTACCAAGCTCGGATGGCTTGAGCGGGACAAGGAACGGAAGGTCCGCATCGGCGTTCGAATGTGGGAGGTCGTATCCCGGGCCTCCCCAACCCTGAGCCTGCGAGAAGCCGCGATGCCCGTCATGGAGGACCTACATGCCATCGTGGGGCACCACACGCAGCTCGGCGTGCTTGAGGGCGACGACGTCCTCTTCATAGAGAGGCTCACTGCACCCGGGGCTGTAATCAACTACACCCGAGTGGCAAGCAGACTCGCTCTTCATGCCTCATCGTCGGGTTTACTACTTCTGGCCTACGCTCCGGCCGAGCAACAAGAGAGGGTCATCGCAGGCCCCCTCGAGGGTTTCACCGAAAACACCATCCGTACCCCTTCGGGCCTTCGTGCGGCGCTGGCACAGGTCCGGCAGCAGGGCTACGCCTTCCTGGCAGGCCACATACATCCTGAGGCGACCGGAATTGCGGTGCCGGTCCGCGACCCGATGGGCAAGGTCATAGCAGCCTTGGCCGTCATTGTGCCGAACGATGCGGCTGCTAAGTCCCGCATCGCCGTGCTCCAAGCGGCCTCGGGGGCAGTCAGCCGCGCCATGGAGTACCCGGCGCCACCGATAGCCGGACCACCCAGAAAAAATATCAACCATTGAGATTCTTGTAGTGATCTGATGCGTCTAACGCGGAACCTTGACTTAGAACAAAGTGAGCAAAGGAGCCCAAATGTTCCTGTCAAGAGAATCAACTGTCACAGCGCTCCAGGCAGAGCTGCAGGTTACGGGGAAATCGATCGTTGCCGACGGAGTGGTGTCCTTAACACTGTCACACCCTGACGGGCGCAGACTGCCGGATTGGACCCCAGGATCGCACATTGATGTGGTCCTGCCGTCCGGTGCCGCCAGACAGTACTCCCTATGCGGCGACAGGTGGGATTCCCACAATTACAGGATAGGCGTGCTTCATGAGGAGCTTGGCCGAGGCGGGTCTTCATACATCCACCAGGAACTCGTACACGGTTCAAAGGTGGCACTCGGCGGGCCGAGGAACAACTTTCCCCTCGTTCCATCAAAGAAGTACCTGTTTATCGCAGGTGGTATCGGCATTACCCCCATGATCCCGATGATTCACCAAGCTGAGCTGGTCGGCGCCGACTGGAGACTCGTCTATCTTGGACGGACCCGGGGAACGATGGCCTTTCTCCAGGACCTTGAGGTCTACGGCGAACGCGTTCTTGTCTGGCCAAAGGACGAACGAGGACGGTTTTCCCTGGACGAAATCTGTGCAGCGCCTGATGCAGATACCAAGCTCTACGCTTGCGGACCACAGGGACTGCTCGCCGAGCTCGAGGAACGCTGCGCACATTGGCCTCCCGGTCTCCTGCGAATAGAACACTTCTCGGCGAAAGCCCAAGGTGCCCCGGTACGGGATACACCGTTCGAAGTAGAACTTGCCCGGTCAAGACTTTCCGTAACAGTGACGCCCGACGTGAGCGTCGTAGACGCCCTCCACCAGGCCGGAATCAACGTTCTGACTTCCTGCAAAGCTGGCACCTGCGGTACATGCGAGGTTGACGTCCTGCAAGGACAACCCGACCACCGGGATTCCATCCTCAGCGAGGCCGACCGAGAATCAGGTCGCTGCATGCTTCCCTGTGTATCCCGCTCCTGCGGGGATCGCCTGGTCCTTGATCTCTGACCCCAACCCAAATACTGAAGGATCGCGATGACTACTGTTACATCAGCGGAGCCAACCCCCGTGAGTGGGGCCGACCCCTTCTCCGCCGAAATTCTTGAAGACCCGCTGCCGTTTCAAATTGCTCTGAGAGCTGCCGGCCCTGTGGTCTACCTGGAACGATATGACGTGTACGCGATGGGCCGATACCAGGAAGTGCATGCGGCCCTCACTGACTGGCAGACGTTTCAATCTGCCGCCGGTGTCGGCTTATCCAATTTCCGCAAAGAAAAGCCGTGGCGTACCCCCAGCCTCCTGCTCGAAGCCGATCCTCCGCACCACGATGCGCCAAGGGCGGTTCTGACAAAAGTTCTTGGTCCGCGGGAACTCCGCGGGCTTGCCGCCGCTTGGGCAGCCGATGCAGAGTCGCTCGTAAACGAACTGCTCAGTGCGGGTAATGAATTCGATGCAGTCACAGATCTGGCAGCGGCCTTTCCCCTCCGCGTGTTTCCCGATGCCGTGGGTATCCCGCAAGAGGGCCGGGAGAATCTTCTCCCCTATGGCGACCACGCTTTTAACACTTTTGGCCCGCCCAATGAACTGGTTGCAAAGGGTGAGCCGCGCATCGCTGAATTGATGGCATCGATCAGCGGTATGTGTGGGCGTGACGCTCTCACACCGGACGGCTTCGGAGCCCAAATCTGGGCGGCCGCTGACCGGGGGGATATTACGCACTCCCAAGCGCCGCTGATCGTTCGATCACTGCTCACGGCCGGGGTCGACACCACCGTGAACGGCATAGCCGCCGTGCTCTTCGCCTTTGCCTCGCACCCGGAACAGTGGACGAGGCTCCGGAGTGACCCTAGCCTTGTGCGGATCGCGTTCGATGAGGCGGTCAGGTTGGAATCCCCCGTCCAAACATTTTTCAGGACGACGACCCGGGACATTGAGATAGGCGGGACACTCATTCCTGAGGGAAAAAAGATTCTTATGTTCCTGGGATCGGCCAACCGCGATCCCCTTCGGTGGGAAAACCCCAACGACTTTGACCTGACCCGGGATCCGTCAGGGCACGTGGGTTTCGGCTTCGGCATCCACCAGTGCGTGGGTCAGCACGTGGCACGCATGGAAGCCGCCACAGTCCTCGGAGTTCTCGCCAAGCGCGTCGAGTCCTTTGAGCTGATCGGGAAAACGCGGCGCCATCACAACAACACCCTTCGAGCCTGGGAATCTTTGCCAGTAAGGGTCAAGCCCGTTTCGTAATGAAGGGGTGCAGCATCATGCGCAGCCCTGGGGATTCCTGGGCCGGCCTCAGCACAAAGGAGAAGCAAAGTGATTAATGTCTGTTTGAATACTCTGGTCGCACTTCTGGATTTTGGAGGTGACGGTCCCGAGTGGGATGGCCAGGCTAACCACCGAATTACCTCGCCGGGGAATATCACGTCTGCGGCCTGGGAGGGCTGGTGGTGGCCGGACGAAGAGCCCACTCGGGTCAGCCGCAGATTGCCGCGGCCGACGTTTGGCGGACTGTGAACTGAAAATACACCGCGTACTAGCTGGACAGTGAGAAGGGGCGTGGCCACTGATGGCCGCGCCCCTCCTTTGTGCTCCCTCCCTCAGGAGTTGCTCTGAACTCCTTGGCGCTCGGTGGGCACGTCGTCCGTACTAACCACGGTGACGAAGGTCCCCAACGCTTGAAGTAGTTCGTCGGCACGGTTCGTATCGAGAGTGAACCGACGTTCCCGGGCAGGACTCTGCGGCAACACCAGACTGTCTGTAACCACCCCGAGGCTCTTGAGTTTGTTAAGAGCCTGCGCGACTTGGCCCGGGCCGATGTCAGTAGCGTCGGAGATCTCAGAGCGGGTCATGGCGCCGCCATCCACCCGGAGTTGGCGGATTATCTTTATTCTCGGAGCCGTGCCATATGCCGCGTGGGCCGCGTCCACGGTCGGGGACCATCCGCTTTCGACCGACATGGCAGTTCAGGCACTGATGTGCGAGTGGTCCCCAAGTTGGTGCCAGCTCCGGCTGTGATAAACAAGTGGTGCCGCCACATCGCCGCTCGCATCTGCACGTTCCTCCTGGATTCCGGATGAGATGCTCGATTCGAGTGCATGGACCAAGATCACGGTAGACCCTCCGGCATCCATGCGCTTCACGACCTTGCCACGGATCCAAACACTGACACCATGGAACACAGGTTCCCCCGTCGCCAACCGCGACCACATGGACGTATCGGCGAAGCGGTCGATCCCGCTGGTGGCGCCAAGCTTGGCTATATGCAGGGCATCGGAATCTATGAGATGAACTACGACAGTGTCGGAGTTGACCAGCGTAGGTGTGCTCGACGAAATCTTCGAGGCAGAGAAGATCAACAAAGGTGGTTCAGCGCTGACAGAGAATACCGAAGTTGCAGTGAGAGCGACTGGCCCGTTCCCGTCGTCGGCAGTGACGACGGAAACTCCTGCAGGATGTTGGCGGAAGGCAGATCGGAAATCCTCGCTGGATAGCGAGGTCCACGACGCGTCCACGGCGCTTTCAGTGTCTGTCTCAGACTTGTCGGAATCCCTTCGTACATCATCTGTCGTGGTGTTCATTTCTCTCCTACTGTGAGGGCATCCGATGGGCGGGGCATAGCTTCGCGGGGTCGTCGTCCGCGTCGGCGCTGGCCATTGCTTAGAAATTCGTAAGCTGAAGACGTAATGAGATGCAATTGTATGCAGTTAACCCCTCAGAGTCTATGTATCAGGCTCTTGACTTCATTTTTCCAACAAAGTAAGTTCTGAAGTGCATACAGATAGAGATCAGGGTCGATCTCGGCAGTTGGTCGATGTGATGAACTCAGGAGAGGTCGCCACACGCATCCACAACCGAGGGGCGTTCCCGACTTAGATCACAGTTGTTCCCGAGATCCTGGAGAGAGTTACCCATGCCCACCCCAATGCATTTTGGCTTTTTCAGTTCCTTCTCCCCGCCTGCATGGCATGCTCCGTCAGATCGGATGTTCGGAGATGACTGGTGGTCCGGGGAATATCACGCACGGCTCGCCAAGCGGGCAGAAAAAGCGGCGTTCGACTTTATTTTCTTTGAAGACACCGCCGGCGTCTCCCGTACCAGCGGCGGAAACATGGACACCGATCTGCGCTACGCGCTGTCGTCGCCCAAGAACGACCCCGTAGCCCTCCTGAGTTATCTGGCAGCTACCACGCAACGACTTGGCCTGATTTCAACGGCGTCAACCACGCTCTACCCGCCATTTCTACTGGCCCGTTTGTACGCGACCATCGACAATTTGAGCCGCGGCCGCGCCGGATGGAACATCGTCACGTCCAGCGAGACGGAAGCAGCTCAAAACTTCGGCATGGACGAACTGCCACCCACGGACGAGCGATACAGCATCGCCGAAGAATTCGTGGAGGTCGCGCGCAAGCTATGGGCTTCCTGGGACGAGAAAGCAGTAGTCAAAGATCTCGAAGCAAATTTCTATACGGATCCGTCGAAAGTCCACTCCATCGATCACGAGGGAAAGTACTTCAAAGTCCGCGGTCCACTCAACTCCTACCCCTCGCCACAGGGAACCCCGCTGCTCGCCCAAGCCGGCGGTTCTCCCCGCGGCCGCGACTTCGCCGCCGCCAATGCCGAACTCATCATGTCCACCACCATCGGCGGTGTCGAGGCGATGAAGGCCTTCCGGGAGGACATCCACAACAGAATGCGTAAGTTCGGGCGCGACCCCCGCGAATGCCGCATCATGTACGCCTTGCACACCTACGTCGGCGACGGCTTTAGTGAGTTCCGCCAATCCATCACCGACGCGCAATTGGCACCCGTTTTGGGCAAGCACAGCGCCCACCTCGGCGTGGATCTGACCCAGTTCAACCTCGACGAACCATTCCCCGACCACGTCGTGACGAATGGAACAACGAGCATGCTGGAGTCCCTGAAGGAAAAGGGTCGCCGTGGAATCAGTCTTCGTGAGGCAATGATCGATTTCAATTGGGGCGACAACGAGATCGGGGCTGTCGGCACAGCACAAAGTGTGGCCCGCAGCCTCATCGACGCCATGGAAGAAGCAGGCGGTGATGGCTACATCATCATGGCCACTCAAGACGCCAACCAGGCACATCTGGACGGAATCTTTGAGGGCTTGGTCCCGGAGCTCCAGCGCCTCGGCGCGATGCGCACTGACTATTCTGGCAAGACCTTGCGCGAAAACCTCTTCGCGTTCTAACTGGAACTGACCCCTGGTTGCAGCCGGTACCGTGCGTAAGCCCCGCGGCGCAACCCCTGATTTACACACGACAAGAAGGACGACATGACTGGCATGAACTCACAAACCTCGGATGTGATCGTCATCGGCGGGGGGTTTGCAGGCCTCGCCGCCGCCCGGGACTTGGCACGGGCGGGCAAGACGGTGACCATCCTGGAGGCGAGGGATCGTTTGGGTGGCCGTACTTGGTTTCGGGAAAGCAAGCTTGGCCGCCCCTTGGAATTCGGCGGTGCGTTTGTCCACTGGCTGCAACCGCACCTATGGGCAGAAATGGTTGCCTACGGTTTGGAGCTGGAGGCCATCGAAGCAGTAGATACGGCTTACTGGCTGGTGAACGACGAGGTTCACAGTGCCGACATTGACGAGTATCGAAAATTTGTTGGTCCCGCGATGGCCGCTCTGACTGCTGGATCTCTTGAAGCATTTCCTTTGCCGCACGAGCCATTCCCCCTGACGGCTGCTGCTTCCAAGGCAGACACTATCTCCGTTGCGGAGCGAATCAACCAGCTGAACCTGCCCGATGACCTCGCGCAGATGCTGCAGGGGCATTGGACGCTTTCTTTCAACGGACCTACGCAGGAAGGTGCTCTGTCCCAGATCCTCCGGCTCGTCGCCCTTGCCGGCGGTAGTTGGCAGATGAGGGGCGAGACCGCTTCGGCCTACATCATCAAGGGTGGCACTGGCCTTCTCTTGGACAAGCTGGCAAAAGACGTCCAGGCCGACATTCGGCTCGGTGCGACGGTTAAGTCCGTGACGAGTTCAGATACCCAGGTTGCCGTCACGACAGAGAGCGGCGAGACTTTCACGGCCGCGGAGCTCATCGTTACGGTCCCCCTGAACGTCCTCAACAAAATCTCCTTCAATCCTCCCCTTTCCCAAGGAAAGCTGGAAGCAGCTGAGAGCGGCCAAGTGTCCTCAGGATTCAAGGTCTGGATGCGGGCCAAGGGCAAGGTGGACAAGTTCATTGCCTTCGCAGCCGACAAGTACCCACTGACGATGATGGGCTACGAGTACGAAATCGAGGGCGACACCATCCTGCTGGCCTTCGGACCCAGTTGTGAGGCATTGGATATCACCGACGTTCGTGCCGTCGAGGCGGCCGTACGGCAGTGGCGCCCGGACATTGAGCTGATCTCCGTCGATTCGCATGACTGGACATCCGATCCCTTGGCCGGGGAAACGTGGGCGATGCTCCGGACGGGCCAACTGGGCGACAGTCTGGAAGAGCTCGTCAAGCCTGAAGGAAGAGTACGGATCGCGGGAAGCGACTACGCGTTGGGCTGGTCCGGCCACATCGACGGTGCCCTCGAAAGCGGCCGCCGGGCGGCCCGACAAATTATCGACGATTACAGCCTGAGCACTAATACACGGATCAAGGAGTCATAGGAATGAAACAGGTACTCAATTCTTCCTTGGAGTCGGCGTCATGAGTGTCATAGTTATCGGCAATCCCAAACTGGACTCGCGCACTCTGCATGCCGCAGCCCGGGTCCACGAGGCAATTACCGGCTCCGCTCCGGCCCACAATATCGAGATCGCTGCGCTCGGCCCCGGAGTCCTGGGGTGGGGTGATCCGGATGTCAAAGCTGCCGTTCAAATCGTGCAGTCGGCCACCTTCGCAGTTGTGGCAAGTCCAACTTTCAAAGCGACATACAGCGGACTGCTGAAAGTATTCCTGGACCAGTTTGCCGGCGGAGAGGGCCTCCGCGACGTCGTCGTCGTGCCCTTGATGCTTGGTGCAGGACCGACCCACGCCTTAGCACCCGAGCTGTTGCTGAAGCCGGTTCTGTCGGAGCTTGGCGCAACGACTCCGTCCCCCGGACTGTACTTGCGCGACTCCTCATATGACACTGACGGAGCTATTGAGGCGTACGCGGAACGATGGGGAAGCACTTTGATGGCCGCCTCCCGCAACGCGACGGTGCAGAAGCCATGACGCAGCAGAACTACGACGTGTTACTCATCAACGGTCAATGGCAGCAGTCAAACTCCCGCGAACCACTCCAAGTGATCTCTCCCTCCACAGAGAACGTTATAGGCACGGTTCCAAATGGTGACAGCAAGGACGTCGAGTCAGCTGTGGCAGCTGCCCGGCGCTCTTTCGACACTGGGCCATGGCGAAAACACAGCATTGAACAGCGGGCCGCCATTCTGGAACGGGCCCTGGACCTGCTCGAGGGACAGATCGAGGACGTAGCTGATCTTGTCTCATCCGAAATGGGACTGCCGACCAGCGTTTCAAGAAAAAAAACCCCCGGAGCCATTTGGGCGGGCCGCTACTTTCTCGAAACGGCACTGGCCGAAGAAACTGTGGATGTCCGAAAAACGCTGTGGGGGCCCGCCGCCGTCATCAAGGAACCTGTCGGGGTGGTGGCATCAATTGCCCCATGGAACAGCCCGTTCAACATGGCCATATCCAAGATCTTCCCCGCTCTTGTCACTGGATGCTCGGTGGTTTACAAACCGTCTCCCGACACTCCGCTCGACGCTTACATCATCGCCAAGGCACTGGTTGGCGCCGGGTTGCCCGAAGGCGTATTTAATCTGGTTACCGGTGACGCCGACACAGGCCGGTGGTTGGTCGAGCATCCCGACGTCGACAAAGTCAGCTTTACTGGTTCGACGGGTGCCGGGCGACAAATTGCCGCCTCCGCCGGACAGCGTTTCGCACGGCTGCAACTTGAACTCGGTGGCAAGTCCGCTGCCATAGTCCTCGATGACGCCGATCCGGCCAAAACCTTGCAAGGTATCATCGCAGGATCCTTCGCCAACTCGGGCCAAGTCTGCTCGGCCTATAGCAGGATCCTTGTACCCTCGGCATCAACGTCTACGTGGACAGATGTCGTGGTAGCTGCAGGTAAGTCCTTCCGCGTAGGAGACCCCTTTGACCCACTAACCACCATGGGTCCACTCGTCTCAAGAGTTCAGCGTGACCGCGTTCTCGGTTACATCCAAGCAGGATTGTCCGAAGGCGCACACTTGGCACTGGGTGGCGGGATTCCAACTGGGCTCGACAAGGGTTTCTATGTAGAACCGACTGTTTTTACGGGTGCCACCAACGCCATGCGGATTTCCCGGGAGGAGATCTTTGGTCCGGTCGTCACAGTGATGCCCTACGATTCCCTCGACGAAGCCATCGACATTGCCAACGATTCTGACTATGGCCTCCATGGAGCTGTTTTCACTGAGGATCCAGAGCGGGCTCTGTACGTCGCCAGGTCTGTACGGTCAGGAACCTTCAGCATTAACTCCTATACCCACAACGTTCAGGCACCCTTCGGAGGCGTAAAAGACTCCGGCATTGGGCGAGAAATGGCAGCCGAGGGCATCAACGCCTACTACGAACTCAAAACGATAAACCTCACGGACGCCACCTTCGGCGCCCTCACCAATTAGGAGAGTGTCGCCGGCCCCACCTTCCCCAAGAAATTCGGACTTGCCGCGCATTAGATGCGTGGTTCTTGTCTACCCGGTCAGCCTGCTACTGATAGTGCGCAGTCTGATTCCTTCCGTCGCGTGAAAGATGGCATGATCGCCGGCGTGCAAACCAACATCCTCGTGACGGTAGGCGCTATTCATCTACCGTCACGGGGAGTACATACATTTGTACCGCTCAAGTCGGAGAGGCTATTTTGCATTGCACCGCCCGCTTCAGCTAAGTGGGACTGGAGGGCTCTACGTTGATGCGCCGCCGACGGGAATATCCATCTGCAAACGACTTCCCAAGCAGGTCCGAGCGATTTCTGCGCTCTCCCTGAGGGTGACCAGCGAGTTCCCTCTACAACCCCGGAACTGGCGTGGAGAGTTGAACGAGCAGTAACTGTCCCGTTCGCTTCAAGGACTCTCGGACCATCCAACTCCGCGAACGGCATCCAGCGGTGCTTCGCGTACAGCCCTTCCAACGCCTTGGTGGCGCCACGCACATGCTGGCTGCCACCTGGCAGGACGGCGTGCCGGAACTCATCCGGCACCGGCAACTCACAAAAGACTTCTGTACTGGAAGCTCTCAAGAACAGCCCTTTGACCATACAAACAGTAAAGCCGCAGCTGAAGCCCTACAAGATCGGAATAGAAACCCGGACCGGGCACGTATACAGATGATCGCCTCGTCCCAGAACTCCCTCATGAGCGGACTGATCATTCCGGGATGGACTGTCGATGACTGGGCAATTGACCCAACGACAGCCATAAACCAGACAGGCGAGCCCGCCACGAACATCAACGAGTACACACCTTGTGAAATTGGCCGGTTGTGGGCCAATCTAATCGCTGCTTCGCGGGGACTCCGTCGGGCTCAGCGCCGAGCTGGACGCCTGCCGGTCACCGTCAACAGCATGTCCTGACCGCAGTCCCCGCCGAGTTGTTTCGCTCGCCCGGAATAGGGCAGGGTCGAACTCACCGGAAATGCGCGGGATGAGGCCGGTGTCTACGGACATGGTGGCTCGCTCTGACCGGTGCGGGTTCTGTGCGGCAGACTCACCATGTGCGGGAAATGCCAGCGGGGCATCCTCTGCCCTTCGCCCCAATCGGAGTAGCAGCGGCCCCAGCAGGTCCTCCAGTTCTGACACACGGAGCCGCTTAAGCAAGACGACATAGACCACCAGCATCACCGGTCCCACCGCCAGAATCGTCGCCAGGGCGGTCCAGCGGTCACGCCATGCAAAGCCATCCGCGTCGTAGCCGCCCATGACCGCCAGGAGGCTTCCGCCGACAAGAGCTGAGCCCACGGCCGCATAACCCATCCGGATATAGGAGTTGGCGATCCGCGGACCGTCGATGTGTCCGAGCAGGCGGCGCAGAAAGAACGCTGTGATGACGACCGACAGAATATTGCCGACGACATAAAGGATGGCGATGGCGAAAATGATCTTTCCGACTGGCATGAACTGTGCGGCAAACGCGCCAACGACGTAGACGCCGGCGAGGGCTAGTTGGATGAAGAACGGCGTGCGTGCATCCTCGTTGGCATAGAAGACTCGCACCATCATGAAGTTGACGCTCAGGAAGGGGGCACTGAGCGACAGGATGGTCAACGTCTGAGCCAGGATCACACCGTCCTGACGCAAACCACCGGAGAAGAACATTCCGAGCGGACCGGCCAGGGCGAAGAGTGCCACGGCGCCAAAGACGGTTGCCACAGCCATGGTGCGTAGCCCGAGCGAGAGGGCACGTCGCAGTTCCGGGCGGTTTCCAGCTTGCGATGCCACGGTCAACCTATTAAAAAGAACGGTTGCGAGGGATAACGCAACAATGGAGTGAGGAAGCAGATATAGCTGGCTGGCCACTTCCAGAACAGCGTTGCCTGGGAGCATGTCCGCCGCAGGGTCTCCCGCCTCTTGTAACCGGAGACGCTCGGCACCAGGGATGGTGGCAATGCGCATGACGTACAGAAGGGCCACCTGCCCGACTGCGGCTGCCAGGAGACTCCAGACGCTCAATTTCGCTGCACGCCCCAGGCCCACTCCGTGCCACCCGAATTTGGGACGAAGGGCTAGTTTCAGGCGGAGGACCGGGATCACCAGCACGGCCGTCTGCGTGATGACTCCAATGGTGGAGAAGCCAGCCAGAAGGAAGGTCTGGGTTGGCCCCCAATTGTCCAGTGCGTGCGGAGTAACAGCATTCTGACCGAAGCTCCAGATGAAGATGCACAGGCCAGCAATGGCCACCACGTTGTTCAGAATGGGTGCCCACATGGCAGGACCAAACGCCCCATGGGCGTTCAGTATCTGGGTGAGGAGGGCGTAGAGCCCGTAGAAAAAGATCTGCGGGAGACACCAGAACGCGAAGACGACGGCAAGTGCCTTCTGCTGGGGTGAGTAGCCTTGGGTGGTCAGCTCGATGATCAACGGGGCTGCCAGAGTTACAAGCAAGGTGAGGACCACCAGCACCAGGACAGCCAGAGTCAACAGTCGGCTGATGTAGTCTGCGCCTTTGTCAGAAGCCCTGCTGGCCTTAATGATCTGCGGCACCAGCACAGCGTTGAACACGCCACCGGCAACCAGGAGAAAGACCAGATTGGGGAGGTTGTTGGCGTTAATGAACGTGTCATTGATCGTGGAACCCAACCCCAAAGCGGCACCCAGCAACCACGTCTTGCCGAAACCCAGAACACGCGAAATCAGGGTTCCTGCTGCCATGATTGACCCGGACCGCGCATCGCTGCTGTCAGGGGTTGCCAATTCCGTAGGAGGTCGCTCCGTGGCACCCGTGTTTTTGGTCGGGATCGGCTTCTCGATCACCGATCCGCCGGCAGGACCATCTGATTGCTCTGAGGGGAAGTTTGAAGATGACATCGAGTTCATCCTTCATCACGACGCTGGATGTTCCCTCGGGACGGACTGACGGGCGGAGTTTCCATCCCTTTGAGTTCCGGCTTTCGTCAGTTTCTTCTGGTCCGTGTCGGATCAACGGAAGCCGGCACGGCCACCTCGCTAGACCGCGGCGAAGGCGGTCCTGACAGCTTCATCGACACTGGCCACTATGGGGCGTGTAGTTGACTGGCGCACCGACCATGTCTCGAGCATGACCGACGGCTCGACCAAACGGAACCACGCCCAATCGGGCAGTAGCCGTGTCGCGCTGGCCTGCGTCATGATGGCTACGTCTGCACTGACTGCATCAGCACAGGCGGCGGCGTGTTCGGTGTAACTGGCGAATTGCCATTGCGGCGTAATGCCTAGTTCATGGGCCGCCGCCACCAACCGGTCATGCCCTATGGGCAATTGATTGCGTGCATGCACCAGCACGCGGAGCCCACCAAGGTGCTTCATCGCCCAGACGTCGCCGGACGTCAACGTCTCGCCGGGTCGCACTGCGACTCCGAACGGTTCACGCCCGATACTGCGGGAAATCAAACCAGCCGGGGGCGGTTGGTGGATCAAGGCGATGTCCAGCCGTCCTTCTCTGAGCATCCGAAGCTGGGTAGTGCTGTCCGCATCCGTGAAGTTGATGCGGGCCAAGCCCACCTGTTGTGTTACCGCCGCTAAGAGCTTGGAGACCCAGCTGGCCGGCAGGCCGGGCGCGAGCCCCATTTCGACGGGTTCCATCACCGGCGCGGCCAGCGCAGCCACCTCGGCCGCGTTGTCCACGAGGTCAAGGATTGCCAAGGCGTGCCTATATAAAGCTGTACCTGCGGCCGTTGGGGTCACGCCCGTCGGTACACGGTCGAACAGGGGTGTTCCGATGTCACGTTCGAATTGCCGGATCTGCCGCGTCAAGGCCGGCTGGGAGATCATTAGCTCCTCGGCAGCCCGCGTGACCGAACCATTCCGGAACGTGACTGAAAAGTAAATCAATTGTCGGATTTCCATGTTTCCTTCCCACGAGGACCGCCGAGTTGTCCCATACCTTCAGGTTATACCGGGCAGGTTCAAACAGTATTGGAAACACTTCGGAAAAGCGCGTTCACTTGTGAGCACAGACACAAAATCGGGCTTGCTGACAGTTTTACCGCAGGAGCCCGCCATCCGATTAAGGAATACAGTCAATGATGACTTCCCTTCGCCAGACTGCCCCAAGGCCGTATCGCTGGGTGATTCTTCTGCTTTGCTGGGCCGCGTTCACCATGACGTCGGTCGACCGTGCCACCTGGGGTCCCGCAGCTGGTTCTGTCGGCAAAGACCTTGGCGTGGAGCTCACCGCGCTGGGGCTGTTCGCAACGACCTACTACATCGGATACGTGCTCTCCAACGCATATGGCGGGTTCCTGGCCGACTGGCTTGGTCCCCGGCTCGTCGTAGGAGTGAGCATTCTTCTGTCCGGCAGCTTCATGCTGCTCTTCGGGGAGGTCCACTCCCAAGGTCTGGGAATGCTGTTCCAAGGCCTTGTCGGGTTGTGTGCCGGAGCCGAATTTGGTGGCGGCGTAAAGATTATCGCCTCGTGGTTCACCCGCGAAAGACGAGGGACCGCAATGGGCGTCTTCATGACGGCCACCTCCCTCGGGCTAGTGATCGCGAACGCCATCGTCCCCAGCATGATCCAGGCCGGAAGCTGGAGGACTTCGTATCATCTGTTTGGTTTCGCATCAATTGCCATCGGCATACTCTGCCTCGTATTCCTCCGCTCAGGACCGGCTGATGGTGAGGCGGAAAAACAGCCACGCCAACTGCCCAACCTGCGGCCACTGCTGAGAAACCGCAATCTGCTGCTTCTGGGAATTGCTGGGTTCGGGGCACTGTGGGGAACTTATGGCTTCATCACGTGGGCCAACCTGCTCATGGTCAAGGGCGTCGACGTTGACCCTGTGCAGGCAGGCGGTGTCTTGGTGATTTTTGGGGCAGTCGCCATCTTCTCCAAGCCTCTCATCGGCATCGTCGCCGACTTCCTGAAGATCCCGTACAGGATGCTTATCATCGGGATCCTGGCCGTGTTCGGCGCCACTCTCCTGCTTTTCAGCTGCGCATCTGGCATCGTCCAGTTTCTCTGGATCGCCCCCATCCTGGGAATAGCCGCCTACGTGTACAGCCCGCTGATGATCGCCATGATTCCGAACTTCTCGGGAGAACAGCTCGCTGGTTCCGCCTCCGGAGGAGTCAACGCGTTCTGGCAGTTGGGAAGCACGATCGTTCCCGCCGTCGTCGGCATGGTTTTCGGAGCGACAGGTTCCTTCCAGATGGCCTTCTTCACCCTGGCTGCCGGGCCGTTGTTGGCCATCATCCCCATGCTGGCCATCCGCGAGGTTCCCAAGATCCACGCCGCAACAACCGGATCCGAGCGCGCATCCGCAACCAACAACTAACACCAGACCATTCAGAGAAGAGAAAAGAAACCCCATGAAGAATCACTTTGATGTCATCGTCGCTGGCGGCGGCTCCGCAGGTGTAGCCGCAGCCATTGGTGCCAGCCGGGCAGGCGCCCGGACCCTGCTCCTCGAGAAGGGTCCCTGCCTCGGCGGAGCGGCCACCCTGCGAAACGTCGTGACCTACTGCGGGCTGTACACCCGCGAGGAGCAGCGCCAAGTGGTCTTCGGCGTTGCCGATGAGCTTCTCACCCGTCTCCGGAAGAGCGCGGCTGTCAGCGAACCTCACAAGTTTAACGCCGTCGCCGTCGTCTTCGACCCGGAAAGCGTCAAATTCCATCTGGACGAAATGTGCCGAGAAGCAGGCGTCACCGTCCTGTTGCACAGCTTGGTCGTCGGAGCCTCAGCGCATGACGGCAAAGTCACCGCCGTGCACATCGCCGACCACGAGGGCCTTCGCTGGGTCTCAGCCGATGCCTTCATCGATACCAGCGGAGACGCCGACCTGGCTCAACACAGCGGAGCCGAAGTGCGCTACGGCAACGATGGTTGGGTCCAAAACGGCAGTCTGGGCGTCAGGTTCGGCGGAATCCCGCAGGACATTGCCGCCGGGAAAGCTGAGTTCAAGGCCGCGATCCGCGAAGCCAAAGCGGCGGGCATCGCTCCCCTCAACGCCGAAACCGGCCTGGTTGCCCGAATGCCCATCTCCGGAGACGTCATCGCGTACGTCGTCGATGAGGGTTATGACGCCCGTAGCGCCGAGCAGACAAGCCAGGCAGAGGCTCACGCCCGCCGCCAAGCCCAGGCCTATCTCGAGGCCCTCCGGATGATTCCTGGTTGCGGGGATGCCTATATCGTCACCACTGGTCCGGAACTTGGCACCAGAGAATCCCGGCACGTCGTGGCACCCCGGAAGCTATCCGAAGACGAAGTCCTTCACCCGTCACCGCTGGCCGATGATGTTGTTGCCATCGGCGCTTGGCCCATGGAGTACCACCCCAGCCCTGGCATTCCGTCCGAATGGAAGTTCATCGACGATCCCGGCTATTACGGCATACCGCTCAGCTGCCTGACAAGCGTCAACAGGACCAACTTGTACGCTGCCGGACGGGCAATCGACGGCGACCGCGGGGCTGGCGCATCACTGCGGGCCATGGGCACAGCCTTTGCCACCGGCCAGGCTACTGGTGTCGCGGCGGCACTTCATACCCGTCATGGCATCGTAAACGTCGCCGACGTCCGGGCAGGACTTCGCGACCAGAACGTGTGGCTGCCGGCAACGGCGCGGCTGGACGCATAAATAGAATCGACACCAAGACCCCCTGCAGCGGGTACCCCGGGCGACGTCCGGGGTACCCGGGCTTGCATGCCTATCGGAGGCGGGCCACTATTGTTTTGCCAGCGGCGGAACAGGGCTTCACTCCACATCGCCGGGCCAGTCCTGCGAACCCAGGGGCGTTACCTTCGATGGCCGGATTCAGGTTAGAAATCTTCGATCCGCCACTCGTCGTGCCATTCGATGACTGGGTGATCACCCTCGAATCGGATGGGCAGCCACACGTAGTCAGAGATCGAGGTGTCGGAGGCGAGCAGTTCGCCCGCGTCGACGGACTCGGGTGATTCGGCCAGTTTCGCGAAAGCCTGATGCATGTCCTCAATGGCCGCCCCAATGTCCTCGGCCGCCAGTTCCGGTAGCCACCTGTCGGCTAAAGCAATGTAGAGGTCTTCCTTGTGGGGATGTTTGAAGACTGACGTTACCTGGGACCGGAAGGAGGTTCGGGTCTGGTCCGAGGGATGCGGGTCTCCCAGTACCGTCCATGGGCCGTGGTAGGTGGGTGCGCTGGCAATTTCCGATTCGTTGGGGAAGTATCCAGTTGTGCCTGAGGTGATCAGGTAGTGCGTTCCGTTGCGTTCGAAATGCGCTGGCGCTTCCCGGGAGAGTGGCGGTCCTTGGTGCGGGAAGTGACTGGTGAAATTGCCGGTGACGTCGGTGTAGTCGTCGGAGAGATCGGCGCAAATGAGCTCGGTGTGGACTTTGCCGAAGAAGTAGTGGGCCTTCTGAGTGTCGGGGTCCACCGCGAGGTCAAAGTCCCCCGCGTTCATGCCGTTGGGTTGCAAATTCGTTTGGACGATTTCGTACGGCCCAAGAAACGAGTCAGCCACGAGAACGGTCGAGGCCTGGGTGTGCAGGTCGATCATGACCTTGACCCAACACACGTACTTGCCCGTCTGCTGGTTGAAAATGATGTGGGGGCGGTCCATTTTCTGCGCCGGATGCAGCGGCGACTCTGGATCGTCGAGCACTGGAGGGATGATCAATCCACGGTCTTCCCAGTTGTAGAGATCCGCCGATGCGTAGGCCCGGACACCCCAGTGCCAATTTCCACTGCCGGGTGTTGTCTTCTCCTTGTTCTCTCCGTACCAGTAGAAGACACCGTCTTCGTAGTGGATGGAACCTCCGTGGGCTTGGATGCGTTTGCCGTCCGTGTCCAGCCAGACTTGTCCTGGCCAGATCGCGGTTTTGGTTTTCGTAAGAGAAGACATCAACGGACCTTGTCGTTGTAGGTGGATAAATGAGATATCGACGCGCAGCCCTGTACTGAAAGGCGTTTCCCACTGCTCCGATCGAGCGGAGGCATCCGGGCACCGAGCCGGTTGAATTGGCGACCGTTTCCGGGCCACTTACAGCAGGCTTTGCCTGGGCTTGGTTACCACTACCCCGTTTCCTTCATTGGTAGCAGATGCAATTCTAGCTCAAAAAACAGAGGATCAAAGGTTTTTTGGTTAGATACGTGTCCGTTCGGTTTTCTCATCTCTTTAGACCACTTGCAGCAATTCCCACACACGAGGGCATCCTGGACCATCCCGATGCACGGCTTTGGCCGCGCCTCGACGTCACACGCGGGTGGAACACAGAGGAGTGGTCAGGCCAGCCGGACGCGGACTGGTTGGGAGTCCCAGGCCCGCAGCGTGTTGTTGTGGTGGCGGCGGGGTATGCTGTGGATCTGGAACGTTGCGATCGCTTTACCAGGGCCTGAAGTATGGTTGCTGCTTCCCACCGGGCGATGTGTTGGCCCACGCATTGATGGATGCCGAAGCCCAACCGATATGGCCGGAAGGGTCCCAGGCCAGATCGAAAGCACAGGGGTTATCCCAGCGCTGCAGGTTCCGGTTGGCGGATCCGAGGAACATGAGGATCTTCTTTCCTTCCGGGATCAGTGCCGTTGCCAGGAACCTCGGATGGCCCTTCGGAAACCGGCTGTTTGCCGGGTGCTCCTTTAACGTCAGGCAATCCACCTGTCTGCATTGCCTCCGACCTGTTCGATCTGTTGTCGTTGGAGTTCGATGATTCGATGTCGTTCAGCGCGGCGCTTTTCCTGTTCGATGGGGTCCGCAATGGGCGCGGCCATGAGAAGCCGCTGAGTGTAGGGGTGCTCGGGTTCTTCCGTGACCTGTTTCGCGGAACCGATTTCGACCACTTCACCACGAAAAAGCACCGCGACTCGGTGGCTCATGCGGCGAACGACGGCAAGGTCGTGGGTGATGAAGAGGTAGGCGACGCCGGTGCGTTCCTGGATTTCCAGGAGCAGATCAAGAACTTTTGCCTGCGTTGAAAGGTCGAGGGCGCTCGTTGGTTCGTCGCAGATGATCAGTTTGGGTTCCAGTGCCAGCGCCCGCGCGATGGCGATGCGTTGCCGCTGTCCACCGGAAAACTCCCGGGGAAGACGGCCCGCGGCATCGGCTGGCAGTTGAACGGCGTCCAGCAGTTCCCGTATGCGGTTGCGAGCCTCTTTTCGGGACACTGATTGCAGTGGTTCGGAGAGGATGTTCTCTATGGTCATCGCCGGGTTGAGGGACGAGTAGGGGTCCTGAAAGACGACCTGGATGTCTTTGGCGAGGTTTCGACGCGCCGGTGTCGAGAGTCTACTGACGGTCGCGCCCTCGAAGGTGACGGCCCCTCCAGTGATGGGTGCCAGCCCGAGGATGGCACGGCCGATGGTTGACTTACCGGAACCTGACTCTCCGACGAGGCCGAGCGTCTCGCCCCGGGCGACGTCGAGTGTGACTGATCTGATGGCCTGGAACGGTTCCTTGCGGAAGCCTTTGCGGGGGAAGGCGACCTGCAGATCCTTCACCGATAGCAGCGAGCCGTTGTACTGGGGTGCCATGTCAGACTCCTTGTCGAACTGGGGAAAGGGGTGGCCGAAGTTCTGCGTCGTCGAGTGTGGATCCGAGCAGCATCTTGGTGTAGTCATGCTGCGGTGCAGCGAACAGTTCGTGGGCGGTGTTGGTCTCCACGATGCGACCGTGCTGCATCACGCTGACCCGGTCGCAGATGTCCGCCACGACCCCGAAGTTGTGCGTTACAAGGATCATTCCGAGGTGGCGTTCACGCTGGAGCTCCCGCAGGAGGTCCAGCACCTCGGCCTGAACGGTGACGTCTAGGGCAGTTGTTGGTTCGTCGGCGATGATGAATTCCGGGTCACCAGCGATGGCCCCGGCTATGAGGATCCTTTGGGCCATGCCGCCGGAGATCTGGTGCGGATAGGAGTTGAAGGTTCGCTCCGGGTCTTTGATCCCGACGCGTGCCAAGATGGCGAGCAGTTCGCTTCTGGCCTGTTTGGGGCCGATTCTTTTCACAGCCCGGAGTCCGTATGTCAGTTGTTGGCCCACGGTGAAGCTCGGATCGAGGTTGGACATGGGTTCTTGCGGGATGAACGCGATCTTCCTGCCCAGCAGCTTTTTCTGCAGCTCCGGCGAGGTGAGAATGTCTTGGCCTTGATAGGTGATCTGTCCGTTGAGAATGACTGCCGCTTTAGGCAGGATGCCCAGGATTGAGAAGGCTGTTTGTGATTTCCCGGAGCCTGACTCCCCCACGAGTCCGTGGATTTCCCCCTTTTGGACGTCCAAATCGATCCCGCGAACGACTTCCCTGACGGACTTGTCCGAGTCGGGGTAGGCGATCACGAGGTCTGAAATGGACAGGTGCGGAACGTCGAAATCACCCAGCTCGTCGTTTCCGTTCCGCCGGGGACGGTTGCCGTTCCCGTACTGCTTCCGGAGGGCTGAGAGCGCCGATGGTTTGATGGTGTGGCTGCGTGTTCCAGCGGTCTGCAGCCCGTCACGGATGGCGTTTCCCAGGAGGACGAAGACCAGGATGGTGAGGCTGATGAGCCCGGCGGGCCAGACGATGTTGATGCCGGCGATGTACATCGAGTTGAAGGCTTCCTGAAGCATTCCGCCCCAGGAAGGCTGTGTGGGATCCCCCAGCCCCAGGAATTCCAGGCTGGCCTGGATCCCGATTCCTGCTCCGAGGATGAAGGCGCTTTGGATGATGATGGGGGCGCGCACGGCTGTCAGGACGTGACGGGACAGGATCCTGAAGTCGGAGAGCCCCGAGACCTTTGCTGCGTCGACGTACAGCTCATTTCGGACGTTGACCACCATTGAGCGGACGAGCCGGAAGTAGGCCGGGGCAATCAGTATGCCGAAGACTGCCATCGCGGTAAGAATGGACGGGCCGATGACCGTGTACAGGGCGATCAGAAGGACAAATCCTGGCAGGGCCATGATCGCGTTGGCGATCCAGCTGCTGATCCCGTCAAACACGCCGCCGAAGTAGCCGGCGATGAGACCGGTGGTTGTACCCAGTATCAGGGACACGGCAAGGACAACGGCTGAGGCTGCCAGTGTTCCGCCGGTGGCGTGCATGAGCCGGGAGAGGATGTCACGGCCGGCCTGGTCACCTCCGAGGATGAATTCACTTGTGAAGGGCGGGGCGTTGGTGAGGGCCAGATCCGAGAAGTTCGGATCGAAAGGGGCCAGCAGCGGCGCCAGGAGGCCGAAGGCGAGGACAAGCAGGAGAAAGACACTGCTGGTCAGGCCTACGGGATTTTTCAGTACCAGCGAGAGTACGGATCGCTTGGTTGCGGCGTTCTGAGGGGTGGGCGGCGCGGCTGCTGCCTCGGCAAGGAGTTCGCTCATGAGATTCGTGCTTTCGGGTTGGCCCAGCCGTTGAGTAGATCGACGGAGATGTTGACGACGACGACGACAATGACGGAGAAGAGTACGCAACCCATCACTGCCGGGATGTCTCCTTGCAGGGCTGCGTTGCTGGCCAGGAGCCCCATCCCGGGCATGGCGAAGACCCGCTCGATGACCACGACCCCGCCCATGAGGCCGATGGTCTGCAATGACAGGATGGTCAGGCCGGGCCCCGATGCGTTGCGTAGGGCGTGCCGGAAGACGATGTACCGCTCGTCAATTCCTCTGGTGCGCAGGGTTCGGATGTAGTCCTGGCTCAGGACATCGATCATGGCGCCGCGGAATTGTTGCGCGGCGCTGGCCGTTGACCCGACAAGAATGGCTGCTACGGGGAGCACGAGGGACATGGCCCAGGCCGCGGTATCGACGTCCGGGGCGACGTAGCCTGTGGCCGGGAAGATCGGCACTGTAATGGCCAACATAAGGACTAGGGCGATTGCTACGACGAAGTTGGGAACGGCTGCACCACCGACTGACACGATTTGTAGTGACCGGTCCACCCAGCCACCCTTGACGGCGGCCAGGACGCCGATCAAGGTGCTCAGAATCATGGTGAAAAACAACGAGATCACCACCAGAGACAGTGTGACGGGGATGCGCGTCGCCATCATATTGGTGATTTGTTCCCCACTGAAGTAGCTGGTTCCCAGGCTGCCGTTGACGACACCGCCGAGCCACTGGAAGTACTGTTCGAGGACGGGCCGGTCCAGGCCTAGTTCAACGACTTTGGCGGCGACCTGGTCGTTGGTGGCGCCCAGGCCAAGCACCTGGCGGGCGATTGCGGCGCCGTCGATGAACATCAGCATGAAGGTTGTGGCACTGACTACGACCAGCAGCACCACGCTGGCGGCAACTTTGCGCAAGATGAGGTTTAGCATTTTGTTTCCTCTGGTGATTCAGGAGCGGGCAGACGGCCACGAAGGAGAACCAGCCAACCGCCTGCCCGCGCCGAAACCTTATTTGCTGGGTTTGAAGGAAGAGAGGTTTGGTGCGTTGTTGCCGAAGTCAGGTTCAGCGGACGTCTTCTTGTCCGTCGCATAGAAGTYTGTCGGCAGCGCCCACGGGCAGAACCACGCCTTTTCGATGATCATCTTGTTGATGGCCTGGGCGTTGGATTCAGCTTCGGCACCTGTGGCGATCTGGGCCTTTTCAAGGAGTGGATTCAGTTCCGGATCGACAGCCCGGTTGATGTTCCAGGTGCCGGTGACAGGGAGGTTTCCGACGATGTCGTACAACGGTGTTCGCGTGTCCATGATGAAGAAGAACACCGGATACTTGCCGGCGAAGATGTCCGGGAAAGCCTGCGGGCCGGAGAGCTTCGTTTGCTGCACCTTGATGCCAATGAGTCCCAACTGCTGAACAATGATTGGGTTGGCGAAATCCAGTCCCGTGATGGAAGGAATGGTCAGCTCAAACCCGTCAGGGTAGCCGGCTTCGGCCATCAGGGATTTTGCCTTCTCAACGTCATACGGGTAGTGCTCGATCATGTCCGGGAGGAACGCTTCACTCCTGTCGTTGAAGATCTGGTTGGTCACCTTGCCCTGGCCCTGGAAGAGTGCCTTGACGATGGCAGGCCTGTCGAACACCATGTTGATCGCCTGGCGGACCTTGACTTCTCCGAGGGCCGGGATGACTCTGCCGTTGCGGTCACCGAGAATGAGCCCGGCCCATTGGACGTGGCTTTCGAGCAAGGTGGCCGATGCTTTCACTTCGGCTGCCGACTGGGAATTGATGTTGGTGCCGTTGATTTGACCGGACTTCAGGGCACTCACGCGGGCGCTGATGTCAGTCATGACTTTGAAGACAAGTTTTTCGTACGGGAAAGCGGACTTGTTCCAGTGCTCAGCGTTCCGGACAAAGGTGTAGGTTGCACCCGAGGTGGTGGCAGAGGCATCAATTTTGTAGGGCCCCGAGCCGACAGGGTTTATTTCGAGGTCTGCCGATTTGAGTGAGGCCGGGCTTGCAACGATGCCGGGCGCCATAGCCATCCACATCGGCAGGAGTCCGTTGGGTGCGCTGCTGGTCAGCACAAGTGTTGTAGCGTCAGGAGCCGTGATGGTCACATCGGCCAAGCGGCCGGAGTCGGGGCCACCGCCGGTTTTCATGTGTTCCAGGCTGGCTTGGGCGGCTGCAGCATCAAGCACAGTTCCGTCATGGAACTTGACGCCCTGCCGCAGCTTCAAGGTGAGCACTGTATGTGCGTCGTTGAATTCGAAACTTTCCGCCAGGTTGGGAACAACATTGCCGTTGGAGTCCATCACCAGCAAGGTGTCGTAGACGGCCTGCCATGCTTGGACGGCTGCGGAACCGCTCGGCAGCTTGGCATGGTCGAAGCCAACGAAATCCTGGTCCAGGGCCAGGGTGATCAAGTCGGTGCTGGTGGAGGCTGCACCGCCCGATGTCCCGGAACTTGCCGGGGCACAACCGGCTGCCGCGAGCATGACAGCACTGAGGCTGCCGAAAAGGGCTGTTTGGTTAAAGCTGCGTCGGCTAATCTGCGTCATTTGTAGTCTCCTTTGACTGTCCGCGGCGGCCATTGCCACGGACCTAAGCAACGAATCGTTCAACTGGGTCTTGTATGGCGCCATACGGTGTTGCGGGTTCACGATTTCCATGTGGGCCGGGTCACATCGGGGCCATTGAGTGATACCGTAGCACAATAAACAACGAATCCACGGTTTTTCCTTTAGGATTATCGAAACGATTCAAGAGGGTCTACCAGCTGGCTTCGAAAAGGGGTCAAAGTGGCACAGGACTCGGCGCGATGCAGGCGTCACGCGGAGCACTGTGGCGTCTGGTTTGGATCGGAAGAGAAAGCTGTAACTGCGCAGTCGCCCACCGGGATCACCTTCTCGTCGGCACGACGCATCGACAGCCGCACCGCAGGCCGGCGAAGGCATGCCGACCAATTGCTATGAGGAGAACCAAACATGACTGACTGGACCGCTAAATTCATCGCCGCAGATGAAGACTCCAACGGAGCCCCATTACTCCGCAAAGAGTTCACCATCGATCCCGATCACGGTCCCATCTTGAAGGCTTCACTGGTGCTGTCCGCGCTGGGGGTGGTCGAGGCATCCATTAACGGACAGCCGGTCGCCCCCGACTTGCTCACGCCGGGTTGGTCGAGTTTCGAGTGGAGGCTGCGGTATGCCGAATACGACGTCACGGCGCTCCTCGGATCCGGGAGTGCCGCACTTGGACTTGCTTTGGGCAATGGATGGTATCGGGGACGGCTGGGACCGAACGGGGACCGCGCCTTTTACGGGCAGGAACTGGCTGGCTTCGCCGAACTGCGTGTCCGCTTTGATGATGGACACGAGCAGGTCATCGGAACGGACGAAACGTGGCTCTCATCCCCCAGCGAGGTGCTGGCCAACGACATCTATGATGGCCAGCACGTCGACGCCCGGCTTCGAATTCCCGGCTGGAATGAACCGGGGCTCGACACGGCCGGATGGTCCGGCGTCCGCGCCGTTTCGTTCGATTTCGACAAGTTGGAACCCTATGTGGGACCGGCGGTACGACCGCAGCAGGAACGACTTCCAGAGCGGGTTTGGGCGGATTCGAAGGGCCGGATCCTGGCAGATTTTGGCCAGAATCTCGTGGGCTGGGTCAGGGTCCGAGTGACAGGGCCCGAAGGAAGCACCGTCACTCTCCGGCATGCGGAGGTCCTTGAGAACGGTGACCTGGGCACAAGGCCTCTTCGGCGCGCTCAAGCCACGGACCGGTTCACGCTCAGCGGCAACGGGGATGTGTTCGAACCGACGCTGACTTTTCATGGGTTCCGCTACGTAGAAATCGACGGTTGGCCCGGGGGCCTTGAAGCTCTCCAGCCCGATTCCTTGACCGCGGTCATCATTCACTCGGACATGCCCCGCACAGGACACTTCAGCTGCTCGGACAGCCATCTGAACCAGTTGCACCGTAACGTTGTGTGGGGTGTGCGCGGCAACTTCCTGGACATCCCCACTGACTGCCCGCAAAGGGATGAGCGGCTGGGATGGACGGGCGACATCTCGGTGTTCGCGCCGACCGCCGCCTATCTGTTCCAGGCAAAGGACTTCCTCCGCAACTGGCTGCGGGACCTCCGGCTGGAACAAGAACATCAGGACGGACTTGTACCCACAGTCGTACCCGATGTGCTCAAATACATCCCCCAGCCGCCGGGCTATCCTGTGCCGGATTCCACCGCGATCTGGAGCGACGCCTCCGTGTGGGTACCTTGGGCCCTGTGGGAGGCTTACGGCGATTCCGGGGTTCTCGCTGAAAGCTTTGGGTCGATGATTCAGCACGCCCGGCGCGTGCGTGACAAGCTCTCACCCAATGGGACCTGGGATTCAGGCTTCCAGTTCGGTGACTGGCTGGACCCTGACGCGCCGCCGAACCAGCCATGGGCAGCCAAGGCGGATCCGGGAGTGGTCGCCACCGCGTCGATCTACCGCTCAGCGATACTGATTTCGCGTGCAGCATCGATCCTGGGCAGGCCCGATGAAGAGGCGGAGTTCGCCGAAATGGCAGGGCGTCTCCGGGAAGCATTCCGCGCCAACTACATTTCCGGGCAGCGGATCACGAGCGATTGCACGACGGCATACACGCTGGCCATCGTGTTCGGACTCCTTGACCCGGGCGATCTGTCGTGGGCCGGGGACCGTTTGGCGGAACTCGTCATCCAAAGCGAATACCGGATCTCTACGGGGTTCGCGGGCACTCCCTACATCATGGATGCCCTCAGCACCACGGGTCACCTGGACGAGGCCTACCGGCTGCTCCTGCAGCAGGAATGTCCCTCTTGGCTATATCCCGTGACCATGGGCGCGACCACGATTTGGGAGCGCTGGGACTCCATGCTTCCTGACGGCAGCATCAACTCCGGGGACATGACTTCCTTCAACCACTACGCTCTGGGCGCTGTCGCCGATTGGATGCACCGGGTTATTGGCGGCATTGCGGCACTGGAACCCGGCTACACCAAAATCCTTATTGCACCTCGACCGGGCGGCGGGCTCAGTTGGGCCGAGAGTGTTCTGGAGACGCCCCTGGGCCTCGCATCCGTCCGTTGGGACATGGTCGATGACCAGCTCCGGCTCGACATCACCATCCCTGAAGGTGCGACGGCGCTTCTCCGGCTGGACGGCGCGCCTGACCGGGAACTCCCGCCCGGTCGTTACAGCATCACATCGGTGGGAGCACACTGATTTTACGCACGTTGAGCCGGTGAAGGACTGGCCGACGGCACCGGACTGCGGTAATTAGCCGACCGGGCCGTGCCTGCTCAGAGCGCACGAAAGACGAAAGCAGATGGCGTCCCAAGGTGGGGCGCCATCTGCTTTCGTGTCGCGTGCCCGGCTCATGGATTTCAAAAGCAGTGGCTGCAGCGCCTATTGAAGTTGTAGACGAATTTCATCCATGATCTCGAATACCTCGGTAGCGTCGCTCCAGGTATGCACGGGGTGCTCCAGCGATCCGTCCAGAATGGCTTGGCTTGCAGCTCTGAACATCGGCACGTATCCATTGCCTTCCCGTTCCAGCACAACCGTCTCGGACGCTGAAACGTCCTGGAAGGTGGGGGCGTGGACAGTGAATTCCGAGGTGTCCCAGAAAGGCGCCGCGATCGTGACCCAGCCTTTTGTACCGTTAATCGAGGCCGTGAGGTCCAGGAACTCGACCATGGAGCTGGCGCCCTGGGCAAAACGACCGTCCTCATACCCGAACGTGAACGCTTCGGCGACATCGATCCCGCTGGGGCGGACAGTGCCCGTGGCCTGGATTTTCTCCGGCCGGCCGAGGAACGTGTGGGCCAGCGTAACAGGGTAGATGCCCTGGTCAAGCAGGGCACTTCCCCCGAGTCCCGGCTGCCATCGGTTGGATCCATCTTCCGGGAAAGGCAGACCAAATGAGGCCCGAACGCTGCGGACCTCACCGATCTTTCCCGAACTTATGACCTCGGAAATGGCGGTGAGGACCGGATTGAACTTCATCCACATCGCTTCCATGAGGAACACCTTGAACTCAGCAGCCAAAGCTGTGAGGTCCTTGACCTGGGCGGCGTTGAGCGCCAGTGGCTTCTCACAGACAACGTGCTTGCCGGCACGCAGGGCATCGCTCACCATCCGGTGATGAACGCCGTGGGGTGTGCCGATGTACACAGCATCGATGTCCGGGTCCTGGAGCATCAGCTCAAAGGCTCCGTAGGCGGTCGGTATTGAGAATTCCTCCGCGAAGGCACCAGCCCGGCCCTGGTCCCGGGATGCGACAGCGACAAGCTCCGCATTCTCGGTCCCTTGGAGATCGGGGACGACCTTCCTGCAGATCCCCCCGGTTCCGACAACGCCCCATCTCAGTTTTGTGCCGCTCATATGAACTGCCTTTCATTGATAGTTTCTGCCAGCGAAGGCTCCACGTACTGCGCCCGCTGCTTGGTACTCGTCACCCGCGGCTGCGTGCTCCGAAATTTCCGCCCCATCCCGCCCTTTGGGACCACTTATATGAAGCAAAAGGCCACAAAGATCACGCGAACCCGGCCAGGCCGTACTCGTCATCCCTTGCGTACTCATCCCGTCACGGGGCCACAAACCCTACTTAGTTGACTCGTATTCCCGACATGCCGCCGTCTACGGCGAGCAAGGTCCCGGTCGTCGACGAGGCTGCAGGGGAGGCCAGATAGACGATGGCGTTGGCTACTTCGGCTGCGGAAACCAGCCGGCCCATGGGCTGGCGGTTCCGGAGCGCTGTGGCTGCCCGCCCCGGGTCCTCTGCTGACTCCAGCAGGCGGCCCACCCAAGGCGTATCGGCAGTTCCGGGAGTGACCGCGTTGACCCGGATGCCGTCGGCGACGTGGTCAGCGGCCATTGCCAAGGTAAGGGCGGCCACCGCCCCCTTGCTTGCCGCGTAAAGCGTGCGGTTAGGCACACCGATGCCAGCGACGACTGAACACGTATTGACCACCGATGCATGGTTGGACGCCCGGAGATGGGGAAGAGCCGCCCGCGTGACGCGGGCGACGCCGACGACGTTGACGTCGAGCACGCGGTGCCATTCCTCATCAGCATTGGCACTGATGTCACCGGCCGCACCGATGCCGGCATTGTTGACGACGATGTCAATGCCGCCCAGCCGCTTCGCGACCTCGGCCACTGCGTCCTTCACCCCGGCATCGTCAGTGATGTCGCAGCGGACCCCAAGAATCCCCTCGGGGATGGCGTCCAGCGTCCTGTCAAGCACGGCCACGCGTGCGCCACGTGCCTGGAGCATTGCGGCTGTGGCGGCGCCGATGCCGCTCGCTCCCCCGGTGACAACGGCCACAAGATCGTTGAAGTCATTCATGCAGGATCCTTTGTAATTGGTGGGTTAGATTCGTGGATCGACATGGACCTTGGGACCCATCCCGGCGCCGGCTGGCCGTTGGCCGGCCAGCACGTAGCCCACCTCATCCAAGCCAACGGTGGCGGCCACCAACGGCCGCGGGTCCACCGTGCCGGAGGCGTAGAGATCAATGGTTCCGGCCAGGCCCGGGGAAGCACTGAGGATGCCGACGGCGGTCACGTCCTTGAGCGCCAGATCCCTCGTGTCGACGAGGCTGGGGCTTCCGGCAAGTCCGACGAAAACCACGCGCTTGGCCGGTTCCACCAGCTGGACCGCCTTCGCCGGAAGTGACGGCGCATTTGAGGCATCGATGACGGCGTCGAAGGGCAGGTCCGGCAACTCCTCCGACGTCCAGACGCCGTCCAATCCCAGAGACCGGGCAAATGCCAGCGATCTTTGGGACCGCCCCATCAGGTGTACTTCGGCGCCCTGGGCACGGGCAAAGAGCGCTGCGAGAAGGCCAATGGTGCCGGCCCCCAGAATCAGGGCGCGGTCCCCGGCCTGCAGTGCCGCTGCCTCGACGGAGCGCAGCGCATTGCCGCCGGGCTCGACCAAGGCCCCGAGGACTTCGTCGACGCCGTTGGGTAGTACATGCAAGGAGTTCACCGGGACAGTGATTTGCTCGGCAAGGGCGCCGTCGAAGCCGCCCCGAATGCCAACTTCGAATCTGTTTTCGCAGACGTGCTGGTTCCCGCCCAGGCAGCGTCGACAGGTGCCGCAGCCGAGCATGGTGTCGCCGGTGACGCGGACGCCGAGCCAGCTGGCATCCACGCCGTCACCGACGGCGGAGACCGTCCCGCTCCATTCGTGGCCGAGCCGCATGGGGTAGCGGGCGTGTCCTTCATGCAGGTACTGCATTTCGCCGGTGAAGAATTCGACGTCCGTCCCACACACCCCAACGCGTTCAACGTCTACGACCACGTGTCCTTGGCCGGCGACCGGAGGTGCGACCTCCTGGACTTCGGACTCTCCTGCCCCGGTCAGTATGAAGGCTCTCATGGCGGGGTTACCGCGGCGCCAGGACGGGCTGGCGCTGGGAGCCGAGGCCCTCGATGCCCAGTTCCATCACGTCACCAGGCTGCAACCAGATCTGCGGTTTGAAGCCCATGCCGACCCCTGGCGGGGTGCCGGTGTTGATCAGGTCCCCTGGTTCGAGCACGAGGAACTGGCTGAGGTAGTGGACGATGAAATAGGGGTCGAAGATCATCGTGGACGTGGAGCCGTCCTGGCGGCGGATGCCGTTGACGTCCAGCCACATGCCCAGATTCAGGACGTCATCAATCTCATCAGGGGTCACCAGCCACGGCCCGGCGGGGTTGAAGGTCTCGGCGGATTTGCCCTTGGACCATTGGCCGCCGCGTTCGATCTGGAAGGCGCGTTCGCTGACATCGTTGACGACGACGAACCCGGCGATGGCCTCACGTGCCTCCTCGATACTGTCCAGGTAGCTGGTCCTCTTGCCGATGACGATGCCTAGTTCAACTTCCCAGTCCGGTTTGGTTGATCCGCGTGGGATGCGGACCTCGTCGTTGGGTCCGATCAGGGTGTTGGGTGACTTGGTGAAGAGGATTGGTTCTTCCGGCACAGCCTGCCCGGTTTCGGCGGCGTGGTCGCTGTAGTTCAAACCGATGCAGAGGATCTGATGGGGACGTGCGATCGGGGCGCCGATACGCTCGCCGGCGAAGGCCTTTACGTTGCCGGCGGCGGACCGTTCGTTGACGACGCCTTGGAGCCTGGTCATGTCGCCGGCGCCGAAGAAGGCCTCATTGAAGTCCGTGACGACGTCAGAGACGTCAACGTAGTGGGTGTCGTCGATGCGGACGACCGGTTTTTCCGAGCCGGCTTCGCCGAGTCTCATGAGGTACATGGGTGATCTCCTGTGCTGAGTAAAGGTGGATGCGGGAAAGTGTCAGTGGCTGGACGGCGTGCTGCTCCAACGCCCGGACCATGGGCTGCACGGGGTTCCGGAGACTCCCACGCGGGCGGTGAAGAGGCGCCCGGCGTCCGGGTAGGTGCGGAGGTCGGCCTCGGTGAGGTCACGTGATGCAGTGGTGATCAACAGCAGGTCCAGTCCGGGGCCCACGAAGGCGATGCTGGATGGGTGTGGGCAGGGGACTTTTACTGTGTGTTCGTGGTTGCCCTCGGGAGAGTAGGACCGGATCTCCCCGGCGCCCCAGATGGCGACCCAGAGGTGTCCACGGGAATCGGTGCAGATTCCGTCCGGGTAGCCATCTGTGATGCGAAGGTGCTCTCGCCGGGTACCCATGTGGCCGGTGTCGGGGTCGTAGTCCCGGACCCGGATGATGCCGCCGATGGTGTCGGTGCTGTAGAACAGCCGCCCGTCCGGGGACCATGCCAGACCGTTGGAGAGCGAAAGATCGTCATCGATGCTGGTCAGTTCCCCGTCGTGTTCGACGCGGGTCAGTGTTTCCTCGCCGGTGCGACCGTCCAGGGCGAGAGTGCCAATCAGGAACCGCCCGGCGGGGTCGCAGGCACCGTCGTTGGTCCGGCTGGGCTTGCCCTCGGGAACAATCCGGGGGCCCATGGTGCGTTCGCCCGAGGCAGAGACGACAATGCACTGTTCCTGCCCGGCGACGAGCAGGTCACCAGGCACGGACCTGACCGCTGCGCCGACCATGCCGTCAAAGTCGTGGCGGCGGGTTTGAACAACCTTGTCGCTGTTCAGTCGTCCTTCGAACACCTGGCCTTTGACGATGTCCACCCAGAGAACGCCTCCGGCGGCGTCGTCCCAATACGGGCCCTCGGCGAGGACGTGGCGTTCTTCCGAGGCGACGTTTGCGGTGAATGTTGTCATGATTCGGTGTCTTCGTCCTGGCCCGCGATGATTTTCCGGATGGCCGGGAGGTCATCGACGAGCGTCTGCAGGGGTGTCCGGTACGAGAGGGCGCTGATGCTGATCGCCCCTGTCGGGACACTGGGTGAGGAGAGATAGATGGGCAGGGCGACGCAGTTGACGCCGGGTTCGTTTTCCTGGTCATCGATGCTGTAACCGCGTTCCCGGACCAAGGTCAGGGCTGCGTGGAGCTCCTGCGCCGTGGTGGCGGTGTGTTCGGTCCGGCGCACCAGCTCCCGTTCGCCAACCCACGTCTGCACGGATTCAAGGTCCGGCAGCTGTAGCGCAAGCAGCATTTTTCCAACCCCTGTGGCGTGCGCGGGGTTGCGGCCGCCGATGGTGGAGGTCAGCTTCATGGCACCAACGGAGGGGTCGACTTTGGCCCGGTACACAATGTCGGGGCCGTCGAGCACGGCGTAGTGCGCCGTTTCCCCGTACCGTTCTGCGAGCCGCTCCAGGATGGGCTGGACACGCAGGTGATCGGGCCTGGCTTCGTGGTGGGCGAAGGCCATCCGCAGAAATTCATCGCCCAGGGAATAGCGTCCCCGACCGTCCCGGCCGGCCAGCCCGGCACGCCGCAGGGACGCCAACGCGCGGTGGACGGTGGGCTTGGCACTGCTGAGTGCTTTGGCGAGTTCATCAAGGCCGCTGCCCTCGGGATGGCGCGCCAGCTCCACAAGGACCGCGAGCACCCGATCGGAACCGACAAGCTTCTCGTCTTGCCCCTGTTCCGTCTTGTCATTTTGAGGAATACTGTTCATGATGTTCCATATCTTAGATACATATTCCAAAAAACGGAAGAAGAGCAGTCGTGACTGAGCAACGCAGCTCCCAGTGGTACAAGGGAACCGACCGGAATGCCTACATCCACAGGGCATGGATGCGCCGCGGACTCCCGGCAAATGCGTTCGACGGCCGGCCCCACATAGCAATCGCGAACAGCGCATCGGACCTGACGCCCTGCAATTCCCACCTCAATGAAGTCGCCGAAAGCGTCAAGAACGGCATCTACGAGGCAGGCGGCATCCCGCTGAACCTTCCGGTGGTCTCGCTCGGCGAAACCCAGGTGCGTCCTACCGCCATGCTTTGGCGGAACATGGCGGCCATGGCCACCGAGGAAATGCTCCGCGCCAACCCCATCGACGGTGTCGTTTTACTGGGTGGTTGCGACAAAACCATCCCCTCGCTGCTGATGGCAGCGGCCTCCGTCGATCTTCCCGCCGTCGTCGTGCCGGGTGGTCCGATGATCACCGGAACCTTCAAAGGCCAGGCTCTGGGCTGCGGGACAGACGTCTGGCGGCTCAGCGAAGAAGTCCGCGGCAACACCCTGACCCAGGAACAGTTCCTCAAATCTGAATCGTCCATGATCCGCAGCCGCGGACACTGCAACACCATGGGCACCGCCTCCACCATGGCCCTTGTCGCCGAAGCCCTCGGCACCACCATCCCGGGCATCGCCGGAACACCGGCACCGGACAGCCGGCTGCTGGAACGCTCCCACGACACCGGACGTATGATCGTTGAACTCGTCGCCGAAGGCCGCACGCCAAGCACGTTGTTGACCCGCGGCTCATTCCACAACGCCATCGTTGCCTTGGCCGCCATCGGAGGCTCCACGAACGCCGTCGTGCACCTGCTCGCTATCGCAGGACGCCTCGGCATCGACCTGACGATCGATGACTTCGACCGGATCGGTTCCGGTGTCCCCCTTCTGGTCAACCTGCAGCCCGCAGGCCGTTACCTCATGGACGACTTCGAACGCGCCGGCGGGCTGCTCTCGGTCTTGCGTGAGGTCAAGGACCTGCTGGACCCCACTGCTCTCACCATCACCGGCAAACCCTTGGTCGCCTATCTCGACGATGCACGCATCTGGGATCCGGAAGTCATCACCGCCCGTACCGCCCCGTTGCAGCCCGACGCCGGGATCGCTGTCCTGCGCGGAAATCTTGCCCCTGGCGGTGCGATCGTCAAACCAGCGGCAGCCACTCCGGCCCTGCTCACGCACCGCGGCAGGGCCATGGTGTTCGACTCGATTGAAGACATGCATGCCCGCATCGATGACCCGGACCTGGACGTCGACGCCGACTCGGTACTTATCCTGCGCGGCTGCGGCCCCAAGGGATACCCCGGCATGCCGGAAGTGTCCAACATGCCGCTGCCGAAAAAGCTCTTGGAGCAGGGAGTGCGCGACATGGTCCGTATCTGTGACGGGCGTATGAGCGGCACCGCCTACGGCACCGTCATCCTGCACGTGACTCCCGAAGCCGCCGCGGGCGGACCGCTGGGCATTGTCGAGACCGGCGATTACATCATCCTGGACGTCCCCAACCGCACGCTCTCCATCGACGTCCCCCAAGCCGAACTTGACCAGCGACGGCCGAACCAGGCCACGGTTGACGGCTTCGCTGCCCCGACCCGAGGGTGGGAGAAGCTGTACGTGGATCACGTCATGCAGGCAGACACCGGCGCGGACCTTGACTTCCTTCTCGGCTCCAGCGGCCCGGAGGTCTCCCGTGAATCCCACTAGCTTGCCCCTTCCAGCGCGTCTTCCCGTCGTAGACCGGCAGCTGTTGTCGGCCCTGGAGGAGGCCGTGCCCGGGGGCCTGAGGTCACGGGCAACCGACCGGCTGGCGCTGGCCCATGACGCTTCCCACTACCTCCTGACGCCCCAGGCTGTCGTCACCCCGGACGGGACCGCCGACATCGCCAACCTGCTGCGCGCCGGCGCCTCGCAGGGCACGCACCTGACATTCAGATCCGGAGGAACGAGCCTCAGTGGGCAATCCAGCACGGCCGGGGTGCTTGTCGACAGCCGCCGCAACTTCCGGGAGATCGACGTGCTCGAGGATGGCTTGAAGGTCCGTGTCCAGCCCGGCGCGACCGTTCGCCAAGTCAATGCACGTCTGGCCCAGTACCGGCGGAAACTCGGTCCCGACCCCGCCAGCGAAGCAGCATGCACCATCGGCGGTGTCGTCGCCAACAACTCCAGCGGTATGGCATGCGGCATCGAATACAACACCTACCAGACACTGGAATCTGCCGTCCTTGTCCTGCCCAGCGGTACGGTCATCAACAGCGCAGACAAGGACGCCGACGCCCGGCTCCGTCACCTTGAACCGGAACTGCACGCTGGGCTCTTGAGGCTCCGGGACCGCGTCCGCGGCAACCCGGACTCGCTACGGACCGTCGCGAAGTTGTACGCGATCAAAAATACGATGGGGTACGGGCTGAACTCCTTCGTYGACCATGATTCGGCGATCGACATCCTCACTCATCTCGTCATCGGCAGCGAAGGAACCCTCGCGTTCATCGCTGAGGCAACGTTCCGGACCATCCCGGCCCTGTCCCGGCACTCGACAGCCCTGTTGGTTTTCAATTCCCTGGGCGCCGCCACCGGCGCCCTTCCCGGGCTCGTCGGCTCCGGCTTCGCAACCGTCGAATTGCTCGATGCGACCTCGCTCCGTGTAGCCCAACGCGACCCACGGGCCATCGAGATGCTCCGTACTTTGCCGGTGGACCGTCACGCTGCCCTGCTCGTCGAACACCAGGCCGATTCCGCCGAAGAGCTCGCTCACCTCGCCGAGAACAGCCGCACCCTTCTGGAAGGGCTTCCACTGGCCGGCCCCGCGGCATTGAGTCAGGACCCGCGGGACCGCGCCGACCTGTGGCACATCCGCAAGGGTCTCTACGCCACAGTCGCCGGCAACCGGCCCTCGGGCACCACGGCACTCCTGGAAGACATCGCCGTGCCAGTGCCGGCCCTGCTGGACACGTGCGAGCAACTCGTCGAACTCTTTGACCGTCACGGCTACGAAGACAGCGTTATTTTCGGCCACGCCAAGGACGGCAACATCCACTTCCTGCTCAATGAGCGTTTCAACGGTGCGGGAGGTGTGGACCGATACGTTGCCTTCACCGAGGACATGGTTGAACTGGTTCTTAGCCACGACGGAACCCTCAAAGCCGAGCACGGGACCGGAAGGATCATGGCCCCCTTCGTCCGGCGCCAATACGGCGATGAGCTCTATGCCGTCATGCAGGAGATCAAGAAGCTCTGTGACCCGGCCGGGCTGCTCAACCCCGGCGTTCTGATCAATGAAGACCCGGACTCACACATTTCACACCTGAAAGTCGCCCCCACTGTCGAAAAGGAAGTGGACCGCTGCGTCGAATGCGGGTACTGCGAGCCGGTATGTCCCAGCAAAGACCTCACGGTCACGCCGCGGCAACGGATCGCCCTGCGCAGAGAAATCGCCGACGCCAGAGCGGCCGGTGACACTGCGTTGCTCAAGGAACTCGAATCCGAGTACCAATACGACGGGATCGACACCTGTGCCGTGGACGGCATGTGCCAGACGGCGTGCCCGGTCCTGATCGACACCGGCGACTTGGTCCGACGGCTCCGAGCCGAGCAACGGACTGGAATGGAGCAGCGCGGCTGGAAGACGGCAGCCAACCATTGGGGTGCGGCAGCCAAAATCGGCGGGCTGGCATTGAGTGCTGTCAAGAAACTCCCCGCGCCTTTGGTCACCGGCGCCGCGCACGCGGCACGCGGCATCCTGGGACACGAGACGGTTCCCCTGTGGGAGGTAGACCTGCCGGCGGGAGGTACGGCACGCGCCGCCCAGACCGCCGCCAATCCGCAGGCGGTCTACTTCCCTGCCTGCATCGGCACGATGTTCGGACCGGCAGACGGCGGCGCCGGGGTGACCGCAGCTTTCCTGGCACTGTGCGAACGCGCCGGAGTTGACGTCGCCGTGCCAGCGGGCATCGAGAGCATGTGCTGCGGGACGCCGTGGAAGTCCAAGGGACTCACTGACGGGCTTTCGGTCATGCGTGGACGCGTCCTGCCGGCATTGTGGGAAGCCAGCGGCCAAGGGCGGCTACCGATCGTCTGTGATGCTGCATCCTGCACGGAGGGACTACAAAAGCTGACAGAGGCCGCCAGCGCTGATTTCCCGGGCCTCCGCATTCTGGACGCCGTTACGTTTGTCGACGAGCAGGTCCTCGTTCACCTCAGCGCTACCACGCCTATCGGTTCACTGGCCCTGCATCCAACCTGCTCCTCAACCCAGCTGGGCACCAACGATGCCATGATGCGCATCTCAGCAAAATTCGCCGGCGAGGTCGTCGTTCCCGATAACTGGGGGTGCTGTGCATTCGCCGGGGACCGCGGCATGCTACACCCCGAACTGACAGCGTCAGCGACCGCCCGCGAAGCGAAAGCTATCGGAACGCGGAGTTTCGAGGCTTATGCCTCCACCAACCGGACCTGCGAAATCGGGCTCACGCGCGCCACCGGTCACCAATACAACCATTTGCTGGAACTACTCGAACAGGCGACCCGGCCGCCCACAGAGGGCCCAGTTACGCCGAAAGGAACCCTATAAATGTCAAACCTCTCCATCAGCACGGACGCCCCGGCTCCGCCTCCCCTGCGCTGGGGAATCCTGGGGACGGGATTCATCGCTGGCCTCCAGACCCAAGACCTGCTCGAGAACGGCTTCACTGTGCAGGCAGTGGGGTCACGCACCCTGGAATCGGCGCAGTCCTTTGCCACCAGGTTTGGTCTGCCGACAGCGCACGCCAGCTACGAGGACCTCGTCGCCGACCCGGACGTGGATGTCATCTACATCTCAACACCTCATACGTTTCATTCCGAGAATGCGTTGCTGGCGCTCAAGGCAGGCAAACACGTTCTCGTGGAGAAGCCGTTCGCCATGAACGCAGAGCAGGCGCGGGAAGTCACGGAATATGCGGAATCCAGCGGGCTCGTGGTCCTTGAGGCCATGTGGACCCGGTACCTGCCGCACATGGTCCGGATCCGCGAACTGATCAGTTCCGGCGCTCTCGGCGAGGTCCGGACTCTCATCGCTGACCATAACCAGAACCTGCCCAAGGACCCTGCACACAGGCTCAACAACCCGGCGCTCGGCGGAGGGGCACTTCTGGACCTCGGAATCTACCCTGTCTCGTTTGCCTTTGACATTTTCGGGTCTCCGACGGCCATCCGCGCAACAGCGAGCAAGACACCCACGGGCGTGGACAGGCAGACGGCAATGATCTTCGAATACAGCAACGGAGAACAGGCCCTGATTCACTGTGCCCTGGACACGGCCGGTCCCAACCGGGCATCCATCATCGGCACCGCCGGGCGGATTGACATCGAAGCGGTCTGGTACGCCCCTTCAGCGTTCACGCGTTCTGACGCGGACGGGAACGTCGTCGAAGAATTCGACCAGTCCGTCACGAGCCGGGGGATGCAGTACCAAGCCGCCGAAGTGGAGCGACTCATCCGGGCCGGGGCCACAAGCGGTGAGGTCCTGCCCCCTCAGGAGAGCGCCGCGATCATGGCAGCCATGGACCAGGTCCGCGCCCAAATCGGGCTCAACTACGAAAGTGCGTACATCCGATGACACGAACAGCCGTCATCACCGGCGGATGCAGTGGGCTAGGCGCCGCCGCCGCAGAACGCCTCACCGCTGACGGCGTCAAGGTCATCACCCTTGACCTGGCAGAGAGCGCAGACGTCGTGGTCGACGTATCAGATTCCGCCAGCATCGCCGAGGCAGCGGAGCGCGTCGGCAGCGCAGACATCCTCATCAATTGTGCGGGCATTGTCGGCCCAAATAAGCCCCTCTGGGAGGTCACGGACCAGGAATGGCAACACGTGTTCGCCGTCAACGTCACCGGTACGTTCAACCTGTGCCGGGCCTTCATACCCGGAATGCGGGCGAAGGGTTGGGGCAGGATCATCAACTTCGCCAGCATGGCCGGGAAGGACGGTAACCCCAACCTGTCTGCCTACTCCGCTTCCAAGGCGGCCGTCATCGCCATGACCAAATCGTTGGGAAAGGAACTCGCGACAAGCGGCGTTCTGGTCAATGCCATCGCTCCGGCCGTCATCGAGACACCCATGAACGATGACACCGCTCCGGAAGTCCTGGCGCATATCACGGGCCTTATTCCCATGAAGCGTGCCGGTCGTCCGGAGGAAGTTGCTGAGCTGGCGGCCTGGCTCGCCTCCGATAAAGTCAGTTTCTCCACAGGAGCTGTCTATGACATCAGCGGCGGCCGCGCTACTTATTAGGCGATGCTTGATGTAATCACGACCCCGGCTCCTGCCTTTGGAAGGTAGGAGCCGGGGTTTTTACGCATACGCGATTAACACACCGGGTTTTTGCTCGATCATGGTCCGACCGGCGCCGTCCTCAAGCCAGATCCACACGGCGGAGCCGTCAGGCATGGCATCATCGATCGTTCCTGTGCCGACTACCTGCCCGTGCACGAGGACATGCACCGGCATGCCACGGGGAATTTCGTGCCAAGGTGCGCGATGGGTGGTTCCAGGTTCCCTGCGTGGTTCATCGGTGACGGGCCCGGCAGGATCCTCCGGCACTCGCCCCGGTACAGGTGTCGCGGTGGCAGGCTGACTGGTTTTGCCCAATCGGAGTGAGGCCGCGGCTTCGTTCCGGTGATATTTCAGCTCATCCATTGCCTTGATGACCCGCAATCTTGTTTTGAAGGCCACGAGCTGGGGTTTGTTCAACACGTTGGAGACTGTGGCGGTGGATACCCGGGCCCGGCGTGCCACGTCCACCAGGACGGGGCGAGGGGTTGTGTCCGGTTCGGCCGAGCCTCCGCTGGCGTCCTGACCTACGCTCACGCGGTTTCTCCGGTGTCAGCCCTGACGGCCTCGTGGCCGTGGAGATGGTGGTGGAGCGCTTCGATGGCGAGGTCGTGATCTGCTTGGTCTGTCAGTCCGGAGACCGCGATGATGCCGACGATCGATCCGCGGATCCGGATCGGCACCGCTCCCCCTGCCCCGGCGAAGAGTGCCGGGTCCAGGTGGGGGAGGTTTTCGAGTCGGAGCCCTACGGACTGGAACTGTGTCGACACCTGCATCGAGGCCCGTCCGAAGCGGCGAACCGTCCGGATTTTTCGCTCGAGCCAGTCGTCGTTGTCGGCGCTGGTGCCTGGAAGGGCTGCGTGGAATACGCGTTGGTCTCCGAAGAATATGGTCGCCACGACGGGAAGTTCCCGGTCGGTAGCCAGATGGACCAGGTGGGAGCCGACAGCCCACGCATCCCCGTAGCCGAACGATTCGAAGTCGAGTTCCTGCGCCTCGCGGGCCAACGACGTCAAGGCGTCTTCAATAACGGGCTCGGAAGCGCCCGCTGGGCTGTCAAGGATGGCGGTGGTCTCGCGGGATGTGGGCGCTGCTGGTTGTTCTGCTGTTTTCATCGTGAGGTTCCTCGTAGACGGATGGTGAGGGTGGCTGTTTATGGTCGGGACGGTTGGCGGTCAGGTGCGGGCGATCAGGGCTCCGACGCGCATGGCGTTGGCCATGACGGTGAGGCCTGGGTTGAAGCCGCCGTTGGTTGGATGCAGGGACGCGTCGGCGACGTAGACATTGTTCGTCCCGTGCAGGCGCCCTTGCGGGTCGCAGGCTGAGGTCTGAGGGTCATGGCCGAGGCGGGCCGTTCCAGCTGAATGTTCGGCTCCGCGGGAACCGCCGGGGTCCCCTATCGCGAAAACGCCCTGCCCTCCGGCTCGTTCCACCCATTCCCGGCACTTGTCCTTCATATAGTCCGTCGCCTCCCGGGTTGCCTCATGTGGGACACCCCGGAGTCTGGCGGCGGGCATGCCGTAGCGGTCGGTTACCCGTGGGTCGAGCGAGATTCTTGAGAGCGCATGCGGAATTTCCTGGACCATTGACATGGTGCCCAGGGCAATGGTGCTTGAACGCATCCATTCCTTGTGCCTGAGTCCGAAAGGCGCGCCGGAAAACATCGCGCCGGACAGGGCCCTGCTGAGCGGCAGCGGTGGCGGAACGTCAAACATCACCCCGCCACCCCATGCTTCGCCGTCCCGGTGGACGAAATCGACACTGGCTACCGAATGCCCTGGTCCGGCATAGCTTTTGGCCCCGTCCGGGGAGTGTCCTGCGATGGCCAGGGCTACGCCGTGCGAATGGTGATTCCGTCCGACCCATTCGTTTCCCAGGCCTGAGGCTAGGAGGAGCCTGGGTGTTTCGATCGCCCCGGCGGAAACGACCACCAGACCTGCCCTCAGGGTTCGTTCGACGGGGCCTTCGGGGGTCTCACTGATCATTCGAACCGCGGATGCCCGTCCATGGTTGTCGTGCTCGATGGCCACGGCCTGCGTTGACGTCAGCAGATGGCAGTTTCCTGTTTCGAGAGCGCGCGGCAGGAATGTGTTGTGGGTGCCGTTTTTTGCGCCCACGGGGCAGGTGTGCCCGACGCACTGGGAGCACTGAACACAGGCTCCCCTGCCATTCCGGGGCGTGCTGTTGATGGCGAAGGGAATCGGCGACGCTTCCCAGCCCAGATCGTGTGCCGCCGCACTGAGGAGGAGCCGGGTCCGGTCACCGGGCAACGGAGGCATGGGATATTGCGTTGCCCGCGCTGGTCTGCGCCCGACGGCGCTGTTAGCCTCTCCGGAGACGCCAAGTTCCCACTCGACCCGCTCGTAGTACGGGGCCAGCTCGTCGTAGCCGAACGGCCAGTCCGCCAGCGTGCTGTTTTCGGGGACGCCATAGTGCGAGGCCATGGAGAAGTCTTCCGGGTAGAAACGCCAGGACATGCCCTGCCATACCCTGGTTCCACCGCCCACGGCCATCGCAACAAGGCCGTATTCCGTCCCATTGCCCTGACCGTCGAGAAGTTCGGTCGTGCCGTCCTCTGCTTCGAGGACGCGGGGGCTGCCAGGGCCCGGACCCGCTGTGACGTCGTACAGTTCGAGCCGTTTGCCTTGCAAGTGGTTGCCACGCAGCTCAACGTCACGGCTGGCGCGGGCGCGTTCAATACAGAGGACGCTCAGACCGGCGGCCGCCAGCTCAGCGGCCGCTACAGCGCCGCCGGCGCCGGTTCCGATCACGATCGCGTCGTACGAGGCTGCGAGCAACTCCGGCGCCGTCGCAGCGATAGGGTCCGGGTCGAGTGCTGTGACCCCCGTCGGGACTGAAGCGAATCCGGCCACGGACCACCCTGCGGGTTCTGAAGTGCCGGCATAGTAGCCCTGGTAGGCGACAGCGATCAATGCGGCCAAGGGCTGTGGCGCCTGGTGGTCGGATGCCCCGGGAACAGGGGTAGGTGCTTCTTCCAACGCATGTTGTTCGTTGAAAATGGCAAGTTGCTGGTCTGCTTCCAAGTCGCTGAAATGTTCGCCCAGTGCGGATCGGGCAGCGGTGTCCAACGCTTCTGCGGCGCGGCGGAGCGGGAGAACACACCAGGACATGAACCCTGACAAATGTTCCGTCAGGAGGTTTTCGACACCTCCCGACCAGGCCCCGGGGGCTTCATCAGGCGGAATGACAATGTCGAAGGCTGCCTGCAAGGTGGCGATCTCATCGTCTTGGAAAGAGTCATTCAGCGGATGGGTCATCGTCATCACAATCTCCTTTGATTTCGACGCAAAACAACTACGCGGCAACGAGCCGCCGCAAGGTTCGTACGGTGATCTGGCCCAGGGTTTGTTCGGGGCGGCCACTAAGCTTCAAGGGCTGCCGAAGGGACTAATCCTCGTTCAGGATACCCGAAAAAACAATGCATTCACTGTTTTTTGTCGACCTAGTCGTTGTACGCAACGACTAATCAGATCGAAGCCGCACGCGCCAACAGCCAACCCGCCCCTCCACCGGGGCACTGAGGCTTAGGGCGCAGCGGCCGCCCAGGTGTGCATTGGTACGTGAAGCCGGCGATGCTCGTCAGGACGCCGACGGCCGTTGCCGGACATCCAACCGCGCGCATGCACTGGCAGAGGACCTGGACTGCCCCGGTCCCCTCGAATGGAGGCACCAAGAAGGGTCGCACCCACGCCCGCGCGAATTCCGGTCACCCTGCAACGGGACGCCGCGAAGCGCGTTACGGCTTGGACGCGTCGCTGCCGTCGGAATTTTCCGACGACGGGGCATGCAGTTCAAACGGCGGCCTGCGCCTGCACCCGCAGACGAAGTACCGCCGCTGGTCACGCAGGGGTAAGGCGCTCCTTAAGGTTCCTGGCATATTCGGCTATCCCGGCAACGATGTCCACCTTGCCGCTGGACAGGACCCACTGGACCTGCAGGCCGTCACTGACGGCGATGCTCTCACGGGCAATAAGTTCCATGTCCACGTCCGTCCGGATTTCTCCGCGGTCGGCAGCTTTCTGAAGGCGGGCCGCGAACTGCGCGACAACAGCCTCGTAGCGTTCAGACAATCTGGCATGAGCCGGACTGCTTGCATCTGCAGCCTCGGAGATGGACAGGACGAACAACTCAATCAGTCCGGGTTGGGCCAGGAAGCGACGCGTTGCCTCGACCATCTCGTCGAACATCCCAATCGCAGAGTCGGAGCCTGGAAGGGTTTCCCACCATGCGGCCGTCTCCTGAAGCCGGCGCTCGGCCACGGCCTGCAGTAGAACATTCTTGCTGCGGAAATGGTGGGCAAGGCCGCTTTCACTGATGCCGACAGCCTCGGCTATTGCCGACATGGGCGTCGCGTAATAGCCGTCGGCGCCAAACATATCAACAGCAACGTCGATGATCTTCTCGCGGCGCCGCATACCCGTGGGGTAGCTGCCGGTTGCTCGTAGTCCCATGCCACCACGGTAGAGCAAGAGGCACCCAAAGAAAAAACCATGAGAGAAACTGTTTATTCAAATCACAAAAAACAGTTGATCCACGGTTTTCGTGGTAGCGTGTGATGTAGCTCATCTCTACAAGGAAGTTTGAGGTCAATGACGACTATGCAGCCGCAATCCCCCGCCCCGCTTGTCCCGACCGAATCTTCAGTGGTTCCCGACGCTCCGCTGAATCCCGCTGCCCCGCCCTCGAAACTGCTCATCCCGGCAGTGGTCCTGGCCGGCTTCGGCTTATACTTCGGCAGCCTCAGCCCACTGGTGGTCACCATCGCCCTGCGCGCGGCCCAGATCGACCTCGAAGGAAAGGCCTTGGGCCTATCGGCCATCATGGCTGTGGGCGCACTGGCCTCAACGGTGGCGACCCCGATCGCCGGTTCACTCTCGGACCGCACCCGGGGCCGTTTCGGCAAACGCCGGCCTTGGCTCATCGGAGGCTCCCTAGTGGCCCTTCTCGGTTTGCTGGTGGTGGGCTTTGCTCCGAGCATCACTGTTGCGGCAATCGGTTACGCCGTCGCCCAGATCGGTTTCGCCGGTGCCATAGTCGCCTTCCTCGCCCTCATCCCAGAACTCGTTCCGGATCACTTGCGGGCCCGGGTCTCGGGGCTCATCGGGCTGGTCACGTCCATGGCTGTGCTGTTGAGCGTCGCACTCGTCACGCAGCTGGCCTCCGTGCCGGCGCTCATGATGGCACTGCCCGGTGCCGTAGCTGTCCTGGCCGTGCTTGTCGTTTCCTTTGTTATCCGCAAGGCAGACAAAGGTGCCGCACCAGGATCCTTCGGCCGCTACTCTTTCGGTGACCTCATTCGCAGTTTCTGGATCAACCCGGTCAAAAACCGTGACTACGCCTTCAACTGGGCCAGCCGGTTCATGTTCGGGATCGCCATGGGCGGACTCGTCACCTACGCGGTGTACTTCCTTGTCGACGCCGTAAAGTTGGACATCGGGACCGCAACAGGGATCTACGCCCAGGCGACGATCATCGCCACACCGATTTCCATCCTCTGCTTCATCATCTCCGGCTGGCTCTCCGACCGGCTCAACCGGCGCAAAGCCTTCGCCGCCTCCGCAGCGTTGATCATGAGCTCATCATTCATCGTGGCCGCAGTAACCCAGAGCGTTGAGGGCTTCTTCACCGCCTTCATCATTTCCACCATCGGCCAGGCAACATACCTGACCGTGGACCTGGCCATCGCCGCCGAGGTCGTCCCTGATCCGAAGAACGTCGCCAAGGCCATGAGCGTCTACCAGCTCTCGGCCCAGCTCCCAGGTTCCATTGTCCCGATCGTCGGCGCACTGATTCTGGGAACAACAGGCAATAACTACGCTCTCTTCTTCCTCATCTGTGCAGCCTGCGCCCTCGTCGGCGGAATCGCCGTGCTGTTCGTCAAACGCGTCCGCTGACCGCACCCCGTCCACATCCCTGCAGCCTCTGGAGACCTGTTACATGAATTCGCCCACGCACGTCCGTCTCGAACACCTCAACGAGGGGGAACCCTGCGGAGTCCCGACCCCAAGGCTTTCCTGGTGGCTCCCGGAAGATGCAGGCAGCCAAACCGCCTACGAGATCGAAGTCGGAGGGATCGCATCCAACACCGTAGAGCCAGGGACCTGGTCCAGCGGCCGCGTCGAGAACGACCGGAACGTGCTTGTCGACGCCCTGGCCGGCTGCCCGTCCCCGGTCGCAGGTGAACGGCGTACCATCCAGCTGAAGGTCTGGACTGAACAGGGCACCAGTGACTGGTCACGCGAATATCCTTGGCTGACGGGTCTCCTGTCCCCTGCAGATCTCGGAGCTGAATGGATCGAGCCCTTCGAGTCCGTAGCCGAGGAGCCCGGACGCCGCCCGGCCTATTCCCTCCGCCAAAGCTTCGAGACCCGCACATCGATTGCCTCGGCACGGCTGCTGGTCACAGCCCATGGCATCTATGAGGCTTTCCTCAACGGCCACCGGGTCGGTGATCTGGAACTGACGCCAGGGTTCACCTCCTATCGAAGCAATCTGCAGGTCCAGCAGTTCGACGTGACCGACATGGTCACCGAAGGCGGAAACGCCCTGGGCCTCCTGGTCAGTGACGGCTGGTTCCGTGGCCGGCATGGCTTCGAACGCGAAGCCAACGGATTCGGAAACCGGGTAGCCGTCCTCGCCGAACTGCATTTGAGCTACGCCGACGGTACAACGGAAGTCGTGGGCACAGACCGAAGCTGGCGCTCAACGCCGAGCCTGGTCACCGCGGCTGACCTCATGGATGGACAATTCCAGCTCGGAGGCAGCACCGCCGACTGGGCGGCACCGGGATTCGACGCCTCCGGCTGGGCGAACGCGTTGCCCGCTTCCGAACCCCTTACCCTTGACCGGACCCGGCTCATCACCAGCGTTGCGCCTCCGGTGAAGGCCAAACGAACCCTGGAACCCGTATCTGTCACCGGCATCGGTTCGGGATCGTGGGTTGTTGATTTCGGCGAGAACATCAACGGCTGGGTGCGGTTGAGCAATTTGGGACCGAAAGGAACCAGGTCGGCGCTGCTGCATGGCGAAAGCCTCAACCAGAACGGCTCTGTCACCACCGACCACCTTCGGGCGTTTATGTTCGCCACTCAGGAACTCCTGCCCGCAGGTCAGGTCGATGTGGTCGTCGCCAAAGGTGTAGAGGGCGAAGTGTTTGAGCCACGCCATACGACGCACGGATTCCGGTATGTCCAAATCGATGGCGGCCCGGAAGAGCTCAGTTCCGAGGACATTCGGGCAGTGTTTGTCCACTCTGATTTGGAAGAGCGCGGCACGTTCACCTGTAGTGACGAGGCCGTGAATTGGCTGCATGAAGCAGCGGTCCGGAGTTTCCTGGGCAACGCCTGCGACATTCCGACCGACTGCCCGCAGCGGGAACGCTCAGGCTTCACCGGAGACTGGCAGATCTACGTTGACGCGGCCGCCTTCACCCATGATGTGGCCGGCTTCACCGACAAATGGCTCCGGGATCTGGCCGCTGACCAGTGGTCCGACGGCACCGTGCCGACCGTCATCCCCAATCCTCCGGGGAACGTCCCCTCCGGAAACCCGTTCACGGACATGTCCGCCGGTTCCGCCGGATGGGCAGACGCCGCCGTGATCGTGCCGTGGAAGATCTGGCGCCAGTACGGAGACCTCGAATTGCTCCGACGCCAGTATCCGTCCATGGTGAAGTGGGTCGAATCCGCTGCACAACAGGCCGCTGGCGGCCGGCACCATCTCCGGGCTGCCGAGCATCCCGAGCCGCGGGCGCACGAGACCTACCTGTGGGACACCGGCTTCCACTTCGGCGAATGGCTGGAGCCCGATGAGATCCCATCGATGGACCCCACCAAAGATCACGGAATCGTCGCCACCGCCTACCTGGCGCATTCCGCCCGGTTGCTCGCCGACTCAGCAGCAGCCCTCGGATGCGACGCCGACCATGATCGATTCGGGCAAATAGCCGACGGCGCCCGTGAAGCCTGGGCGCTGGAGTACCTGAATGAAGACGGACATATCTCGGTGCCCTCCCAGGCCAACCACGTCAGGGCCCTGCAATTCGGCTTGGTTCCGCCCGCCCACGTCCAAACCGTGGCGGATCGGCTGGCGGAGCTGGTCACGGAGCGCGACTACCGCCTGAGCACCGGGTTCCTGTCCACCGGAATGCTGCTGCAGGCGCTGGCCGACAACGGCCACACGGCCACGGCCTACCGGGTGCTGATGTCCGACGGCATCCCCTCCTGGATGGCGATGCGCAACCGCGGCGCCACAACCATCTGGGAACGCTGGGACGGTGTGAACGAGACGGGAGCGGCGAATGCGTCGCTGAACCATTACAGCAAAGGTGCCGTGATCAGTTTCCTGCATCAGTACGTTGCTGGCATTCGACCCGCCCCGCAGACCACCGAAGACACGGCAGGCTACAGACGGTTCTTGGTGGCCCCCCACATCGGTGGAGGGCTCGACTTCGCGAAGGCAACACACCAAAGCCCCTACGGGCTCATCGGCAGCGAATGGACCGTGACCGGGAACCAAGTGCAGCTGGATATTACAGTCCCGCCCGGCACCCAGGCCACCCTGGAACTGCGCGACAGCAGCGAGGTTCTTCCGCCCGGCCAACATCGCAGGACGGTTCCCACGACGGCAGTCAAGGGCGCGTCCGCTCTGGTGCCTGTCTCCTAGTCTCCACGCACGCCCTAACCACAACTCCGCATCGTTTCGGGGCATAAGCCCCAGGAAGTGAACTTCACGTGAATACAGTAAACATCCCGGACGGCTTCCTGTTGGGCGTCGCCACCTCCGCCTACCAGATCGAAGGAGCCCATGACCGCGGCGGCCGTGGGCCCTCAGTCTGGGACACCTTCACCCAGACCCCGGGCAGGGTCCAGGGAAATATCCCGGGTAACCGTGGAGCCGAACACTATGACCGGCTCGAAGAGGATCTGGACATTATGAAGGACCTCGGCATCGAGAGCTACCGGCTGTCCCTGAGCTGGTCAAGGCTCATCCCGGATGGTGTCGGCGAGGTAAATGCTGAGGGCGCGAACTTCTACAACCGCCTCATTGACGGTCTTCTCGCACGCGGGATCACTCCGAACGTCACGCTCTACCACTGGGACCTGCCCCAGAAGCTGCAAGACCTCGGAGGCTGGGCCAACAGGGACGTCATCGAATGGTTCGCCACCTACGCGCGTACGGCGTTCGACCTGTTCGGCGACCGCGTGCCCCTCTGGTCAACCCTGAATGAACCGATCTCGCTCTGGATGGGATACGGAGTCGGGTTCTTCGCCCCCGGCCTCCGTGATCCGCGGCAGGGCAAGCAGGCCATGCACAATGCCATGGTCGCCCACGGGCGAGCCGTCCAGGAGTTCCGCGCTTCCGGCGCCACCGGACAGATCGGCATCGTCATCGATGTCTGGAAGCGGCACGTCGTGGCTGAAACCGCGGAAAACCACGCCTTGGCCAACCGCGACGAGGATGACACCTTCCGGTTCTTCTACGACGAGCTCTTCGCTGGCGGACTTAGTGAACGCATCCAGACACGACTGAAGGCAGAAGGAACTCTTCCGGACATCCACGCCGGCGACGCCGAAGTGAGCGCCGAACCGATCGACTTCCTTGGCCTGAACGTCTATGGGCGTCTCATGATCGATTCGACCAACTACAAGGCCAACCCGTTCGAAGGTACTGAACAACTGCCCGGGGGCAACTACCTGTCCAACGGCATGGAACTCTACCCGGACGTCCTTATGGACGCCCTCCACGTGATTCGCGACGAATACGGCGTCACGGTTCCTGTCTACGTCACCGAAAACGGCACACCGGCCGACGGCCAACTGGCCGATGGCGTCGTTGAGGACGACGAACGCATCCGATACGTGGGCGCCTTCCTGCAGAAGTCCGTCGAAGCGTATGAGGCCGGCCTCGGGGTGAAGGGCTACTACCTCTGGACGCTCATGGACAACTACGAGTGGGCTGCCGGCTACAGCATGCGCTACGGCATCGTCAGGACGGACCCTGAGACGTTCGAACGCAGCTACAAGAAGTCCGGCCACTGGTACAAGGCCGTGAACCAGAACCGCAGTTTCACACCCGTCGGCTAAGCCCACATCCGGCCCAAAACCCACGCCCCGGGCAACTCCTGCCCGGAGCGTGGGATCTTCAAGGCCGAACCAGGCAAACAAAAAACCATGGATTCACTGTTTATTGTAGGCTGATTGCAGCGAATCCATTCCGCCCGCAGCGGGCATACGACACGCAGGAGATAAGCAGATGGTGGATGTAGCCATAAGATCCAACTTGGACGTCGAGTTCGCCCCAGGGCTGATGATTGACGTTGTCAGGCCCGATACCGCCGAAGTCCTGCCCGCTGTGATCTGGCTGCACGGCGGCGGGTGGCGGATGCAGGACCGTAAAGCCCGGCCTGATTTCGCGCAGTACTTCGCCAAGGACTCCTTCGTCATGGTGAGCGCGGACTACGGGCTGGCTCCGGCAACACGGTGGCCGGGGCAGCTGCTGGACGTTCGCAAGGTGATCCGGTTCGTCCGTGAACACGCGGCGGAATACGGGATCAACCCTGAGGCGATCGCGCTATTCGGCTCATCCTCGGGTGGCCACCTCGCCGCGATGGCAGGTTTGACCTCCCATCGCGCGCTCCTCCCCGACGAAGAACCATCAGAGATCAGCCCGTCAGTGCAGGCGGTCGTCAACGGTTACGGTGCCGCCGACCTGCTGGCGCTGGCCAAGGACGCTCCGCCGTGGAAATCAGGGAACAGCCCGGAAGTCGACCTCTTGGGAGGTCCCGTCCTCGAACGTATTCACGAGGCCCGCTCGGCCAGCCCTGCCCTGAATGTCGGATCCGTCGCTCCCCCGTTCCTGATCCTTCATGGCCAGGAAGACCACCTCATGCCAGCGGCACAAAGCCACCTGCTCTACAACGCCCTGGCCGACTCCGGATTCGATGTTGTTCTCTACGAGATCGCGGGCTTCGGCCACGGCTTCCTCAACCCCGGACCCGTCCAGGAACTGGGGCCGGACCACGTCCTCGATACGGGAAGGCTCGAAGCTGAACCGTCCGCGAGAGCCGAGACGCAGGCCACGACACCCGAAGGGAAGGCGTTCCTGGAGCGCTTTCCCTCCGCATCATTCTCAGCCATATCTGCCTATCTCACCGGCCACCTCTCACAGGTGAGCACGAATTGACCGGGCTCTAAGCAAACGTGAATGCCACGCCACCACTGAAGGAGAACGGAAGTCAATGACGACCAGCCAGCCGGAGCAGATCCCGCTCTCGACCCTCACCGCGGTCAAGGACGCTCCAACCCTCGCAGAACCCCCAACCCCAAAAGCGCTGGTGCCCGGAATCATTTTCGGTGGGTTCGGAATGTTCTTCGCCAGCCTCACTCCAATGATCGTTTCCATCGCCATTCGAGTCGCACAGATTGATCCCGAGGGCAAAACACTCGGCCTTTCGGTCATTATCGGCGCAGGTGCCGTCGCTGGCATCGTTAGTACCCCAATCTTCGGATCACTGTCGGACAGAACGACTGGACGCTTCGGTCGCCGTCGGCCATGGCTGGTTCTGGGAATGATAGTGGCGCTTGCCGGCGTCCTGATTGTTGGCTTTGCACCCTCGGTTCAGTTGGCAGCACTGGGATCGGTGATAGCACAGGTCGGCTTCTCCGCTTCCGGGGTAGCCTTCCTGTCGATCATTCCGGACATGGTTCCTGATCATCTCCGCGGTCGAGTATCAGGCGGTATCGGGCTTGTCACTGCCCTTGCCGTCCTGACCGGCATCGCTTTCGTCAGCCAACTGGCATCCTCACCCGTACTCATGATGGCGGTCCCGGGCGTGGTTGGGCTCATCTCCATCTGTACACTCGCATTCGTCATCCGCCACGCAGACCGAAGCGCAGTTTCTGGTTCTTTCCCGCGGTATTCGCCGAAGGAATTTGCCAGCAGCTTCTGGATCAACCCCCGCACCAGCCCTGACTTCGCCTGGAATGTTCTGAGCCGGTTCTTCTTTGGCATTGCCCTTTACGGCATGACCACCTATGCGGTCTACTTCCTCGTGGACGGTGTAGGTCTCGACATCACAGCGGCAACTAGCGTCTACACTCAAGCGACATTGATCACCACCCCGATTTCGATCTGCCTGTTCGTGCTGTCTGGCTGGCTCTCGGACAAGCTTGGCCGCCGGAAGGCGTTCGCGGCCACCGCATCAATGATCCTCGCCGCAGGATTTCTGGTAGCCGCCATCACGCAGAGCGTTGAAGGATTCGTCATTGCCATGATCCTCAACACCGTCGGTCAGGCGGTTTACCTGACCGTGGATCTGGYAATTGCAGCAGAAGTTATTGACGACCCCAAAAGGGCTGCGAAGGCCATGAGCGTCTACCAGATGTTCTGCAACCTCCCTTCGCTGATAGTGCCCATCATCGGCGCAGTTGTACTCGTTGGCCTGAACAACAACTACGCCGTCTTCTTCCCCATCATCTCCGCCTTCGCTGTCCTGGGTGGGATCGCGGTGCTCTTCGTCAAACGCGTTCGCTGACGCTCCGGATCACGACGCCTTCACCACATCATGAAAGGACGGCAGGATGCCCAGTCCACTAGCCAAAATCGTCTACCGCAAGTTCGTAGAGCCCGCCCAGGAGATGAAAAGATCACAATTCGAAACGCTCGAAGCTAAAAGGGGCGACGTCATTTTCCTCGGTGACAGCATCACCGCGGGTGGCCTTTGGCACGAGTGGTTCCCTGAGGTTCCCATCCGCAACCGCGGTATCGACGGAGATCAGAGTGCTGGAGTCCTGGGACGTCTGAAGTCTTCCATCGGCCCGGGACCGGCTGCAGTGTTTCTGCTCATTGGCACCAACGACATCGGCTTCGGCGTCAAAGACGTTGAAACGATGCAACACCTCAAGCAGATTCTTCAAGGCATCTCAGACAACGACCCCAGCACACACGTATTCCTGCAGAGCATCATGCCCCGTCAACTGAAGAAACGCGATCAAGTTCAGAAACTGAACGCACAGTACAAAGAAGCTGCGCAGGAATACGGCGCATCCTGGATCGACCTGTGGCCAGCACTTGCCCTGCATGACGGGTCCCTGAGTCCCGCTTACACACTCGATGGCCTGCACCTGAACGGCGAGGGCTATGCCGCGTGGACGAACGTGCTGGAGGAGTTCATCGCACCCTATGCGACGCGATCACAGGACCCCCAGTCCACGAAGGTCTAAGCCCATCACAAACGACACCTGCCCCTCGGGGTTTCCGGGCACTTCTGTCCGCGTCGATCACATCAGATTTCCCATTTTCTGACCGTCCACCTTACAAAGGAGAGCAAGAAATGACCGAGTACGCTATTCCGGCCGTGGAGGAAGTCCACGACCTCAAACCCGTCATCAACGACCTGCCCGGCGCGGCAGTACCTTTCGCCATCACCTCCGGCGAGGGCAAGCGCTACGACCTTGGCGACACCTTGGTGACCGTCTTCGCCCGGCCCGAAGACACCGCAGGTCAATTCGGTGCAGCATGGATCACCGGCAAGAAGGGCGCGGAATCCCCGTTTACTTCCACGCCAGACGCGACATTCATCCACGTGATGGACGGACAGCTGCGGGTCTGGCTGCCCGGCGAAGCCCAGGTCCTCGTAGCCGGTGACTCCGTCTCCATCCCCGCCGGCACCCCGTGGGCATGGCGCATGGAAGCCCATTACAACCGCTACCTCAGCTACTCCACCACTGGCGCAGCGCACCAGTACGCAGCCGACCTCGGCTCGTCCACGGACTCACACGTTTTCTCCAATGAGACCATCACCCTGCCCTCCCAAGCACAGCAGGATGAAACTGCTGAACGGTTTGGCATCCGCTGGCACGACCTGGCGAAGCACGACCTGCCCGCGAAGACCGGCGAAGACCTGCCCGAAGGGCCGGAGGCCTTCATCACCAAGGCAGGTGGCGGTGACCGCTGGCGGTCCATGGAGCAGCTGAACACGTACCTGACCCGTAACAAGAACACCGATGACCAGTTCTTCGCCTTGATGACTCGGTCTGCCCCCAGCCCGTACTTCCCCCGGCATTTCCACCGTCTGCACAGCGAAAACTTCATCTGCGTCGATGGAAGGGTAAGGATCTACGTCAACGGCGAAGAAATTCTGCTCACCAAGGGCGACTTCGTGCACGCTCCCGCCGGCACCATCCACTCCTTCGCCATCGAAGCGAACAACACCCAGCTTCTCGGCCTCCTGACCCCGGGGATTTTCGAGCCTTTCTTCGAGTTCATGGGCGAAGCAACGTCTAACCGTGTTCAGGTCGAAGGCGGAAACCCCCAAATGCCATTTGCAGGGTTCATGCGCGCCCAGGAGGAACTCGACCTCGTCGTCGCAGGGCCGCCGCCCGGAATCGGCTAAACCTTAGAAATCTTAGAAGCAGCTGACGTCGGCTGGCTTACCGGGGATGTTCTGGACTTTCACATCCCGGTAAGCCCGGCCGGCCGCACCAGTATCCACACACGGCAGCCTCAACCCTCGCCCCTGATTGCTACGAATAGCAGGAGCCCATCGAATGACCGCACGGTTTGACCACCACAGCACCACCGGAGAACCAGCCAGGTGGATAGGTGACGGTGCAGCCAGCCCGGAACCCACTCCACGTTCGGCCCCACCATCGATCCATGTCCGGGCAGTATTGACCTGGATGGCCATCTTTCCCCTGGTCTTGATCATTGAATCGGTACTTGGCCCGCTGGTACAGGCTCTGCATCCCGTCCTGCGAACTCTCGTCCTGACACTGGTCATGGTGCCTACCGCGATTTACCTCGTCGTCCCCAACTTCCTGAAGCTCTACGCGCGGCTGCGCAGGCGCTGACGCCCATGCCGAACCGCCACGGCTCCTCCACCCGACATCAAGAAGGCCGAACCATGTCCTCGTCTACTCAGACAATCGAAATCATCGTGCACTCCCGGAGTGCACTTGATAAGCGCCTGGACGATGCCGTAAAGGCATTGCAGGAGCAAGCCCTGCTCGGCCGAACATCCGGCATCCTCCTCACCCGCCACAGCCACCAAAGATACACAGCTGAACTATCTGAAAACGTTCCGTTCGGCCTCACCCGCGAACTGCATTAATATTTGAACCCCCTGAGGGCGAATCGGCCCCCCGCGGTCTCTTGAACGTCTTGGCAACGGGGCGAGTACCAAAAAATCTGAGGACGACCCGAGTACGTCCAACGCCAACGATCTGAGGAAGCACGCTAGCCGATGAACACCATCACCAATCCAGTCATACGCGGCCACGCCCCGGACCCGAGCGTCGTCCGCGTTGGCGACGACTTCTACCTGGCCAACTCGAGCTTCGGGTTTCTGCCGGGCATCCCCATCTCGCACTCAACAGATCTCGTCAACTGGCGCACCATCGGATTTGCCGTGTCGCGACCCGAGCAGTACCGGCGAGACGGAGAGCCTGGTCCGATCAGCCTCTTCGCGCCGACGCTGCGCCACGAAGAAGGCCTCTTCTACCTCGTGTGCACCAATCAGGCAGAGGGCCAAGGAAACTTCTTCGTCACGGCTACAGACCCCTCTGGTCCTTGGTCGAAGGCCGTATGGCTCGACGAGGAATCCTTTGACCCGTCCCTGTTCCGCGACTCTGACGGGAGCTGGTACTACACCCGCCGCACCCTGCAGTTCCGTCCCGACGGCAACCTGGGCCCCATCGTGCAAGCGCGGATCGACATCTCCACAGGCGCACTGGGCGAATTCCATGCCCTGACCGAGAATAACCGCGGGTTCTCCAGCAACGACATCGAAGGCCCCCACCTGTTCAGTCGCGGCGGCTGGTACTACCTCACCGCAGCAGAAGGCAGCAGCTGGAAAGGCCATATGCAGACAATTGCCCGAAGCAAGTCGCCTTGGGGGCCGTTCGAACCAGCCCCGCACAACCCGATCCTCACCCACCGTGATCGGGTGGCGCACTCAATCCAATCCGTCGGGCATGCCGACTTTGTTGAAGATGCAACAGGTAACTGGTGGGCCGTTTCCTTGGGCACCCGGCACGAGCCCTTCGCTAGCCATCACACCCTTGGTCGGGAAACTTTCCTGACTCCCGTCACCTGGACCGAGGACGGATGGCCGGTCGTTGGGCAGGGTGGACACACCGAATCAACATTCGAAGATCTACCACTCCCCAGCGGTACAGGAACCCGGATCGACACTCCGGACTCCCTCTGGTTGCGTGGATGGAGAACCCTCCAAGCTCCGGACACAGCCATCGACGCCTCACAGAGCGACGATCACATTGAAGTGCTGGCAGGCCTGGACCTCACCCACCGCCCGCCCGTTGGTGCCCTCTTCAGGGCCCAAACCGAATTCGATCAGAGCTTCACGGCGACGGTAACCCAGGACACTAGGGTGGATGCCGGTATTGCTGTGTACGCGAACTCCGTGCACTTCTTCTCGGCCCTGGTACGCGCAGCAGAAACAGAGCGGTATGTCTCTTTCCGCCGCGTCGTCGACGACATCATCACGGAAGACCAGATCGTGATCCCCGCCGAAGGGAATATTCGACTTTCCGTCACCGCCACCGGAGGTACATACACCTTCACTGCAAAAGTCGGCGAGGCCAGCTGGGAACTTGGCTCGGGCAACGCACGCCTCATCTCAGCAGAGGCAGCACAGTGGTTCGTCAACGTGAACTTTGCGCTTGTGGCTGTCGACCACGGGTCGGAGGGTGGTTCGGCTCGCTTCAGTCACGTGCGAGTGGAAAAGCCACTCGACATTAAGCCGCCGACTTTCGCTGTTCCTTACTAAACGACACCACATCCTGCCGCAGCCTTTCCAGCAGTCAATGACGGCCAGTTGGAGGTCCACAACGCTAGTCCACCCACGTGGTCCAGCGTGGTCCTGTCTGGTAGCCCAAGGTGGTCCTTCCGGGTGGTCCATCGTGGTCCTTTCGAATGGTCCAAACTCAGTGCGGCACAGAGGACCACCGCAATGACCAGGCAGGGAGGGCTAAAAGCGCCTCTCGCGCCAGTTCCACGCGGACCACCTGAAGTACCGGGCGGGACCACCTTGGACCACGGCACGGACCACTCTGATGGACCGCACCCGGACCGGGGTGAACCAGTAAGTACGCTGGCAGCGTCGGAGAAACCGCAAACCATGCCAGGGCCCCTTGATGGGAGTGCCAGACGGTTGGCAAGCCCTTACGACGTTTAGCGAGCCATCGTGTCGCGTAACTTCATGGTCTGATAGGCGCACCACTAGGAGAGGCTCACCGCGAAATGAGCCCACTGGTTGATAGCATCAACAACGCGGCATCCTTGCCGACGGACACTTATAAGGGGGCCGCAGTGGGGCTTGGCAAATGGATCCGGCAACTAGTGAGCGGAAGCGCGGCTCCTCCCCCGGTGCCGGCGGCGGAGTCCACGTCCACGCCGGCAGTGCCCGCTCTACGTATCACGTTGTCCTTCAGCCCGTGTGTGGAAGTCGCCGGCACCACCACATTCGCCAGTGAGGCCGTGGCTGCCTTGGCTCACCGTGAATCCTTAGGTACCCGAGGCTATTACGAGGGCGCGGCCCAGCTGCAGCGCGAACCGGAAAATCCGGCAGACCCGCAGGCAGTCTCCGTTGTGGTGGACGGCGAGAAAGTCGGATACCTTCCATCCTTTGCTGCGCGAGAGATCGCGTTGCCGGAAGGCGTCAGTCACCCGGCGAGGTACCAATTGCACATCCAGCGGGAGCAGAAGCTGCTTGCGAAGGCCTATGTCTGGCTTGCCGAGGGCCAGCCGGAGTGGGCGTACTCTCGGGAGAACCCGCCGGCGCTCACAGCGCACGCCAGGAAGAACAAAGCCCACGCTGACGCTACCGCGATGGTTCAGGAAGCGCTGGAGGGCGGCGGTGAACGCGCAGCCCAATTCAAGCGCGGCATGGTCGACGGGGTCCACTACCTGCAACTCATTGAGCCGATCAAACAGCTGAAGCGCGAGGGCCGCAACGAAAAGGCGCTCGTCCTTTGCTACAAAGCCATTCAGGCCGCCGAGGGCGACGCCGGGGGACGCGAACCAGCACCCTGGTACACGGAGCAGGCCGCCATCGTCCACCGGAAGCTCGGGCAGAAAGAGGAAGAAATCGCTGTCCTCCAAAGGTGGATGGATCGCTGTCCGAAGGCACGCCGGGACGGAAGCCGCATCGGAGAACGACTCGCCAAGCTGGAAACCCGCACAAAATGAAGACCGTCATTCGGAGACCATAGACTCTTGCCACAGGGTCACGTCGGCAATGGTGTTACCTCAGGAGCATACCTCTGCCTCTCCGCCCAGGAGCCCGAGCAGGCTTATAAAGCGATAGCCGCACGCGATTTAACCGTTCTAAGGGATGTAGCGCAGACCAAGCGGCGACTCGAGCCAAGCGAAGAAGGAGGTCTGGGCGCGAAGCTCCATATATCGCCGGTGATGCCCCTTGAGGACAACCACGTAATCCCAAGCGTCTTCCCGTCCGAGCTTCTTCGCCCGGACCAGGAGCTTCAGCAGATCCCATGTAGTCAGGTGCTTGATGCTGTGAGTGATGGCAAACCCCAGTGCCCCATTGTCGTCGGTCACGAACGTGGCGCCGAGGCCGCGGTTGGTTATGATCGCCAGGCTCTCCGCCTCCCCCAGGTTTGCGCTGGCCCGGTCCCCTGGTTTACTCAGTTGAGCCCGAAAAGCCTGTGTGTCCCGGTACTCTGAAGTCGTTTCAAGCATCAGGGGCTCTCCAAAAATTTGCGGTGCCCGGGACAACTGCTCGAGCCCGGTCACGCGTGAACTTTTCGCGCATTCCTGTGCCACGGTGTAGCACCAGGTGGATCGGCCAGCCGCGACAAGTTCGAGGAGGTCCATGCGGCCGATCCGGGCAAAGTTAACCAAAACTGTGTTATCGGGCAGGAACAGCGGTCCGCTCAAGCTTTTGCCGCCAAGCCCAACGTCGCCGCGAGGTCATCCAGGTCGACTGCATCAGTTTGAGGTGGATGAACCTCTATTCCCTCAGGATCCACGTCCAGCATCCATGCCAGAGTCTCTTTTGGGGCTTCCCCCACTGCGACGGCGTCCATATGGGCGGCTACCAAAGCATCCGGGAACCGACGCTCGGCTGCACGTTGAGTGCGCACGGCGACGGCAAGCGAGGTGAAGGTTTTTCCCTCCAGCGGACGGTTCAAAACGTCGAACGTGGACAGCTCTAGAAGATCCCAGACTTCCTTTCGGACCCGGAGTCCGAGTTTACGAAGACGGTTCGACAGGTATTTCGTGGAGACGCCGTGCTTCCAGAGGAAATTGATGACATCGGATTGGCCAGTGGTCCACCAATCGAATGAGCTCATGGTCTTCTCGGGCAGAAGAACCTGTGCGGCAAAGTCGAAGGCTGGGATTTCCTTCGATTCTTCGGCCCCTTCGCCATGGGTATTGAAATGCCCTAGGAAAATATGGCCCAGTTCGTGGGCCATGGAGCTGTTCTGGTGGAACCAGTTGCTGCTGCGTGGGATCAGTATGCAGTATCGGCCACCGGCACGCACGGAGTACGCCGAGCTGATACCTTCAACGCGCGCTACATCGATACCGAGCTTCTCCTCGATGTTGGAGACAAAGTTCCATACGAAGTCCTCCCCCAACAGCTCAAGAACCTCTTCGGCGGTGGCTGTTTTGGTCGGTTCGTCATTGCGGCCCTGGAAGACCTGCCGATACGCCAGTTCCAGATTCTCCAGGACGGCCTTGGTGTCATCGTCCTTGTCGTTGACGTAACTACCGGCTGCAAAGTTGTATTGGTGGCGTGCCGCTATCCTGGCTTCGAACGGGTCGGCTTCTCCGGTTGCCAGCCAGTACATAGAGGTTGAAAGACGCTCGGCGAGCTGCGCCAGCTCAATGCTTGTAAACGTCCGCTTTCCGTTGAGGGAACGGGAGAACACGTCCGGCGCCATGCGAATCGAGGCTGCAATGTCTTTCTCAGGCACGCCGAGCTGCAGTTCGCTGATGCGCTGTCGGATGCGGGTGCCTACGGTCTCCATAACTTTCATTCTATCGCGAATTGGGAATATCCCAATCCGCGGTTTCTCCGGGCGCCTAGTCCTCCTCAAGCCTCCGCCCACAGCGCCCCCACATAAAGGAGACGCCAAGGCTGCCTACAACAGCGTTCGGGAAATGATGACTTGCACCCGAACCCAGGGGCTGGGGTACGTCGATCGCCACGTAGCTCATCATCCGAGCCCGCCGATGAGGGGCCGTCAGATTTCGCGCCACGGTTGTTCGTCCAACGCGTCGAATATTGGCCGAGGGTCCTTGATGAGCTGCGCCAAAGCCATCAGTTTAAAAGGAAAGAAACGATGGTCCTCTGGTGGATTGTGGACGTACGAACCTGCATTGAACCTGCGGCGAAGCCCCAACGGCAGGGTGGCAGCGACTTCCTCCTCTAATCTGCTGGCCTCAATAGAGAGCGCCGAGGGCAGGCGGCGTTGCATGCGTTCAAGGACGGTTTGTGGTTCAGGTGCCGGCCGTGATGCCGCGTCGAGCAGTCGTGCCGCCGCTGCAGCCACCCATGGATCAGCCGCGTCGAAGGCCAAAGGAATAGGTATGCCCTGAACGGCTTCGATAGCCCCAAAACGAACCGCGAGAGAAACGCTCGACGGGTCCTCGTGGACGTTGACGTACCTGAATACGTCAGCACCAGGAGAGCACAACCCTTCCAACTGCACATCGCCGACAAAGTTGGTGGGCTCGGGATGCACCCCCGGCTCTATGCCTACGTCACGGTGAAGTCGGACCCGGTATAGGTAAAACTGCGCCTCGGCGCCAGCTTGACTGTCCATCCGCCTCAGCATGTTCTCAATAGCCGCTTCGTAGGTACCCAAGTGCAATGCCTTGGTCCTCTGGTCCGCGGACCATCGTTCCAAACCTCGCCCGTCGCTGCTGGCTCTTTGCATTCTTAGCTTGGTGACTTTAGTAAATTCAGCGGCTGGGTCGAACGCACGATTGGGCCAGTTCGCATGCGTTGAGGTGTGATACCAGTACGTTTCGCGGACGGTCGAGTCATCGTATGAGGGATCCTGCGTCGCGACCCAGAAGTCAGGCCGATCCTCGGCCTGACAGTCAGTGCCACACAATGGACAAGCTTCGTATGCTTGATGGAAGCGGTCCAACCACTCAGCGTCGACCAGCCACTCATGCCGACACGACCTGCAACGCATATTACGGAGACGCCGAAAATCCACTACCCGTTCGATCACTGGATTAGTCTCACATGGAGGTGGCGAGCATTAGCGCAGCACCCACCGTAGGCCTCTCGCCTCCTAACAGCACCGCCCCGCAACCAAGGGTGGTAATCCTCGCACCGCTGGCGATACCTACGCGACTGCCATGGGCTACAGTCGGCAATCTGCTAGGGCGGTCCGCCCCGGAATCCACCATGATCCACAGGAGGACTTTTCGTGGTTCCCAGATGGTCCTTTGATGAGCTGGAGTTGTTCTCAGTCCTCCGGCCAGACAACTTTTTCGCCCATGGCGTTGAGGAAGGCCACGTACTCCTCCAGTCCGAGGTCACCCCGCTTGGCTGCTGTGGGGATACTGTCCCGGCGAGACCGCAGAAACTCGGTGCCGTCTTCGCGTTGGACCGTATGAATGCTCATGTCCATCTGTGCGAGCATGCTGGTCATCCCCTGTTCGCCGGCGGATCGTTGCAGGACTATGGCCTCGCGGACTGAATCCCATTCCCGTTCGTATTCTTCGTAGCTCGGCGATGCCACTGCCACCCCATGGGTACGGCTGCGGGGGCTGAGGCCTGACAGCATCCGAGCCATTGGCGTCGGTTCGCCACCCGTCATCCGGTTCAAGGAGAACCGTTAGTCAGCGGCGGCCTCTGCTCGTTCTTCCACCGCGTATGGGTTACGGCTGCGGGCGGCGAAGATCCGGGTGTTGTCCAAAGCACGCAGCTCGTCCACCGGGAAGATCGAGCCGTATATGCTCCGTCCAAATATCAGCCGATCGAACGGTTTCCGGCACCCCAGTGCTGCTTGATCCGTTTCCGGACGTCCCATGATTCGCCGATGTAGAACTGCTTGTACTCGTCGAAAACCATGATGTAGGCGGCTTCTCTGCCGTCCATCGCCGGCAAGGACTCCAACGGTTTGAAGGTGCGGCCCTTGGCCAGAACATGCTGCAGCACAACGACAACGTCGACGCCTCCTGCTTCCATGAGAGCCTTGAGCCTCAGACAGCCGGGACGTTTCTTTCCAGCCGAAGCTGAGATGTCATTGTCTTCAAACTTTTCGTCGAGGAGTCGCCAGCCTTTGCGTTCACCAAGGCCCGGCAGTCTTTCCACTGGCGTGCAACGCCCAACCCTTCCAACGTCAGGTCCTTGGATATGCGCGTGTACATCGCGGCTCGCGCGTGTTTGTTCCATCCTTTGCGTGTTCCATAGTGTTCCTCTATGCCGCCTGCGCCACAGCGGGTGTCAGTTGGGTACAAGTCATGATTGAAGCACCTCGTCGTGGATGGCGTTGGCTTGTCTTCGTTCGACATCCGCAACCCAATGGCAGCGCCTGCACCTTCGCAAACTCCATGGCCACGATGCGACCCAGATCCCACGCTAGTCGCTCTACGGCAAGTCACGCGACGAGGCCCTAGACCGAACATTCCTGCCTCTCCATCACCACCTCAGCTTTTAGAGGACTCGCGTAGTTAATAAAACTCACACCTCTGGCATCCAAGGCCGACCAACCGGAATGTCATGCAGGCTATGTGCGCGAACCGCATGAACTGGTGTGAACAGGCAGAGCAACGGACAGCGAACAGATGGCGATCCTGAATACGGCGCTAACCACATGGACCGGCTCCTGACTGAGCTCCGATCGCAGTCCTCCGAACTAGAGCGTCTACGTGCCCTCTACGACGAATTGGAAACCAGAAACGGGCTCCTCCATAACGAAGTCCTCCGCCTGAAGCGTGCCCAGAGAACAAACGTGCAAGACCTCGCCCGAGTGGCGGCCGTCTTGCTCCAAATTTCGCGTGCTAAGGGCATCGCGCTCGACCCAGCGACACTCGATATTCTCCGTCGGCGAGGCTGGCTTCCCGCAAGGAACCGGACGGGAACACGGCCATGACCGTGTCGATCGCCAGGCTCTCGGTTCGATCAGGGCTCAAGTACCTGTTCAAGTCCACGATGCTGGACGACTTCTCACCTACTCCCCAAGACACCATCAGCTACTACGTAAAAGCCGGAACACCACAGGGTCGTTGGCTCGGCAGCGGTCTCCAAGGGATCGCCAGAAAAGCCGGAGATACGGTCACGGAATCCGACGCGCGTTCCATCTTCCAAGACGCGACCCACCCCGACAGCAAGGAACCGCTAGGAAGGCCCCACGGGCAGCCGCCGATCAGCCAAGAGGCAAGCATTCACAGCGCGACGAAGCACGCCGTCGCCGGCTTCGACCTCACCTTCAGCGTCCCGAAGTCAGTCTCCGCGCTGTGGGCGCTCAGCCCACGAGACCTCCAAGAGCAGATCCTTCAGACCCACCATGAAGCCATCGAAGCAACACTTGCCTGGATGGAAGAACAGGTCATCAACACCAGATCCGGGCGGAACGGAGTAGCCCACGTCGGCACTAGAGGAGTCATCACCGCAGCATTCGATCATTGGGAATCCCGCGCCGGAGACCCTCAGCTCCACACTCACCTTGTCATCGCGAACCGAGTTCAGCGCGTTACGGACGGCGCCTGGGTCACCGTGGACTCCCGTTCCCTATACAAAGCCGTAGTCGCCGCCAGCGAACACTACAACGGGCTGCTTTTCGATGCCTTGCACACCAGCCACGGCACGGACACCGACATCCGAGCCCCGGCGCAAAACACTCATAACCCGAGCCAGCAACTTACTGGCATCGCTGAAGCTCTAGTCCGCGAATTCTCCAACCGCTCAATGCTCATCGACATCGAGACCGATCGCCTAGTCAATCAGTGGACCACGGACCACGGACGTCGCCCCACAGCGACAACCATCGTGAGATTGCGCCAACAAGCCACCCTCTCGACTCGAACTCCCAAGAACGTTGAGCCGGCACCGTTACGAACACTGTCCGCACGGTGGCGTGACAGAGCAAAGGCCAAGGGTTTTGATCCCGAATCCGTAGTTGGTTCGACCATTAGACGCTCCCAATCACGTCCGTTCCGCAGCGGCGACTTTGCTCCGGACTGGATTGCCGCCGTCGGGCTTGTCACCCGACAACGTGTGGCGGCCAAGCGCTCAACCTGGAATCGCTGGAACCTCATCGCCGAAGGTGAGCGTGTGTGCGCTGAGATTCGCTGCGCCTCCCCCGCCGCCCGCAACGCACTGATCGATGCCGTAGCGTCAGCGGCTGAGCGTCAATCCGTGCCACTCAACCAGTATCGGTACGGCGTCCCCGCGGATACCGCGGATGATCTGCGATTCGCCGGGCGAAGCGTCTTCGATTTCCACGGGTCGCGCCTCTACACGGATGCATTGACGCTCACCTTTGAGGACGAAGTCCTGACGGCGAAGAACGACGACGGCGGCCCGGCTGTTCCAGTCGATCTCGCCTTCGGGACGCTCACCTCTTTCAGAAACGGCGAAGGGTCCCCGCTACACGATGACCAACTGACAGCGGCGTCGGATATCTTGCTGAGTTCATGCAGGCTCGACGCCATCGTGGGGCCAGCCGGAACGGGCAAGACGACGACCCTTGGCGCGGTCAAAGCAGCATGGGAGGCGGCGTATGGGGAGGGCAGCGTTGTGGGTCTGGCACCGGCTGCTGCGAGCGCCGAGGTTCTCGGCTCGGAGCTGCGCATGGTCACTGAGAACGTCGCTAAGTGGCTGCACGAGTCTGCTGGGTCTGGTGCGGCCGAGAGGGCAGGGCGGTTCTTCCGAGCGGACGATCGACTCCGTGTGGCGGCGGCCATCAGCGGTCCAATCGTTAGCCGCCTTCAACAAGAGGTCGCACGACTGTCCGCCGAGCAGTCCCAATGGCAGTTTCATCCCAATCAGCTTGTGATCATCGATGAGGCCTCCATGGTCTCGACTGTTCAGCTAGCAGCCCTGGTCCGCCAAGCCAACGATGCGGGAGCCAAGATCCTCTTGGTTGGCGATCCGGCCCAGCTCGATTCCATCGATGCCGGCGGAGTGCTTGGTTGGCTTGATCGGCAAGGGAAGGCAACCCGACTTAGCACGATTTGGCGTTTCAAGGATCCGTGGGAACGGTCAGCCTCCCTTGGGCTGCGTGAGGGACGTCCGTCGGTGCTCGCAGAGTATGAGGACCACGGTCGTATCAGGCATGGCCACTACTCGGACATGGTCGACCATGCCTACTCCGCGTGGCACTCGGATGTCTTGGCTGGTCGAGTTTCGGTCTTGATAGCTCCTGATAACGAGACCGTTCAGATGCTCAATGAACGGGCTCAAGCCGACCGGGTAAGTCTGGGCGATGTGGACGCGGAACGTACCTTGCTCCTTCGGGACGGGCTTCGAGCCGGTCGTGGCGACATCGTTATTGCCCGTCGGAATGACAGATCCATTCGCGACGATCGAGGTGAGTTCCTTCGCAATGGAACGCTCCTCGAAGTCACCGAAGTGGATAGACGACACGGTGCTCTGCGGGCGATACGAAAGGACACCGCAGCGACCATACTGGTGCCGAGCAGCTATGTGGAGGCGTCGATGGAGCTGGGCTACGCCACCACAGCCCACCGCAGTCAAGGTCTCACTGTTGACACCGGCCACACCGTCGTGACCCCAGGCCGCCTCACGCGCGAGCTGCTCTATGTCAGCATGACCCGGGGCCGGCACTCGAACACGGCCTATGTGAGCGAGAACGACCCCGACGAGGACGAGATCCTGGATCCCGGTGCGCGAACGAGCTGGCGGGTGATCTTGGGTGAAGTCCTCGCTGCGGAAGGTGCGGAACGAACCGCCCACGAGGTACGGGACTTCGAACAGCAGCACGCCGACAGCCTGGAGCGCCTGAACCGCGAGTACGATTACCTGGCTCAAATCGCTGCGGGTTTGGAGCTCGCAAAGGCTATCGACGGTCTCATGCCCGGCCGCTCTGAGGAGATGCGCGACTCTCCAGCATGGGGCGCCGCCGTCGCTGCCTGGCGGCGAGCCAGCAACATAAATAGGCCAAGTGCCCTGCGGGTCTTGAGCGAGAGTTTGAGCTCTGAGGCCAGCGGACGAGACCTAACCGCCGTTGCCCACGGCCGACTTCGCCGATTCTGCTCGGAAATGCCCCAATCGCCTATCGATCCATTGACTGAGCAGATGACGATAGACCGGCCAGACCTGGCAGCGCTGCTGGACCAAGTACGACGGCGGATTGGGAACCGTGCGGAGCAGGTCGCCAACGCTGCGCTACTTGGTGAGCCTGATTGGACCACAGAATTGTGGCAGGACATCGGTGCAGGGGCAGATCCGTTTAAGATGGCCGCCTTGATTGGAGAGGTGGCCGTCTACAGGGATCATTGGGGTGTCAACAGCGCAGCCATCCCCCTCGGTCCGACTCCGGCGGACTGGGAATGGGAACAGCGAGCGCAGTGGGACTTTCTGCAGCGAGCAATCGGTCAAGTTGCCACACCACAACCAGCGCTAGAAGATGTCCGCAACTCGTATGAGTTCGACTCCCCAATAAGCCTGACAAGCACTGGATGGCAGCTTTAAACTAGAAGCTGGAGCAAGTATGCAGATGAACCCAGTCCTCAAGCCGACAGTAGCCACACCCGCTCTTATCGTAGCGAGCGCAGTGACGCTGGTGCTTGCTGTGATCCTGACAGTTCTAAGCTTCACGATTTCCGGCACGGCTTGGTTACTGGTCGCCCTCACGACCCTATGTGCAGTAGTCCTGCTCTTTTGGGCCCAACGTCTCCGTTTCCGACGGCAGTGGCAGGCCGAAACAGCAGAACACTGGAAGCGGCTTGAGGGCATGAAGGCAACCGGCGGGACCACAACCGAGGTCACCGTCCTAACCGTAGACGCTCTGCAGCCGACAGGCTCCTGGATCACCGTTAGGTGGAACCGTTTCGACCACGTCCAACCAGCGTGGATCGAAGCACTCCCCGAGCCCATCTGGCCTGGATCTGTTCTGCTGATTCGGCCAGATCCGGCCCAGGTGCGGCCTGGAGCTCCGTGGCCCGAAATTTACCGGATCAGCGGCGACCAGGTTTTGGCATGGGCACCCCTCACAGGACGCATCCAACCTCGGATCTCTTAAGGCATCAGGACCACATTTCAAACCTCACGTGTGGCTGTTGGCGGCCCTGATTAGGTCGATGACTTCAAGGACGCGCTTCCTCAGGTCCAATGGCCAGTCATCGCCCCAACCGTCGACAGCCATCTTCGCGACCGCGACTTTGCTGGGTTGCTTAACACCGATCCGTGCAGCATCCAGAGGATTCTTCCAGCGCTCCATACCAGCTAATTCCCGTTTGCCAGTGGATGGGTGAGCTTTACGCACCGCGTCGCAGAGGATCTCTTCCGGAACATAGTTTTCAATTGTGTATCCGGCAGTAACCCATGCCAGCCCCGTCGACGGGTCCTTGGCTAAGTCGTCAACCACGCGTCGCTTGTTAGCGTTGATGCGGGCATTCCTGCTGGTCTTATCCGAATCAATCAGGACCATCATGTAGCGGTTAAGACTGCGGAGGGAGATGAACTCTTCAACTTCCTCCGCGTCGAGTGGTGATAGAGCGCTCAATAGGGCACCGCCGTAGAACATGACGGAGTAATGAGTGCCTTCAACAAACTCTCCTGGAGCGAGCTTCTCAATCCAGTGCTTGAGGTAGATACGGTCAGAAGGCCCTTCGACCCACAACACGGCGTTTGTCTGCACTAAGTCTGAAGGACGGTAACCGAGATCCGCACAGATGGCTGCTCGTGCTTTGGCGGAACCTGCAAAACGGACGTGCGAGACACCTTGATCACGAGTGACATGAAAAATACTCCCAATAGCAGAGTCCAGCATGTGGGCGGAGTGGGTCGCGATAAAGTACTGATTGTTCGTGCTCGACTCCAAGTAGCTCAGCAACTTTCGCTGTAATATCGGGTGCAAGTGAACTTCGGGTTCTTCGACGCAGAGGATAGAATTTTGGGTCACCGTCGCAGCCGCGGCGATAATTACGACTTCATGAACTCCCGTCCCCATATTCTCGATGGGCAAGGTATGCCCGCCCTGCGTTACGTGGATGGTCGACAGGTCGTGTGGAACATCAATTGTGATCGTGTGGTCATCCAGAACCGCCCTGACGAAGTCCTGCACCTTGAGAAAGACTTCCTTGTCCCTCAATCGATCCGTGGAGGGATTCTGCAGCTCTAATAGACGGCGCTTGATGCTTCTGCCGTTCAGATCAGGATCAGCTGCGCTATCGTCCGAGATTGACCTAACGCCACCTACGGTAAACGAAGAAGGCGTAGGACGTTGCTTCACAAGCCAATCCAAAACACGATGCGCGTCTCCCCCCGGCCCACCACCGGTAGTACTTGTCAGTCGGCTAGACAACACCTCTGCCAATTGGCCACCATGCGCTTCGACGGCCATCCGTTTCAGAGCCGGATCATCGCCTAAACCGCCATCTGAAATACCTAAGCACACGAGGTCGGGACCCAAAGTTGAAGCAATACCATGCAGCCCTAGGAAACTGCGCAACTGTTCCAAGACCTCTGTCGGCAGAGCCCTCAACTTGCTCCACTCGAAGATTTGTTCCAAGGAAAACACCTGAGCGCGCACAAAGGCATGCTCGGCGTCACCGACTGGCCTATCCCATCGGGAATAGGTCTTCTTACCCGGCTCATTGTTGAACGTTCTTGCAATCACACGCAGGATATTGGACTTTCCAACGTTGTTCTGACCTGCGATCAGATTCACCTTACGCAAAGGGAAGAGAACAGCTGATTGCTGTGACGAGAAACTCCGATAACCCCGAAAAACGAATCCACTAATTAGCACGCTCTCCATCATGGCCTATGTAGGGAGAAGTATTGGCAAGGGCAGCACTTGCCAGGGAACTCGACCCCGAATACCCCGCATCGCTTCGTGACTGCGAGCGCAGCGTCGATAAGCATGTGAAGCACCTACGTCCGGCGCCCAAGCCGCTCAGCCAACACGCGACCGGAGAAGATTCATAGTGCCCGCCCCCTCCACGATTCCGCGTCCATGCGCCTAACCTGCCCCGCCGGGAACCACTGAACGTGATAGACCCGGCGATCATCCACCCACTCAACCAACCCGAAGGTCCTCGTGTACTTGATTGCCCGACCATAGATCTCCCCCACGCGAACCAGTGGCTGGCTTCCCAGCTCAAGCTCGATGATCTTGCCGTCGTCAGGTTTGGGGTGGCTGTTGTCGGCGTCTATCTGAGCCATCATCCGGGCAAAAGCGGTGGAGTCTTGCTTTGGTCTCATAGCAACAAGATTAGAACATATATTCGAACATGGATCCCGCGTACAAAATAGAAGCCCACGCCTCTGGAGAGACGTGGGCCGTTAAGAGGCAAGACGGGTCAGACTGTCATGTCATTCACCGGAGCTCCGCCTAAAGGGGACACAACCACCGGCCCCTTCGTGGTGACGTTGTACGCAGGCCAGCCTGTCGCCGTCGTCGCTTGTGGCCCTGACGCCTCCACGGCGGCCTCCGGCTCGGAGACTGCCCTGGCCGAGCGCTGATACGTCGCCGTTCCAAAGCGAAGATCCGGACCGATCGTGTCAGCAATAATCCGCCGGGCTTCACGACGTTCGCCATCCTTGTCATAGGAACGGAACTCGAGCTCTCCTGACACCGTCACGGGGTCACCCTTCCTCAGAGAAGTAGAAGCGTTCTCCGCGAGCATCCGGAACGCAGACACGTTGTGGAAGACCGGTTCACCGTCTCGCCAGGTGCCGTCCGGGTTCTGAATCCGCTGGTTCACGGCAACGCGGAGTTTCGCGTGCGGAGTGCCGGATTCCCCGATGGTCAGTTCGGGATCTGCGACCAGGTTCCCCGTGATAGTGATGGGGATCTTTGTATTCATAATGGGTTACCTTCCTTAGTCGACGGGCCTCTCCCGACGGACATCTGTGCGTTCAAGGACCAGCAATCTCGGGACCGTTCAATGAAGCATTCGGTCCAGGGACTCCGGCGTAACTCGGACTAGCCGCCACAGCGCGCTCAGTACTTGCGGCGGCGAACTTCCCGCCGAATCCAGGAGGGTCCGAGATCGCCAGGATCCCTTTGGTTGCGGCGGTCACCCGCCCCAGCACCGACTTGGCGATGTCGACGCGCGACGTCGGCATCCAACCTTCTGAGGAGTCGTGCTTCAAGTCCCTTTCCGCTCTGATTACAGCGTCGGCCCACCCAGCCAGATAGGAAGCTGACTGAGGTCCACGATCAATGCCGTGGGCCCTCAGGACGGTATAGGCAACCGATTCGGCCTCTACTTCCGCTAGGCCGCGATGGTTCGCGCTGCTGCCATACAGTCGCCCAAGGCGGTCGTCTGGTCCGTGCAAAAGGACGTGACCGAGTTCGTGGGCAAGAACCGCTACCCGCTCCTCGTCGTTCATCCAGGCACCAACTTGAATTCGACGAGCATCAAAGTCGGTGTAGCCACTCGTGTAGCCCTGTTGAAATCCTGACACCTCAACCCGGAAGCTGTGTTCCTTCGCAACCTCACGCAGGGAACTCCACAGATCACCCACGTCCGCCCCACCTTTCGGATCCGCGCGAGGCACCAACAGCGGCGTTCCCTCCGTTTGGGTGACGTCAAAGACAGCCTGCCCACGCCAACCAGTGATCACGTTCTTCTTGCCTCTGCTGACGGCATCAACAGGTGCAGTCTGATTCGCTGGTAAAAGCTTGCGCTGCCCGTCGGCAAGTATCAGTTCCTGCATCGAGGCTGTCCGGGGCGCGATCACCCAGAGCGCGTGCTCTCCACGCAGAACCGTCCGCCCGTGTCTGGCCCACTCTTTGTACCCGGCCACCAGGGTCGGCTCTTGGGTACCGCGCTGCGCCATTTGCATCATCAGCAGGGCGACGTTGCCCCCGGAGTACCGCCACAGTGTTGCGGAGGCGTCGAGCAGAACCTGCCAGCGCATGGGCGAATCAATGGCTTCCTCAAGTGCCGTGTGAAGTCCCCTGGTCAGGTCGGCTATGCGCTCCTCAGGTGACAGGCGAACGTTCGACGGCGGCGCGGAGGCTCCTTCAGCCCCGCTTGAGTCAGGATTCAGTTCAGATGCAGAGGCCACGACAGCCATCCTTCGTGCTTCTAGACAGCCCCAAGAAGGGATCACCTATTCATGTCGAGCGACCGGAGCAACGGCATGACGGAATCAGCTAGTGGTCTGATGGGTGCCCAGTTTCCAGTCCTCGAAGGCCGGCTCGGCCGGCAAGATCCTGACGACCGGTTCCTTGTGGCTCTGCAGCCCGACGCACCCGGCCGTCCGCGTATGGGTTCGGAGACGTTCGACGCCGTGGGGCAGCCTTTCGTGGAACGCCAGCGGACCGAATCCCGAGTCGTCTGACGTGAAGGACGCCGCTTCCGCCCGCTGAAGGGCATACAACTCAGCCACGATCTCCGTGTGCCGCCACCAGCAATCCGGCACCACGGACGTCGTCAGCTGATACGTCGCAACGAACCACCGCACCCAGTCAAAGAGGCTCTGCCACACCACTTCCGCCTGCGCCGATGACATGTCCCGCCAACGATGGGTCAAGCCAACGTTGCGCGGCGACTGTTGGAATGAGGAACGGAACAGTTCTGCTGTCAGTTCGTCATCCAGGTCAGATACTCGCCCCACCTCGAAGTCAGAATCATCAGCCTGGGTGCTCATGAATCAGGCTCTCTGTTCGCTTCCTGCCGACTCAGGTGGCCAGCGGCCAGCTCTCGCTCGGTCTCCAGCTTCGACCGCCCCAGCTCAGCGGCGTCCTTCCGCCGATGCCAGTCACGCAAGTCCAAGAGGATCGGACGAGTTCGTCGGCCGAGCATGAGCGCCGTACCGACAGGAAGGCGCCGGATCTCATCCAGCCGGATCACCGGACTCTCTCGAATCTGCTCTCCATCTTGCCTTCCTTGAGAGGACCAGGAACGAGTGTTGAGGATCAGGCTCCGCTCCCCCAGCAGACCCGCCAGCGAGCGCAGGTCACGCTCATCCGAACCTCCGCCGAAGATCACCTTGATGATCGCGGAATCCCAAATGGTGGCCGCCTCCTCGATCGACCACCCGCTCCGCGCCTGCGAAAGGGACTGCAGAACCACGAGCGTTGAGATGCCGATACCACCACCATCAGAGAGCACTACAGGCAGGCCGGGCCACGGCGATAGATTCGCTATTTCGTCAAGGATCAGGGAAAGCGGTGGATCGAGCCGGCCTCCAGGTGCGATGAAAGCCAGCTCTCGCGCGGCGTTATCGATGTCGTCGATCAGAGCGGACAGGTAGGGGCCAGCGGCCGCCGCTCCAGAACGTGTGCCAATAAGGTAGAGCGTCCCCCGTTGCCTGATGAAGCTCTTGGGATCAAACTCTTGCGCTTCGTCCTGTGGGTTCAGAGCCGCCAACACTCTGGGAGAAGAGAGTGGGGCCACCGCGGCCGAGACCCCAATCCAAGAGTTGGATGTGTTCCGTGGGTCGTCTTCCAAAATCCCCATCAAATCTGCCTGCCACCCCAAGGCCGCACCTGGACGCCCCAGAATATCAAGCGCCTCTCTGGCTAACACGGGACTGGACGACCACCGACGGAATGCTGCTATACCTTCGCCGGACAGCGCAGCGGCATGGAGGAGGCACTGCAGCACGATCAGCGAGCGCTTTTGCCAGGCAGCGTTCTCGCCCTTCATCTCTGTATCTGCGGTGATCACAAGTGCCCGTCGGGTGGCGATATCCGGGTCACCGCAACCACGTACCGGCGACCAGCGCAGCGTCGTTGGCAGACCCGACATGCCCTGAGGATCAAAGACTGTAACCGGCCGCCCATCAGACATCCGCGCTCGCATCGTGACCACCAGGTTGTCAGCTCGCGTGGATGTGGTGACAACAGCACCGGGCGCATCGAGAATGGCGTTGATGACCACGTATAGCCCCTTGCCGGAGCGAGGAGCCCCTTGAATGACCATCGACTCTTCGGTGGAAACATGGATAGTCACCCCGCGGGAGCGCCCAAGTGTCCACGAAACATCGTGAATGCTCGGCTTGCTGAGGCCCGGGCGAGTGTATTGCCCACGCTTGCGAACCGCTCTGGCTCCGAAGTCCCGAAGTATCTCTGCCCGGCCAGCCACGCCATCCCTGCCCAGGATGTCCTGCCGTAGCCACGCGCCGGACTGTTTCCAGGTTCTCCACGCCAGCGCCGACCCGGCTGCGAGCGCCGCAAGCAACGTGAGGACGACTCCCACAATCCACCAGACTGCCACCATGTCTAAGGTGCAATTGCGGGAAGCACCAACAATCCAGTCCTGGCGGCCCGCAAACAGCCCGGCGCCTGCACCGGGGTTGAAGAACGACGGCGTCCTGCCGCCACAGTGCCCCGTGCCAGCAAGGTGGGCAGCTGCCTGGACCAACAGGCAGAAAGCCATGTAACCCGTCAAAGCCCAGAGTCCCACTGAAACCATGGGACTGCTGCTACTCGATCTCGCCCTCACAGGTGCATCCGGTCATCGGTGCCAAACACGTCCAGCTCGTCCGTGGTCACTCTGTTGGCAACGATGAATGAACGGTTCCCAACCTTCCAAAGCCCTACGCCCTTCGGAAGGTTCTCGACGTGCTCGCACTCAGCTTCGGTGAGACCCAGGGCTTCCTTGGTCAGGCGCATGGCGTCATGCTTCTGGCGATAGATGATGCGCGTGTCCGCTTCTGTCAGCAGCCCCAGGGCTTTCTGACGGTGGCCGCTTGTGCTGTCGCCGATCTCATTGAGGTCAGCCACCTTGTGCATGATGAGGAGGTTCGCGATCCCGTAGGTGCGAGCAAGCCGCCATTGCTCGCTCATCTTGGCCAACATGTAGGGATCGGCGAGCATCCGCCAACCTTCGTCGTATACCACAAGCCGCTTGCCGCCGTCGGGGTTTGTCACTGCAGCTTCCAGCCACGTGGCGCTGCAGGCCGCGGCGAGAGATAACGCTTGCTCCGACGCCCCGATGAGGGCGGAAGTGTCCATGACCATCATTGGCGCGTCTGCATCGAAAGCCACCGTGGACGGTGCATCGAACATGCCTTCCAGGTCGCCTGAGACTGTGCGTCGCAGCGAGTGACTGACCGACGCTCCGCCATCTTTACCGACAAGGGCGAGCGTTTCCGCGGAAGGGCTCAAGAGGTGGTCCAGTACCATAGGGAGGGTCGGCGTCGAGTTCTCAGCGGTGGTTTCCATGAGGGCCATGTCGAGAGCGGTGTGCTCAACAGGATGCAAGGGCGTGCCCTGACGCATGAGGGACACCAAAGCCACGATCAGTTGCCGACGCCGCTGCCGGACGACAGCCTTCCACTGCGTGTCGGACAGTGAACTGGGCCGTGGACCAGCATCCAAAGGATTGACACGTGCCGTGCGCCCTGGGCCAACGGAAATGACCTTGCCGCCAACTGCCTTAGCCACTGACACCCACTCACCCTTGGGATCCGACGCAACTGCCGCTTTCCGTCCCAACGTGATGGAGCGAGCAACCAGCGACTTCCCACACATCGACTTGCCAGTGCCAACAGTGCCAATCACGACGATCGAAGGACCGCTGATGATTCCTTTGTCGTACAGGATCCACGGATCGTAGGAAAAGGCGCCCGAACCAAAGACGTCAGTTCCTATGTAGGTTCCCTCGTGGCCAAGTCCTGACTCCGTGATGAAGGGGTAGGCCGCCGCGAAGGTCATGGTCGAGGCACGGTGAGGTGCCGGCCGCAGTCTATGCGGTCCCCATAGTGACTGCGGTTCCCTGCTCCCCCAGTCGCCGGCAAGGCGCTCGCGGTCACCGCGCCGCTCCAAGGCTTCGTCAATCCGCTGGCCGAGTTGGCGCTTCTGTGGCAATGACTCAGCAGTTGTCGCCCTTCTGAGACTCTTGCGTTCGGCGCGAGTGCCCGACGGCGTATAGGTCACCTCTTGGTTCTTGAGGCTCATCGCAATCCCCTTCCCAACGGCAATCCACCCGCAATGAAGGCTGCCCACTGCTGCCCGGCAAGCAATCGAAGTTCCACGAATGCACCGGCTGCTGCGGACTCAAGTTCGTGGCGGTGTCGGGCCAGGTCCTCCAAGGACGCTGCGGTAATCGTCACGAAGGCGGTAGGACGGACATCGCCATGTCCGGCAACGATCTCTTCTTCCCGCTGGGATACTTCTTCTTCCTCAGCCCGCTGCTCCCTCGTCGTGGGTCGGTCGAACCGGGCATTGATCCTACGACGGGTTTCATGAGCTTCCTGGGCCGATCGAATGTCCCTCAGCGCCTCCAGGGTGGGTACGGCGCGAATCACCTGCGTAACTGTGTGCCGGAAGTCGCCGACGTAAACCAGCGGGTGCAGGAATCCGGGATACACCTTTTGCCGCGGCCATTCTGCGACCCAGAAAGTCTGGTGGAATCCGGAATCCGTGCGGAGGTAAGTCCAGTGTTCCTCGAGGGCCATTGGACTCGAACTCAGTCGCCGTTGCTCGCTCGGCTGGGCATCCTGCGGCTCGCTGTCTTTCTTCACCGACCCTCGCGAGACCGTTTCAGGATCGAAGGAACCCCTGAACACTTCAAGTAGTCGGGACTCCGAAAGCCACTCGTCCACCCGCACCCCATGAGTTGCCAGGGATGTAGTGATTGCCTGTACCTCCAAGCGCAGAACACGCTCGAGCCCACCTACGCCGCCGCCGGCCTCTTTGATGCGCCTCCTCGACTTGGCCGTATCCACAACAACGGACAACAACACGTCGTGACTCATGGCGGATCCAGCCGCAGCTATCAGATCCTGGTAGGCCAGCTCACCCCACGAATTGCCGCCAGCGTGGCCGCCGTTTTGCATGATGGTGTGGTCATAGAAATCCTGAAGGGCCGACGAAGGATAGGGAACCGTGTAGTCCTGCACGGCGATTCTTGCTATGTCCGAGCGTTGGGCGAGTCCTGCTTGTACCCGTGACCATGCCTGAGCTGCCCACGCTTTGTCATCATCGTCGAGAAGAGCGAACGATCTGGTGGTGCAACGCAAGACGACCGTTACTTCCTTGCCCTGAGGGTCGACGATGAAGCACTCTCCACGGCTAGTCATCTGAAGTTTGAGGCTGCCAAGCCCACCTGGCAGCGCAAGTTTTCCCGCTTTCAATGCCTTCTCGGGCCGGGCGAGGTATCGGGTTTGGCCCACGATGAGTCGAACGAAGAACAGCGTGATGAGGCTGACCCAAATGGGGTAAGGGATTCGAGCGTGTTGCAGCACTCCCATGAGCATGAGCAGCAGCCAGATGGGACTCATCGTCGTCAGTCCGACAGGACCTCCCGTCGCGGAGGCAATAATCGCTGTCAGGATGCCGAGTGCCAGCAACACGAGTTGGTACCACTTCAGCCCCATGAATATGCCGCGGCGCTCGTATCGGGGAAATTTGACGGCCTCGAGGGCGCGCGTATCTTCAGTCATGGGGTTTCTCCGGAGGGAGGTGCCCATCAGAAGCCTTGGGCCTGATGGGCGGCAATTGCGATGTGGGCAGCGCGCTCCCGGAACTTCGCACTTCGGGCTGCCGAGGGGCCCTGGGGCGGTTTGACTTTGGCGGCCCGGCGGCCGGGTTCCGGCCAATCGGCGAAGGCGTCGCAGACGACGCTTGCTTAGTCTGCTCGGTAACGACTTCTCCACTCACCACGTCGTCCTGCCTTGCCGCGCCTCCGCGAGCAGATTTTGCCCCGTACGATGCCGAAGGGTTTTCACCTGAGGTGAGTATCGGCGTCGTACTCGTCAGGCTGCGCGGCAGAGGCAGTGAAGGTGCCAGAACACGCGTAGGGATGTCTCTGCGACTTGAGGGAATTGGTCGCGCTAGTGACGATCTGCCCAACATTGAGGCAATCGTCATGCCACCGAGTTGTCGACTGAACTGCCTGGAGACAACGCTGCTGCTGCGAGCAAGAACGTGGCCGCCACCAGCTGTTTGAGCCGCTGCCGCGAGTTCGCCGCCCGCAAAGCTCACCAGCCTCAGCGCCATCAGCGGCGCTCCGCAGGCAAGAACCATGCCGACAGTGCCGGCTGCCAAACCAGCAAAGGACGTCGTATCCGCAAACAGTTTGATCGCCGCTGCAAGAACTGTCGCCGCCAGCGGTTTCGCCAGCAAGAGCGCGACGACGACTTCGCACCACCGCCCGGCCCAGGCCTTTGACTTCTCCCAGGGCATCATCATGAGGGCGACCGGCGCGACAGCCGCGAGAACGGCGAGGGCGAACGTCCTGAAGATCATCGAGCACATGAGGATGAACGCCAGAATCCAAACGACGATGACTGCCATTACAGTCACTATCGCGCCGCCGACGGCTCCGCCTTGATTGCCCGGCGCCAGGGAGATGACATTCCATTCGCGTTCGGAGCCTTGGGGAGCTCGTTCGAAGCCGAAGAGCCGCATGAACACGACATACGGATCTGTCCCGATCGACTCCAAGAGAGCGGTCGAAGCGGAGTCGGTCACTCGGGTGAGCTGCTGGATAAGGTAGACCGCCGCTGCAACCAAAGGAACCGCTGCGGCTCCCCCGACCAGAGCCCTGATCAGCCGGCGAGGTTGCTGGCTGATCAGTCCGGAGAGGAGTTGAATGATCATCACAACCACCAGCGGAGTCATCATCACAATGACCCACCAGTTAGTCAGTCCACCAATAGCCGCCCACTGCGAATCGTCGACTTCGGAAACACTGAAGGCCCCCGTGATGAACCCCCACATCCACGATGCGATGTTCTGAAGGACGTTGGCGAAGATTGAAGTGATGGAACCTTGGACGCCGTCGTTGGCTTGGGAAACCAGTCCGCAGCCCGGCGGCCACCAACCATTGAGGTCACACTCGATAGGCATGATCGGGTGCGGCTAGAAGCCCAACGGAAAGGCCGTCTGGGACCAGAGTATGTATCCGTTGATGCCGCCGAGGATTGCCGCGACTGGGCCTGTCCACAGCAGGATCACCCCACCGCCGGAGGCCAAGCGCGACGATTGGCTCAGCTTGCCGGCCAACAGCATCGCGGCCCCGATAATCGCCACGATCGCAATCACGATGAAGGCGCCGACGAGGATGCCGCCGCCGATCTGCTTGAGGGATTCAAGAAAAGGAAAGTTCGCGTTTGGTGTGATCCCAGGATCCACCGCTGCCAGTACCATCTGGTGCTCCATCCAGTCGTCTTCCATTGGAATGAGCTGATTGGGCTCACGACTTCATGGATGGGGAGGCAGGGAACGACATGACCTCTTGCGCGATTCACAACTTCCGTGCTGCTGGCCTCCGCGGCACGGCGGGGAAAGAATCGAAGGCATATTTAGTTCAATGCAAAGACACTCAGGCCAAGACGACGTAATGATCCTGCAGAACGCCAGCGTCCATTAGAGTCCAAGCATGGATCCATTCTCTATTAGCGCGGCTGCTGGAACGGCGGCCAAGACTGGCGGCGCCCTCATCGCCGGCGCGAAGAGTGTCTTGGAAGGTGGCCGCTTTGCCGCCCGAAAACTCCGACAATATGGCCGGTATGATCCGAAGTGGCTTAACCTCGGGCTTGAAAACGAAGCTCTGACGGCGTCGCAAGTTGCCGACGTTCACGCTTTCCTAACTTCACCAAGGCTTCAACCGGTCCTCCGCTTCATGGCACTGAGCATTCTCACGCCGACGTCGGAGGGGCACAATGACATCAAGGAAACGATGAAGGTGTCCTTCCGCACCGAAGCCGACCGGTGGCTCGAAACGTCAAGCGAGAAGTGGAAGGACTCTGTAGATGCGATATGGCTGCGCCTAATCGACATTTATGAAACCTTCGTACGACCGATCGATCCTAAATCGGAACTGTTCGCCGAGGCCGAAAACTATACTCGCTTCCTGAGTTCCCCTCTAGGCAATCCTGTTAATGACACCGGCTTGGCAACGACATACCTGAATCGCATGACTGAACTCGCCGGAGATCTGGATCTTCTGGCCAGCGCCGGAACATCTTCCATGCAACTTGCGCAGCTAATTAAGGCATCCGGATACGGGCCAATCATCAATCATATTGACGTCGCGAATACTCAATTTCAGGATTTGTACGTCAATCGAAGCTTCATCCAATCAAATGCCGAGCAGCGTGTAAATTCAGATAGTCTCGTTACTTCTGAAAATCCATTTCGAGTCGTATTAAAGGGAGCTCCTGGTGCTGGAAAGAGTACGTTTGTAAGCCATTTTGTTCAAACCTTGGCGGCAAGTACACCCGAACGACCTGGTGTTCCGACGATAGTCATTCGTTGTCGCGAGTATGCTGGGGCAAGTTGGACCTTGACTCTTACCGAATATGGGACTCAAAAGCTAAAGGCCCAGCTCGGCGCAGATTTTTTGACGGCTTCACTGACCGAGGCAATGTTGCTCACAGGGCAGCTAGCCGTAGTCTTCGACGGACTAGATGAAGTGATGGACAGATCCCAACGTGTCGAAATGGTTCAACGCATTCAGGCCTTTTCGGCCCAGTACCCGCCTACGTCCATACTTATCACCACGCGCGCCGTAGGATACGAGCGGGCACCCGTCGACCCCCGACTCTTCGTTCATCTTGAACTGCAGGAATTCTCACCCGCGCAGGTTGCAGAGTACGCCAACCGATGGTTTGCTACGGCTGGCCGACCCGAACTTAGCCAAAGTTTCCTGTTTGAGTCCGAGACTGTTTCCGATCTTCGAATAAATCCGCTACTCCTTTCACTCTTATGCACCCTCTACAGAAGTAGCGGCGAAATTCCAACCAATCGGCGCGAGATCTATGAAGAATGCGCTCAACTGCTATTCAAACGCTGGGATGCGCATCGACAAGTTCATGTTCCGCATTCCATGCCCAGCTTCGCGAATGAGCTAATGCGAGAGATAGCACGCTGGTTTTACACCAACACGTCTGCGCAGGCCGGTGTCGAAGAAAGACAAATTGCCAAGGCCATCTCGGTATACATGGTCGATGAAATTGGAATGTCCTTGGATGAATCCCGCGAACAGTCTAAGCAGTTTCTGAACTTTTGTGCGACGCGGGCATGGTTACTAGGGAGCCCTGGAACTAACACAACAGGCCAACGTATATACTCATTTGTTCATCGAACCTTTTTCGAATTCTTTGCAAGCGAAGCTTTTGCTAGGTCTGATGATGCGTCTCCGTCCAACATAGCAGACCGAATCCGTGAAGCATTCGAAAGAGACGCTACATCAGTTTTGCCTGAATTACTTATTCAGAGCTATCACTCCGTGAGGAAGAGAGGTGCAACCCACGTCTTCGAAGAATTATGCAAACCGCGGCCTTCACCTGCTCCAAGCCTACTTCTACTCCGTCTATTGGACGGCGCTGTCCTCGCCCGGTACGCACTAACGTCTGGATTCGCCCTTCTGCAGACTCGCTGGGAGGCCTCGGGTGAAATCCCCCGCGATGAATTCTTGGCTTTGCTATCGGTCAACACCGTCGCGCGCAATCTTTTTGTGAATGAGTTCTTGCTCACTGCCCCCGGCGGCGCCGCCCGAGGGCTGTTTATCGGATCCTGGGCAAGCTATCGACTGTCCGGGGGCCGCAGGTTTGAAAATACTTGGGCTTCAGCTGTACAACAGGCTCTTGACACTCACGGCGCTGAACTTGAGATGAGTGATGACGAGTGTGTAATCAACTGGCGGTTAACCACAGATCTCCCAGCCCAAAAATTGGAGGATCCGTGGTCATACATTCGAACAGTCGGCGCCTTCGGCCCTGCGGATGGTTTTGTCTGGTGGGCTATAAAGACAATGAATTCAACTAATCTTACGGAAGCACAACTGTCTGCTGTCAACGCTGTCCATGAACTCATTGCCCAGGGCCGCCAAATTCCCAATCATTTGATCGAGCTGTGGGACCGTAACGAGCATTTCACTCTATCGCCTCTTCTGAGATGGTCCGAGGGAAGCGAAGAGGCGATAGTCAAGCTTCGTGAGATCTTGGTCGTTATTCTCTTTGCGCTCCACGAGGAACATGTTGAGAAAGGACAGCTTGAAGCAGCGGCAGATAGCTGGCCAGGACGTATCAGCCAAGTGGCAGCGTACCGAGATTGGCGCATTGGCGTCGGAAAGGAGCTTTCACCCGCAAGGCAGGCGCAAGCCAGAGCGACACTGCGGGTGCTTCCAACCAGGTTGCTGGCTTGGGTCAAAGGTGAGGGTTACTTACTAGAAGATTCGAGCTACGAATAGACGATTATTCATGTCCCAACAAGACAAAGTAGGCAGTCCCGGGGTTCCAGTCGATCGGATGTAGCAACGTCCCAGCGGACGGGTTGAGCGCGCTATACATCATGCCGTCGCCAGCGTAGATCCCAACGTGGCCCCAGTTGTAGGGACCTTGTGGGTTCTGAACGACAAGGTCTCCGATCTGCGGGGTATCCGTCATTCGCCCGACCCGCCACTGTTCCACTCGCGGAAGTTCGATTCCAACCTGCCGATATATCCACTGCACGAATCCAGAGCAATCCCACGCCTTGTACGCCGTCCCACCCCAGACGTAAGCACCGCCCAAGCCCGCCTGCGTGAAACGCAAAATATCCTGCCTGACTTGGGACAAGCCCTCTACAGCGATCGGCTCTGGCCGCCCGCTCTCCCCTGCACTGCACTTCGGGACAGTTGTGACGCCCTCGAGCAAGTCAACAATGGCTATCGCCTGTGGTTCCCACCGAGCATAGAGCTCTGGAAACGCTGAAACTTGGACTGCTTGGGCTGCTTGCCCTTTGCTCATGGCAGACCAGCCTGGCACATCCAGCAAACCTCGAGGACTACCCTGATTCGGTCCAGACGGCCCTCCATAGAATGCCCGTGCGTTGTAAGAAATGTCCATCAGCTCTGCAACGGTTCCCCACCCTGCCGCTGGCCGCTGCTGCGCCGAACCTACTGAGTCGTGGTCGCTCCCAAGCCCATCATGAGGAAACTGAAATGACGCGGGGACATTCGCGTTGGCGAGAATCCGGAGGGTCGACTCTTGGAGAGACATCATTATGGCGATCACCACCGCCTCCCGAGGAACGCCAAGTTGCTTCCCGACGGAAATGTACCCCTGCGCCACGGCAATCTGCCCTGCCGAGAGTCCAACGGCGTGACCATTCGGCCGACTTCCACTGTTCTCGAGGACGCTTTGTGTGACAGCTCCGCTGCTCGACACACACCCAACAGGCGATTCCGGCTTGTCGCCCGCCAAGGCTAAAGCGACGGCACTGACGACAACACCCAGGGAAAGCACGATGACGAGAACGACGGCGGTTGCAGCCCGTACGAGCGCCCGGCGCCTGACTAGGGCCATCGCCAAAGCCGGATGCGGCATCAGTAGACGATCCGGCTAGTCGAGGCATAGAAGCCGACCATTTGGCATCGATCAGGCGGGGCGGTCGCTGCCGGCGGGCAATTAGCCATCACACTGACCGGGGCTGTGTATGAATTGCTGCTACTGACTGTCTGGTCAACGACCTTGAGCTGAACCGTGCAGACGTGAAGCCCCGCCCAGGGAGCCGGGCGTTCGCGAACTTTTACGAGTTCGTTGTCGCATGCCATGGATTCGAACGATGCCACCCTGTAGGCACCTTGGCCCGCAAGCGAAGCGAACGACCCTGCGTTTATGCCCGTCGCCTCAAACTCCTGAACCAGGACGGCCAATGGATTCGATCCGTCAGGAAGGACGAACCACCAACCCCGAATTCGAGCGTAAACATCCGAATAGGACGAACTTCGGGTGTCCCAGCTATAAATTGACACGGCGGCCGCGGAAGCCAGCGCCCGAAAATCGGCCGTGACCGGCGGACCGGACGCAGGCACCTTAGAGAGTGGAGCTGACCTCGTTGGTTTCGCCGTAGTAGTCGGGGAAATGCTCGGCAATGCCCGCGGCGTCGAAGATTCTGCCGATGGGCCACCTGTCCCTTTCGTAGACGGGGACTCCCGCGGTGCGACCAGAACGAGAATGAAGGCGCCTAGGATGGCTGCCAGTGCTAGGCCAAACACCCACCGACGAGTTGTTCGCCCATGCCAAACGGATTCCACCATGTTTGCCTCCTAGCCTGTTCATGGCTCAGCTCGCTAATGAGCAACATGACTCAAACAGCGGAAGTCATGGAACTGCGAATGACTCTCCATGCCGTTTGATACAGGCGACGGGCCGTGCCGATTTGCACGGCCACATATCGATCAGTGACTTTGAACTCCTCGGCAACCGCGGCTATGGCAACCTGCCTTTCGGCGCCGTGATGTTCCGGGAGCACGATTGCTTCGGCCACTCCCCTCAGCAGCGGACTCGGCAGACAACCAACGGCGTGCCGACACAGACCGGGCATGTCATGCACAGCCTCAGGATCTACTTCCAACGCTTGAGTTATTGTCTTTGCAGTCTGCCGAACCGCGGTGACTGCATTCCAACGGCGACGGTCTTGCGGTGACGGAGGGGCGTATCGTCGCGGCTCGGTAAGGCTGCCCACTGCGAGGCGCCATACCGGAGCTGACACAGCGGCCCGAGTCAGCCCAAGAACCATGTGCGCCCACTCTTGATCGATGATCTCCTCAGCATCGCGATAACCACGGGACACGACCAGCACCGTTAGCTGCTGGAGATTGTCCGAGCTCTCACCGTTGCCCGGATCTAAAAGCAGCGGCAACGTCTTGTGGCCGAGTTCCCTGCGGACGTGCGCGGCGCAGACATTCCCGGTGACACCTTGCACCCAGGCTTCGAACGGAACTCCTGGGATCTGCCGGTAGTTTCCGCGTGCCACCCCGTCCCAGACAGCCGTCCTAATGTCTTGCATGACATCGTCCACATCGCACGAGCGGCCGATCCGAGCCAGGTGTGAGATGACGTAGCGACGCACGCCTTCGACCGCTCCCATCATTTGGTCGACGGAGACTCGCAGGGCCGGTGTCACCGGACTCAGCAGCGAAACGTCCACCGCGGATGAGTTTGAGTTTTCTATTTCAGCGTTGCCCGCCAGGTGTTCCAGGCTCATGGCTCTCACCGCTTCGACTAACGGATTCGAATATCTCCAGGGTCACCAGATGTGGCGACTCGACGTGGCAGTAACGACACCGACCACAACACAATCTTCTCAAAACTATTGTCAAAGGTAATTAAAGTATCGTCAAGACCCAAGTTCTTACTTTTTGCATGTTGTTCAGCAAGAATGGAGCCATGCCACGGATCACGCACCCTCACGACGACGCCTGGTCGCCTGACGTTGAAGACGCCGTGGCGACGTTCGGGAACCGCTCACGGAATGAAATTCTGAGGTTCCTGACGGCAAGTGGTCCTGCGTCCAGAGGGGACATCGTCGCAGCCGTCAGCGCCAGCGAGCCCAGCGTAGCCAAACACCTCATCGCACTAGAACAGGTCGGCGCCATTGAGGTCGATGTGGAGGCTGGGCGGCGTCACGGCCGCTCTCCCCGCTACTCGGCCAATCCTGCCCGCATCAAGGAGTTGCTGGACGCCCATCTCCGGTATGTTTTGGAGGAGTAGCCGCGGCACGCTCCCCGTTCGGGTGCAAGTCGATGTCTTTGTTCAGATACTCGGAGATTGCGCGAAGTGTCTCCGGCGAGACGTCCCCGAGCGTCCTAGCAGCGAATGACTTCACCCGGGCTGCCCTTAGAGACTTCACAAACTCCAACTGCGAGTCGATACGTTCGGGAACCTCGCCTTCGACGCCGTTCAGCAAATAGGAGGGATCGACGTCGAACATCTCGCAGATAGCGGCAAGCAGCTGCGGATCGCTGACCAGGCGGCCTGTTCCATCCTTCATGTAGAACCATCTTGCTCGAGAGATCTTGATTCCTCGAGACCGGAGTCCGGCCTCAATCTCCCTGAAAGTGACGGTCGAACCCCTCTCGGCTACAACGACGTCGAGCAGCAGGTTTAGCCGGCGGGCAAGGGTCGCCTGTGGTGACAACTCGCCGTTGCGGCTAGCGTCTTTTGCCGGCATGCTCCACTGCCTCGTTTCAATAGAAATACTGCTGCGTTGCCATCAGTATTCCGCGAGCGCAGTGACTAAACAATCAACCCCACCTTGAATCTAGTCCGCTGCCTACATGAGGCGTATCCTGATGCTGTAGACCCGTCTACAGCATCAGCCTCCACAATCATGAGCCGTGGTTTGAATGTCGACATCCATCTTGATGAACCGAACACGGAGCCAGATCCTTCGCTTTCTCATCAGAAGCGGGCCATCATCCCCCGGCATTTTGGCGTCGGGACTTCGAGCTTCTCGAGCAACGGTCCGGCGTCATCTGCTCGTCCTTGAGTCGGCTGGTTACGTTCAGGCTTTGGCCGACGAGCGTTACTCCGCTCACGCCTCACTCGTCGAGTGCCAGCTCGTCGACCTAGCGAACCAGTACTCAGTGCAAATAACTCCTACGACTGCGCCGCCGCTTGTTCAGGACTAGCGCCGGCCCGCGGGAGACCGTAGAACCACTCCTCGACCGATCGCTCCCACTTTTCGGGGTCGACATTCCACTCCAGAGAGTGGCCCTCAGCTTCAAACTGCACCAACCTGACTAGGTCCGGCCTCAGACTGGCAGCTTTCTTGGATGCTTCGAAGGGCGTTGTGGCGTCCTTCTGTCCATGGAGTATGAGGACCGGCTTGTTCAATTCAGGTGCTCGCGCCAGCCAATCCAGGGAATCGAGACATATCGGTTCAGCAAGGCCAGTTACCCACCGGAGGGCCCTGGATCGAAGAATGGTGAAGCCCAGGCGCACAAGTGGCCGAGGAAGTCCGGCCGCCTTGGCGTTCGCTGCCAGGGTCGTTCGCCAGTCGAAGACTGGCGCGTCGAGAACCATTCCGGCTACTCGCGAGGAATTCGGCGACAGAGCCGCTGCTTGAAGGGCGATGGAAGCTCCCAGTGACCACCCAAAAAGGACAATGCGTTCAGCGCCATTGGAAATGGCGTAGTTGATGCCGGCATCGACGTCGCGCCACTCGCCTTGGCCGAGGTTGTAGCGGCCATCGTACGACGGCGGTGCATCGCCGTCGTTACGGAACGAGACAACCAGCGACGTCAGTCCCAGACGCCTTGCGGCCGGTATGCCGCGAAGGGTGCCGGCTCTTTTACCGCCCATGCCATGGATGTGGACTGCCCATTCGCCGGATGGGTTGACGCCGGCTGGAGGATCGAATTTCCAAGCCGGGGCGACGCCATTCTCAACCGGAATCACAACGTCTTGGTACGGCAGGCCGAGTTGCTCCGGTTTCGAGTAAACGTACCCACTCCAGATACCTGCCGCGGCTTGTTTGAGGTTGCCAGAGTCCACTCGCTCAACCGTCCGGGTTACTGTCCTTCGGCCGGGGTGAGACTCGACGACCGGTCCTAGGCATGCGTGGCCAATCCCCTGCTCGTACCAAAAGCTATATCGTCCCGGCGCTCTCGTTTCTTCCGTAGCGGGAAGTTCGATTTTCAGAGATCCGTCTCCGTCAGTGCGCACGGCCCGAACGTCCAAATCCTCACGACGGCTGTTTTTTGGCACCACAACTTGACGAGCGAAGAAGGCTGCACCAGCGACGCCTGCAAGCAAAGCCCCGGATGCAGCGAGAACTCCAACGCTTATAGCCCTACGACTAGTTGCTCTCGGCATCTTCCACCTCCTGGGCCCTCTTGCGCTCGTCGATCACTTGGCGGAGCCTCACCAAGGTTTCCGGAGAAATCCCCTGTAACTGACGAGCAGCGAAGTTCCGCACACGTGATTCACGCAGGGTACGAAGAAGTTCCAGCTGGGCATCTACGAGCATTGGTATCTCCCCGGCATCGTCCAAGAGGTAATCCCGGTCCACTCCAAAGAATTCTGCAAGGTTACGAAGCAGCATGGGATCGGTCGCCAGCGAGCTATCCCCGCTGCGCATGTAGGCCCATCGAGAGCGGGAAAGTGGCGTTCCACGCTGACTCATGTGCCGATTAATCTCGGGGTAGGTCAATGCCTCCGATCCCCCGGCCTCGTAGAGGTCTAGCAAAAGGTTGAGCTTTCGAGCCAATCTGGTCTGAGGGGTTTCGGAGGAACTAGCATCACCCGTCATATCGCCCACTCCCCCTCCGTCGACGAACTGGGACTTTGCGCACGAAAGGTCCAGCCAGGTAGTTCTCAGCAGCGTTCATGACATTGAGGTCGTGAATGTCCAAGGAGCCGCCCAACCCGGGCTCGACTAAGAGTGCGTCCTGTACTTCAACAAGCATTCTATGGAGCCTTTGGGCGCGGTCCTGTTGGCTGCTCATTTCGGTGTCTCGCACGAGCCGAACGTCTTGCCGTTTCTTTGTTGTCTTTTCCCAGATTTTCGTAAGGCTGCCGACCAACTCGTCCTCGGTCACGGATTCCCTATGGCGGAGAACTCGTCGCGCCACGGGCGGGATGGCGAGACCTATGCATAGGAAAGTCATGGCAGCAACGACTGCCGCATCATAAAAAGGCGAGACTGAGCGCATGGCATCTAGGCGGCCTTGCAGGTGCAGAATGTCCATGACCAGCACCAGGATTACAAGGAGAACGGCAAAGACGCAGCCAACCCCGATGCAGGTAAATGCCGTGCGGAAGTAGGGCCTCAACATGTCTCCGCGGAAGCGGAAACACGTAACGCCGGTAACGCTAACCACGTAGCCGATGTATACGAACTGAATGGATGAGTAGAGGGCAGCAGACCACTGGTCACCGTAATCCACCATGAAACGAGTGGAACTGCCCTGGGTAACGATGGCACTGAAGCTGGCTGCAAGCCCCACGATCACGACGGCCAAGAGAATTATGCCCGCGTTGTCTCGTTTCACGACCGTATCGTCCGGATTAGCCGCCCGAATGATTGCTCTCGAGAGAAAGTAGATCCCAACGACCATCGAGACATTGGCCAAAAGGTCAACGAAATTACGACCGCCCGCGAGCGAATCGATGCCCTTGTAGACCGATTCGATGTTCAGCGTCAGTGCTACCGAAATCGTGATGGCCGCCGTCAGCACGCTGTGATCACGTCGTCGCCGCATTCCAGGCAGGAGGCAAACGACGAGTAACCAAATCAGTGCTGCGGCCACAATCTGGATCATTCGAAAACCCTCTCGAACGATCTCGGCTCTCTGGCGCTGTTCCTGATGGCTGCTGCGAAGAGATCCGCGAGCGATTCTGCGGCCGCTTCCAAGTCATCAGTGAAACTGCTCCGGGCAAGGACGCGTGAGACGAGCCCCGCGGGAAGATTCGGGAACAGGACTTCTATGTAGTCGGCCGGCACGACTAGTTCGTCGTGCCTCAAAACCATGTGCCCCAGCTCGTGAAGGACGAACTGCTGCCGGTGAAGCCCAGATGGGCTGATTGCATGCAAGATAATCTCGACAGCGTCGGTGGACAGCCACAAGCCGCAAACGGAACCACCATTCAGAGCTCCGATAGCTTCGATTTGTATGGGACGATGCCGGACATCCTCGACCACCTTGACCAGACGCTCCAGATTCAGGTGAGTCGGCAGCGCTAACGAAACGAAGGCACTCTCGGCGCGGTCCGCCGGCGACTGTCCTAAGGGGTATGTGTGGTTGTCCATGAGCATCCCCAGTGATGCGTTCCCTCGGTTCGTTGGTAGCTCAAAGGCGAATGGTGCTTGAAGCGTGCGAACCCTCCACTTCATTGAACCCCCGTCCTCTGGACATGTCCAGAGCGTCTTGGACTTGAAAGGGCTTGAATGACTGCTGATGTTGACCGAACGTTCCCGTGACTGCTATGGCAGGAGAACGTGACGCACTTCCTTCACTCGATCATCAGAGACGTCGCCTAGGAGATGCTTATGGAGCAAGGCGCCTGCGAGTACCCTGACCTTCGCCACTTCATTTGCGTCGACGGCTCGAATATTGCCGTGCAGCAACCCACTGCGCTCTCCGTACAGCCGCCCCAAGGGCTCTTTGACGTCATCTTCGTTGCAACCGAGCATTGCCGAGAAGGCGAGGCGAAGGGGGCGGATATTAGCGTTCTCTCCGAGCTCTAGGGCCTCTAACACAAGCCAATACGAAGCGAAACCGAGGCCAGGATCAGACTGACTCTCGGCTTCCCAGTACCATTGGGCCGCGACCCTGGCAGATGCGCGGCTCTGCTCTGTTAGCCCTAGCTGACGATCAACTACTGATCGTAGGGCGTCCACCAGCTGGTGCCCCGAGATCGTCCTCATTTTGGCCTGAGACTCGAGTGCAACGGTGCGGCCGCCAAGTCGTCGGTTCCAGTGCCAATCATCGAAAAGTTCGCCAACTTCTTCCGTCAGGATTGGGCCGAGCAGTCGATCTCCATATGACAAGTCCAACGTGGCAGTGAAGGGAGCGATTCCGGCTCGGCCTGCTGACATTGAGGCTTCATAGGTAGATGGAACGCCGTCGTTTAGGACGTAGAGCACCTCCACATAATTGCAGGCCGGGTATGTATCCTGTGCGGCCTCTATATGTACGTCCGTGTTGACAGTGAATTCGTACTGCATCCCGCGCCCACCATCATCAGGAGTAACTGAGCCCCACTCAGGCACGATGAAGTGACCCGATTGCCTCGAATCGAGTGTGCCATGAAAAATTGGCCGCCCGATGGTGACCTCACCGTTGGTGAATGTTACTAGCAGGTTGGGCATTTCTAGCCTCGCCTGAGGTACGACGATTGTCCGCAGCGTTTTATAAACGATCCGATATCCAGGGCGACCGCCCCCTGGAGGGTGTTCGTCGTCGGACATCTGCCACCCTTCAAACAGCATCGGTGAAGGCGTCTCCAACTGAGGTTCCCAGGCTTCACTGAATTCGTCCAAGCCGCGCACCATATGGGCTTCCACTGGTGTACCCACGCCTGTCTCGACATTGTGAATCGTCACGCGCGGGACATACGATTTCTCGATCATTCCTTGACGGTAACCCAAGCAGATCGAAGTCGGGCACGTTTACGTTCTGTCGACTCGACCCATCGCAACCTCGGTTTCCACGACAACGGTGCGGAAGCCAGTTTGGCGCTATTCTTTGGATCGCCGACTCAAGTCGTGCGCACAGCGTATTGCACAGGGCCCTGGCTCTTGTTTTGAACACGTCCAGGCTGCCGGCCATCGGTCTTCTCAACCGCAGATTGGGTTCAAGTTGCGTCGCGGCTTTTCTAGCAGGGCCTTCAAGGCCTAAGAGTGCAGACCCGAAGGTCCTACGCTCTGCCAAACTGTCCAAGGCCGTAGTGGAGACTCTTTCGCTCGCGTAATAGTGGGAAATTGTACGGGGGTCGTTTTGCGAGCTGTGAGATCGCTCGTCGGTCACGGGCAGAGGTGGGCCCCACGTCGATTTCGTTAACAAATCGTGGCTGACTCTTCGAATGTGGTTGCTGGATGTCTTCGTGTAGTCGAATATGCAGCGGTAAAGCGGTCGAAGAATGAAGCTCTCTACTACGAGTGGAAAGGGTGCTCTAACTGCAGACAGCACGTTGCGAGATAGTTGGTCTTCAACTTTTACCAGCAGATGCCGGCGTCGAGGCTTGGGCTTCTCCACAGCCTTCCACAAAATGCCAAGGATGGACGCTAGCATTAGAACATGAGTTCGAGTGAAGCCAAGGGAAAAGTAGACGTCATAAACATCAGTGCGGGACGCGGTGTGACTGATACCTGGCTCAAGATGCAGCAGTCATCGCTCAATACGGCACTCTTCCCAAACTACGACAAACTGATTCCTGACTTCAGCAAGCTAGTTCCGTCAGTGCTGACGGACTCCACGGCGGACAAGATGGCCGAACTCACCCGGAAGATCACGGCGGCAATGGCTCCAAAGTTTGTGGACCAGCACCGAGAGGCCATGCAGAAGATGCTCAGCCAGGCCACCGGCGCAGAACGCATCGCCAAGCAGATCAACGACAACCAAACGGCCATCTTCAAGATGATCGACCCGTCCTTGGGTGCAATCAGGATGATGCAGCACGAGGAGCGCTTCCAGAAATCAATGGCGGCGATGGCCTCTTCGTTCGCCAGCACTATTGATGCGTCGCAGTTTCAGGACATCCTCGCCAGCGCCTCCAAACTTCGCGAACAGCTGGCCGAGGAAGATCTCGAGGAGATCGATGATTTCTTCGAGAGCCACCCGGAGCTTGCAGGGGATATCGATGAGAGCCCCGCGCTTTACGTGCTCACCAAAACCGATCGCGCCCTCATCGTATGGTTTGTCCGCATAGTTGTGGCCCTTTACGTCGGCGCTGGGTTGCTGATTATAGGGACTGACAGCCCGGAGCTTAAGGCTGTGATTGACGCCTTCGGTTTAGATTTCGGTGGCGGCTTACCGGCAGGATGGGCAGCCGGCGAAATCGCTAAGAAGGCCTTGGACCAGCTGCCGCAAGAAGAACAGTGAGGACGACCAGTACGGTTCTCATGTCAGTGAAACTGAAGAAGTCGAGAAAAGAGTTCGTCTTTGGCAGCGGCCGGGCGAGTGGCTTCGAGTTTTGGTTCGACGTCGGCGGTAACGACGCTTCGGACGCATTCTCACGCTGATCGGTTTTGCGCCGCGGATACTGAGCGTTTTCCACTCGGTACTGATGCGAATCAGACAGATTTGTCATGAACTGTGGCTCCTATGATGGGAAAGTTCTACCGAAAACTCGAAGTCCGTCATGTCCTTTTGCCCCGGGATCCGCATGAACTGCGAGGACGAACGAACATGAGGGACAGACGTGAACTTGGAATTCTTTGAACCTGCCGAGGCCGCAGCGCTCATGCGCTGCAGTGAAGGATGGCTGCGTGACGGCGCGGCAGCGGGCCGGTTCCCGCATTCGTGTTGGGGCAAGGGAAAGATCGTTTTTACTTCTGAGCACATTGCAGAGATAGCAAGGCTCAGTGAAATCCTGCCAGCTTCCCATCCGTCAACCGCGGCACAGGTTGCCGCCCCAACAAGCACACGGCTAATCGGGAACCGAGCCCGTAGCCGGATGGCTTCCTAGGGACAGCCAGGAGCAACAAGCGTCACCGCATGAACGCGGACACCGAACGTTCCGTCGCATCCGCCCCTGCCTGCAGAGCCTCCGGCATCAGGTGCCCATAAACGCCCTCTGTCGTCCTGGTCGACGCATGCCCCAACCGACGAGAGATCGTAAAGATGGGGACACCATCCTGAATCAACCATGATGCGTGAGTATGTCGTAGATCGTGAATGCGCGGGTTCTTCCGCAGCCCGAACTCCTGGGCCGCCTTCACCGCCGGCACCCAATAATGATGCCAGTACAGCTTGTGCACGATCCTCTCCCCCTTCGGGGTCGTGAACAGCAGATCGCTGCTCGGCCGCCCAGCCACCAATGGAATCAAAAGGTCCACAAGGGCAGGGTTCAACCCGATGGTCCGCTTGCCAGCGCCGGTCTTCGTCGGGCCGATGTAGAACTGGTTCTGCCCGTCCCGCTTCCACGCCTTGTTGATCCGGGCGGTGGCTGGCTTGCCCAGCAAGTCGATGTCCGCGACGGTCAGCGCCGTCGCCTCCCCGAAACGCGTCCCGGTCATGACCAGGAAGTTGGTGAAGTCCCTGTACCGCTCCCCCATCCCGTCCATGATCAATCCGAACTCCGCATGGGTGAGGAACATCATTTCGTCCTCGGCCTTCTCGATGCTCGGCAACTGCACGCCGCGGCAGGGATTGCGCGTGATGTACCCCAGCATCTCTGCGGTATTCATCGACGCAGAGATCAGCCCGTGCACGTTCTTGATCGTCTTCGGTGAGCGCCCTTTGGCCATCATCGACTTCACCCAGTAGGCGATCATCCGATAGTCGAGCTTGTCGACGGGGACGTGGCCAATGACCTTTTTCACATGGAGATCAAGCATCGTCTGATACGTCTTGACGGTCCCGCTCGATGGCCGGATCAGGAGGTCGATGTGCTCCTGAATTACTTCGCCAACCGTGGGTATGTTCGCCCGGTGGTCCAGAAGTGCCTGCTGGGCGATTTCAAAGGATTGACCGTTCGCATCGAGCAACCGCTTGAGCGTTTCAGCCTCATGCGCGGAGTCGACAGTGATGCCCTGCTGCTTCCGGATCTTGGGGTCGCGCCAGACCACCATGAAGGACGAAGAGCCGTCCTTTTTGACGCGTTTCCGGATACTAGCCACATAAAAATGTTAGTTCCGTGTCAACAGATTTGGGGCTTTTGTCAACAGTCAGGGGCCATATAGGCCCCTGACCTGCGACATTACTGTGCCCGAGGTGGGACTCGAACCCACACACCTTTCGATACTGCATTTTGAGTGCAGCGCGTCTGCCAATTCCGCCACTCGGGCGCGGATTACCGGGAAGTTAATTCTCGCTGACTGCTCTCATTTCTGTGAGCAACGCGATCCTTTCCCAGCACGCGAAACTACTCTACATGCAGATAGGCTGATTCAAAGAACCGGGCGCGCTGATGCAACACAAACCAGCCATCAAAGAGTCCACACTAAGATGGACATGAACCCGCCGAACCTTTTCAAGGAGATCCCGTGACCGAACAGACGGAGTCCACGTCCACAGCCCAGCCGGCCCGACGCGTTGTCGTAGCCGAGGATGAGACCCTCATCCGCTTGGACATTATCGAGATCCTGAAGGGCGAAGGGTACGACGTCGTCGGCGAGGCAGACAACGGCGAGAAGGCCGTGCAGCTGGCCGAGGAACTGAGGCCTGACCTTGTCCTCATGGATGTCAAGATGCCCGTCATGGACGGCATCTCGGCGGCTGAGAAGATCGTCAAGGCCCGTATCGCGCCTGTTGTCCTGCTGACTGCTTTCAGCCAGAAGGAATTGGTGGAGCGGGCACGCGACGCCGGTGCCATGGCTTACGTCGTCAAGCCGTTCTCCCCCGCGGACCTGATCCCGGCCATTGAGATTGCTCTCTCCCGCCACGAGGAGATCAAGGCGCTTGAGAACGAGGTTTCCGACCTCCAGGAGCAGTTCGCCACGCGCAAGCTTGTAGAGCGCGCCAAGAGCCTCCTGACCACCAAGATGGGCCTGACGGAGCCGGAAGCTTTCCGCTGGATCCAGAAGACCTCCATGGACCGTCGCCTCAGCATGCGTGAGGTTGCCGAAACCATCATCAACCAGGTCAACTAGCGCCTCCAGCAGTAAACGCACGACGGCGGCCGCTCACCTCCTGCGAGGTGGGCGGCCGCCGTCGTACTTACCAACAAAACAAAGACACAGCAAAATGCAGGCCCCACCAAAAAGGCGGGGCCTGCATTCAAGAAACCGAAGAACTATGCCTTGGCTTTGGACTTCTTTTCAGGCCACGGGCCAACAGGCTCCTTGCGCGAGGCGTCCACAGTGGACGTATCGGCGAGGTCGCCTACCTTGTGGACCTTCAGCGAGTTCGTGGAACCTGCCTGTCCGGGAGGGGAACCGGCAGCGATGACAACCAAGTCCCCTTCGTCCACGAGCTTCATGTCCAGGAGGCTGCGGTCCACCTGTGCGGTCATCTCGTCGGTGTGGCCCACGGTGGGGACCAATACCGGCTGGATGCCCCAGGTGAGGGCGAGCTGGTTCCAGACGTGCTCCACAGGCGTGAACGCGAACACCGGCTTGACGGGGCGCAGGCGCGAGAGGCGTCGTGCCGAGTCACCGGACTGCGTGAACGTACAGATGTACTTGGCATCCAGCTGATCCGCGATTTCAACGGCGGCACGGGTGATGGCGCCACCGCGGGTCTTGGGCTTGGTGCCCAGCGGGGGTACGCGCTCAAGGCCGTGCACTTCGGTGGATTCGATGATCCGGGCCATGACCTTGACGGTTTCGATGGGGTACTGGCCCACGGAGGTTTCGCCGGAGAGCATGACTGCGTCGGCGCCGTCGAGCACTGCGTTGGCGCAGTCGGAAGCCTCGGCACGCGTCGGACGCGGGTTGTCGATCATGGATTCCAGGACCTGCGTGGCCACGATGACCGGCTTGGCCCAGCGACGTGCCAGTTCAATGGCGCGCTTCTGGACGATCGGCACCTCTTCGAGCGGCAGCTCGACGCCGAGGTCGCCACGGGCAACCATGATGGCGTCGAAGGCGTCGATGATTTCGTGGAGCTGCTCCACGGCCTGCGGCTTTTCGATCTTGGCGATCACTGGCACACGGCGGCCCTCTTCATCCATGATCTCGTGGACGCGCGTGATGTCTGAGGCATCGCGAACGAACGAGAGTGCAATGAGGTCGGCGCCGCGCTTGAGAGCCCAACGGAGGTCGTCCTCGTCCTTTTCGCTCAGGGCGGGGACGTTGACTGCAACCCCGGGGAGGTTGATGCCCTTGTTGTTGGACACCTTGCCGCCAACTGTCACGGTGGTGACTACCTTGACGTCGTCAACCTCGATGGCGCGCAGCGCCACCTTTCCGTCGTCGATCAGCAGGGCGTCGCCCACGTTGACGTCCTCGGTGAGGCTTTTGAGCGTGGTGGAGCAGATGTCCTTGGTGCCGGGGACGTCTTCGGTGGTGATGGTGAAGGTGTCGCCGACGGCCAGCTCGTGGGGTCCGTCAACAAAACGGCCAAGACGGATCTTGGGTCCCTGGAGGTCGGCCATGATCGCAACAGGCTTGCCCAGCTGCGCCGCAGCCTTGCGGACGTTTTCGTAGGTGATGTCATGCACGGAGTAGTCGCCGTGGCTCATGTTCATGCGAGCAACGTCGACGCCGGCCTCCAGCACCGCGAGGGTGTTGTCGAAGCTGGAGATAGCCGGGCCGAAAGTTGCCACAATTTTCGCGCGTCTCATATACCTACCCTAAGTAGTTCATGCTGATTGAGTAAAAGATTGTTCCTGCCGGCGCTATAAGACCGCTATCGCCCGGTCGGTGGGGGCGACCGGTGCCGGGAGAATGGTGCTTCCCATCAGGAACTTGTCCACTGCGGCCGCACATGCACGGCCTTCCGCAATGGCCCACACAATCAGTGACTGGCCACGTCCGGCATCGCCGGCAACAAACACGCCCTCGGTGTTCGTCATGTAGTAGCCGTCGCGGGCAACGTTGCCCCGACCGTCGAACTCTGCGCTGACCTGCTCCGTGATTCCTGCCGGCTCGGCGCCGGTAAAGCCAAGGCTCAGGAAGACAAGGTCAGCTGGGATGATCCGTTCTGTACCGGCCTTGGGCAGGCGTTTGCCGTCCACGAACTCGGTTTCAGCAACTTTGACGCCGGTGAGTTTGCCGTTCTCTCCAACGAACTCAACGGTTGAGGCAAGGTAGGTACGCTCGCCGCCTTCTTCGTGGGCGCTGGCGACCTCGAACAGGGTGGGGAACGTCGGCCACGGCTGGTGTCCTGCGCGTTCCGACGGCGGCTGCTTGCCGATCGCGAGCGTGGTCACCGAAGCGGCCTGGTGGCGGTGGGCAGTGCCGATGCAGTCAGCACCGGTATCGCCACCACCAAGGATGACAACGTGCTTGCCGCGGGCATCGATGTGGTTTTCGGGGTTCTCCCCCGCCACCATGCGGTTCGAAGGAACCAAGTAGTCCATGGCGAAATGGACGCCCTCGAAGTCGCGGCCCGGGATGGGCAGGTCACGCGGCACAGTGGCGCCGGTGGCAACCACAACGGCGTCGTAACGGCGACGCAGCTGCTCCCACGTGACGTCCGTACCAACGGCGACTCCGGTCCGGAAGCGGGTGCCTTCGGCCTTCATCTGCTCCAGGCGGCGGTCAACCTGTTCCTTCTCCATTTTGAAGTCGGGGATGCCGTAGCGGAGCAATCCGCCAATCTTGTCGTCGCGTTCGTAGACAGCCACAGTGTGGCCAACACGGGTCAACTGCTGTGCGACGGCCAGGCCGGCAGGGCCTGAACCGACCACGGCCACTGTCTTGCCGGTGAGGCGCGTCGGCGGCAGCGGCTGGACCCAGTCGTTGTCGAAAGCCTGGTCGATGATCGAAACCTCAACCTGCTTGATGGTCACTGCAGGCTGGTTGATCCCCAGCACGCAGGACGCTTCGCAGGGTGCAGGGCACAGACGGCCCGTAAATTCCGGGAAGTTGTTCGTGGCGTGAAGTCGCTCAATGGCTTCTTCACCCTTGTCCCGCCACACGAGGTCATTCCATTCGGGAATGAGGTTGCCCAAGGGGCAGCCCTGGTGGCAGAACGGAACACCGCAATCCATGCAGCGGCCGGCCTGGCTCTTCAGGACGCCCTTCTCCTGCGCTTCGTACACTTCTTTCCAGTCCATGATGCGGACGGGAACGGGACGGCGTGGCTGCGTTTCGCGCTGCCGGACTTTCAGAAATCCGCGTGGATCAGCCACCGGTTACCTCCAGGATTCGAGACCATACTTCTTCGCCATCGGGGTCAAGGCCCTCTTCAATGGCGTCGAGACGGGTTTGCAGGACTGCGGCGTAATCGCGCGGCAGCACTTTGGTGATGCGGGCGGCGGTGTCGTCGAAGTTCTCGAGCAGACGGCCGGCCAGGACGGATTCGGTTTCCTCAACGTGCTTGGTGAGCAGGCCGTGAACGATGTCGCGGTCCTCGGCGTCGAGCTCCAGAAGCTGGAGTTCGCCGGTATCGAGGGCCATCTTGTTGACACGCTCGGGCTGCAGGTCCAGCACATACGCGGTTCCACCGGACATGCCGGCACCGAAGTTACGGCCCGTGCGGCCGATGATGAGCGTCTGGCCACCGGTCATGTACTCGCACCCGTGATCGCCAATGCCTTCGACGACGGCGGTAGCACCGGAGTTGCGGACCAGGAAGCGTTCGCCCACCTGCCCACGCAGGAACATCTCGCCGCTGGTGGCACCGTAACCGATGACGTTGCCGGCAATTACGTTGCGTTCAGCCTGGAACACGTTGGTGCGGTCCGGGCGGACGATGATCCGTCCGCCGGAGAGACCCTTGCCGACGTAGTCGTTGGAATCGCCGAACATGCGCAGCGTGATGCCTGCGGGCAGGAACGCGCCGAGGGACTGGCCCGCGGTGCCGTTGAGCGTGACGTCGATGGTGTCGGTCGCCAGGACATCGATGCCGAACGTCTTGGTCACCACGTGGCCGAGCATCGTGCCCACGGAACGGTCCGTGTTGATGACGTCCAAGGTGATCTTGACCGGCATGCGGTCGCTGAGCGCTTCCTGGGCCATGGTGATGAGCCGCTGGTCGAAGTGCTTGTCCAGCTCGTGGTTCTGGCTGGTCATGTTGCGCAGCGGCACGTCGTCGTCGAACTCCAGCCCGTGCAGGATGGGGTCCAGGTCCAGCCCTTCGGCCTTCCAGTGGTTGATCGCTTCGCGGGTATCCAAGACCTCGGCGTGGCCAATGGCCTCTTCCAGGCTGCGGAAACCGAGCTCGGCAAGGATTTCGCGGACTTCTTCTGCAAGGAATTCGAAGAAGTTGACCACGAACTCGGGCTTGCCGTTGAACCGGGAACGGAGCTCGGGGTTCTGTGTGGCAACACCAACGGGACAGGTGTCCAGGTGGCAGACGCGCATCATGATGCAGCCGGAAACCACCAGCGGAGCAGTCGCAAAACCGTATTCCTCGCCACCCAGCAGGGCAGCAATGATGACGTCGCGGCCGGTCTTGAGCTGGCCATCCACCTGAACCACCACGCGGTCACGGAGACCGTTGAGCATCAGGGTCTGCTGGGTCTCGGCAAGGCCAAGTTCCCACGGCACGCCCGCGTGCTTCAGCGAGTTCAGCGGCGAGGCGCCGGTACCGCCGTCGTGACCTGAAACAAGCACGACGTCGGCCTTCGCCTTGGTGACGCCGGACGCCACCGTGCCGATCCCGACTTCCGAAACCAGCTTCACATGCACACGGGCCGAAGGGTTGGCGCGCTTGGCATCGTAGATGAGCTGCGCGAGGTCTTCGATCGAGTAGATGTCGTGGTGCGGGGGCGGCGAAATGAGTCCGACGCCGGGAGTCGAGTGCCGCGTCCGGGCCACCCAGGGGTAAACCTTCTGGGCCATCAGCTGGCCACCTTCGCCGGGCTTGGCACCCTGCGCCATCTTGATCTGGATGTCGTCGGCGTTGGTCAGGTACAAACTGGTGACGCCGAAGCGGCCGGAAGCGATCTGCTTGATGGCAGAGCGGCGCTCCGGATCCAGCAGGCGGTCAACGTCCTCGCCACCTTCACCGGTGTTGGACTTGGCGCCCAAACGGTTCATGGCAATGGCCAGGGTCTCGTGCGCTTCCTTGGAGATGGAGCCGTAGCTCATGGCACCAGTGGAGAACCGCTTGACGATGCTGGAGACCGGCTCCACTTCCTCGAGCGGAACCGCCGGGCGTACTCCGTCCTTGAACTTCAGAAGCCCACGCAGGGTCATCAGGTTCTCGGACTGATCGTCAATGCCCTTGGTGTAAGACTTGAAGATGTCGTACCGGCGTTCGCGGGTAGCGTGCTGCAGGCGGAACACCGTCTCGGGGTTGAAGAGGTGCGGTTCACCGTCGCGGCGCCACTGATACTCGCCACCACCGAGCAACGGCTGGTGCGGGTGCTCAATGCCGCCCTCTGGGTAAGCCATCTGGTGGCGTGCCGAAACTTCGGCTGCGATGACATCGAGGCCGACGCCACCCAGCTGGGAGTGCGTGCCGGAGAAGAACTCGTCCACGAGCTCCTGGGAAAGGCCCAACGCTTCGAAGGTCTGGGCGCCCGTGTAGGAAGCCACCGTGGAGATGCCCATTTTGGACATGATCTTCAGGACACCCTTGCCGAGGCCCTTGATGAGGTTGTAGACCCCGTCTTCGGCCGTGACGCCTGTGACGTCGCCGTTGGAGATCAGCTGTTCCACCGATTCCATGGCCAGGTACGGGTTGACGGCAGATGCACCGTAGCCGATGAGTACCGCCACGTGGTGCGTCTCGCGGACGTCGCCGGCCTCGACCACCAGCGCGGTCTTGGTGCGGTTGGCGCTACGGAGCAGGTGGTGGTGAACGGCGCTGACCAGCAGGAGCGACGGAATCGGCGCCCACTGGGCGTTCGAGTCACGGTCGGACAGCACCACGTACTGCACGCCGCGGTTGATGGCGCCGGAAACCTGTTCGCAGATCTCGGTCAGGCGGGCACGAAGTGCCGCTTCCCCACCCTCCGGGCGGTACAGTCCGCGGACCTTCATGGCGATGCGATCGCCGTCGGGCGTTTCGATGTTCGCGATCTTGGCCAGCTGATCGTTGTTGATCACGGGGAACGGCAGGGAGATCTGCGGCTGGCGGACCTGCTTGCCGTCCAAAAGATTGCCGTTGGGGCCGATGGCGCACGTCAGGGAGGTGACCAATTCTTCGCGGATGGCATCCAGCGGCGGGTTGGTGACCTGGGCGAAGGACTGCACAAAGTAGTCGAACAACAAGCGTGGGCGCTTGGAAAGGACAGCAACAGGAGTGTCGGAGCCCATGGCGCCCAAGGGCTCCGCACCGGTGCGTGACATCGGTCCGAGGAGGATCTTGAGTTCTTCGGTGGTGTACCCGAACGTGCGCTGGCGGATGTTGACCGACGCAGCGGTGTGGACCACGTGCTCGCGCTCAGGGAGCTCGTTGATGTCGATCAGGTTGTCCTTGAGCCATTCGGCCCACGGGTTGGCAGCGGCTACCTCGGCCTTGACCTCGGCGTCGTCAATGATGCGGCCGGCTTCGGTGTCCACCAGGAACATCTTGCCGGGGGCGACGCGGCCCTTCTTGACGACGTTGGAAGGCTCTACCTCGATCACGCCAACTTCGGAGGCGAAGATGATCAGGCCGTCTTCGGTGATCCAGTAGCGCCCAGGGCGCAGGCCATTGCGGTCCAGCGTTGCGCCAACGAGGTTGCCGTCGGTGAACGAGACTGCAGCCGGACCATCCCACGGCTCCATGAGCAGTGAGTGGTACTCGTAGAAAGCACGGCGGGCCGGATCCATGGTGGCGTGGTTCTCCCACGCTTCCGGGATCATCATCATGATGGAGTGCGTGATGGGGCGGCCGGACAGCCACAGGAGCTCGGCAACCTCGTCGAAGGAAGCGGAGTCCGAGGCACCGGGGGTGCAGATCGGGTACAGCTCTTCGGGAATGGAGCCCAACAGCGGGCTCGCCAGCTGCGACTGACGCGCACGCATCCAGTTGCGGTTGCCCTTGACAGTGTTGATCTCGCCGTTGTGCGCGATGGTGCGGAAAGGCTGCGCCAAGGGCCACGACGGGAACGTGTTGGTGGAGAAGCGCGAGTGGACGATCGCGAGCTTGGTCTTGAAACGCTGGTCCGAGAGGTCCGGATAGAACGGCTCCAGCTGCGCAGTGGTCAGCATGCCCTTGTACACAATGGTGCGCGAGGACAGCGACGGGAAGTACACGCCGAACTTGTTTTGGGCACGCTTGCGGATACGCCAGGCACGGGAGTCCAGCTCGTTGTGTTCCAGCTGCTCGCCGGTGGCAGAGGCAAAGAATGGCTGCGAGAAGTACGGCATGCAGGCCCGTGCCATGGCGCCGACGAGGTCAGCGACCACGGGAACCTCACGCCAGCCGAGGACCGTCAGGCCCTCGTCAGCGGCAAGGGCTTCAATGCCGGCTTTGGCGGTTTCCGCTTCGCGGGATTCAGCAGGGAGGAAGGCAGTGCCCACCACGTACTGGCCGGGAGCAGGCAGTTCGAATTCTGTGACGGCCCTGAAGAACTCGTCCGGAACCTGCATGAGCAGGCCCGCACCGTCGCCAGTACCTTCGTCGGCGCCCACGGCGCCGCGGTGTTCGAGATTGCGGAGGGCGGTCAGAGCCGCTTCCACGATGTCGTATCCCGGTTCCCCGCGGAGCGTGGCAATAATAGCCAGGCCGCAGGCGTCCTTCTCCTTATCAGGGTTGTAAAGACCCTGGGCCTCCGGGAGCGCGGCAAAGCGCTTGAATGGAGACATGGCACCCTGAGGTTCGATATTTTCGGACCAACCGGGGTTATGAAGATGGGTCATGGGAGACGTCCTTCCTCGGAATCGTGCGTATGGAAGGGACAACGTTGGCCCCACCTTGCCTGCCCTGTGACGGGCACAACAAAGCGCTAGTAATTGGAATTGTAGGCCAGCCGATCCAGCGCAACGAACAGTTACGCAGACCTCTGGCCCCGGCTTGACCAGTGAACATCGGTATGCTGCGGTCCGGTTTCCGGGGTGCCACGACGCTGTGGACTGGGCCCTACGAGCGGTGACTCTGTTGCCCCTTTACCGAACGTGACTACTTGGTGTCGTCAGCCTTCGGCGTGGATCCGGGGGCCTTCCTTGCGGCAGTCGCAGCAGTTGTGGAATCCGTGGCGGACGTAGTGTCGTTTTCCGGCTTCCCTGCTGTTTCCTGCGGCTCGTCAACGTGGCCCGAATCGCTTTGGTTATCAGGGAGATTACCACGCGAACCAGTATCTGAAACAGATGCGTCCACATCATGACTGGTGACGCTTGTCACCGCAACGCGCTCTTTTTCGGCCTTCTCTTCCGGCTCACGCCCCGCCAAATAAGGGGTGTCGGGCACGGGGCGTCCCCGTCGGCCGAGGATGAAGAAGATGGCCAGCGCAGCAATGAAGACAAAGATGCTGGTCCACACATTGAGCCTGGTGGTGATGCCAAACAGGTTGATCTGTTCAGCATCATCAATGCGCAACGCCTCAATCCACACACGGCCCAGGGTGTAGTACACGGCGTAGAGCCAGAAGAGCCGGCCCCACCGGAAGTTGAACTTCTTGTCCAGCAGCAGCAGGATGGCCACGCCCACCAGGTTCCACAGCATCTCGTAGAGGAACGTGGGGTGGAACAGCGTGTCTGCAGCCATATCCGGCGGGAAGTTCGCGTTGGCTGGATCAATCTCGAGTCCCCAGGGCAGGGTGGTCGGCGCACCGAAGAGTTCCTGGTTGAACCAGTTCCCCAAACGGCCGATTGCCTGGGCCAGCAGGAGTCCGGGCGCTGCCGCGTCCAGGAAAGCCGTCAGTTTGACGCCGGCCCGGCGGCAACCAATCCACGCCCCTACCGCACCCAGGATGACGGCACCCCAAATGCCCAGTCCGCCTCGCTGTATCTGCGGAATCAGCGAGAGGTCCCCTGTACCGTCAAAGCCCGGACCGAAGTACGCGTCAGGTGAGGAGAACACGTGGTAGAGCCGGCCGCCGATGATGCCGAAAGGAATTGCCCAGATGGCAATGTCCCACAGGCTGCCTTCGGGAGCGCCACGGCGCTTCCATCGGGCCGACGTCAGCCACAGGCCAACGATGATGCCCGCCAGGATGCAGAGGGCGTATGCGTGGATACGCAGCGTCCCCCACGGTAGCGGAATGTCGAAACCGGACCACGATGGGCTCGGGATACTCATGGGGACCATTGCCGCTGCGTGGAGGACGGTCTGCATTCGCTTCGCTGTTTCCTTTTCTAGGCTTCTGCAGCTGCGCGGCCCAAGCCGGCGCTGAGGTTCTTGGTGAGTTGCCCCACGGCGTCCACGCCGCCATCGCGGAGGGCCGCCACCAGGGCGGTTCCAACGATCACGCCGTCAGCATAGGCAGCAATTTCGCGGACGTGGTCCGGGTTGGACACGCCCAAACCGACGCACACGCGCTCGGCTCCGGCAGCGTGCGACCGGGCCACCACGTCTTCAGCACTGCTGCTGACAGAGGTGCGCGTTCCGGTGACGCCCATGATGGAGACAGCGTAGACGAATCCACGGCTTGCCTTAACGGTCATGTCCAGTCGCTCCGGGGTGGACGAAGGTGCCACAAGGAACACCCGGTCCAAGCCGTACTTATCCGAGGCCTCGAACCACTCATGAGCCTCGTCAGGGACCAAATCGGGGGTGATAAGCCCTGCTCCCCCCGCTTCCGCCAGACGACGGGAGAATTCATCGACGCCCATGCGCATGACCGGGTTCCAGTAGGTCATGACCAGCACGGCCGCATCGGTCGCGGCGGTGATGCCGGCGACAACGTCAAAAACGTTGCTGACACGGAATCCGTTGGCAATCGCCTCGGTGGTGGCAGCCTGGATGACCGGGCCGTCCATCACGGGATCGGAATACGGGATGCCGATTTCGATGAGGTCAGCGCCATTGCGGGCCAAAGCGATGCCCGCTTCGATGCTCTCCTGGACCGTGGGGTACCCCGCGGGGAGGTAGCCCACCAGGGCAGCGCGGCCCTCTGCCTTGGCGCGATCGATGGCGGCAGCGGATTTGCTGGCGAATTCTTCAGTCATCAGTTCTGGTCCTCGTTGACATCCATGGCTGCATCGGACGCGCGCTCGGTGGGGCCCTTGGGCTTGCGCGTGGACAATGTAGTGCCCTTGACGTGCCCTTCTTCATCCAACATGTTGAACCAGGCCGCGGCTGTCTCCACGTCCTTGTCTCCACGACCGGACAGGTTCACGATCACCGTGACGTCGGAAGGGTTTTCCTTGCCTTCGGTCAATCGATGGCCGATCTTGATGGCGCCGGCCAAGGCGTGCGAAGACTCGATGGCAGGAATGATGCCCTCGGTCCGGCACAGGAGGCTGAAGGCGTCCATGGCTTCGGTATCTGTGACCGCCTCGTACGTGACGCGCCCAATGTCGGCCAGGTAGGAGTGCTCCGGACCCACGCTGGGGTAGTCCAGGCCTGCCGAGATGGAGTGGGACTCGATGGTCTGGCCGTCTTCGTCCTGCATGAGATAGGAACGGGCGCCGTGCAGGACGCCGGGACGGCCCAGGGAGATCGCAGCAGCGTGGCGGCCGGTCTCTACACCTTCTCCGCCTGCTTCAAAGCCATAGATCTGCACGGATGCGTCGTCAAGGAAAGCGTGGAACAGGCCGATCGCGTTGGACCCACCACCGATACATGCGGCAATGGCGTCGGGAAGCTTGCCCGTCTGCTCCAGGATCTGGCTGCGGGCTTCCTCGCCAATGACTTCGTGGAAGTAGCGGACCATGGCCGGGAACGGGTGTGCCCCGGCTGCGGTACCCAAAAGGTAGTGGGTGTGATCCACGTTCGCGACCCAGTCGCGCAAGGCGTCATTGATGGCGTCCTTGAGTGTCTGGGAGCCGTTGGTCACGGGCACCACGGTGGCTCCGAGCAGCTGCATGCGGGCAACGTTCAGGGCTTGGCGCCGGCAATCCTCAGCACCCATGTAGACCACGCACTCGAGCCCGAGCAGGGCAGCGGCAGTGGCACTGGCCACGCCATGCTGGCCGGCACCGGTTTCGGCAATGACACGGGTCTTGCCCATGCGCTTGGCGAGGAGTGCCTGGCCCAGGACGTTGTTGATCTTGTGGGACCCGGTGTGGTTCAGGTCCTCGCGCTTGAGGAAGATGCGTGCTCCCCCGGCGTGCTCGGAGAAGCGTTTGGCTTCGGTGAGCAGGGAAGGCCTGCCGGAGTAGTTCTTGTTGAGGTCCTTGAGCTGAGCGATGAACTCGGGGTCGGCCTTGGCCTTCTCAAAGGTGTCCTGGACTTCGTCAAGGGCGGCGATGAGGGACTCCGGCATCCAGCGTCCGCCGTAGTTGCCGAAGTAGGGCCCGGAGGCGTTGCGCAGCGAAGGGCCACCTTGCAGGAATGCGTCGGCCGCATTCTCTTCTGAGCCGGCTGTTGGCGCGTCGACCATCAGTCTCACCGTCCTGTTCCAGTTAGTTCATTGGGTAGTTCCACGTGCCGCAAGGCAGCCGCAGGCTCAAGCCCGGGCTGCCTTGCGACTGTTCGCCGTGATTTCAGTGACTGCCTCAGTTCCTGACGGCGATGGCGGCAGCTCCAGCTGCCTTGAATTCGGTGATGCGTTCGCGCGGCGTGGAGTCGCTGACCAGCGCCTCCCCCACCAGGATGGCGTTGGCGCCGCCCGCGGCGTAATGCGAGACGTCGTCCGCGCCCCTGACACCCGATTCGGCGACAATGACGGCCCCGGCAGGAATCAATCCGGCCAACGACCCGAAAACCGAGCGGTCGACGTCGAGCGTCTTGAGGTTGCGCACATTGATGCCGATAATCTTGGCCTGCGCCGCAACGGCGCGTTCGATCTCTTCCTCGGTGTGGGTTTCCACCAGCACGTTCATGCCGAGCTCGTGGCTCAGTGCGCTGAATTCCGCCAGCTCCGAGTCGGACAGTGCCGCGACAATGAGCAGGATGAGGTCGGCACCGTGGGCACGGGCTTCCCAGATCTGGTACTCGTCCACCGTGAAGTCCTTGCGCAACAAGGGAACATCGACGGCGGCACGGACGGCATCGAGGTCAGCCAGCGAGCCGCCGAAACGGCGCTGTTCGGTCAGGACACTGATGACGGAAGCTCCGCCGTCGGCATACTGAACCGCCAGGGAGGCGGGATCCGCGATCGGTGCGAGGTCGCCCTTGGAAGGGCTGCGACGCTTGATTTCTGCGATGACCTTGAGGTCGTTGCGGACGGATGAGGGACCGCCCAGAGCGGCCCATGCATCGTGGGCCGGGGCCGCACCAGCGGCGCGGTCCTTCAGCTCCGCAAGGGACACGAGACGGCTGCGCGTCTCCATCTCCTCCTTGACGCCAACAATGATGTCATCAAGAACGGTCACGATTAGTGGCCGTTGTTCTGCAGCTTGCTGCCGCCAACTCCGTAGCCCGCCTTGCGCATGACAAAGCCAACGATCAGGCCGATGACCATGACAACCAGTCCGCCAACGAAGATCGGCGTGTTGGCGATGACGAACGCGATGGAGGAAATCAGGGCACCGACCAGCATCACAAGTACGCAGGTCCAGGCAGCCGGGCTGTTTCCGTGGCCGATGGCGTCAGCGTGGCTGGCCATGGTGGATTCAGCTTGGTTTGCGGACACTGTGGTTTTGCTCATGTGAAATCTCCTCAGGATGAATACTGCTTACATTCTGCCATTTATTGGCGGCGTCCGGGACATCGTCCGACGTCAGGACAGGCGTGTGGGCTTTTGTTGCGCAGCACCTGCCCGCGAGCCCGCTGTGGCTGCCTACGTAGGGTCCTCACCACGCGACAGGCTGTCCCAGCTGTCAATCTCGTCCACCGGTTCGTCTGTGCTCTTTCGGCCCCGCGCGCCGGTGTCGTACTTGGTCCGCGAGGTCCAATACCGTCCGGCCAGCGGCAACGCAACAGCGCAAAGGGCCAGCAGGGCACCCGCCACGATGGCGACCACCGGGAACGCCGTGGAGGCAGCGTCAGCCTGTCCGCCGGAGACGCCTGTTGCCGCGGCAATGGCCCCCTGGGCGGCACCCAACGGGTCGAGCAGGACGGTAATTGCGGCAAGGATGATCCCGGCCGCTGACAGGACGATGAGGACCGCGATGATCCAGCGCGCGATTTTTCCGGCAATGGAGGCTGCGAGTCCGCCGGCCAAGGCGACCACGGCAAGGGCAGTAACCGCAGTGGCTGCCTTGCTGCCTTGGACATGGAGGTCGCTGTTGGACGCTCCGGTCGGATCCAGCCGGACCTCGATCCAGGTCTGCGTGGTGGCGCCGAATACCGCCAGGGCAAGGATGGTGGTGGCAAGGACCAGCGTGGATTTGCGTGCCCAGCGCGGCTGCTGCCTGACGGGAGACGCTGAGGGTGCCGTGCTCATGAGGCGGAAGTCCCGTCGTCGTGGATGTCTGCAGTTCCTACCGTTTCAGCGGAAATGTTCTGCAACGATCCCGCGGTGTGGACGGCCCGAAGGGGCGCGGCCGCCTTGTTCACCGTCTCCAGCGCTTCGGATGGCTTGTGCGAATCGGCCACAATTCCACCGCCGGCCTGGACATAGGCGCGGCCCTCCCGGAGCAGGGCTGACCGGATGGCAATGGCCATGTCCATGTCACCGGCGAAGTCCAGGTATCCCACCACGCCGCCATAGATGCCACGCCGGTGGGGTTCCAGTTCGTCGAGCAGGCGCAGAGCGCGGGGCTTGGGAGCACCGGACAGCGTGCCCGCCGGGAAGGTTGCCTTGAGGACGTCGTAGGCCTTGGCCTGGGGAGCGAGCTCCCCCACCACGGTGGAGACGAGGTGCATGATGTGGCTGAACCGCTCCACTTCCATGAACTGCGTAACATCAACCGTTCCCGCTACACAGACTTTCGACAGGTCATTGCGCGACAGGTCCACCAGCATCAGGTGTTCGGCCCGCTCCTTCTGATCGGCCAGCAGCTCTGTTGCCAAGGCCTTGTCTGCCTCAACGGTCTTCCCACGGGGGCGCGAACCGGCGATGGGGTGGGTAATGACTTCCTGACCGGTCACCGTGACCAAAGCCTCTGGCGACGACCCCACAATCGAGTACTCGCGGCCGTCCGCATCCTCCAGGCTGAAGAGATACATGTACGGGCTCGGGTTGGTGTTGCGCAGGACGCGGTAAACGTCCAAGGGGTCCGCCGCGCACTCCATTTCGAAACGCCGCGAGATCACCACCTGGAAAACCTCGCCGTCAACAATGGCTTCTTTGCCGCGGTCGATCGCTTCCAGGTACTTGGCTTCATCCCAACGCTCCTGGACGCTGGAAGCGAAATCCAAAGCGGCGGTTTCCAGCACGGAGACCGGCTGGGCCACGGGGGTGCTGATCTGGTCCAGCAGCCCCTTCACCCGGGCAACGGCGTCGTGCCAGGCGTCGTCCACGCGCTCGGAGCTGTCATCAAAGTTGATGGCGTTGGCAATCAGGAGGACGGTGCCGTCCATATTGTCGTGAACAGCCATGTCCGTGACCAGGTTGAGGGCCATCTCAGGCAAGTGCAGGTCGTCTTCGGGTGGGGACGTCAGCCGCTCCCAGTGACGGACCGCTTCCCAACCGAGGAAGCCCACCAAACCGGATGTGAACGGCGGCAACCCATCAAAGCGGTCAGTTTGAAGTGCCGCGATGGTGTCCCGAACCGCGTCAACGGGGTTACCCGAGACGGGAACCCCCACGGGCGGCTCACCAATCCAGTGGGCCTGGCCGTCTTTGGTTGTCAGCGTGGCGCGGGACTTGGAACCGATGAAGGAGTAGCGCGACCACGCGCCGCCAACTGCCGCGGATTCCAAGAGGAAGGTTCCTGGTTGCCCCTTGGCCAGCTTTCGGTACAAACCAATGGGAGTCTCGGCATCGGCCAAGACTTTGAGTCGGACAGGGATGACACGGCTGTGGACGGCGAGTTCGCGGAACTCTTCCAGGCCCGGGCTGATGATTCCAAGGTCCTGCATGGCTATGTTCTCCGCCTTTTGTCTGAGGTGGTGCGTCAGTGGAAAGTAGTGGGTGCCTTAGTCGCGGTGGCCCGTAACGACGGTGAAGTCGCGACCATCGAAGCAGGTCCGGGTTCCGGTGTGGCAGGCTGCGCCGATCTGGTCCACGCGGATCAGGAGGGCATCGCCGTCGCAGTCAAGGGCGACAGACTTCACGAACTGTACGTGTCCGGAGGTGTCGCCCTTGCGCCAGTACTCTTGGCGGGAGCGCGAATAGAACGTCACGCGGCCCGTGGTCATGGTGCGGTGCAGGGCCTCATCATCCATCCAGCCAAGCATGAGGACCTCGTTGGTATCGTGCTGCTGCACGATTGCGGCGACGAGCCCCGACGAATCACGCTTGAGGGCGCTGGCGATCTCCTGCGGCAAGGGGCCCGCGGGGTCGCTGGAAAGCTCCACGGCGGGAGAGTGGCTGGGGGCGGACTGCTCTGACATCAGATCAAGTCTAGTGCCTTTGACGGGAGCCCGATTCTGCGGCGGTTCCACTGCGCAAGAGTGCGCCGATCGTGCTAGTTTCACAAGTGATGCATTTCGTCGATCCTTCCCGAGAAGTACTGGCCGAAACCCTGCTGGCGGCCGGACCTGACTCCCCCACGCTCTGCGAAGGGTGGCAGACCCGGGATCTTGCTGCGCATTTGTATCTGCGCGAACGGAAGATTGCAGTGGGTTTGGGCCTTCTGATTCCCAGTTTGGGCAAGGCCTCAGAAAAGGCCACCTCCAAACTTGCAGCCAAGCTCAAGAGTCCTGACGCTTACGCGGACCTCATCAAGACGTTCCGCGCCGGCCCTCCGGCCCTCTCCCCCTTGAAGATCAAAGCCCTGGATGAGACGTCCAACCTCATCGAGTACTTTGTTCACACCGAGGACATCCGCCGCGCCGGCGACCGTTGGGCGCCCCGGGCACTCGATGAAGCATATTCGGACGCCCTCTGGGACGACCTCATCAAACGGGCTGCCTTCTTGTACCGCGGCGTGGACCTCGGCATCGTGCTGGTTCGCCCCACCGGGCCGCGGCACGTCGCCAAGCGCGCCCCCGTTTCCGTTGCCATTGTTGGCGAACCGGGCGAATTGCTCATGCACGCACACGGCCGCACCAGCCAGGCCCTGGTCACCTTCGAAGGCCAGCCTGACGCCGTCGCTCTGTTGCAGTCCGCCGACATCGGCCTCTAAACGACCAATGGAGGGTCACCTGAGCGGTGACCCTCCATTGCTTTTTAAACTCTGCGGATCAGCGGACCTCGAAGCCGGCCTCGCGGATGGCGGCCTTGACCTGGGCGATCATGTCGTCCGGCCCAAAGTGGAACACCGAAGCGGCCAGTACGGCATCAGCTCCTGCTTCTACGGCGGGCGGGAAGTGTGCCGGTTCCCCTGCACCGCCCGAGGCAATGATCGGAATGTTCACCGCAGCACGGACCAAGCGGATCAATTCGAGGTCGAAGCCGTCCTTCGTACCGTCGGCGTCGATCGAGTTGAGCAGGATTTCGCCCACACCCCTGTCCGCTGCTTCCTTGGCCCAGGCGATGGCGTCGATTCCGGTTCCGGTGCGGCCACCATGGGTGGTGACTTCAAAACCGGACGACGTCGGGACGTCACCTTCGCGGGTACGGCGCGCGTCCACCGAAAGCACCAGGACCTGCGAGCCGAAGTGACGGGTGATTTCGTCAATGACCTCCGGACGCGCAACAGCCGCGGTGTTGATGGACGCTTTGTCCGCACCGAAGCGCAGGAGCTTGTCCACCTCTGCCACGCCACGAACACCACCGCCCACGGTGAGGGGAATGAAGACTTCCTCAGCCGTGCGGCGGACGACGTCGAACGTGGTTTCACGGTTGCCGGATGAGGCAGTGACGTCCAGGAACGTCAGTTCATCGGCTCCGCCATTGTCGTACCGGTGCGCAAGTTCCACCGGATCACCGGCATCGCGGAGGCCTTCAAAGTTGACGCCTTTGACGACGCGGCCTGCGTCGACATCAAGGCAGGGTATGACGCGGACGGCTACAGCCATGTGCTGCTCCTCAGTTCTGCTGGGGCTCTACTCGGTCACTGCGTGGGTTAGATGCGGCAGGCGTGGATGCTGCTGACCAGGATGGCGCGCGCACCGAGGTCGTAGAGCTCGTCCATGATGCGGTTGGTTTCCTTCTTGGGAACCATGGACCGCACGGCAACCCACTCGGAATCACGCAGGGGCGACACCGTGGGCGATTCAAGGCCGGGAGTCAGCGCAGCGGCGTCTTCCACCAGGTCCTTGCGGATGTCGTAGTCCATCAGCACGTATTGGCGGGCCACCAGGACGCCCTGGAGGCGGCGGATGAGGATCTCGATTTCCTTGGCTGTACCGTTGGCTGCTCCACCTGAACCGGAGCGGCGGATGAGCACGGCCTCGGACTTCAGGATGGGATCGCCAAAGATCTCCATGCCGGCTGCTTTGAGGGTGTTGCCGGTTTCAACGACGTCGGCAATGGCGTCCGCCACGCCGAGGCGGACGGAGGACTCCACAGCACCATCCAGTCGAACCACAGTGGCGTTCACGCCGCGCTCGGCGAGGTAGTCGCGCAGGAGTGCGTCATAGCTGGTGGCCAGTCGCTTGCCTTCAAGCTGTTCGACGCCGGCAAAGTCACCCACCGGACCGGCAAAACGGAAGGTTGATGGCGCAAAGCCCAAGGGAAGTATTTCCTCGGCCTCGACCTTCGCATCGAGCAGGAGATCCCTGCCGGTGATGCCAACATCAAGCGTACCTTGGCCCACGTAAACAGCGATGTCACGGGGACGGAGGAAGAAGAACTCAATGTCGTTATCGGGGTCCACCATAACCAGTTCGCGGGTATCGCGACGTTGGCGGTAACCGGCCTCGGACAACATGGCCGAGGCGGCTTCGGACAGGGATCCCTTATTGGGAACTGCTACACGGAGCATGGGGAGACTTTCTTGTTGGAAGGGAGGTTTTCAGGCACCTGGGCCACGCAGGGGCTCCACTACAGGCAAGTGGAGTGGCGTGGCTAGAGATGCTTGTAAACGTCCTCCAGGGTGAGGCCCTTGGCGAGCATGAGGACCTGCAGGTGGTACAGCAACTGGGAGATTTCCTCAGCGGCAGCTTCGTCCGATTCGTACTCCGCGGCCATCCAGACTTCAGCGGCCTCTTCGACCACCTTCTTGCCGATGCCGTGGATTCCGGAGTCCAGTTCGGCAACCGTGCGCGAGCCTGCCGGGCGGGTCGCTGCTTTCTCACTCAGTTCTGCGAACAGCGTCTCGAAATTCTTCACGCCCTCCAGACTACTTGCTCCGGGCCGGACGCCGCTTGTTGGGGCGTTGCATGACGAAGGGGATGTGAGTGAAGACACACGCACATCCCCCTTGGCGCCTGCAGTCAGCGGGCGTTAGCTGTACTGCTTCAGCGTTACTGCCGTGGCGAGGGCTGCGGTGACGGCTTCGTGGCCTTTGTCTTCCTTGGAACCGGGGAGGCCTGCGCGGTCCAGACCCTGCTGCTCGGTGTCACAGGTGAGGACACCGAAGCCCACCGGCACGCCGGTGCGGACGCTGACATCGGTGAGGCCCGACGTCGCGGCCTGGCATACGTAGTCAAAGTGCGGTGTCCCGCCGCGGATGACCACGCCCAGTGCCACCACTGCGTCAAAGTGCGGCGCGAGCCTGGCGGCCGCGACCGGAAGCTCAAAGCTGCCCGGAACACGCAGGACTGTGGGCTCGGCAATCCCGGCTTCCTTGGCGGCGCGGAGTGCGCCATCCACCAGTCCGTCCATGATCTGTGTATGCCAGCTTGCCGCCACGATGGCGAGCTTGAGCTGTGAGGTTTCCTCGGGGTTGAGGGTAGTGAGGTCGATAGTGGGCGCGCCGTGTCCGCTCATGGTGTGCTGTGGATCCGTTCAGTCTTGGTTGTTGTCAAAGGTGTGGTTCGAAGGCGTCTTGCCATTGCTGACGGGCTCGACATCGAGCGTCAGCCGGTGGTCCATCCGGTCCTTCTTGGTCTGCAGGTAGCGCAGGTTCTGTTCGCGTGAGGGCACCTCGGTGGGCACCATTTCCACCACAGTCACTCCGGCCTTGTCGAGCCGGTGCTGTTTGTCGGGATTGTTGCTCAGCAGCCGGACTTCGTGGAGGCCCATTTCGGCGAGGATCTGTCCTGCCGCGCTGTAAGAACGCGCATCCACCGGCAAGCCCAACTGCTCATTGGCCTCAACGGTGTCGAACCCGGCTTCCTGCAAGGCATAGGCCTTGATCTTGTTGGCGAGTCCAATGCCGCGGCCTTCCTGGCCGCGCAGGTAGAGCAGCGTTCCGCCTTCGGCGTGGATGAGTTCCAAGGCGAAGGCCAACTGCTCTCCGCAGTCGCAGCGGTATGAACCGAAAACATCGCCGGTCAGGCATTCGGAGTGCAGCCGTACCAGGGGCGCGCGGCCGTCCTTGGGCGGATTGGGCGAACTGACGGCGAGGTGTTCAACGCCGGTCACATGGTCCGTCCAGGCCTGCGCCACGAAGTCTCCGAATGCCGTGGGCAACTGCACAACGGGTCCACCGCTGACGGGGTGCGGCGCCGGGCCGGAATGCTCACTGCTGCGCGTGGTCGATGCGGTCATCGCTTCTCCTCGTCCTCCTGTGAAATACGTGCCGCCTGGGACTCTACCGCCTCAACATACGACACCAGGTCCTCTATGGAGATGAGGGGGCATCCATGGTGGGCGGCGAAGTCGCGCAGGCTGTCCAAGCGCATCATTTCACCATCATCATGTACCAACTCTGCGATCACACCCACCGGGGCCAGCCCGGCAAGACGACACAGGTCCACGGCAGCTTCCGTGTGACCCGGACGTTCACGCACTCCCCCGTTAACCGCACGCAACGGGAAAATATGCCCGGGGCGGGTGATTGAGGCCGGGGTGCTGCTCGGATCTGCCAGAATACGGGCCGTCAGGGCCCGGTCCGTAGCCGATATACCAGTGCTGACGCCGATCGCTGCGTCGCAGGAAACGGTGTACGCGGTCCCCTTGGCGTCCTCGTTGATCTCCACCATGGGAGGCAGCACCAGTGCGTCCGCTCGTTCGCCGTCCAACGGGACGCAGATGACGCCGGATGAATACCGGATGGTCCATCCCATGAGGGTGGGCGTGGCGTGCTGGGCGGCGAAAATAATGTCGCCTTCGTTCTCACGATCCTCGTTGTCCACCACGATCACTGCCCGGCCTGCGGCCATGGCCTCGATGGCCGCTTCCACGGGATCCAGTCCGGTACGGGGCGCTCCGGCCGGTGATGTCTTTGCAGGGGCGCTCATCGTGTGCTCCCTGCCTGCGGCGCGAAGGACAGGAGGCGTTCGGTGTACTTGGCCAGCACGTCGACTTCCAGGTTGACGCGGCCACCTAGTGGCTTGGCTCCCAGCCCGGTTTCTTCCAACGTCGTGGGGATCAACCCCACCTCAAACCACGGCGACGGTTCGGCCGCAGCGCTGACGGCGGTCACCGTCAGCGAGACGCCGTCGACGGCGATCGAACCTTTCTCGGCAATGTAGCGTGCCAGCGGGGCCGGGACGCCGAAGCGCAGCCGATCCCAGTTGCCCAAGGCCTCGCGCTCCAGCAACTCTCCAACACCGTCCACATGCCCCTGCACCACGTGGCCGTCCAGCCGTCCCCCCGCTGGAACACAGCGTTCAAGGTTCACGGTGTCACCCGGGGCCAGCCCGCCGATGGTGGTCCGGACGAGGGTTTCGCCCATGACATCAACGCTGAAGTCCTGTCCGTCGATCTGCGTGGCGGTCAGGCACACACCGTTGACGGCGATGGACCCACCCAAAGCCAACCCATCGGTAGTGGTGGGTGCTTTCAGCCGCAGTGTGGCGCTGGCATCGCCGTCGTGCTCAATGCCCAGTACGGTGCCTTTTTCTGCAACGATTCCCGTAAACATCAGTGTCCTCCTGTGACATGTTCCGCAGCTTCACTGCGCGGAACCAAATTCTTGTGTGGAACCAAATTGTTGATCTTGGCTGCGGCGCCCCGGGGCGACCGCAGGTGCAACCGAAGGTCGTTGCCGAGCGTCCTGACCGCTCCGCCACCGGCGTCGTCCCAGGACCAGTGCTGGGCGTCCGCCAGCGTGGCGATTCCGAGGTCGTGCAGCGCAGGAGTTCCGGATCCCAGCAACGTCGGAGCCATGTAGACGATCAATTCGTCCACGAGGTGCGCACCAAGGAATGCGCTCAGGATGGACGAGCCGCCTTCCACCATGACGTGCCTGATTCCTTGGTCGAACAGCATGCCCAAAGCCTCTGCCGGATCCCGCGTTGGCAGGTGCACGAAGCGCCCGTCGGTTCCCCGGACGGCGGCATCTTCGGGGACGTCCCGTAAACCCATCACGGCGCGGACCGGCTGTCGGCTGGAGAGTTCTCCCTCAGCGTCCCTCGCAGTGAGCCGTGGGTTGTCGATCAGGACGGTTCCCGTGCCCACCAGGATGGCGTCGATGAGTCCCCGCAGCCCATGGTTGTCAGCGAGCGACTCCGGACTGGAAATCCATTGGCTCGTGCCGTCGTTAGCCGCAATGCGGCTGTCCAACGTCTGGGCGATGTGCAAGGTCACGAACGGACGCTTGGCGGCAACGGCGTCGAACCAATCGCGGTTGAGGTCGAACGCCCGGTCGAGGGCCAGCCCGGAACGGACCTCCACCCCGGCGGAGCGGAGCGTATGCGCGCCGCCCGCAGCGGGATCGTGGGGATCGTCGACAGCGTAGATCACCGTTGAGATTCCCGCCGACATGATTGCCTGCGCGCAAGGTCCTGTGCGGCCCACGTGGTTGCACGGTTCCAGAGTGACCACCATGGTTGTTCCCACGGTGTCGATGCCCTGCTTGCGGGCTTCGGAGATCGCGTCTGCTTCGGCATGGGCCGTGCCGGCACCCCGGTGGTACCCCGTAGCCAATTGCTCGCCCTCAGGACTGAGGATTACTGCACCCACCAACGGATTGGCTCCGCGCGGACCGGCCAACGCTGCGGCGAGTGCGGCATCCATGGCGCCACGCTCCGCTGGTGTGTAGGCCGCCGTATCGGCGCTCATCGTGCAACTCCCGCTGGTACGGCAATGTCCGGTTTGCCGGCATCGTTTTTGGTCCGTTCGCGCTTTTCAGCCCGCCACCAGACGAAGAAGCCTGACAGGGTGAAGAAACCGTAGAACAGGTACATGACCGCGCTGGCGTAGTAGCCGGCGCTGAACAGCAACGGCACACCCACGATGTCCACGGCAACCCAGATCAACCAAAACTCAGTCCATCCACGGGCCATGCCGTACGTCGCCAGAAGTGACCCCATGAAGGTCCAGGCGTCGGCCCAGACCGGCGGGTAGGAGCCGAGGGCATCAAACAAGGGAGTCAATGCCGCTGTGCCGGCCACCATGGCGCCAATCAGAGCGATGCGGACCTTATTGCTGGCCCAGCCTGGCACAATGGCGCGCCCTTGGCTGCTCGATTGCCGGCCTTGCTGCCACCGATACCAGCCGTAAACGGCGACGGCGATGAACATCACCTGCCGTGCTGCTTGCCCCCACAGGGTAGCCGGCGCTGCTGCACCAAAGACGTTACCCAGGAAGACCGTGAGCAGGAGGATGTTGCCGACTATGCCGAACGGCCAAGCCCAGACTTTGCGGCGCATTCCGCCGAGGGCGCTGAGAAGCCCAAAAATGTTTCCAAGCACTTCGCGTAAGACAAGAGCAGATCCTCCAACGGGGATCTGTGCTTCGAAGAGCCATCGCAGAAAGTCCATGCCGTTCCTTCCCAGTAAGCCGCGATGACTCCGGGGGTGTACGACAGCGCAATGCCGGGCGTCGCTAAAGGAACGCCCACGGCATGACTGTACGTGCTTCTCCCATCCAGACTTTAACTGTCGGTACCGGAATTTCACCAGTTCAACCGTCTGCCATCGAAGATCCAATCACTTGGAATCCGATGGCTCGCGGGTCGCGGACTATAACCGCCGGTTCGGACTTACACCGACCCCGGAGCACGTATGTGTGTTGTTATTCTGCCACAACTACCAAGATGGCCGGGCTATTCCCAGCCATCTTCGTAACATGTGGTGACGATCGTCAGGCGAACGTCGCCGTCACAGCCTGACCCGCCGCACGGAGTCGATCGATGGCCGCTGCGGGGTCCTGGTGCCCATAGACCGCCGAGCCTGCCACGAACACGTTGGCACCGGCTTCCGCGGCCCTGATGATCGTTTCCTCAGTGATACCCCCGTCTACTTGGATGGCCACCCCGATGCCCGAGCCCTCGATTGCCGCCCGCGCACGTCGAATCTTGGGCAGGGTAATGTCCAGGAAGGACTGCCCGCCGAATCCGGGCTCCACCGTCATGATCAACAGCATGTCCAACTCGCTGAGCATGTCCAGGTAGGGCTCAACCGGTGTAGCCGGACGAAGGGCCATTCCCGCTTTGGATCCCCGCGCACGCAGTTCGCGTGCCAGCTTGACTGGGGCCATGGCGGCTTCCGCATGGAATGTCACTGAAGCGACGCCGGCGTCCGCGTAGGCAGGCGCCCAACGGTCGGCGTCGGAAATCATCAGGTGGGCGTCCAACGGTACCGGACTGACCGCCTGGATCCGCTGTACCACCGGCAGTCCCAGCGTCAGGTTGGGGACAAAGTGGTTGTCCATGACGTCAACATGGACGGCATCGGCATTGCTGATCCGCTGCAGTTCCGCCTCAAGGTTGACGAAATCGGCAGACAGGATGCTCGGGTTGATACAGCACTGAGACAAGGCAGCCCCTCTGGGTCGGTGGGAATGGCAAGCCGGATTCCGGCAGTTACGGCTTTTTACGGATGATGGCCATGAACATGGCATCGGTCTGGTGGACGTGTGGCCACAACTGGGCTGTTTGTTCGTGACCGGCACCCAAGTTCCCGGTGAGGCTGACATGGTCAAGCGCCTGACCGGCGTCGAGCAGTTCCAGGTCCTCACGCTTGGCCATGACGTCGCTGACAACCGCGGTGGTCTCGGCCGGATGCGGCGAGCATGTCACGTAAGCAACCACGCCGCCGGGCTTCACGGCTTCAATTGCAGACTTCAGGAGATCACGCTGCAACGGGCCGAGGTCGCCAATGTCCTTGGGTGAGCGCCGCCACCGCGATTCGGGTCGCCTGCGCAACGCTCCCAGCCCACTGCAGGGAACATCAACCAGCACGCGATCGAAAGCTTCTGCTTGCTCCGAACCAACGTCGCGTCCATCACCGGTCCGTACCGACCAAGTGTCCTCCGGAACAGCTGAAAGGGCCTGCTGAACGAGTTTCGCCCTATGTGGCGCGGGCTCATTGGCCAACAGGGTAGCGCCGTCCCGATGCGCCAGGGCAGCCAGAAGAGCGGCCTTGCCTCCCGGACCGGCACACAAGTCCAACCAGCGTTCGCTTCCGGAAGAGGCACCAAGGTCCACGCCGGCCAAAGCCCGGGCAACCAGCTGGGATCCGACGTCCTGGACACGGGTGGTTCCGCGACGGACCGTCTCCAGGCGACCGAGGTCTCCACCGGCGGACAATGCCGAATCTTCCACCAGTTCGCCTGCCGTGGCCCCATTCTCGAAAGCCTCGTCAAGACTTCCCAAGCCCGGCAGCGCTACAAGATTGACCACCGGCGCGGCGTTGTCCGCCTCCAGCAGGTCATCGATCTCCGACTTCGGACGGCCGTGGTTGACCAGTGACTGGCGCAGTGCGCGCACGATCCATTCAGGGTGGGCATGCCGGAGCGAGGCGATCCGGGTCTCATCGGTTTCGCTGGCCAGCAGGATGTCCAACCACTCGCCCATGCTGTGGGCAGTGACCTTGCGCAGGACTGCATTGATCAGGGCCGACGGACCTGCGCCGATGACGGCTCGTGCCAGGCCAACGGTCTGGTCCAACGCCGCATGCGCAGGAACACGCATTGAAAGCAACTGATGGGCGCCAATCCGCAGGGCATCCAGGATTGCAGGATCCAACTGATCAAGGGGGCGGTCTACGCAGCGGGCAAGAATGGCGTCATAGGTGCCTTGACCGCGCAAAGCGCCATAGCTCAGCTCCGTGGCGAAGCCGGCGTCCCGGCGATCCAAACGGTGTTCCCGGATGCGGGCTGGAAGCACGAGGTTGGCGTAGGCATCCTCGGAAGCAACCGCACGGAGCACTTCGAAGGCCACAAGGCGGGCCGGGTCGGCGCGGCGCGTACGCTGCGAGGGAGCATTGTTCGTGAAGCCCCGCTGAGGGCCACGGTTTCGCTCCCGGCCCTGGGCGTCACGCCGGCTTTCGCCACGTGCACCCCGGTTGCCTTGTCCGCCGCCGTCCCGGTTCCCGCTGTTGTTGGGGCCTCGCCGGCCGGACTCACTCATTCGAATACCACTCTCTCGGGTGTTGCCAAGCCGCGGGCCCAGTCAGCCGACGACATCATTTTCTTACCTGCCGGCTGGATCCTGCCGAGCTCAACAGCGTGGGATCCGGTGCCGACCAGAACAGATTTGCCATCCACCCTGATGGCGCCCGGAGCCAGGTCCTTAACCTCAGGACGGAGGGTCACTGGTTCAAGTTTGATCCGCTGGCCTTCCAGCGTTGTCCATGCTCCCGGCTCAGGAGTCACACCACGGGCCCGACGACTGAGGGCCAGGGCAGGCAACTGCCAGTCAAGGCGGCCATCCTCTAGCCCCAACTTGGGAGCAACGGAGACCTGCCCGGCTTGCGGCTGCGGGGCAGCCTGACCGGCGTCGATCGCGGAGAGCGTCTGGCTGAGAAGCACGGCCCCGCTGATGGAGAGGCGCTCAAGGAGGTCCCCCGCGGTGTCGTCCGGCCGAACAGCTTCAGTGAGGGTACCGAATACGGGTCCAGTATCGAGGCCTTCTTCGAGCTGGAACGTCACAGCGCCGGTGATTTCGTCCCCGGCGATGATTGAACGCTGGACCGGGGCAGCGCCCCGCCAGGCAGGAAGGAGGGAGAAATGCAGATTGACCCACCCATGCGTCGGAACTGTCAAAGCTGTCTTCGGAACAATTCCACCGTAGGCAACAATGGCGGCGACATCCGGGGCAAACTCAGAGATCCGGGCGGTGGTATCCGCATCGACCTTGGCCGCACGGATGACGTCGATACCCAGCTCCAATGCCCGCGCCGCGACGGGCGAAGGCGTCAACACCCGCTTCCTGCCCAGGGGGGCGTCCGGTCGCGTCAGGACAGCGACGACGTCGAATCCCGCCTTGACCAAAGCGTCCAACGATGGGACCGCAACGGCGGGGGTTCCTGCGAAAAGGACCCTCACTCGGGTGCCCCGAAGCTGCCGCCACCAAAACTTGATCCCACGCTGGTGGCGCGCTGGGACGTGGTCTTCTCAGTGATGGCGTGGTAATTGGCGTTCCGGATGGCGCGGAGAGCTGCCTTGCGGTCCTCCCCTTCCAACCTGTCCGTGTACAAAATGCCGTCAAGGTGGTCCGTCTCGTGCTGGAAACACCGGGCAAGCATGCCTTCGGCTTCCACCGAGACCGGGTTGCCGTTGATATCGACACCGGTGGCCCTGGTTGTCCGGAAACGGCGGACCGGGAAGCCCAGGCCGGGGATCGAGAGGCAACCCTCTACTTCGTCCGGCTGGAAGTCATCGCTGTTTTCCAGGACAGGGTTGATGATGTGGCCTTCCACTCCCCCAATGCGGTAGGTAAAAACGCGCTGGCTGACGCCGATTTGGGGTGCGGCGAGGCCTGCGCCTTCCACGTCTTCCATGGTTTCGGTCATGTCAGCTACCAGCTTGGCGAGCTCCGGACCGAAATCGGTGACGGGGTCCGCTACGGTGCGCAACACCGGATCCCCGATGATTCGGATACTCAAAATTGCCATGTGCTGTCAGTCCTCACTATCGTCAAACCCGGCTCCGGGTGTTGCGGAGCCTAAGCCAGTTTAGTTGAGGTCATTCGCCACTGCCGCTGTTTGCCGCCCCGGCCCCAACCGATGCAAACACAGGTGGAGCAATGGGCAACAGTGCTTGTCCCGCTGCAGAGACGTCTGCCGACATTTCCCAGACGCGCCGAAGGGCGCAGAACTTCCACCAGTGGTGCTTGAGGATTTCCGGGTTGGCCCGCATCGGCCTGACTTCGGTCTCTCCGATTGCTACAGCGAGCAGCATGGGGTTGTCACCGTATTTCCAGGGTTCCCATTCCCCGGCAACGGGATCAACCAGGCTCTCCTCAGCCTTCATCCCAGCGGCAAGCTGCATGACCACTTTGTCATCCAGCGCCTTGACCGTTCCGTCCCGGGTAGTGCCTTTGGTCTTGTAGTCGATCAGGCAGATACGTCCGTTGATCCGGGCCACAAGGTCAAGTGTCCCGGCGTAGCCCACAGTCTTGTTCCACACGGTGATCTCGGGGGCCAACGGCTCCACCCGGTACAGCTCCCACCATTCATCAAAACGGGCGGCAAACGCCTCCTCACCATGGGCTGCGAGGTCGTCCCGGCATTCCTGCATGCGGTGCGGACGTCCCAGAGCACGCAAGGCAACCTGCTCACAGTAGGTGTGCACGCGGTCGCCGCGTGCTGCCGCTGCATCCCGGTACACTTCCGCCGCTTTGGCGGCTTTGTTGATGGCCTGGCGGGTCTTGGCTGGACTCCCCAGGATCGCGGGAAGCTCCGGATCCGCAGCGAGACTGCTCGCACCCATGTAACTGAACCAGCCATCCAATGAGTGCGCCTGTTGTCCGATTACCGTGGTGATCGAGGGCACCGAAAATTGCTCCGTGGTGGAGCGGGCATACATCCGGCCGTAGTCAGTAGCGTGGGCAAGCAGTGGAGCAGTCATATAAAGACTGTGTCATACAGGGCCGACAGAATTCTCCGGCGAGAAGATCATTGCGAGCTGCTCCGGGGGCAGCCGGGCCAGCTTCGCCGCGAGGATGGGCGCCTTCCCAGCCAGCTCCCCGCAGGACAGCACGGGGTCAGATATGGCCAGGGACAGTTCACGTTCATCATCGGCATGCACGTTGACGAAGTGCTCCCATGGAACGTTTCGTGACGCAAAACCACTGCCCATCTTCTACATGCTGATCTTGCACCATCCTGATATTTGCGATGCCCTGGGTACGCAGAGCCCCCAAGTCCCCGAATCTGCCCACGTGCTCTCCATTGAAGACAGCCACCGTATCGGGAAGATCGAGCGCCAGCATCTCAATGACACCTGGAGCGAATTCGGTGTGAGGGTATGCCTCTGGATTTGGGATGGTTACCTCATCGAAGAGGCGGCATGAATCTGGTCAGCAACGTAACGGGCGTGAGCCCGTCAAAGGGATCCGGCGCTTCGAAGCCGGCCAGCACCTTCTGGAGGTGCTGCCCGATAATGTCCCCGCCAGTGATATTCCGGACTGGTATTGCACGATGCAGCAACACTCCAGAATCCATACCCGAGTCCCGCAGCATCAACCGCCTGGTCACAAAAAAAGTGCACTTCATAGCCCAGTTTCCCGAACATTTCGCACGCCGCGGCCCGGAATCTCTCCGCCTCGGAGACTGTGAAGAACCACAAATCCTCGTCTGTGGGTTCTTGTTCAGGCCGCTTCGTTTTGAAGAGACCCCCCAGTACTCGTTTTCGATGCTTTTCCGACGAGTCGTTGCTATGTCAGTGGTCACGAACGTCGTGGAAGTTTTGCGGAAACCTGCCCAACCCAGACTGCGGCATTGACAGTCCGAGCCGGGCGAGTCACCTGCAGGGACGTGCTCAGTCGTCGGCTTGGAGCACCGTGCTGATGTAGTCCTGGACACCGGTCACGTGGAACAAATTCCTACGCCCGACTCCGCTGAACCCATCCCCGCCAACCAAGCCCGTCGTTGTATTTGATGTTGGTGAACGGTGCGCCAGCTTCGTCGAGTCGCACCGCTTCCATCGAAAATGCTCCGTTGAACTCAGTAAATATGATCCGGACTGTCCCGCCCGGAAAGGGGTTGTTGAGATACCCTTGGCCTCCCGCTATATAAGTGCCCACTGCATCGATGGTGAGGAGGTCGTTGGGCGCCTTTCGAACCGCATCGCTTACCGGTCGGCCATTGGCCAGGATCCAGTTGCCCGCAATAGCCTCATGTGGCGTTCCAGGCAGCAGTATCCCTTTGACGCGTTGTCCGTCGTATCCGTCGGAGTGAGTCACCGATATGTTGTTCTCGATTGCGCCACCCAGAACATCGACACCAAGCGCATAAGCCTGCTGACCCAGGCCCATCCCGGCCTGTTGACCCGCGGTTCGCGAGGTGATTGAGAGATTGTTGTATCTGGACTTCCCTATCAACCTCACAGCGGGATGGTCCGCCGGCGTGGGTTTGGTCGAAGAAGCACCGCCGTTCCAGGCGGCGTCGTTGGCAAAGTTGTTTGGGACCGGACCCCATCCATCAGGATTGGAGATCGCGGCCGTGTCAGCGATCATATTGTTGGCAAACGAAGCGATCTGGCCGTTGACGCTCTCTGCGTTCTCAAACCAAAAGCCTTCGCCTCCGCAGTTCTGGGCTTCAGTCGAGGAGAATTCGCAGCAACCATTGATGATCTTGTAGCCAATCGACGCTCGCCGCACCTTCACCCCTCCCCCGCCGATCTGCCATCGATCAAGCACCTGGCCACACCAAAACGCCTTGGTATTGGTGAACCGAGTCGAGCCGTTCTGTTGCAGGAATCCGTGGTACTCGGAATTGGCGGCGGTTACTTCACTAAGGTAAGTGTCGTAGCCCACGGTGAACCCGTTGCCGCCGGCGTTCTGGGAAACAACGTTACGAAAACGTATCTCGCCGCCGACCTTGTTCGTCATGGCAGCGCTTCCATAGGGGTTTACCACGAAGATATTTTCAAAGCTGGAGTACGTGTCGCCGTACGGGGCTTCATTTGGCGCCGTGTAGTCAGGGACCATGAGTATGCCATGCGAGTTGTACTGCCAGTTGTCAGGGTTTGCAGGGTGGTGGTCACTCGAAAGATCCACTCCTGGTCCCGAGGACTTCAATGCGTCAGGGAAGCTCTGACCCCAACGGTTTCCGTTGATCCTCAGGTCACGAACATCGTGATAGTTGCTTTTCGGTTTATTGACAAAGACGGAACAGTTGGCACCGTCAATCAACATGAAGGTGGTCTTGTTCCATCCGAGACCCCAAATGGCAACCTCTGACAGCATGACGATGGGCTTCTTCACGCCGTAGCCTACAAGTTGATTAGTGTCTCCTTCGAAGATGGCAATACCGCCACCCAGAGTCGCAATTTGCTGGAGAAACGCGTTGATTTCATCAGACTGGTCAATCGCCTCGGTCCCTGGCGCACCGATCGCCTGAACATTTGGCTTCCCCTCCTTGCCCGCGCTGTACCTTCGGATTGTCGGATCAGCTGAACTAACCGGCAAATTCACCAAAGGCATCATCGCCTTAGGGAGGATTCCGAAGTCCGATGCGTAGTAAACCCTCTTGGCACTTCTTGTCACAGCAGCCGCCGCTGCTGCCGGAGCCGTGCCCGCGAAAGCCGCACCTGCTACCAAAGCGAGCCCTCCACTGGCCATCAAAGCCCGTCGACCTATTGTCGATTCCATAACATCCCTTGTCCCGGCTGTGCAAAGAGACGGAAACCTTCTCCAATGTGAGAGCTTGTGATCCGCGTCGCTCAAGAGCCTGCCTCATACCTCTGAGTGGGAAGGCCGCGCCAATCGTGACGTAGTTTTTCCCGCCGACTCCGAGACGTTTCAGCTTCTCGGACGCCCCAGGGTAGTCAGAAGCGTCGATGACTTCACCATTTCCAGGTTTATCCCTGATTCTCTTGCAACTATCCCCAAACCAAATTCACCGTCGACAATATCTCCGAAATCGGAAATGCGAGCAGGCAACGTATTCAGGGCTTCCACACCCAGACGTTTCAGGCTCCTCAAGGTGGACCATCGGTCACGGTGCCCCTACCCGGGTACGGAGCGACACAGCTTGGAGCAGACGGAACCGGAACAACCGAAGGCAAAGAGTCAGCATTGCCAACCGAGAATCACGGCTGGCTCCAGGCGGACGGGAATCTTGGATACGCTTCCGTAGGCACCGAGTCCAGCCTTAAGCAAGCGAATGTTTCCCTTGGACTCACAGATAAGCTGACGAACTCTGGAAAGCCTGTGGTGCCCCACTAATGAAGGGATCAAAACTGTTAAATCGACGACGGCTGACGATACGTACCGTTTCGGCGAGTGCCGTCCTGCTGCTGCTCGTGTCCGGATGCGCCGCTGGATCTTCGGGCAAGGGCACTGATACAGATCTCCCACCCTCTCAATCCGTAGCGAGCAACATGCTTCCCGATGACGGGAAAGGGGCAACAATGACACCGGACGAGGCCAGGACGGGGCTCTTCGGACTCCTCGATGAGATCCAAGCCCTGGCACCACGTGAATGGGTGAACGAGGACGTTCCGGCAGGTGGATACTGCAACAACCAGGACACCGGAAGCGGCAAGCAGTTCGCCGGCGGCCGGACCACGGGACCCCTCAGCTCCGCCGAGCGCGAGACCCTCAGGCAGAAAGTCTCAGCATTTTATGAATCACGCGGGTACGAAGTTCAGACCCTCGATAAATCAACCACCACGAATAATTTGCTCATCACTACTGCCTTCGGACCCGATGGGTTATCCGTCGCCCTATACACAGGCGACCTCGGCACAATAATCGATGGCAGCAGCCGCTGTGCCCCGGACCCGGAGGTAGCAAAATAGCCTCTCCACGGGCACGGTAATGGTTACAGTGGCGAATGAGGGAACCAAAAACGTGGAATCGACTACTGATGCCATCTAGGTCCAGGCGCGTCCTTCCCGCCGCCGTAAAGGTCAGCGACGGGGCCAATCCAGCCAGACGCTCCTGCTCGGAAACCACCGCCTTGCCTACGATGGGTGCATGGACGAAGCCTTCGATCTTGGCAGGCAAGCAACGCTCCGCGATCTTGTTGAACTACGAGGCACTCCCAGCGACGTAGTCCCGTCTCGCTGAGTGTGATGTCCCATCGGAACAAGATCTGGCCACAGAGAGGCGCCATGACGTTGCGCGTGCGATCGACTGCTTCGACAGCAAGCTACGGCGATTTAGTCCAGGTACCTCAGACGGGGCGAGAAAGCCCTGAAAACCAGAAAACCCCCGGGATGCCGGGGGTTCTGTTGGTGGGCGATACTGGGTTCGAACCAGTGACCTCTTCGGTGTGAACGAAGCGCGCTACCACTGCGCCAATCGCCCGGGTGCATAGAAAACACTAACCGACCACCGCCTGATTGCAAAACCGATCAGCACCTTCATGGCCGTACCGAACTACACCCCTGGAATTACATGCGTGAAACTCAGCAGATTCCGCGCAGAATCAAGGATCCGGCCACCCGCGAAACCAAATCTCCGCCCTCGATTTGGAGTTTGCAACAACCTCCTATAGAGTTTTTACTCGTCGGAAAGCGACGGAAAGCCTGAAGGGTTGGCCGTCAAAACGATACTGCGGACGTAGCTCAGCTGGTAGAGCACCACCTTGCCAAGGTGGATGTCGCGAGTTCGAATCTCGTCGTCCGCTCGCAAGGCACTGTCAAGGCAGGAATTCCCCGGAATTCGGCTTACACGGTGGGTTGGCCGAGAGGCGAGGCAGCGGCCTGCAAAGCCGTATACACGGGTTCGAATCCCGTACCCACCTCGGTGAAAACCATGTCTTCCAGCAGTTGGCTGGATGCATGGGCGATTGGCGCAGCGGTAGCGCGCTTCCCTGACACGGAAGAGGTCACTGGTTCGATCCCAGTATCGCCCACCAAAACAAGGCAACTTGTTTGTTGTTGAAGGCCAGGCATCAGCCCGGAAKACAACATGTGCGGACGTAGCTCAGCTGGTAGAGCACCACCTTGCCAAGGTGGATGTCGCGAGTTCGAATCTCGTCGTCCGCTCCAGAAAAGAAAAGCAGCTCCCCGGAGCTGCTTTTTTTGTGCCCAATTTTGGCTTATCGCCGACTCATTACGTGAAGTAACTGATACCCCTCAGAAGAATTCGCTTTATCTAATGTGATTCGGCTCGCATAATGTACTGCGAGCTCATCACCGTTCCACGCCAACTGGCAGGAGTACCCCCATGAATCAACAGACGACTTCCAAGTCCGTCCTGAGACGCAAGCCGATCGACGACATTGAGGAAGAAAACAAGCACAGCGGACTATTCAAGAGTCTTGGCCTCTGGCAACTGACGGCCATCGGCGTCGGCGGAATTATCGGCGTCGGGATTTTCTCCCTTGCCGGGCTGGTAGCCCATGGCAGCGAGGGAACTCCGGGCGTGGGCCCGGCAGTGCTGATTTCCTTCCTGATCGCCGGTCTGGCTTCCGGCGCAGCCGCGCTTTCCTACGCTGAATTCGCTGGGATGATACCCCGCGCCGGTTCGGCGTACACCTACGGCTATGTGGCTCTTGGCGAGATCATTGGCTGGTTCATCGGCTGGGACCTGCTGCTGGAATACATCGCGATCGTGGCAGTCGTGGCCATCGGCATCTCCGGCTACTTTGACGCGTTCCTCTCCGGCATCGGAATCCACATGCCAACCTGGATGACGTCCACTGCCGACGAGGGCAAGGGCGGCATCATCAACCTCCCGGCTATCTTGGTCTGCCTTCTGGTCACGTGGATCCTGAGCCGTGGAACCAAGGCCTTTGGCCGGTTTGAACTTGTAGCGGTGGCCATCAAGGTCATCCTGATCCTGTTCATCATCGGATTGGGCATTTTCTACGTCAACACCGAAAACTACAACCCCTTCATGCCCAGCGGCTTCGGTCCGGTCATCGCCGGCGCCGCAACGGTCTTCTTCGCTGTCTTCGGCTATGACGCCATGAGCACAGCGGCCGAAGAGGCCAAGGACGGCAAGAAGCACATGCCCAAGGCCATCATCCTGTCCTTGATCATCGCCATGCTCCTGTACGTAGCTGCCACGCTGGTCCTGACCGGCATGCAGAACTACAAGGACATCAACCCCACGGCCGGCTTCGCTTCGGCGTTCCAGGGAGTCGGGCTGCCCGTCATTGCCACCATCATCTCTGTGTTCGCCGTGCTGTCCATCCTGACCGTCATGCTGACCTTCCTGTTGGGCGTCACCCGCGTGTGGTTCTCCATGAGCCGCGACGGCCTGCTGCCGGGATGGTTCGCCAAGACGGACCGGCACGGCACGCCACAGCGTGTGACGTGGATCGCCGGCGTTGCCTCGGCCTTCCTTGCCGGCGTCTTCCCCATCAAGGAAGTCGCCGACCTCACCAACATCGGTATCCTGGCCGCCTTCGTGGTGGTCTGCGTTTCCGTGATTGTCTTCCGCTACACCAAGCCGAACGCTCCGCGGACCTTCCGGTTGCCCTTCATGCCGATTGTCCCCGCTTTCGGTGTCCTGGCCTCCGGATTCTTGATGTTCCAGCTGCATTGGGAAACCTGGGTCCGGTTTGGAGCGTGGCTGGTCATCGGCCTGGTGATCTACTTCGCGTACGGTCGCAGGCACTCACTCATGAACCCGGACAGCCCGCGCCACAAGGTGGAAAGTAAGCCGTTGGCATAGTTTGTCCACAGCCCCGTCCGGAACCCTTGGCACCCCAGGCAAGTGGTGTTAGGGTCGGACGCGGAGGAGCGAACTGGCTCCGCGATGGAAGGGAGGTGCCCGTGGGTTTAATTGACGACCTGAAGGGCAAGGCTCAGGGTCTCATTCAAGGCAACGAAGAAGCCATCAAGAATGGCATCGAAAAGGCCGGGGATTTTGTGGACGAGAAGACGGGCGGCAAGTATGCCGGTCACGTCGACAAAGTCCAGAACGCCGCTTCCGACTTCGTGGCTAAGAACGACGGTCAGCCTGGACAGGCTCCCGTCACGGATGAGCCGAAGCAGCCGTAGCTGCCTGAGCCGCCGTACCAGATACGTCAAGGGGGCACCGGTCCCGCCGAGAGGCGCCACCGGTGCCCTTGGCGTTTAACCGGCACATCGCTTGGCCGCCTGAGCAGCACATCAGTTGACCAACACCCCCTGTTGGTCAGGTACGTTGGACTTCATGCCTTCCGTCTCCCCACCCACCACTCACCACAGTTCCAGCCGGGAGACACTGGGCCCGCCGATCACCGCCGGCATAGTGACAGCATTGGTGGGTTTCACTTCATCGTTCGCGGTAGTCCTGGCGGGCCTGCAGGCAGTGGGGGCCAATCAGGCCCAGGCATCCAGCGGGCTCCTGGCGCTCACCCTGACCTTCGGCCTCGGGATCCTGTGGCTGTCCTGGCAATCCAGGATGCCGGTGACGCTCGCGTGGTCCACGCCCGGGGCTGCGCTGCTCGCCTCCGCTGGAATGGTCGACGGCGGTTGGCCGGCTGCCGTGGGTGCGTTCCTGATGGTTGGGGTACTGATCGTCCTGACGGGATTGTTGCCGGTGTTGGGGCGCCTCATGGCCAGGATCCCCACCGCGCTGGCGCAAGCCATGCTTGCCGGTGTCCTGCTCCCCCTGTGCCTGGCTCCTTTCAAGTCGTTGGGTTCGGCCCCGCTCCTCATTGCTCCGGTGGTCCTGTGCTGGGTTGTGCTGATGAAGTTTGCACCGCGCTGGTCTGTCCCGGCGTCGTTGCTGGTTGCCCTCGCCGTCATCGGGATCCACATAGTCTCCAACGGCGTTCAGGTATCCCTTCACAGCCTCGTGCCAAAGCTTGAGTGGACAACTCCTGCTTTCTCCGTGGAGGCTGCCGTAGGGCTGGCATTGCCTTTGTTCATCGTCACCATGGCGTCGCAGAACATTCCCGGCGTCGCAGTCCTGAAGTCGTTCGGGTACACCACTCCATGGCGTCCCTCGATGCTGGTCACTGGCGCGGGCACTATTGCCGGTGCACCCTTCGGCGGCCACGCGATCAACCTCGCCGCGCTCAGCGCAGCACTGGCCGCGGGAGAGGAAGCAGGCAAGGACCACGGCAGGCGTTGGATCGCAGCGTTCGCCTCCGGACTGGCCTACCTTGTCCTGGCCGCGGCTTCCGCGGCGCTGGTGACGTTGGTGGCCGCAGCCCCTTCAGGACTTCTGGAAGCCGTCGCCGGCCTCGCACTCCTCGGAACCCTGGCAGCCTCCATTTCCTCAGCACTGGCTGTGGCGGAGGAACGCATTCCAGCTTGCATTACTTTTCTGCTGGCAGCGTCAGGCCTCAGCTTCGCCGGAGTCGGCGCAGCGTTTTGGGCGTTGGCCGGAGGCATCCTGGTGCGATGGGTGCTCAAGAGCCGCGAGCCTGTTCACAAAGCGTGAATCAGGCGGGCTCGTGGTTTTGCGCCTCACGGGCAAGGGCGGTCAGCCTGGAGACAGCCCGGAAGTACTTCTTGGTGTAACCGCCGGTCATCATCTCTTCGGTAAAGAGTTTGTCGAAGGGGACGCCGCTGGCCAGGATGGGCACATCCTTGTCATAAAGCCTGTCAGCCAGCACTACGAAGCGGAGGGCTACTGCCTGTTCCGTGATTGTTTCGACGTCGCTCCACACCACGGCCTCGACGCCGGAGATGAGCTGACGGTAGCGGCTGGGGTGAACCGCGGCCAGATGGTTGACCAGCGTGCGGAAGTCGTCCACAGCCACGGTCTTGCCGGCAAATTCGGCTTTCATGCGGTGCTTGAGTTCTTCGGTCTTCAGCGGCGCCGGAGCTGCGGGCAATCCACGGTGCCGGAAGTCCTCGCCGTCGATCCTCACGACATCGAACTGGTCCGCGAGAACCTGGATCTCGCGTTGGAAATCGACGGCGGCAAAGCGTCCCTCACCCAGCGAACCAGGCAGGGTGTTGGACGTGGCAGCGAGCTTGACGCCGGCGTCGGCCAGTTCACGCATCAGGCGGGACATCAACACGGTGTCGCCGGGATCATCGAGTTCAAATTCGTCGATGCAGACCAGCTTGTAGCTGCTCAGTGCCTCCACGGTCTTGCGGAATGAGAGCGCACCAACCAGGTTGGTGTATTCCACGAACGTACCGAAGGCCTTGGGTCCGGGCGACCTGTGCCACAAGGAAGCCAGGAGGTGGGTCTTGCCGACGCCGAAGCCGCCGTCAAGGTAGATTCCTGCCCGGGTGGCGGGCGCCTTCTTGGCGAAGAGTTTCTTGAACAGGCCGCCATTGTCTTCTGATCCCACCCCGTCGGCGAAGGCCGAGAGGAGCTTCACGGCGTTGGCCTGGCTCGGCTGCGAGGGGTCGGGACGGTAGCTGTCGAACGATACCTCTCCGAATCGCGGAGAGGGGTAGAAACCCTTGAGGAGTTCCTCCACGGAGACTGCCGGTGTGCGGGCAGCCAGTTGTTCGATCTGTACCACGGTGGTCCGTTCATTCGGTATTAGGTCCCCAGCAAGAATACCGGCATCGGGCGGTCCCGGCTGGACACGTGACCAAGCCCATGTTTCACCGTGTGACCGCAGGGAAGCAATCCCGGCGCCCCGTGGTTAGTGTTGGGAGCAGCCGGGCTGGCACCTGCACCACCTCCCGCGGCCTGGCTCCCGTCCGTTGTCAGTGAAAGGCCATCACCATGTCCTACCCCGTTGAACAGAACGAAAAGTTCGCGTCGTACGCGAACCCCGAACGCCTTGTCTCCACCGAATGGCTCGCATCCGCGCTTGCCGACGGCGCTATCGCCGACGGCAAACTGGTAGTGGTTGAGTCCGATGAGGACGTCCTCCTGTACGAGACCGGCCACATCCCGGGAGCCGTGAAAATCGACTGGCACACCGACTTGAACGATGAGGTCACCCGCGACTACGTCGACGGCCCGGCGTTCGCCGCCCTCGCAGCGTCAAAGGGAATTTCCCGTGACAGCACCGTTGTCATCTACGGCGACAAGTCCAACTGGTGGGCTGCCTACGCCCTCTGGGTATTCACTCTCTTCGGCCATGAGGACGTTCGCCTCCTGGATGGCGGCCGCGACAAGTGGATCGCCGAAGGCCGCGAGCTGACCACCGAAACTTCACAGCCCGTCGTCGGCGAATACCCGGAAGTAGAGCGCAACGACGCTCCCATCCGCGCGTTCAAGGAAGATGTCCTGGCGCACCTGGGAAACCCCTTGATCGACGTGCGCTCCCCCGAGGAATACACGGGACAGCGCACCCACATGCCGGCCTACCCCGAAGAGGGCGCACTCCGTGGCGGCCACATCCCCACGGCCGCATCCATTCCGTGGGCCCGCGCAGCTGCAGAAGACGGAACCTACCGCAGCCGCGAAGAACTCGAAGCCCTGTACCTGGGTGAGGCCGGGCTCGCAGCCGGCGACGACGTCGTGGCCTACTGCCGGATCGGTGAGCGCTCAAGCCACACCTGGTTTGCGCTCAAGTACCTGCTGGGCTTCGATACTGTGCGCAACTACGACGGCTCCTGGACAGAGTGGGGCAACGCCGTGCGCGTTCCCATCGTCAAGGGTGCGGACCGCGGTTCCGTACCGGCAGCCTTCGCACGCAACTAGTCTTTGCGTGAATCCACCACTGTCCGGAGGGCACCGTAGTGTTGCGGCATACAGAGCGCAATCGCCTCGGTTGTGCGTAAGCTGGAAGAGATGAGTACGTACACTTTGCCCACCGCTCTGGCGGAAATCGTCGATGACTTCCAGGCACTGACGGAGCCTGACCGTCTGCAACTCCTGCTTGAGTTCTCCAGGGGCCTTCCGGAGCTTCCGGAGCGCTTGAAGGACCACCCTGAGTTGCTGGAGCAGGTTGTGGAATGCCAGTCCCCGTTGTTCCTGACGATCGAGTCGGAGAAGAACCCTGACGGTGCCCGTAAGTACCGGCTCTTCTTCAAGGCTCCCCAGGAGGCGCCGACCACCCGCGGCTTCGCCGGCGTCCTGCACGAGGGCCTCGACGGTCTCACCGCCGAAGAGATCCTTGCTGTTCCGGACGACATGCCCGAACTGTTGGGCCTGACACGTGCCATCACTCCCCTGCGTATGCGGGGAATGACTGCCATGCTCGGCCGTATCAAGCGCAAAGTTGCAGCCGCCAGCCGGCTGGAGCACTGAGTCCGCCAGAGCACTGAAAGGCGTCACCACACGGTATGGCCAAGAAGATGGCTTCACAGGGAACGCCGGCAACTGCAGCTCTTGCTGCGGCCGGCGTTCCTTTTGTGCTTCACCCGTACTCCCATGATCCAGCCGCGGCCAGTTATGGCATGGAAGCAGCAGAGGTCCTGGGCATCGAACCGGAGAGGGTCTTCAAGACTCTCATGGTGGAGGTCGAAGGCAAACTGGCGGTAGCCGTTGTCCCCGTGTCAGGCAACCTGGACCTGAAATCGGTTGCTGCAGCCGTGGGAGCCAAGAAAGCGGCCATGGCCGACCCCAAGGCCGCTGAGCGCCGCACCGGTTATGTACTGGGAGGTATATCTCCTCTTGGGCAGCGGCTGCCCTCCCCCACGGTCCTGGACGAATCAGCCCTGGGCTTTGCCGCCATCCTGGTATCCGGGGGCCGTCGCGGGCTGGACATCGAACTTGCTCCGGCAGACCTGATCCGGCTGACCAAGGCCGCCGTTGCGGTCATCGGGACCTCTCCGCCAGCCAAAGGCTGACACCAGGCGCCGACCCTAGCCGTTGAGCCCTTACCCGCCAGCCGGCCGGGACCTGCCAGCAGGGCCCGCACCATCCAGCGTCCCTTCAGCCGCGGCCTGTCCAGGATTGTTCCGGGGAGCCAACTGTCGCTGCAGCCACGCATGCGCCACGCGTTCCCACCGTTCCGGGTCCACGTTCCATTCCTTGGTGTGCCGCGCGCCGCTGAAGGGTTCAAAGGTCACCATCTCCGGGTTCTTCTCGGCGAGGCTGGCGGACGGCCCGAACGGAACGTAGTCGTCGTCAACACTGTGGATTATCAGCGTGGGCGTTCGCAGTTCAATGGCGCGGGCTTCCCAATCCATGGCCTTGAGGTCAACTGGGGCCGCGAGGCCGGTCAGTCTGCGCCCCAGCGGGTGACCGAGCATCAACTGCCCATACCGCCCCACAGTGTAGGGAATTCTGTTCATTTGGGCATGGTGTGCCATGACATTGACCCAGTTGATCACTGGAGCGTCCAGCACCAGGGCCCGGATAAGGTGGCGGTGCCTGGAGAGATCGGCGGTCTGAAGGCTGATCGCCCCGCCCATGGACCACCCGAAGAGCACGATCTCCTCCGCCCCATGCTCCAAGGCGTAGTCGATGGCAGCCTCCACGTCCCGCCATTCAGTGGATCCCAGGCCGTAGCGCCCGTCAAGGGCCGAAGGGGCGAGGCCGTCGTTGCGGTAGGAGATGAGCAGGCTGTCCAGTCCCAGGCTCCGCGCCATACGAACAGCCCGGAGGCCCTCGAGCCGTGTGGCGCCACGTCCGTGCACCATGATCGCCCAGACCGGAGCTGGAGCGGAAGCATCGGCGCGGACCAACCACGCCGGCGCCAGCCCGCCGTCGACCTCTATCTCCACATCCTCGGCCGCAAGGCCGATCGATGCCGGGTCCGGGTAGGTGGCGCCGCTCCACCAGCCGCGGCGGGCCTCTGCCAGATTGCCGCTGTAGACCTCTTCAACCTCGCGGAGGACAGTCTGCTCTGCCGGGGAATAGGACACGATCCGGCCAATCCGCGCGTGTCCGTGGCCGCCGGCGAAGAACAGGCTGAACACGCCGTCTATGGTGGCGTCCGGGGTAGCGGCGAGGATGACCTGCGGCCCCTTGTCGCCCCGGATGACGGCGAGGACCTCCTGGTCCTGGTGACGGGCTGCCGGGGTGATGACGCGGCGGGCAAAATAGACGGCGAGCGCAGAGGACCCGGCGCCCAGCAGACCGGCGAGGGTGCCGCCGGCGAGGAAACCGCCAATGGCCCATTTGGTGCGGAGGGACATTTTGTTCTCTGCAGCGTCGCTCGCTGACCGGTTTGTCGATGCCATGCTTCCATTGTTGCTGCTCCTTGGCGTTGCCAGGTGCAGGTGCGGAGCGCGCGGCGCACCTGTGCCCGTAATCGGCGCCAAAGCCTGCGGACTCCGGTTAGGCAGGACTACGCTGTAGCCATGAGTGATCCCATAGTCATCCTGACTGAAGAGCCCCTTGGCCCCGACGACCGCGTCAACATCGCAAAACTGGTGGACGGCGGCGACGCACCCCTTGTTGTCCTGGTACCCGCCAATACCGAGCGACATCTCCTGGTGGACTTCCTGGAAAATCTTTCGTTGCTCGATATTGCCAAGGCGTTCCGCGAACTGACAGCGCAGTCGCCGGATCCAGAGGAGGAGCGTGCTGAAGCGTCGGAGACGCTCGCTGCCTCCTTGGCGGCGTTGGCCGGCTTGGGTGGCGGCGTCACGGGTGAAGTCGTCGACGGCGGTGCTGTGGCCGGCTTGGTCGCCAAGGTGCGCGCACTCGATGCCGCCCAGGCCGTGGTGGTCACGCGCCCCCATGCCATCGCTGATACGTTCCACACCGACTGGGCCAACAAAGCCCAGGATCAATTGGGACTTCCGGTACTCCACCTGTACGCGGGTTCGGGATTTATCGGCGACTCGTGAGCGTTGCACAAGACATGAACACTCCCGAGAACACCAGCAAGACAACTTCTGCGCCTGAGGAGAAGAGCGATGCCCAGTGGCGCGAGGAGTTGACCCCCGAGGAATACCGCGTTCTCCGGCAGGCGGGAACCGAGCGGCCGTACACCGGCGAGTACTGGGACACCCACACGGAGGGCGTCTATCAGTGCCGTGCTTGTGGCAGCCAGTTGTTTACCAGCAAGGAGAAGTTCGATTCCCACTGCGGTTGGCCGTCGTTCTGGGCTCCCCTGGCTGAAGGCACGGTCCGCTATCTTCATGACCGCACCATGGGGATGGAGCGGGTGGAGGTCCGTTGCGCCAACTGTGATTCGCATTTGGGGCACGTCTTCGAGGGCGAGGGCTACGGCACGCCCACGGATCAGCGGTTCTGCATCAACTCTGTTTCGCTTCGGCTGATAAAGCCGGACGAGAGCTGACAGGGTCCGGACGGGCCGGCCCTTGGCATGGTCCGTCCGGAGATGCTCTCCGGCAGAAGCGAGGGGCGCTGGACCTTGACCAGTGCAGGAACACCCAATGGGCAAGAGTTACTTATGCTCAGGTCTTTTTACGATTAGCAACGCTGTGCGCTTGCTACGCTCGGCCCAGAAGCAATCACTACTTCGGAAAGGGCCCAGCTCCATGACAACAACCGCCACCTCCACCCTCCCGCGCGTCACCGCCGACAACGCAGAGTGGACATCGCTGAAGGCCGCTGCCACAGCACTCCAAGCACACCAGGAACAGGACGGTTCCATCGCCGATCCTTCTGCCCACGGCGAGGCAGCAGCGCTCGTAGCAACGATCTGCGAAGCCACCTCAGCTTTGGCTCCGCTGTTCCCCCACGACGCCCGGTACCTGGAGTTGCTGGTGGAGGACTTCGGCCGGTGGGTACAGGGCGGCTTCGGCGTACCGGACTTCCTGGATTCACTGCAGGCGTTCCAGCCCCAGGAACTTCGCGTTGACGGCCTCCAACACCTGGTGGTCTTCCCCATGTACACGCAGAACGGCAGCACCAACAGGCTGGTCGAAGCGGTGTTGATCGAGGTCATCTGGCCGGAGTTCATCGGCGGCCTGGAAGCAGGCGAGTACTCCAACAAGCTCTTCGTCCCCATCCGGTTCATCGATTTCACTCCCGGGTACGACACCAACTCCGCGGTGCTCTTCCCCGAAACCGTTGCAGTGCGCGAAACCCCCACCTTCACCTGGGGCGCCATCTTCGCCGACCGCGAAGCCGCGCGCTTCCGCCGCGTCCTCAAGGCAGCAGCAGCAACCACGTCCTTGGAGCTTCCCGCGGATGCAGCCCAGTTGATCGAGGACCAGGAACTCACCCAGCGCACGTTCGTCATGTGGGACCTCATCCACGACCGCACCCATATGCGGGGCGATCTGCCTTTTGATCCGTTCATGATCAAGCAGCGGATGCCGTTCTTCCTCTACTCGCTGGAAGAGTTGCGCTGCGATTTGACCGCGTTCCGCGAGTCCGTCCTCATCGAGAAGGATGAGAACGCAGATCCAGACGCACGCAAGCACGCGAAACTCGTTCAGTACGCCGTGATCTTTGACCGGATCTTCCGCTTCGCGATCACCGGCAGCCGCGTCCGCAACTATGACGGACTCGGCGGTCAACTCCTGTTCGCGTGGATGCACCAGCATCACGTCCTTCACTGGACGGACAGCAAGCTCTCCATTGACTGGGAGGATGCCGCTGCAGTAGTGGTTGAACTCGGAGCCAGGATCGAAGAACTCTACTGGCGCTCCATCGACCGCCCAAAGGCCGCCCACTGGCTGGCCGCATACGAGCTCATTTCCGGCACGGTAACTGCCCACCCGGCGTCGGTGTGGGCCAAGGGTCCGGATGCCTTGCCGTTGGACGGCCCTCCCCGCGGGCTCACCGACCAAGTCCTTGACGACGAGTTCCCGCTGTCCATGTTCTACGAAGCACTGGAGAAGAAAATGCGCCCCGTGATCGAATCCACCACAGGCATCACCGGCGCGACGGCCGCCTGATGCCCCCTCTGAACATCCTTGTGACCGGCGGTAGCAGCGCGTCCGGCATAGCTGCGGCGCGGGCATTGGGGGCCGCCGGTCACCGGGTTTTCACTGTGGGGTCGGACGACGTTCGGATCAAGGCCGCGGCGAATGAGGCCGGCAACGGAGTGACACCCGTGGTGTGCGATCTCGCTTCGTATGATGCGGTTCGCGACCTCGCGGACGGGCTCTCCGGCCACGGCGTTGAAAAAGTGGACGGAGTCATCCATTTGGTGGGTGGCTGGCGCGGCGCGAAGGGCATTGAAGACCAAACCGATGAGGATTGGGATGCCATGGAACGGGGCGCGATCACTACCCTGCGCAACGTCTCCCGCGTGTTCTACAGCCAGCTCGAGGCATCCCCGCACGGCCGGCTCGCGATGATCTCCTCCACTACCGCGTCAGTCCCCACTGCCGCTGCCGCCAGTTACGCCGCGGCAAAGGCTGCCGCTGAAGCCTGGACCCTGGCAGTGGCTGATGGGTTCCGCCGTGCACAGGCCGACAGCCCGCCGGACCATCAGCAGCAGTCAGAAGCCCAACACAGCGCAGCCGTCATCTTCGTGGTCAAAGCCCTGGTGGATTCTGCCATGCGTGCCGCGCATCCGGACAGGAGGTTCCCCGGCTACACGGACGTCGAGGACCTGGCGGCCGCCGTCGTCGGCCTGTTCGAGGAACCGGCTGCAAACCTCAACGGCCAGCGCATCCTGCTGGCCAAATAGACTTGAAAGCGTGAATGAACAAGTGACGAGCACAACAGAGGCCATCCACCGCGCCAACAGCGCCGACGGAATGGTCGGGCACAGCCAACTCCATGACCCATCGGTTCGTGGATTTGCCTCCGACAACTACTCCGGCGTGCACCCGCAGATCCTCGCCGCACTGGCAACCGCCAATGGCGGGCATCAGGTCTCCTACGGCGAAGATGTGTACACCGCACGGCTGCAGGAGGTGCTGGAGCAGCAGTTCGGCCCGGGCATCGAGACTTTCCCGGTTTTCAACGGCACCGGCGCCAACGTCCTTGCCCTGCAATCCCTCCTTCCCCGGTGGGGAGCGGTGATCTGCGCCTCCACAGCACACATCAACATGGATGAGAATGGTGCACCCGAGCGGGTGGGCGGGATCAAGCTCCTTCAGGTTCCCACCGAGGACGGCAAGCTCACCCCGGAGCTTATTGATCGTGAAGCGTGGGGCTGGGGCGATGAGCACCGCGCCCAGCCGCTGGTTGTCTCCATCACCCAAACCACTGAACTCGGTACCTGCTATACACCGGATGAAGTGCGGGCCATCGCCGACCACGCCCATTCCAAGGGCATGAAGCTTCACATGGACGGCGCAAGGCTGGCGAACGCCGCCGCTCACCTGGACGTCCCACTCCGCGCCTTTACCCGCGACGCCGGCGTGGACATCCTGTCCTTCGGCGGCACCAAGAACGGGCTTCTTTTTGGCGAGGTCGTGGTGGCGCTGAACCCGGAGGCCGCCGATGGCCTGAAATTCCTTCGCAAGATGAACATGCAGCTCGCCTCGAAGATGCGCTTCATTTCAGCCCAGTTCATTGCCCTGCTGGAGGATGGCCTGTGGTTGCGTTCCGCCGCCCACGCCAATGCCATGGCCGCCCGCCTGCGGACGGCCGTTGAAGCGATCGACGGCGTGGAGCCCACCCAGGCGACGCAGTCCAACGGGGTCTTTGCCATCCTCCCGGCCGGTGTAGCTGACCGCCTGCGCAAGTCCTTCGCCTTCTACGATTGGGACGCCGCCAGGGGCGAGGTCCGGTGGATGTGCTCCTTTGACACCACAGAGGAAGACATCGACGCCTTCGTTGCGGCCATCGAGCGGGAGCTGGCCTCCCTGTAACCGCCGCGCATCCGGGGCGGCGAGCCTGCTGGGATTCGCCGCCCCGGAAGCATAACCTGCGAGGGTGAACGCCCTCGCACAGGTTCCCTCGGACTTTCTCGTCGCCTTGGGAACACTACGAAAAGCCCAATGCCGCAGTGAATTGCGGCTGGATGAGATCCCTGCGCCCGCCCGGCTGGCCCCGTACGCGGTGGCTTTGGGTGCGGAAGTTTTCAGCCCCACTGCGGCTACGCGTCGCGTACCCGTTCACGGGCCGGCGGCCAAGGCCTTCGCAGCGAGCCAGGCGAACACGCCGGCGAGCGAGGACGACGACGAACTGGCCACTGGCCGTTTCATCCTCCTCTACGATCCGGATGGTTCACCGGTGTGGGAAGGTGAGTTCCGGATTGTCACCTACATCCGGGCCCAAATGGACGCAGAGATGGGCAACGACTCCATGCTTGGCTCAGTCGCTTGGACTTGGTTGGTGGACGCCTTGGAGAACCATTCAGCCCCGTATCGCGCGGCGGGCGGCACCGCAACAAGGATCCTCTCCGAGAGCTTCGGCACACTGTCCGAACGCCCGGACACCATAGATATTGAACTTCGCGCTTCCTGGACTCCAGCCAGCGCTGACGTCCAGGCGCACTTGGAGGCCTGGTCCGACATGGTCTGCACTTTCGCGGGGCTTCCTCCCCTTCCCCCGGGCGTTACTGGACTTCCCAACAGGAGGCTGAATTGACCACTGATGACACGTCGCCGAAGGCGGCCAATACACGGCCAGTACTGCGTCCCGGCGTGAACCCGGCGTGAATCGGTAAGCTTAAGCCACCATGACCCCTGAAAATCTGGATAAAACCACAGCCGGCGATCCGGTTGCTGATCCCACCACCCACATCAAGGTAGACGGCTTTGACAGCCACGTCCCCGAAGTCATCGATCTCGATACGCCACGCGAAGGCGTCCCCCTGGTCATCGATACTCCCGCCGGACTTGAGCGCTGCGCCGCCGCCATCGCCGCTGGAACAGGACCCGCCGGGGTGGACGCAGAGCGCGCCTCCGGCTTCCGTTACGGCCAACGCGCCTTCCTGGTGCAGATCCGCCGCGAGGGAGCGGGAACCTGGCTGATCGACCCCGAACCTTTCGACAACCTGGACATCATCAACGAGGCGCTCCGGGGCGTCGAATGGATCCTGCATGCAGCCACCCAGGACCTTCCCTGCCTGTCCGAACTCGGCATGTGGCCGGACAAACTATTCGACACCGAACTTGCAGCACGCCTTGCCGGGCTTCCCAGGGTGGGCCTGGCAGCCGTCATCGAGCAACTTCTCGGATTCGGCCTGGCCAAGGAACACTCTGCAGCCGACTGGTCCACCCGCCCACTGCCCGAGCCCTGGCTCCGGTACGCAGCGCTCGACGTCGAAGTTCTTGCGGAATTGCGTGAAGAGCTCATCGAACTGCTGGAGGCCGACGGCAAGCTGGAGTATGCCAAGCAGGAATTCGCCGGCATCCTTGCCGCCGGTATTTCCCCGCCCCGGGTGGATCCTTGGCGGAAGACGTCCGGTCTGCACCAGATCCGGGACCGCCGTCAATTGGCGGCAGTCCGCGAACTCTGGGAGGAGCGCGATCAGCTGGCACGTAAACGCGATGTGGCGCCGGGGCGCCTGATTCCCGATTCGGCCCTGGTGGCAGCCGCGAAAGCCATGCCCACCACTGTCCCCCAACTCCTGGCCACCAAGGGTTTCCATGGCCGCTCCGCCCAACGCGAGGCACCACGCTGGCTTCGATGCATCACCAGCGCCCGCACCCTGACCGATGTACCGCCCTTGCACCTGCCCACCAACGCTCCACCACCGCCGCGGGTGTGGGTGGACCGCGATCCTGAGGCTGCAGCACGCCTGGCGACGGCACGACCCGCCCTGCAGGCCAAGGCTGACGAACTCAACCTGCCGGTAGAGAACCTGCTGACACCGGACTTCCTGAGGCGCATTACCTGGCGGCCGCCGTCGGACGTTTCCCTGGAAGCGGTAGCTGCCGAATTGCGTGCGTTGGGCGCCCGCGAATGGCAGGTCTCCTTTGCCGCACCGATCCTCACGGAGGCATGCTTGAACCCCAAACCCCTTCCGGCCAAAGAATCCAAAGCGAAGGACAATCGGCAGCCCCAGGAAACCCAACAGTCAACGGACTCCGCCTGAGCCTGTCCAGACTGCCGGGCCCGTCACCCCGAACTCCGGTTCGCGGCGGCGGGCCTTTCGCGTCTCCAGGTTCATTCGGCAGGAGGTTGACACACCTTGCACCGTAAGTTACCGACGAGTAACATAGCGTTAATGCCAACCGGAGCACCCGCGATGCGGGCCGGCACCATGTCTCAACGAGGAGTTAATACATGAGTCCATCACGCAGTGCCCAGAGGAACGTCCGCGACGTCGTCTTCGTGGACGGAGTCCGCACCCCCTTCGGCAAGGCCGGCGACAAGGGAATTTACGCGGGTACCAGGGCCGATGACCTCGTGGTGAAGTGCATCCGCGAACTGATGCGGCGCAACCCGTCGCTGCCTGCGGACCGAGTGGACGAGGTGGCTATTGCCGCCACCACCCAGACCGGCGACCAAGGCCTCACCATCGGGCGCACCGCCGCATTGTTGGCCGGACTCCCCCGCACCGTTCCCGGCTTCGCCATCGACCGCATGTGCGCAGGTGCCATGACGGCGGTAACCACGACGGCGAGCGGCATCGGGTTCGGCGCCTACGACGTCGTCATTGCAGGCGGAGTGGAACACATGGGCAACCACCCCATGGGCGCCGGAGCCGACCCCAATCCGCGGTTCATGTCCGAGCGGCTGGTGGACCCGGCTGCCCTGAACATGGGCAACACGGCCGAAAACCTGCACGACCGCTTCCCTGCCATCACCAAGGACCGCACGGACGCCTACGCAGCGGCTTCACAAGCCAAGCTCGCCGCCGCGTACTCCAACGAGCAAATCCAGCACGACCTCGTCCCCGTGGCCACCATGAAGCCGGGCCAGGGCTGGGCGCTCCACACCACGGACGAACCCCCGCGCCCCGGAACCACGGTGGCCGACCTTGCCGAACTGCGGACCCCTTTCCGGGCCCATGGCCGCGTCACTGCCGGCAATGCCGCAGGACTCAATGACGGCGCCACGGCTGCCGTGCTCGCCTCTGCTGACGCTGCGGAGGAACTGGGCCTGTCAGTCAAGATGCGCCTCGTCTCCTACGCCTTCGCCGGCGTCGAACCGGAAGTGATGGGCATCGGTCCCGTTCCGGCAACGGAAAAGGCGCTCAAGAACGCCGGACTGGGAATCGAGGACATAGGGCTCTTTGAGATCAATGAGGCTTTTGCTGTCCAGGTATTGAGCTTCCTGGACCACTTCGGCATCGCGGACGACGACTCCCGCGTCAACCGCTACGGCGGGGCGATCGCCGTCGGACATCCGCTTGCTTCCTCCGGCGTCCGGCTGATGAACCAGCTGGCCCGGCAATTCGAGGAAGATCCCACCGTGCGTTACGGCATCACCACTATGTGCATCGGCCTTGGCATGGGTGCCACAGTGATCTGGGAGAACCCGCACCACGCCCACTACGCTTCCTCCACCGCTGACACCGCCACCACCGAAGGAGCCGCCGCATGAGCGCCGCCGAATTCCAGAAGCTCGCCGCCCTTTTCCCTGACGAAGTGGTCACCCACTCCTACGTGCAGGATATTCAGCTGCCGGGTGGCGCAGGAACCTTCGCGCTGATCACCCTGGACAATGGCTTGGACCACTCCAAGCCCACCACGCTGGGCCCCAACACGCTAGTTGAATTGGGCGGCGTCCTGGACCACCTCAAGGAACGCGCTTCACGGGGTGAAATCGAGGGCGTCGGTGTCACAGGCAAGCCGTACTTCCTGGTGGCCGGCGCCGACCTCTCGGCCGTGAAAACGCTCAAAGAGCGCGAGCACGGGCTTTGGATGGCACAGCTTGGCCACGCCGTGTACAGCACCCTGGCAAACCTGGGCGTGCCAAGCTTCGCCTTCATCAACGGCCTTGCCCTGGGCGGCGGACTCGAAATCGCCCTGCAGTCCACGTACCGCACCGTCTCCACAGGTGCCGGTGCCTTGGCCCTGCCCGAAGCGTTCATCGGCCTCGTGCCGGGGTGGGGCGGCGTCTATATCCTGCCGCGCCTCATCGGCCCCGAGAACGCCGTCAAGGTGATGATCGAGAATCCCCTCAGCAACAACCGGACACTCACTGGACCGCAAGCATTCGAGCTGGGAGTGGCCGATGCCATCTTCGAGCCGGCCGACTTCGTGGAACAGTCGCTCGCCTGGGCAGCACGGGTCATTTCCGGCGATGTCACGCCTGAGCGGAAGAACTCCGTAGATGCCGCGGACGACGCAGTCGCTGGGCGTTGGGCGTCGGCAGTCTCCGCTGGACGGGCTTTTGTGGAGTCCAAGACCTCCAACGCCTCCCCTGCCCCGGCAAAGGTCCTGGACGTCATGGAGGCCAACCGCACCATGACACAGTCGGAATCGGCAGAACTCGAGTGTGAGACCCTCGCAGGGCTCATGCAAACCGACGAGTTCCGCTCCACCGTGTACGCCTTCCTTGACCTCGTCCAGAAGCGCTCAAAGCGTCCTGCGGGTGCCCCTGACCGCAAGCTGGCCCGCCCGGTCACCAAGATCGGTGTGGTTGGCGCAGGGCTCATGGCAAGCCAGTTGGCCTTGCTCTTCGCCCGGCAATTGAAAGTCCCCGTCGTCATGACCGACATCGATCAGGCACGGGTAGACAAGGGCGTCGCCTACGTCCATGCCGAGGTGGACAAGATGTTGGCGAAGAAGCGGATCAAGCCCGACGCCGCCAACAGGACCAAAGCGCTAATCACAGGCTCCGTCTCCAAAGAAGCCTTCGCCGACGCCGACTTCGTCATCGAGGCAGTTTTCGAAGAACTGCACATCAAGAAGCAAGTCTTCGCAGAGGTTGAAGCGATCGTTTCTCCCGAATGCATCCTGGCCACCAACACGTCGTCACTCTCCGTCACTGCCATGGCCGAGGACCTGTTGCACCCGGAACGCCTGGTGGGCTTCCACTTCTTCAACCCGGTTGCTGTCATGCCGCTGCTGGAGATAGTCCGGGCACCCAAAACGGACGACGCCGTACTGGCCACTGCGTTCGAACTCGCCAAGGGTCTCAAGAAGACCGCCGTGCTGGTCAAGGATGCCGCTGCCTTTGTGGTCAACCGCATCCTGCTCCGCCTCATGGGTGAAGTCATCGCAGCGTTCGACGAAGGAACACCTGCCGACGTCGCTGACAGTGCCCTGCGTCCCATGGGGCTGCCAATGTCACCGTTTACCCTGGCAGCCATGGTGGGCCTGCCGGTCGCCCAGCACGTGCAGGAGTCCCTGCACACAGCGTTCGGCGACAGGTTCCCCGTCTCGCAGAACCTGCAGAAGCTCATCGACAACGGAGTAAAATCCCTGTGGGTCCCAAGCCCCGATGGAACGCCTGTCATCCCGGCTGAGACCTTGGCCATCATGTCCTTCGGCGACACCCCGTCCACCAGTGCCGAAGTCCTTCGACGCACGCAGGATGCCCTGGCGGAGGAAATCGGGCTCATGCTCGCCGAGGGCGTCGTCGCCGGACCGGAAGACATCGACCTATGCGTCATCATGGGCGCCGGCTGGCCGATGTTCCTCGGAGGCATCACTCCGTACCTGGATCGTGTGGGCGCTTCGGAGCGGGTCAACGGCAAGAGGTTCCTGGCACCGGGGATTGCCTCGGCACCGGCCTGACCCGTCCCTCTTTCACCTCCCGCGGCCTAAACCGGAGCGCTCTCTCACCAAGATGAGAGAGCGCTCCGGTTTAAGGGCTGTTATGTGAGAGACGGCTAGAAGAGGGCAACCTTGGGTGCTTGCGGGAAGATCTCATCCAGTTCGGCCCGGTCATCCAGTGTGGGAACCCAGCAAACGGCTTCGGCGTTCTGGCGGATCTGCTCCGGACGGGTGGCACCTGCGATGACGCTGCCGACGCCGGGCTGCGCGGCAAGCCAGGAGAAGGCCAGCTGCAATTCAGTGATGTCCCGCTCCTTGGCGAACTGGCCAAAGCGACCCAGCTGATCCCAGTCGGCGTCATGCACCAGGTTGGTGCGTGTGTGGCTCAGGCGGGTACCCTCCGGCGCTTTGCCGGCAGAGTACTTTCCGGTGAGCAGCCCGTTGGCAAGCGGAAAGTACGGGAGCACACCCAAGGAGAAAGCCCCGGCGGCAGGCAGGACTTCGAGTTCAGCACGGCGATCCAGCAGGTTGTAATGATTTTGCGTCGAGATGAAGCGTGCACCCCCCAGTTGGCGACCGACGTACTCCGCTTCGGCGATCTGCCAGCCCGCAAAATTCGAATGTCCGATGTAGCGGACCTTGCCACTTGCCACCAAATCATCCAACGCGGAGAGCGTCTCTTCGATGGGTGTCAGGGGATCAGGAGTGTGGAACTGGTAGAGATCGATCCACTCGGTATCCAGTCGGCGGAGCGATGCTTCGACGGCCTTCACGATGTAGCGGCGCGAACCACGGGCTCCGAAATCGTTCCCGTTGACACCCTTCATGTCCATGCCGAACTTGGTGCCAATGACGACGTCGTCACGCCGGCCTTTGAGCGCCTTGCCCAGCATGGCCTCGCTCAGGCCCGGCTCGCGTCCGTAGACATCGGCAACGTCAAAGAAGGTCACTCCGGCATCAAGCGCGGCCTGGACAACGGCGTCCGTGCCCTCCTGGGACTCGGTGGGTGTATTGGCGCGCCCTAGATTGTTGCAGCCCAGCCCAACGGCTGAGACGGTCAATCCGGAATGGCCAAGGCGTCGGTATTCAGTCATGAAATCAGCCTAGCCGCCGCTGTAGGAGATTCCCGATTCCTCCATGGCGTCCTCAAGCTGGGCGATGGCCACCGGTCCCATGCCGTGGAGCTTGGAGATTTTTACCTCTCCGAATTCCGCCAACTGCTCCAGGGTCTCAATTCCCTCGTGCGCCAAAGCCCGTCTCGCCGGTGCCGCGAGCCCCTTGGGCAGGGGTGTATGTCCGGGCCAGTTGCTCTTGGACGCCATGGAAGTCCCTCCTTGGTGCGTTGGGGTGCTACTTAGAGAGTAAAGCCCACGCCCTGCTTGGGCGAGTGCTTCACCCGGAAGGCGTCGGGCTCGCTGTGGGGCGCCGCGGCGATGGTGAGCTTGGTAAAGTCCAGGTCCTCACCACGAACACAGATCTTGATGGCGTTCACGGCCTTGTTGACGTCCGGGCAGAGGCAGAAGATGTTCAGGTGGCCGTTCCCAATTTCGGACCGGTCCACGACGCCCAATCCACGCCATGCCAGTTCCCCTGTCAGTGCGGCCTTGGCCTTCCGTTCAAGATGACGGTCCCGCTCGGTGCCATCCGTGGTCTTGAGGGCAATCTGGGCAACAACCCAGAACTGCCCGGACTCGGGAATCTCCGCGTATCCGTCTTCCTCGCACTGCGCAGCGAAGGCCGACATCAAACCCTCCACCGAGGATTCGTCCTCCACGCCGGTTTCGTCGGTTTTGCTCTGATGACCCACAACGCCGTGATTGATCACGAATTGCTGGTCCTCGTCGTCGTACCAGGCTTCCCGGAAGTGCAGAACTCCCTCAACGTCCCGCTTGTACGTACGAATAATGCCGCTCATGCCCGTCCTTTCCTGAACCATTCGGCGCTGGTGCTGGCACCAGCGACATCGAACGGTTCTTTCATGGCCGCTACAGCCTCCAAAAGGGCTGCGCATTCCATGCGCATAGCGGCCACTGTTTCGTCCGGATAGCCCATGGCCACCCGGTGCTGCTCAAACTCGTCTTCATCGTCAACAAACACACCGTGCAGGGTGGAGCGGATCACGTCCAGGTCCATGTCGATCATATGGAACTCCGTGACACCGGGCCTGATGGTGTTCCAACTGTGGGCCATGGCGAGGTCAACGTAGATCCGGAAGTCGCCCGGGTACGTATCGTCGTAGAAGGTCGCCACGAACTCACCGGTCCTCGGGACCAGCAGGACAGCGTCCGAAGCCGTGTAGAAGGCTGCCCCGGGACGGGAACAGAACTCCCCCGCGCCCTGGAAAATCCACCAGCCGTGAATGTCTTCGCCAAGATACCTGCCAGGCACCACCCAGTGGGCTTTGCCGTTCCATTTCCTGTTCCTCGACACCACGAGGTCGCCGGGCTGCAGTGCGCCCGGTCCGCGGTTGTCCATCACAACGTGGGCAGACTGCCGGTGGTGGGGTGTTCCTGGCCAGGCAGGGGCCTCGCGAAGGGGACCTTGGTCCCCAAAACCTGGGCTACGACGTCGTGCGTTATCTTCTGGGCGGTGAGTCCAACGCGCTCCAGGACCTGGCTCCGGGTGCCGTGGACGAGGAACTCCACCGGCAAACCGACTTCATTAAGGGCCGTGTCCACTCCCGCAGCACGCATTTCCTGCCGGATGCGGGAGCCAACGCCACCAGCGCGCACGCCGTCTTCAATGCAGATGACCAGGCGATGGCGGGCAGCGAGGGCAATGATCGATTTACGGACCGGAAGGACCCAACGGGGGTCCACCACCGTGGAACTGATGCCTTGGGCGCCCAGTCGGCCGGCTACATCCAGCGCAAGCTCAGACATGGCCCCCACGCTGACAATGAGGACATCGTTTTCGGTCGAACCATCGGGTCGGCGGGCGAGGATGTCAACGCCGTCGTGAAGTCGTTCAATCGCTTCAACCTCGGAACCAACGCTGCCCTTCGAGAACCGCACCACCGTGGGGGCATCGTCAATCGCGACAGCCTCCCTCAGTTCTTCGCGGAGCCTGGTGGCATCGCGGGGCGCCGCCAAATGGAGTCCCGGCACGATCTGGACCATGGCCATGTCCCACATGCCGTGGTGGCTGGGGCCGTCCGGGCCGGTGACTCCGGCCCGGTCCAGGACAATCGTGACGCCGGCCTTATGCAGGGCAACATCCATGAGGAGCTGGTCAAAGGCCCGGTTGAGGAAGGTGGCATACACCGCCACCACGGGATGAAGGCCGCCGAAGGCCATGCCTGCAGCCGACGTGAGGGCGTGCTGCTCAGCGATGCCGACGTCGATGACGCGTTCCGGGTGCCTCTCGGCAAACTTGTGCAGGCCCACCGGAATCAGCATGGCGCCTGTAATGCCCACGATGTCCTCGCGTTCATCGGCAATGTCCGCGATCTCCTCAGCGAACACCGAGGTCCATGACCTGGCGCCGGGCATCTCCGTGGACTCGCCCGTTTCGGGGTCGATGATTCCCACGGCGTGGAATTGGTCTGCCTCGTTGGCCAAGGCCGGAGCGTAGCCGTGGCCCTTCTCGGTCATGGCGTGGACGATCACCGGACCTCCGTAGGCCTTGGCGGTGTTCAGCGCATTTTCCATGGCCTGAAGGCTGTGCCCGTCCACCGGACCGATGTACTTCATGCCCAGGTCCTCGAACATGCCCTGGGGGGCCCACCAATCCTTGATGCCCTTCTTCATGGCGTGCAGGCTCTTGTAAGTGAACTGCCCGGCGGGTCCGCCGTTCTGGAGCTTCTTCTTCCACCAGTCCAGCATCCGCTCATACGCCGGGGTGGTGCGCAGGGAGTCGATGGTGGGGCGCAGCGAAGCGAGGTAGTCGGCAAAGCCGCCTACAGTGGGTGCGTAGGAACGGCCGTTGTCATTGACCACAATGACCACACGGCGACGTTTGTCAGCGGCGATGTTGTTGATGGCTTCCCACGTCATGCCACCGGTGAGTGCGCCATCTCCCACAACGGCGACGACGAACCGGTCACCTTCGCCGGTGAGTTGGCGGGCCCGTGAAATGCCGTCGGCCCAGGACAGGGAAGACGAGGCATGGGAGCTCTCCACAATGTCATGCTCTGATTCAGCGCGCTCTGGATATCCGGAGAGTCCACCCTGCTGGCGGAGGGTGCTGAAATCCTGACGGCCGGTAAGCAGCTTGTGCACATAGGACTGATGCCCGGTATCGAAGACAATACTGTCCCGCGGGGACTCAAAAATCCGGTGGACGGCCAAGGTGAGTTCAACGACGCCAAGGTTGGGGCCCAGGTGTCCACCTGTCGCAGCTACGTTGGTGATCAGGAATTCCCTGATTTCGCCGGCCAGTTGTTCCAGCTCGGTGCCGGACAGTTTGGCCAGGTCCTGTGGATCCTTGACGGCTTCCAAAAGTCCCAACGGCCCTCCTTAGGGTGAATGACGTGCTTGTTAACTTTAGCGCGTGCCCGGGACCCGCGTGTTTCCCCACGCTGGCGCACTGCGTGGCATCGATACCGGGACGGCAACAGCCCCGGCTGGTCAGGCGACCGGCCGGGGCTGTCTTGCGTCGGATTCAGCTGGAAAGCAGCTGGACCTACTTTGCGGTGATTTGGCGCAGAACGTACTGCAGGATGCCACCGTTGCGGTAGTAGTCCGCTTCACCCGGGGTATCGATACGCAGGACTGCGTCGAAGGACTTGCTGGTGCCGTCCTCAGCCGTGGCTGTGACCTTCAGCGTCTTCGGGGTTGTGCCGTTGTTCAGCTCGGTCACACCCTCCACTGCGAAGGTTTCCGTACCGGTCAGGCCCAACGTTGCTGCGGACTCGCCAGCCGGGTACTGCAGCGGAAGAACGCCCATGCCGATCAGGTTGGAGCGGTGGATGCGCTCATAGCTTTCAGCGACGACGGCCTTGACGCCGAGGAGCGCCGTGCCCTTTGCTGCCCAGTCACGAGATGAACCGGAGCCGTATTCCTTGCCTGCCAGGACCACCAGCGGCGTTCCCGCAGCCTGGTAGTTCTGAGCGGCATCGTAAACGTAGGCCTGCGGTGCATCTTCCTGGCTGAAGTCGCGGGTGAAGCCACCCTCAACGCCGTCCAAGAGCTGGTTCTTGATGCGGATGTTGGCGAAGGTACCGCGGATCATGACTTCGTGGTTGCCACGGCGTGAACCGTAGGAGTTGAAGTCCTTGCGCTCCACACCGTTGGCAAGGAGGTACTGGCCTGCCGGAGTGTCCGACTTGAAGGAACCGGCCGGCGAGATGTGGTCCGTGGTGACGGAGTCGCCAAGCTTCAGGAGCACGCGGGCACCGGAAATATCCTGGACAGGATCCGGCTGGGCCTTCATGCCCTCGAAGTATGGGGGCTTCCGTACGTAGGTGGAATCCTCGGCCCAAGCGAAGGTGTCACCGGCGGGGGTGTCGAGTGCCTTCCAACGGTCGTCGCCGTCGAAAACGCCCTCGTAACCCTTGGCGAACATTGCCTCGTCGATGGAGGAGTCGATGACTTCCTGCACCTCGGTGGGGTTCGGCCAGATGTCCTTCAGGAAGACTTCGTTGCCTTCGGAGTCGGTGCCCAGGGCATCGGTTTCGAAGTCGAAGTCCATGGAACCGGCAAGTGCATAAGCGATGACCAGCGGCGGGGAGGCCAGGTAGTTCATCTTCACGTCCGGGTTGATGCGGCCTTCGAAGTTGCGGTTACCGGAGAGGACCGCCGTCACGGAGAGGTCGTTGGCCTGGATGGCCTCGGAGATTTCCGGCTCCAGCGGGCCGGAGTTGCCGATGCAGGTGGCGCAGCCGTAGCCCACAATGTAGAAGCCGAGCTTCTCAAGGTACGGGGTGAGGCCGGATTTCTCGTAGTAGTCCGTGACCACCTTGGAGCCGGGGGCTACAGAGGTCTTGACCCACGGCTTGGACGTCAAGCCCTTGTCCACGGCGTTGCGTGCCAGGAGGGCAGCAGCCAGCATGACGGACGGGTTGGACGTGTTGGTGCAGGATGTGATCGATGCGATCGACACTGCACCGTGGTCCAGCTCGAACTCGCGTCCGTCGGCGGTCTTGACGTGAACGGGCGAGGACGGGCGGCCGTGCGCACCATTGGCGGCGGACGCAACGCGTGCCGTCTCCGTGGTGTGCGAATCGGCGTGCGTGAAGGACGGCGAATCGGAAGCGGGGAAGGACTCATCCAGGGACTCGTCCACGCTGCCGTCTTCAATGGAGACATAGTTGTGGATGTCCTTACGGAACTGCTCCTTGGCATCCGTGAGCTCAATGCGGTCCTGGGGACGCTTGGGGCCGGAAATCGAAGGAACAACCGTGGACAGGTCGAGCTCGAGGAACTCGGAGAAGCGCAGTTCGCGTGAGGCGTCGTGCCACAGGCCCTGTTCCTTGCTGTATGCCTCCACAAGGGCGACATTCGCTTCGGAACGACCGGTCAGGCGCAGGTAGTCCAGGGTGACGTCATCGATGGGGAACATGGCAGCCGTGGAACCGAATTCCGGGCTCATGTTGCCGATGGTGGCGCGGTTGGCCAACGGCACGGCGGCAACGCCTTCACCGTAGAACTCGACGAACTTGCCGACAACACCGTGCTTGCGCAGCATTTCGGTGATGGTCAGGACGACGTCGGTGGCGGTAGCGCCGGCCGGGATGCTGCCCTTGAGCTTGAAGCCCACAACGCGCGGGATCAGCATGGAGACGGGCTGGCCGAGCATTGCTGCCTCGGCTTCGATGCCGCCAACGCCCCAACCCAGGATGCCCAGGCCGTTGACCATGGTGGTGTGCGAGTCAGTGCCCACACAGGTATCGGGGTAAGCGCGGAGAACGCCATCTACCTCGCGGGTCATGACGGTGCGTGCCAGGTACTCGATGTTGACCTGGTGGACGATGCCGGTTCCCGGGGGGACAACCTTGAAGTCGTCGWACGCGGTCTGGCCCCAGCGAAGGAACTGGTAGCGCTCACCATTGCGCTGGTATTCGATCTCCATGTTGCGCTCCAGTGCGCCGGAGTTACCGAAGGCGTCGATCTGGACGGAGTGGTCGATGACCATTTCTGCAGGTGCCAAGGGGTTGACGCGCTTGGGATCGCCGCCAAGTTCCTTGACAGCTTCGCGCATGGTGGCGAGGTCAACAACGCAGGGAACGCCGGTGAAGTCCTGCATAATGACGCGGGCCGGGGTGAACTGGATTTCCGTGTCGGGCTCCGCATTGGGATCCCAACCGGCCAGGGCGCGGACATGGTCCGCCGTTATATTGGCGCCATCCTCAGTCCGCAGGAGGTTTTCAAGCAATACCTTAAGGCTGAACGGAAGGCTGTCTGCGCCCTCTACGGAGTTCAACCGGAAAATTTCATAATCGGTGCCGGCTACATTCAGTACGCCTTTGGAACCGAAGCTGTCCACAGTGCTCATGGCAGGACTCCTCTCGCAACAGTTTCATCTTTGTCGCGTGGTTGGCCGCTAGCCAGTTAGGCGCACCTTACTTAGCCGGGCGGCATCTCTCGTGATCACCCCGGTCCGCGGTGATGATTCCTGCGAAGCGGGGTACTACGCCCATCGTAGTGGCATCCGTGCCAAGAGTGGCAGGCTGCCGACCAAACCCGGCGCCGCCCGCCGCACTCCGGCGGGCGGGCGACACTCCGGCTAGGCGGAAGGGACGATCAGGCCCACTGTTTCGAGGTGATGGGTATGGGGGTAGAGATCGAAGGCCCGCAGTGACTCGAGGCGCCAGCCTCCCTGATGGAAGTAACCCAGATCACGCGCAAAGGAAGCAGGATCGCAGGACACATAGGCGATTGCGCGGGGACCCGTGGCCATCAATTGCTTGATGACAGCCTTTCCGGCTCCCGCCCGCGGCGGATCCAGCACCAGGGAATCGAAGCTCCGCGCACTCTGGTGCAACACGCGTTCCACCCGCCCTTGGACAATTTCCACCTGCGGTTGCCCGTGCAGGTTCTTGCGGGCATCGCGGCTTGTGCCGGGGGCACCCTCCACTGAAAGCACCGAGCCAGTGACACCCACTGCATCGGCCAGCGGTGCCGTGAACAGCCCGGCACCGGCGTAGAGATCGGCAACTGCGGCGCCGGGCTGCAAGTGCCCGCCGCGCGAAAGATAGTCCGTCACAGCGCCCACCAGCGTTTCCGGTGCGTCTTTGTGGATCTGCCAGAAACCCTCGCCGGTGACCCGGTAATCATGGCCCGCCGCGGTCTCCTGCACCCAGGTCCTCCCCCGGAGCTGCAGGACCTCGCCCTTGCTGGGGTCGAAGCTGGCGACGGACACGTCATGCGGCAACTGAGACAAAATGCTGTGCACCCTCTTGGGGCTCGTCCCCTCCTCCGGCGCCAGTAGTATCAGGGGCCTGGAACCATTGGCCGGGACGGCAACCTCGACGCGGGCGATGCCCGAGAGGTCAAGGTCCCACAGCTTCAGGTCGTTCAGTCCGGGGAGCGCCAACGGCATCTCCTTGATGGGAAGCACCACGTCCGAGCGGTGGGCATGCATGCCCAACCGCCCCTTGGAGGTCACGGCAAAGCCGGCGCGTGTGCGCCAGCCGAGGCCGTCATCGTGATGGTCCCCCACGGCTTCCACCTCGGTGGCGAGGTCCAGTCCGGCCAGCCGCTTGAGTTGTTCGGCGAGCACCTCGGCTTTCAGGGCGCGCTGGTGCTCCAGCGAAATATGCCCGAGCTCGGCTCCGCCAACCGGCGGCCCGCCGCGGCGCCAGGAGGCCTGCGAATCCGCTGCCCTCCAGAAGTGCGGGATCCGGTGCGGCGAGGCTTCAAGGACTTCGACGACGTCGGCCCGCCAGAAGCGCGACGAGTCACCGGAGTCAGTCAACCGGATACGGACCTTCTCCCCCGGGATGGCGTGCCGGACGAAGATGACGCGGCCATCATGCCGCGCGACGAAGTGCCCTCCGTGCGCGATGGGACCAATGTCAACGACAAGTTCAGTACCGGACGCCCCCTGGTTGTCATTGACGGGGTGATCGGTGTGGGAGGAATTGCTGTGGGAGGTCATTTAGGTATCCTGCAGTGCCTTTGCTTCTTCGGAGGATTTCAGCTGCCACGGAACGCTGGCAACCATGACTCCAGGTTCAAAGTGGAGCCTCGTCTTGATTCTGAGTGCTGTCTGGTTATGGACCAGTTGTTCCCACCATTTGCCCACGACATATTCGGGGATGTAAACCACGATCAGGTCCCGCGGCGAGTCACGGCGCATGTTCTTGATGTAGTCCATGATGGGCGTCACGGTCTCGCGGTACGGGCTGGCCAGGACGGTCAGGGGCACCGGAATTTCCAGTTTCTCCCAATCCCGGACGGTGTGCTCGGTCTCCTCGGTGTTGATGTCTACGGTAATTGCATCAAGGCGTGAGGGCCTCGACGCCCTGGCATAGGCCAGCGCCCTCAGGACAGGCTTGCGGACGTGCGAGACAAGCAGCACCGCATGGACACGGGTGGGCAACGCCCGCGGGGACGAGTCCTCGTCCACGGCCAGTTCCCTGGCCACATTGTCATAGTGGGCACGGATGCTCCACATGATGAGGAAGAGGACAAACATCGCAAGCAAAGCGATCCAGGCACCTTGCTCGAACTTGGTGATCAACACGATCACCAAGACCAAGGCGGTCATGCCGAAGCCCAGCATGTTGATGGTGCGCGACTTGAAGATGCGGCGGCGGACAGCCTTGTCCCTGGCAAGCTTCAGCTCCCGGCCCCAGTGGCGGATCATCCCGAGCTGGCTGGCCGTGAACGAGATGAAGACGCCCACGATATAAAGCTGGATCAGCTTTGTGACATCGGCATTGAACGCAAGGATCAGCACCAGGGCGCCGGCCGCCAGAGCCAGGACGCCGTTGCTGAAAGCAAGGCGGTCACCCCTGGTTCGGAGCTGGCGGGGAAGGTAACCGTCCTGGGCCAGGATGGAGCCAAGCACCGGAAAGCCGTTGAACGCGGTGTTGGACGCAAACACGAGGATCACACCCGTGGCAGCCACCACGACATAGAAAAGGATGGAGCCCGAGCCGAAGATGGTGTCCGCGATCTGGCTGATGGCGGGCGTCTGGATGTAATCCTCCGGAAGGGGTTTGCCGTCCACCAGGAACTCGCGCGCAGGGTCCAGGACAATGTGCACCTTGGTGGCGTTGGCGAGGTAGAGGATTCCGGCCAGCATGGAGGCCGCTATGACGCCCAGCAGCAGGAGGGTACTGGCTGCGTTCTTGCTCTTTGGCTTGCGGAAATTGGGCACGCCGTTGCTGATGGCCTCAACACCTGTGAGCGCCGCGGCCCCCGAGGAAAAGGCCCGCAGCAGCAGGAAAGCTCCGGCAAGTCCTACCAGTCCCTCGTCGAAGCCCGGCTCCGGGACGATGGTGAAGTTGGCGGAGGGCGCCTCACCCAGTGTCCCGGTAGCTGCTTGGAAGATGCCTACCGCGGTCATGCCCAGGATGGAAGCCATGAAGATGTAGGTGGGGACGGCGAAGAGCGTCCCGGCTTCCTTGACCCCGCGGAGGTTGACCAGCGCAAGGATGACCACTCCGATGGTGGCGATGAGTGCCTGTTGTCCGTGCAACGACGGAATGGCCGTAGTGAGGTAGGTTGCCGCCGAGGACATGGACACCGCCACAGTCAGCACGTAGTCCACCAGCAGGGCCGATGCCACCGTGAGCCCGGCATATTTGCCCAGGTTGACGCTGGCAATCTCATAGTCGCCGCCACCGGACGGGTAAGCGTGGACGTTTTGCCGGTAGGACGCCACCACTGTGAGCAAAACCACCATGACCGCGAGGCCGACAAGCGGGGAGAAAGCCACGGCGCTGACTCCCGCCAGCGCGAGGGTCAGCAGGATTTCGTCAGGGGCATAGGCTACCGAAGACAGCGCATCCGAGGCGAAGATCGGCAAAGCGATGCGTTTGGGCAACAAGGTGTGGGACAGCCGGTCGTTCCTGACTGGCCGGCCCACCAAAACCCGCTTCGCGGCATTCAAAATTGTCAGCACTCCGCAAAGCTACTCTGAATCCCCATCGATGTCATGACGGTTGTCGCGGGCGCAGCCACGCCGCACCGGTAAAGTCATACCGAGCGGGACGGACAGCACAGATAAAGGAGACATGGTGGCTCACTTCGTGATCATGGGTTGCGGCCGTGTTGGCGCAACCCTGGCACACACTTTGGAGGATGCCGGCCATTCGGTCGCCATCATCGACCAGGACGAGCGGGCCTTCCGCCGGTTGCGCAACACCTTTACCGGCCGCAAGGTCACCGGGGTGGGTTTCGACCGGGACACCCTCAAGCAGGCCGGCGTGGAAGAGGCCTACGCCTTCGCCGCCGTCTCCAGTGGCGACAACTCGAACATCCTGGCCACCCGGGTAGCCCGCGAGACCTTCCACGTTGCCCACGTCGTGGCACGGATCTACGATCCCGGACGCGCCGAAATCTACCAACGGCTGGGCATCCCCACGGTGGCAGCCGTCCGCTGGAGCGCCGACCAGGTCCTCCGCCGCATTCTGCCGGAGCAGCATTTGGCCGGAGACTACCGCGAGCCTTCAGGCCGGCTCGTGCTGGCCGAAGTGGACCTGCACGAAGACTGGATCGGCCACAGCCTCGCTTCGATCGAGGCCGCCTCGGGCATCCGCATCGCCTTCCTCACCCGGTTTGGTGAGGGCGTGCTCCCCCAGGCCGGTACGGCTTACCAGGAAGGCGACACGGTCCACGCGATGCTGAGCCTGGACAGTACGTCCGAGATCAGCCGGATCCTCGCCAAAGCACCCGCCAAGGAGTCGTAGTGAAAGTTGTCATTGTTGGCGCAGGAAGCGTCGGCTCGTCCATTGCGCGCGAACTTCTGGCCCATAAGCACCAGATACTGCTGATCGACCTCAAGCCCGAGGTCATTGGCCGCAGCGGGTTGCGCGGCGCCCGCTGGTTGGTGGGCGATGCCTGCGAACTCAGCACCCTGCAGGATGCAAAACTTGAGGATGCCGACGTCGTGGTTTCAGCCACAGGGGACGACAAAGTCAACCTTGTGGTGTCCCTGCTGGCCAAGACCGAGTTTGGTGTGGGACGCACCGTGGGCCGTGTGAACAACCCCAAGAACGACTGGATGTTCAATGATTCCTGGGGAGTCGACGTCGCGGTCAACACCCCGCAGCTCATGACGGCGCTGGTGGAAGAGGCCGTGGAAATCGGCGACATCGTCCGCCTGCTGACGCTGCAGACCGGAGTGGCCTCGATCGTCGAATTCACCGTCCCGCATGACTCCCATGTCATCGGCAGCACTGTGGGCGGGATCGACTGGCCGGAGGACGCCACGTTGGTAGCCATCCTGCGTGACCAAGCGCCGATCACCCCAACCCGGGATGATGTCCTCGATGGCGGCGACGAGCTGTTCTTCGTCACCACCATCGCGGCCGAAGACGGCCTCCGGTCACTGTTGTCGCCAGGTTCCGACGACGGCGGCGAACCCCGTGAGGGAACGTCCGGAGCCGCTGATCAGTCCTCTGAGGACGATGGCTTCGACGGCTGAGGTGCAGGCTTGGTGAGCAGCCAGGCAATCCAGAGGCCCAGGATGTACAGTGGGGCGCCCATCAGGAGCCTGGTGGTCGCCAACGCTGTCAGGCCGGCCTCACCCATGAAGTACAACGGGACCTGCACCACCAGGCGCAGTGCAAGCACCGCCACCACGATCCACGTACCCAGCTTGTAAGCCCGGAGCCGTTCGGGATCCTTCCGCCACTCGAGACCCTCATTGCGAACGAAGCCAAAGAGAAGTCCTGCCACCGGCCATTTGAGGACAATGGAGAGCACCATGGCCACGATGTAGGCGATGTTGGTGAAGAAGCCCAGGACGTAGAAGTCTTCTGCCTTGCCCGTGGTATTCGCGAGCCACGCGGAGATCCCGACGCCCACCACTCCGGCCAATGCCTGGGTCAGGGGACGCCGTTGGATCAACCGGACCACGGTGAACACCGCGGCGGCAGCCAAAGCCGCCACCAACGCAGGGGTCAGATCCCGCGTCACGGTGAAAACCACCAGGAAAACCAGCCCGGGAAGAATGCTCTCAGCGATTCCCTGCCACCCACCGGCGGACTTCAGCATGTCCACATGCCCAGCGCTGTTCCGGTGAAGGCCGGCTTTTTCGGCGTAGCCGGCAGCGAGATCGGACAAGCCGGAGGCTTCCGCCGACGGCTTTGCGGAATCAGCCGCCGGTGAGGTCCGGTGATCGGGAACTGCGCCCCCGGTTTCCTTGGGTTCTGATCCGTTGGCCACGGTCATAGATGCTCCTGACGGGAAAGTATTTCGTAGCGTGGATTGAACATGGCCGGCAAACCGTCATGCTGGGTCACCATGCCGTTCAGGCGAAGCTGCACACCGGCCTCGATGCCGGGGACGCGTGTCCTGCCGAGCCAAATGACGCGAAGACGGTCGTAGGGCTTCCGGACTCCGCCTGCGCTGACGGCCTGATGTGATCCAGGGCCCAGGGCGTCGACGACAACAGCGGAGAAAAAAGGCTGATCGCTGGGCGGCTGATGCGTGACCGACTCGATGAAGCCCGTGCACACCGCCCTTCCCCGGGCAGGAAGATCACGGACTCCCTGCGTCCGGGGACGCTGGCCTGCCAGCCCTCCCCCGCCCGAAGTGTCAGCCAATCTGCGTGATCTCCGGCCCTCGTTCGGGCTGTTCCATGGCCGGAGCACCCTGCGGAGCGCCAGCCTGTCCCGGCCCGGCAGCGTCCTTGGGCAGGCGCAGCTGCAGCAGTTCGCGCGGAGGCATCGGGTTGTCGCCGCGCACCACCACTACCCGGCGGAACAGTTCTTCCAGCCCTGCTGCGGCGTCACGTTCCAAGGCAGCCTGACCACCAAGGACTCCGCGGAGGAACCAGCGCGGTCCATCCACGCCCATGAAGCGCGCTGCGCGGAAGCCGCGGCTGCCATCGGCCGCTTCAGCTGGCAACTTGGCCACCAGCTCGGTACCAAACGCCCCGGAAACCTCTTCGGTTTCCCCGCCCTGACTGGCCACGGACTGAGTGATCTGTTCCCGGATCTCGTCCCACAAGCCCTCAGAACGCGGTGCCGCAAACGCCTGGAGCTGCAGGCTGGAACCATCCAGGTCCATGGTCACGGCCACCACGCGCTGGGTGGCCTCTTCAACCTCGAGCCTCAACTGGAGACCTTCGGCAGGAGCGATGAGGAGCGCACCGAGGTCCACGTAACCGTCACGGTCCTCGACCTCGTCTATATCCAAGGGGCCTTTGGCAAGCCGGAAATCACCGGGCGTGCCAGGCTGATCTGATTCAGGACTTTGTGCCTCAGCACCGGATTCCTCGACGGTGCCGGTGGTTTCCGACCGCTCGTCCTTGGACTTTTTGCCGCGCCCAAAAAGCATTGGGTTTTCTCCTTAGTAGTGGTCTATCCCCAAGTAAACCGCACCCACGTTGAACCACGTTAACCTCGCCAAGGCGATGCCCCGACGTAGGGAGGTCCAGTGGTTTGCTTAGGCCTTCGGTGCGTTGAAGCCGCCCGTGGAACCGAACCCGCCGGTTCCACGAACGGAATCGGACAGCTGGTCAACGGCCACGAACCGCGCGTACTCAACGCGCTGAATCACCATTTGTGCAATTCTATCGCCGCGCTTGAGGTCAATGGCGTGGTTTTGGTCGGTGTTCAGGAGCGTCACTGCGATCTCACCCCGGTAGCCTGCATCCACAGTGCCTGGAGCGTTGACGACGGTCAGCCCGTGCTTGGTGGCCAGTCCCGAACGCGGGTGGATCAGAGCCACGAATCCATTCGGCAACGCGATCGAAACGCCCGTGGGAACAAGTTTCCGCTCGCCGGGGGCGAGATGAACGTCCTCGCGTGCCCGGAGGTCGGCTCCGGCGTCTCCCGGGTGCGCGTACGACGGCGCTTCCAACCCGGCGTCGAGCATTTTCAGCTGCACTTCGAGGGTGGAGGCTCCGTAGGCCGCGGGGGTTTCACTGCCGTTGCCGGTTCCGGGGGCGGTGTCTGTACTGAATACTGCGGTCTCATTGCTCACAGTGGTCCATTCTACTGGGAGCAGGAACCCGCGCACCCGGCGTGCCGGCCGCCGTCACCTGACGGTGGACGCAGCGGCGCCGCATCGCCCGATAAGCTGGAGGCATGCCTACGCCTGACCAGTCCTCCCCCGTGCCTGCCCGGAACACCCCGTCGTCATCAGAGATCCTCTACTCCGAGAAACTGTGGCCGTCAGTGTGGATCTGGGTTGTGGTGGTTGGCCTGTCCGGCGCCGGCATCCTGATGTTCGGCCCCATCAGCGCAGCAACGGGCATCATCGCCGCCCTGGTCCTGCTTGCCATCATGACCATCATGTTGGTGCTCTCAACACCCACCATTACGGTTACCCCCACCACCGTCCGGGTTGGCCGGGCGAGCATCGACCGGAAGTTCGTGGGATCCGTCCAGGCCTTCACCAAAGCCGAAGCCACCGCCGAGCGGGGCCCCCGGCTCAACGGACTTGCCTACATGTGCTTCCGTGGCTGGATCGACCCCGTGGTCAAGATTGACATCACGGACCCCGCGGACCGGACTCCGTACTGGCTTGCCTCTTCCCGCAGGCCTGACGAGCTGGTGTCGGCGCTCACCGCCCCGCGGGACTGACAACGTTCTGCAGGAACACCCTGCAGACTGACGCACCTAGCTTTCGCACTCCCTGCAGTACAAGTGTCCGCCACGCTCTGCGGCGATCTGGGACCTGTGCTTCACCAGGAAGCAGTTGGAACAGGTGAACTCGTCCGGTTGGGGTGGCATGACCTGAATCAGGAGTTCTTCACCTGACAGATCAGCACCCGGCAACTCAAAGCCGTCGGCAAGGTCCGACTCATCGACGTCCACGGCGGAAGATTGCTTCCCCGACTGGTGCGTCTTGAGCTCTTCCAGGGAGTCCTCGCTGACGTCTTCCTCGGTCTTTCGAGGGGCATCGTAATCGGTGGCCATGGTCCTTCCTAGTCCTCCTCCATACCTGCAGTGGATTCTCGCCGGTCCGGCGGCCATCGCCGCCGGTGTGAGGGTGCAACGCCGCACGCCTCGGATTTGTGCCCGATATCGGCCAGATTGTCCTCTCCCGGCCCGCTAAAGTCCATAGCCCCCGTCGTTGCCAATGAGCACCGGGAAAACTCATCACCAGGCCTGTTTCACCGGAATATCACGGCACGCCCTCGCTCCTAGTAGGAAAAGACCCCGGCGGGTGGCAGAGTTTCGAATGTCAGTTATGCCATGTGGTGGAGGGTGTTATGCAGGATCTACGACTGGTAGGCGTCCACGACGACGGCGGGCATCTGCTTTTGAGCGGCCCCGGCGGTGCGATGTTCCAGCTTCCGATCGACGAAGCCTTGAGGGCAGCGGCGAGCCGGACCCCTGCCCAAGTGGCGGCCCGCGCCGCCAACACAGCCATTGCCATGTCCCCGCGCGACATCCAGTCAAGGATCCGCAGTGGAGCAACCGCGGCCGAAGTGGCCGAGCTGTCCGGACTGCCCCTCGCCAACGTCCAACGCTACGAAGGACCCGTCCTCGCTGAGCGTGAGTACGTCGTCAGGCAAGCACGCAACATCGAGGTCGCTGCACCCGCTCCCGGCCACGACGCCTACCGATCAGCTTTCGGCGACAACCCGGCCACGCTGGGTGAAATGGTAGACCACAGGCTCGCTGCCCACGGCATCGATTCCGCCACAGCGGAATGGGACTCGTGGCGCCGTACAGACGGTTCTTGGACCGTCGTCGCACGCTTCGAAACGGTACCGGGCACCCACGGCAGCATCGGCGAGGAACCTCCCGCCATGTGGACCTTCAGCCCACAGCGCAAGTCCCTTCAGAACGCCAACCGCTGGGCCCAGCAACTCAGCGAACTGGAGCCACTGGATGGACCTGTCCCGGCACGCAGGCTTGCTGCCGTCTCGGACCGGCCCTTCGATTTCGAAACCGATGCTGAGACAGCCGCCCGTGCATCTGCCAAGGAGTCGGACAGCCTGCTGGAAATGCTCCGTTCGCGTCGGGGGCAACGCTTGGGCGTGGACGAAGACGGAGACGACGCCTTGGCGGTGCTGCTGAGCAACGTTCCCGCCGCCCACCCACGGTCCGGGAGCGAGCACGAGGACCTCGAAGAAACCGCCGCTGCAGAGCCCGAACCGGCCACGGTGGTCGCGGAGGAACCCGCACGCAAGGACGGACGCCCCTCCATGCTGTCGCGGCTGAGCCTGGCACCGCGGCACTTCGAGCCCCACGATGAAGATGATGACGATTCGCTGAAGCTTCACCAGGGCGTCAGCACGGAAACACGGGAAATCACGGTGGTAGCCAGCCCGCTGCGCCCCGTCACTTCCCTCACAGGGCGCAAACCCGCCGGTCTTGACGAGCTCCTTGGTGGCAGCAGCGCTCCTCGAAAGGCAGAGGACTCTCCACGCGAGGAATCTCCTGAAGATCCCCGGGGCAGCGAAACGCCTGCCGATGATGCCAAGAACCCCGAGGACTCCGGGGTCCGCAAGGACGCCGATGCCCCTGCCGAGCGCCAGCCGTCACGGCCAAAGCGGTCCAGTATTCCCAGCTGGGATGAAATCGTCTTTGGAGCCCGCGGAGACTAGTTCCACGACCTAGCTGAGGCGGAGCCCCCCGGCGCCCGGCCAGAGGCAGGCGTCAATGTCGAAAGGGAGCGGCTGGTCCGCCCCTGCCATCAGGTTGGCACCATGCGCTGTGACCCGCCGCATGTAGTGGCGGCGGCACAATGTCTCGTAGCCCACCACAGCCTTGTCGCCTCCGGTGGAGGGTGCTACGTCACCCACCATCACTTGTTCGCCTTCCACCACCATGATGCCGTTCACCGTCCGGGCATTCTGGGTTGCCCGGCGCCCACACCAACACAAAGCTTCCACTTGCAGCACCTGGACCTTATCGGCCAGCTCAATGAGGCGCTGCGAGCCAGGGAACAGCCTGGTGCGGAAGTCCGACGTGATGCCAAAGGCGAAGACGTCCACCTCCATCTCATCCACCACGCGCGCCAACTGCTCCACTTGGGCGGGTGTATAGAACTGCGCTTCATCGCAAATAAGGTAGTCCACGCGAAGTCCGCTGGTGCGGCGGACCACCACTTCGTCCCAGAAGTCAGTGCTGCCCTCAACCTCCACGGCGTCGATGTGGAGTCCCAACCTGCTGGAGATGGTGGAGTACCCGGCGCGGTCGTTGCAGCTAAAGCGAACACCTCCGCGGCCCCTCGCGCGGTGGTTGTGGTCCATCTGGAGGGCCAGGGTGGACTTGCCGCAGTCCATGGTGCCGGAGAAGAAGACCAGTTCAGCCACGTTTACCCTTCTTGCCGGCAGCAGCGAAACATACCAGGGGAACTTCACGCTCGGCTTTGGTCAGCGATCCGTGCTGGCCCACCACCTCCAGGGAAGCGGGGCGGGCACGGCGGGTGTCATACAGTGCCAGGGTGTCGCGGGCTGCAATCATGACATCGCCGATGCGCGGTGCAACCTCCGGTCGGACAGCACCGAACAATCCGGCGTCCACGGCCTGGTTCCGCGTGAAAGCCCAGATCCGCTCACCGAAACGATTCCGCCAGGCTGCAAGCAGGGCATCGCGATGCTCAACTGTGGCGTCCGGCTCAAGGTACAGGTGGACCATGCGCGGCTCCCCGGCAGTGTGCCTTACTCCTGCCACCAAAGATTCATCCGCGGAGTAGTCGAGCCTCTGGGACTCCGGAACGTCCACCATGCCGTGGTCACCGGTCAACAGGATGGTGGTACCTGCCGGGAGCGTCGAGGAGAGCCGTTTGACCGCGGAATCCAGTTCTTCGAGTTGATGCTCCCAACGGTCCGACTGGCAGCCATAGCGGTGGCCCGCTTTATCCAGCTCATTGAGGTAGAAGTACATCAGGGAACGTCCGCCACCGGACATGGCCTCCGCCGCCGCGGCCGTCCGTGCATGCAGCGTGGTGCCGCCAACAAACCGGCTTCCCCGCAGGGCGGCCTGCGTCATGGGCGAATTACCGAATTGCGGCAGGCTCACTGTCACCACATCCAGTTCCGGGGCCAGGCGTTCAAAGACGGTGGCGTGGGGCTGCCATTCCACCGGATCCACTTGTGAATCCCAGTTGCCCAGGAGGTTCACTACCTTGTCCTGCGCAGGATCCAGGACGTCGTATCCCACCATGCCATGTTGTCCGGCGGGCAAGCCGGTGCCCAGGCTCGCCAGGGAGGCTGCCGTGGTGCTGGGAAATGCTGAGTCGATCCACTGCGGGACGTTGCCCTGCCCTTCGGCCAGAACGGAGCGGAGGAAAGGCGTGTGGGAGGCCTTCTGTTTGAGCAGGTTGCGGCCCAAGCCATCTGCGAGGACAACGCAGACTCGTTGGGATGCCGGTACCTGTAGGTGGTTGGCGAACCCGGGCACTCCGAGAGCTGCTGCAGAACTCGTGAAGACTTCCGCGATCGATTTGCTCCCGAACAGCGGGGCGGAGGGAAGATCGGCTGTGTCGTGGGTCACCGGTGACGAGGTCTGTGCGGCTTCCCTCAACGCTGGTGTCCGCGGCTCAGACGGTTGCTGAAGACACCCGAACGTGGCCGTGGAGCCGGGATGGCCGTGTGCTGGACGGGAGCCGGATTTCCTGTGTTAACGGCACGCAGGGCGCGGGCAAAGAGCTTGGCGTCCTGGACGGCCTGCAGACCATCGGCTTCGGCGCTGATGCGCAGCACAATATCTTCCTGGGCAATGGTTCCGCTGTACCCGTGGTCTGCCTCGCACTGGGGGTCTCCGCAACTCGCCGGCCCCATGTCTAAACGCTGGCCTCCGGACCAGGCAATGGAGACAGTGAGCTCCCGTACAGGATCGGAGGGCTTGTAGTCCTGGGGCTGGGAGTACATGTAGCTGAGGACCACAGAGCGGATTTGGGCCACTGGGACGGATTCCGTGGAGATCTGCGCAACAATTTGCTCGCCGGCTTCATCAAGCTGCTGGTCGTCAACATGGGTAATCACCAGCATGTCTTCGGTGAGCACCAGTACAGTGATGTGCCTGCGGACCTCGGCGCGGTCGAAGTGCGTCTCCAAATGCACCAAATGGGAAAGGCACTCCCGGCCGTCCAAGGCGTCATCGACGACGTCGGCAACCAGCCGTGGATAAAACCCCGCCTGCTGCAGCGCCTGGTCCAGGCTCTGCCCCTGCGAGCTGTGGTTATGCGCGGTGTGGTGCCCGGTGTTGGACGGGCGTGATTGAGGCGTCGGAGACTGGGTGCTCATTCCCCCATTTTCACAGATCGCTTGGTGACTTCCTAACCGTGCGTCCCGCCCTGTGGCTAACTTCGCATTGCACGCCGCGCGCTGTCAGTTCGCTGTGCGGCGTTGCCAATCCAGACGTCGGCACCCAGGATCGTGGCTCCTGAGGGGCCGGCCAGGACGGGGTTGAATTCCACCAGCGCAATTCCCGGGTGGTCGTCCTTCAGCCTGGCAAGCCTGGCAGCTATGTCCTCCAAGGCAGCCACATCCACCGCAGGCAGCCCCTGGTAACCGAAGAGTTTCCTGGAGGCCCGCGGGGAGCGGATGACGTCGTGCAAGTCCGCAGCTGAGAGCGGCGGTACCCGGTGGGCCCAGTCGTCCAGCAGGTTCACGGCATCGCCGGCCAATCCAAAGGAGAGCACGGGCCCCAGCAACGGATCCTCAATGGCCCGGAACGTACAGGCCTGTCCCACAGGAGCCATGGCCTGGACCTCAAGGGACGGCGATCCGTACGGTTCCAAAGCCCGCCGCATCTGTGCAACATTGAGGCGCAGCGATTCCGCGTCCTGGATGTCCAACCGTACGCCGCCAAGGTCCAGCCGGTGCCGGAGGGCTGGGTCTGTGGTCTTCAGGACCACAGGCCAACCCACCGTCTCAGCCGCCTGCACGGCTTCGTCCGGCGTACCGAATCCCAACGTGGGCACCACAGCGATGCCGTAGCCGGCAAGCAGCGCCGCGGCAGCACCGGCGTCGAGCTTCCTGATTTTTTCGCCGGTGACACCGGCCAGCATCGCCGTCAATGTTTCCCGGGTTCCTTCCACGTCGCAGCCATCCGGTTCAACGAACAAGCCCTGGTCCCTGTCGCGCCACTGCGCGTAGCCAACGATGGCCGCGAGGGCAGCCACGGCGGCGCCCGCATTGGAATAGCACGGGAGCACGGGTTTCCCGGCGGAACCCACCATCCCCTCCACGTGGACGGACGGGTCCAGGATTCCGGTAAACGCGGCAACAACGGGCTTCCCTGCCTCCGCAGCGCATTCTGCCAGGACACCGGCCAGCGCCTCTACGGTGAGTCCCCTCGCAGGAAGAAGCGCGGCAATCACGGCGTGGACGGAGGGGTCGGCCAAACTTTCCATGAGGCTGGCCCGAAGTGCCGGGAGCGCAAGCGACATACCGGCGTCGAGGTCAACGTCCGTGACCAGCCGGTTCACCTCCAGGCCGAGCGGACCAGCACTGTCGGAAACCACTTTGCCCAAGGCCACCGAATTGGAATAGACGGCAACGCCGGGGCCCTGGGGCAGCGCCTGGGAGGACACAATCTGGGCGATGTCCATGAGCTGCTCAATGGTTTCCACGCGGATGACTCCGGCCTGGCGCATCATGGCGTCCACTGCTGCAGCCGGGGCTTGGGTGGTCCGCACTTCGTGTCCGGGCGGCAGGCTCAGGCCCGTCACGTCGGACTTGGCGACGATCACCGGTTTGCTCCGCGACAACCGGCGGGCCAAGCGGGAAAACTTACGGGGATTGCCGATGGATTCCAGATACAGGCCCACTGCGGAAGTGTCGGCGTCGTCCTCCCAATACTGCATGGCATCGTTGCCGGAAACGTCGGCACGGTTTCCCGCCGAGAGGAAGGAGGACAACCCGAGCCTGCGACGGCTGGCGGCTGCATAAACAGCAACACCCACAGCAGCAGATTGGCTGAACAGGCCCAAACTTCCCCGCGGCGGCATGGTGGGTGCCATGGAGGCGTTGAGGGATACGGCCGGGTGGGTGTTCAGTATTCCGAGGGACTCCGGGCCGATCACCCGCATCCCGTTGGCCCGGGCCCGTCGCACCAGTTCGTGCTGCCGCGCCAGGCCCTGCTCACCGTCATCGGCAAAGCCTGCAGTTGCCACCACGATGCCCTTGACGCCGGCAGCAGCGCAGTCGTCCACCACCTTCGGAACTTCCTCGTACGGAACAGCGATGATGGCCAACTGCACAGGTCCCGGTATTTCGGACAGCTTCCCGAACGAAACCATGCCGGCAAGTTCGAAAGCTTCCGGATTTACGGCGTAGACCGGGCCCTTGAACCCGCCTTCAATGATGTGTTCGAGCAATTGGTAGCCAACGGTCCCCCATTTACGGCTGGCACCGATGACAGCCACCGACGACGGCGACAACAAGTCGCGCACGCTGCGGGCCTCGGCGCGGTGCTCACGGGATTCCATGACGGCCCGCGACTTCTCCGTGGGATCGATGTTGAATTCAACACTCACGACGCCGTCGTCGAATTGGCGGGTGAGGTCGTAGCCGGCGTCGGCAAAGACCATCAACATTTTCCTGTTGTCCGGCAGGACTTCGGCGGTGAAACGCCGGATGCCGTTCTCGCGGGCAGCAACGGCCAGGTGCTCCAGGAGGATCGAGCCGATCCCGCGGCCCTGATGGGCGTCGGAGATATTGAACGCCACTTCGGCTTCGTCAGGGTCATCCAGGCGGTCGTAGCGGCCGATGCCCATGATCTCGCCGCCGATGGTGATCACGAAGGCCACCCGGTTGATGTGGTCCACTTCGGTGAACCGCCGCACTTCCTTGCCCGAGAGCCGGGGCTTGAAGGAAAAGAACCGCATGTAGATCGACGCCTGCGATTGGCCCGCATGGAAGGCCTGGAGGGCATCGGCATCCTCGGGCCGGATAGGGCGAAGGTGGGCGGTTCCGCCGTCGCGCAGGACGACATCAGCCTCCCAATATTCCGGATAAATGCCGACGCCGGGCTGATCCACCATAGGCTTAGCCTAGCTAAAACATCCGCAGTACAACTTCAAGGATTCACCGACCCCATGGCCCGCAGCCAAAAATCAGCACGGACAGCCGAACCCCTCGGCGATTTCACCGAGAACATCGTGGACATCGACGTCACTTCGGAGATGGAGGGCTCCTTCCTGGAGTACGCCTACTCAGTGATTTATTCGCGTGCGCTCCCGGACGCCCGCGACGGACTGAAGCCCGTTCAACGGCGCATCCTGTACATGATGTCCGACATGGGCCTCCGCCCGGATCGCGGACACGTTAAGAGCGCCCGCGTGGTGGGCGAAGTCATGGGCAAGCTCCACCCCCACGGCGACACCGCGATTTATGACGCCATGGTGCGCATGGCGCAGGACTTTTCCCTCCGCCTGCCGTTGATCGATGGCCACGGCAACTTCGGATCGCTCGACGACGGACCGGCAGCACCGCGGTACACCGAGGCACGGCTGGCAGCGGCCGCGCTGACCATGACGGACCACCTTGACGAAGACGTAGTGGACTTCGTCCCCAATTACGACAACCAACTGACCCAGCCGGATGTCCTCCCTGCAGCCTTCCCCAACCTGCTGGTCAATGGCACCACGGGCATCGCGGTGGGCATGGCAACGAACATGCCTCCACACAACCTCGTCGAGGTCATCGCCGCTGCACGCCACCTGATCGCCAACCCGAGTGCCACGCTGGATGACATCGTGAGGTTCATCCCGGGTCCCGATCTTCCCACAGGTGGCCGGATCGTTGGGCTTGATGGAATCCGTGATGCCTACGCCACGGGCCGCGGTTCCTTCAAGACCCGCGCCAAGGTCGAGGTGGAACAGTTGTCCGCCCGCCGGACCGGCCTGGTGGTCACTGAACTGCCTTACATGGTGGGCCCGGAAAAGGTGATCGAGAAGATCAAGGACGCCGTCAACGCCAAGAAGCTGACCGGCATCAGCGATGTCGTGGACCTCACGGACCGCAACCACGGCTTGCGCTTGGTCATCGAGCTCAAGAACGGCTTCAACCCCAATGCCGTCCTCCAGCAGCTGTACCGCTACTCACCCATGGAAGATTCCTTCGGGATCAACAACGTCACGTTGGTGGACGGGCAGCCGCAGACGCTGGGGCTCCTGCAGTTGTTGCAGGTGTACGTCGAGCACCGGCTGACTGTGGTGCGCCGCCGTACGTCCTTCCGCCTGGGCAAGAAGAAGGACCGCCTCCACTTGGTGGAGGGCTTGCTGATCGCGATCGTTGACATCGACGAGGTCATCCAGATCATCCGTTCCTCCGACGAAGCCTCTGCCGCCCGCGAGCGGTTGATGTCCATCTATGACCTCACCGAGATCCAGGCCAACTACATCCTGGAACTGCGCCTGCGGCAGCTGACCAAGTACTCCCGGCTCGAACTGGAAAAGGAACAGGACGAGCTCCGCCGCGAAATCGAGGCACTTGAGGCCATCCTGGCCTCCGACGAGTTGCTCCGCGACCTTGTCTCCGGCGAGTTGGGGGTCATCTCCGAGAAGTACGGCACACCCAGGCGCACGGTGTTGCTGGAATCCGAAGCCGTCTCCCCCACCGTGGCTGCAGCCCTCGCGGCCTCCACTCCCGGCCCAAAGGGCAAGGCCGCGGCGTTGCCCCTGGAGATTCCTGATGACCCCTGCTGGGCCCTGCTCAGCGTCTCAGGCCAGATCGCCAGGACGTCCAACCAGGAGCCGTTGGCCGAAGCGGGACCCCGGGCCAAGCACGATGTCTTCCGTTCGGTGGTCAAGACCACTGCCCGGGGCGAGATCGGCGCGGTGACATCGCAGGGGCGCATGCTGCGCCTGCAGATCATGGACATGCCCGTCCTCCCCCCGACGTCCGGCCTGCCCAACCTTGCCGGCGGCGTACCGGCGAAGGACTTCATCACGTTGGTCAAGGGCGAGACACTGGTGGCGTTCGTTCCCTTGGATGCCATCCTCGCTATTGGCACCGTTCAGGGCATCGTCAAGCGGGTCCAACCGGACTACCCGTTGAACCGCGAGGACTGGGAAATCATCGCACTGAAGGATAAGGATTCGGTCCTCGCTGTGGAACCGGCACAGGAGGACGACGTCGATCTCGTCTTCGTGACGCGGCAGGCACAGTTGCTCCGGTTCAGTGCGTCCAACGTGCGGCCGCAGGGCCGCACCGCGGGCGGTATGGCCGGCATCAAGCTGGCCGCCGGCGATGATGTGATCCACTTCGGCACCGTAAGCGCCAACGATCCCGCCGCCGTCGTCGTCACCATTGCCGGTACCAATGGCGCCTTGCCTGGCACGGCCCCCGGCACCGCGAAGGTGACCGCCTTCGAGGAGTATCCCGCCAAGGGCCGGGCTACCGGTGGCGTCCGGGTGCATCGCTTCCTCAAGGGCGAAGACACCCTGCTGCTGGCCTGGGCGGGACATGGCCCCGCCAAGGCGTCGTCGGCGGCCGGCGTGGCTCGGGCCCTCCCGCACGAGCACGGCCGCAGGGATGGCTCCGGCGTGCCGTTGTCGCAGCCGGTGGAGGCCCTCGGACCGAGCATGGCATGGGCTGAAGCGGCAGAATAGCCGCAGGGGCTTTCCGCCAGGCACGGCAAAGGCCGGGGGAATAAACCTCCGGCCTTTGTGATGCCGTGGCCATGAGCCACCGCATGGGCTAGCCGGTTTGGTTGATGCTGAGGATGTTTCCTTCACTGTCCAGGAACCACGCCGCAGCGCTGCCGTCAGGCATCGTGGCAACGCCGTCCTCGGTTTTCAATCCAGGGAAGTCGTAGTCCTCAAACGTGACACCCTTGCCGCGCAGTTCCTGCACGGTGGCCTTGACGTCATCGACGGTCCAGCCCATCTGGGTGTTCTTCGCGGACCCGGCATTGGATGTCTGGTAAACGAAGAATCCCGTTCCATCGCCGCACCTGTACTGGAGGTTGTCGTCGGCGTCCGGATTTTCGGGTTCCAGTCCGAGTTTTTCGCTGTAGTACGCGCGGGCCCGGGCTAGGTCCTGTGCCGGTAGGACGGCACCAACCTGCTGATCCTTGAGCATGTTTTTCTCTTTCCGGCTCTCCCCCCCGGAACGAACTCTACTCTTCGGCGGGTCGCTGCGTCATGCGAAAACGACACCATATTTCGCGGTCCACAACGGGGTTGGCATGCATCGGCCTAGACTGGCGGCATGCCGATCATTCCTGACGAAAAAGACTGGACCTGGGTGCTCTCCCGGCCCTGCCCTGAATGCGGTTTCGACCCCGCCACCGTAACTCCCTCCACAGTGCCGGGCACGGTCTTGAACATGCTCCCCCGGTGGAGGGCTGTCCTCCGTCGTGAAGATGCGGCCGTCCGCCCGGACGACCACACGTGGTCCAACCTGGAGTACGCCTGCCACGTACGCGATGTCTTCAGCCTGTTCGACCAACGCCTGAACCTGATGCTGACCGAGGATGATGCCCGGTTCGCCAACTGGGACCAGGACCAGGCCGCCATCGATGGGGAGTACGGTTCCACCGATCCCCGAACCGTGGCTGATGAACTGGAGGCGGAGGGCAACGAGATCGCCGAGTCATTCGCCCGGGTCACCGAGGATGACTGGCAGCGCACCGGGACGCGCAGCAATGGGTCCTCGTTTACTGTGCTGACCTTCTCCCAGTACTTCCTCCACGATGTTGTCCACCATCTGCATGACGTGGACGGCTAGGACGGGCTAGAGCATCTTCTCCCACGTCATGCTGCGGTTAACGGGCGCATAGCCCATCCGAAGGTAAAGTTCCAGCGCCCCGGTGGGGTTGGCTGAGTCCACGTCCAGTGACGCTACCTCCATCCCGGCGTCGGTGTACCGGCGCATGGCATCCGCCAGCAGTACTTGGGCTATGCCACGGCCCCTGTAGGCGCGCCTTACGCCCAGGAGCTCCGTGTAGCCCTCCGTGAAGCCGCGGTCGGTTGCGGAATCGGGATCGAAGCTGGTCAGCTGGTATCCGGCCACCTCCCCCGTCCCTGAGTCAAGGACCACGGCGCTGAGATCATGCCGCGCAGTAGGTTCCTCGATGGTGAAGCGCCAGGACTCTTCGTCCCTGGGTTCACTCCCCCAGTGGTCCCTGAAAGCATCGTTGTGCGCTTGGCGTACGGGTTCAAAGAGCGTCGGATCCAGGGTCCTGAGTTCCAGGCCGGCACCCAGGGGCACTTGGGGCAATTCGTGGGAAAGGGACCGGTGCATCTCATTGAACCAGCGGACGGCAGCATAACCATGCCCCATCAGGAGCGTCGCCTGATGCTCGTGCTGTTCTTCTGTCTGGATGCGGAGCCGCGGCGGCGCGTCCGTGTGCCCGGCAGCTTGATCGGCGTCGAACCGCCTGCGCACCTGCTCTTCCTGCCACACCAGGACTGCGGAGCCGATCCCGCGTTGCTGCCATTCGGGATCAACGCACGCCGTTCCGTTGGCTTTGTCGCCCTCCGGGTTCTTGGAAATGCGTCCGTAGGCGCGTGCTGCGCCGTCGGTGTCGAAACCCAGCAGGGTGCTCGTCTGCGGCGGGTTCTTGCGGGACTCCAGGATGTGGGCCAGGTCCCCGCGCTTTTCGTACCAGACGGGATGTTCGACGGCGGCCGTCCGGGCAATCAGGGCCGCCCAGTTGTCGAGGTCCTCCACGGTGGCGGGCCGCCACTGCAGGCCTGTTGCGTCGGCGTCGGGCACGGCAGGGCTTGCGGCGTTGAAAGGCATGCCAACAGGCTACTGAGGGGTACGCTTTCCCACCAGTTCCGCCGCGCCCATATGTGGTGTCGCCGCAGCCTGGCCCGCGGGCAGCTCCAGCCGTGCATCTGCCGGATCAATGTCGTCAGGGTTGTGCGTGACCAGGACAACCGTGACGTCCTTGAGGCCCCCGCGGAGAATGGCCATCATTTCCTGTGCAGAACCGGCATCCAGATGGGCGGTGGGTTCATCGAGCAGCAATACCGAGGCTCCGGTCAATAGAGTCCTGGCCATTGCCAGCCGCTGCCGTTCGCCTCCGCTGAGGAACGAACCGCCGGGCCCGATCCTGGCATCAAGCCCGTCCGGCAAAGCCTCCACCACCACATCAAGTCCGACGTCGGCCAGTGCCTTGTGCATCTCGGCCTCGCTGGGCTTCCCCGCGGCCGGACGGCTGAGCAGGAGGTTGCCGCGGATGGTGGAATCGAACAGGTACGCTTCCTGGGGACACCAAGCCGCAGTGCCCGTCAGTTTCGCCGTCCCCTGGGTGAGGGGCAGGAAGCCCAACAGCACGGACAGCAGCGTGGTCTTTCCCGCACCCGAGGGTCCTGTCACGGCGAGCCAACGGCCGGGTCCGGCTTCTGCGGTGATCCCGGCGAAGGCAGCGGGACCCCCGGGCCAGGCAGCCGTCGCGCCCTTCAATTCAAGCCCCGCTTTACCGTCGCGGTCCGGAAGCGGCCGCGGGCCGCCGTCGAGCTCTGTGCGCGTTACCTCGGAAGGGTCGGCGGCGGGAGCCTCCAACGCCCCGGTTTCAGCGACCCTGCCCAGCACGGCCGCGAGCGCCGGAGCCTGGCGGACCGCGGACACGATGCCACTGAAAGCGTCCACCAAGGCCAGCTGCATCAGGACAATCACAGCTACGAGTTCGGGGGGAACCACACCGTTGGCAACAGAAGGAGCGCTGAGGACACCTGCCCACAAGGCTGCCAGCGAGCAGGCGAGGACGATCACGGCTTGTCCGAGGCCTTCAGCCCATGCCGAGCGCTGGGCGGAGAGAGTGGCGTCGCGGTCTTTGGTCCGCAGATCCTTCAGGACCGGCTCGGCTACGGAGTTGGCGGTTAGTTCTGCCCGGGCGTCCAAGGCTGCGGCAACGCCGTGAAGTACCACAGAGCGCAGGTGCTGTTCGGCCTTGGCAGCGTTCCGGTCAGCCAGGACGGCAAGGAGCGGGGCGACGGCAAGTCCCACCAGGGACGCCAGCACCACGGCAGGCAGGGCAGCGGGCAGGACGATGGCCGTGGCGATGACCGCCGCTGCACCGACCCCCACTGCGGTGACGGGCGGAAGTGCCACCCGTGGCAGGAGGTCCCGGAGGGTGTCGACGTCATCCACAATTGCGCCAAGCACGTTGCCGCCCTGGAGAAGGCGCCTCAGTGACAGTGCCTTGCGGCTCAGTGTCGCCCACAGTGCTCCGCGGAGGCGGGTCATGGCGGCAAACACGGCGTCGTGGGTCAGGAGCCGCTCGCAGTAGCGCAGGACTGCCCTGCCGATACCGAAGAACCTGACGCCCACAATCGCGCCGAGCAAGTAGAGGATGGGGGGTTGTTCGCTGGCCCTGATGATGAGCCACCCGGACAAACCGGACAGTGCCACCGCGAACAAGGCCGCCAGGACTGCCACGGTGCCGGCAGCGGCGAACTTCCACTGCACCGGCTTCAGTATTCCCATGAGGCGCTTCAGGCTGCCGGCCTGTGGGGCGGGCTGGGTGAAGTCCTCGATCCTGGATGTTTGGCTGCGTTCGCCGGAGGCAGCATCCAGGCTGTCACCAGTGCGCAAGGACCGAACCATGGGAGTGCCCTCGAAGCGTTTGTTTCCCACGGGTACCACGTGGTCCGCGAGCGCGCGGGTGGCGGCGTCGTGGGCCACCAGGATGACCGTGAGGTTGCCTCGCAGTGACTCGATGGCGTTGCGGACCACGCTGGCTGAGTAGGGATCCAAGTGCGCGGTGGGCTCATCCAGGAGCAGCACCGTGGCGCCTGTCTCCACCCGGGCCAGTCCGCGGGCGAGCGCAACACGGCGCAGTTCGCCGGGGCTGAGTTCGGCGGGGTTCTTCGCTGCCAGGTGTGCTGCCTTTGCTTTCGACAGGACATGTGTGACGGCTTGGCCGGCATCGCCGTCGTACCCGTCAAGGTACAGGGACAGTTCTTCGTGGACGGTATCTGCTGCCATGACGGGGTGCTGCGGCACCCACGCCACGGCCCCCTTCCCGGCCCCTGTGACGGTTCCCGTCACGGCGGCTCCCGGTCCTGGGCCGATCAGACCTGCGAGGACCCCCAGGACGGTGCTTTTCCCGGCGCCGCTGTCGCCGTCGAGGGCTGTAATGCTGCCCTGCGGGGCGGTGAAGCTGAGCGGCCCGACGGCGGCTGTGGACCTCCCGCGGTAGGTCACCGACAACGCGTCAACCACAACGCCGGACGGCGTGCTGTTGGAGGGTGCTTTGTCCGGCAGGGGCTGGTGCGCGGGGGCATCCAGCACCGCATTGGTGGTTTCCAAGGCGGCCCGGCCGTCGTCGCTGGCGTGGTGTGCAGTACCCAGCTCCCGCAGGGGCAGGTAGCAGTCCGGGGCGAGGATGAGCGCCAAAAGTCCGGCTTCAAGGGCCATGTCGCCGCCCACCAACCTGACGCCGATGAACACGGCAACAACGGCAACGGAGATCGTGGCAATGAGTTCGAGCGCCAACGCTGACATGAACGCTGTACGGAGGGTTCCCATGGTCCGGCTCCGGTACTGCTCCGAAATGTCTTCCAGGGCTGCGCGCTGTTCGGTGGCGCGGCCCAGGCCCACCAGCACCGGTAGCCCTTTGGCCAGTTCCAGGATGTGGCCGGAGAGTCTCCGGAGGGTTCTCTGGGCGTCCCTGACGTTGTCCTCCGTGTGCCGGCCAATCAGGACCATGAACAATGGCACCAGCGGAACGGTCAGGACGATCACTACCGCACTGATCCAGTCGGCAAAGAGAATCCTGGCCCCGATCAACAGCGGTACTGTGGCGCAATTGACCAAGGCTGGCAGGTACTGGGTGTAGTAGTCGTCCAGCGCATCCAGGCCACGCGTCGCCAGGATCGCCAGGCCGCCGTCGTTCATTCCTTCTGCCGGCGATGAAGCACCACCGGCGAGTGAGCGGCGCAGCAACTGCGCCCTCAACTCCTCCTTGACACCCAGGGCCGCCCGTCTGGAGGCGATGCCCTGGCCCCAGACCGTGACGGACCTGAGGACGGCTCCCACAGCACCCCAGACAAGTCCGCTGCTCCAGTCCCCCGTTCCGGAGGCGAGTCCTGCCAGCATTCCCGCCACGGCCTGGGCCATGAGCACCAGGGACAGCGCTTTGAGGGCGGACAGGAGCCCTATGGCGTAGAGCGCGGATCGGGTGGCGGGGCCGGAGGGGAACACGGGTTTCATAAGGCGGCTAGTCTCCCTTGGTACCCGCGGCTGGCTGGCTGTCCTTGGAGATCAGGACCTTGGCAGCAATCGCCGGAAGGAAACCGTGCGCTTCAGGGATGTGCGCCGCGCTGACACGCCTGCGGAACACCCAGTAGGTCCAGGACTGGTAAGCGATCACCAAAGGCAGTCCTACGGCTGCCACAATGCTCATCAGGCCCAGCGTGTAGTCCGAGGATGATGCATTGGAGATGGTCAGGTTGAACGCTGGATCAAGGGTGGAAGGAATCACCACGGGGAAGGCTGCCCCGAAGATCGAAGCGGTGGCGCACACAATGAACGCACCCAGGGCACCGAAGGCCCGTCCTTCTGCCCCTGCCCGGGCCAACGTCCACGCCAAGACGACAGCCACGACTCCGGCCGCCACCAGCGCCCAGGTCCACGGCTTGCCGCTGAGGAATTGTACTGACAGCATCCAGCCGAACATCGGCAGCACCGCGAACGGCACCAACCGCACAAACCAGCGGCGGGCACGGTGCCGGACATCGCCGTCGGTCTTGAGGGCCAGGAAGGCAAGGGCGTGGACCAGGGCGAACGCCACCACACCGAAACCGCCCAGCAGCGCATAGCCGCTGAACCAGGACATCGGGCCGCCGCTGCGGTCTCCGTTGGCGTTAAGTGGAAGGCCAGTGGTGGTCAGCGCCAGTGCGGCACCAATGCCGAAGGCTGCGACGAAGGATCCGACGGCGATCGCCCAGTCCCAGCGGTTCCGCCAGCGTTCTGAGTCCACTTTGCCGCGGTATTCGAACGCGACAGCCCGGAAGATCAGCGCGGCCAGGACTGCCAGGAGCGGGAGGTAGAGAGCTGAGAACAGCGAGGCGTACCAGAGCGGGAAGGCCGCGAACGTGGCACCGGCCGCAGTGAGCAGCCATACCTCGTTGCCGTCCCACACTGGGCCTATGGTGTTAAGCAGCACACGGCGGTCCGTGTTGTTGCGGGCAAACAGCTTCATGAGCATGCCGACGCCAAGGTCAAAGCCCTCCAGGAAGAGGTAGCCCGTCCAGAGCACCGCGATGGCCACAAACCAGATGGTTGGCAACAGTTCCATTGTCAGTCTCCCCTGTTCTAGTAGGCGAATGCCAGGACGTCGTCGCCGGACTTGTCCGGACCGGCGTCGTTCTTGTCGTCGTCGTCCACGTCCTTGGCATGGTGGGCCAGCTCCGGCATCGCGGAGGCCACGCCGCCACGGATGTACTTGACCAGGAGCTTCACTTCGACCACCAGCAATACCGCGTAGATGGCGGTGAGGACCACCAGCGAGGTCAGGAGCTCACCGGCACTGACCCCCGGTGACACGGCGGCAGCAGTGAACATGAACACTTGGTCGATGCCGTTCATATCCGGGTTGGGCGCCACCACGAACGGTTGCCGGCCCATTTCAGTGAAGATCCAGCCCGCTGCGTTGGCGCCAAAGGGTGCGAGGATGCCAAAGACGGCGAGGCGCATGAGCCACTTCGATTGCGGTACTACGCCCTTGCGGGTCACCCAAAGAGCCAGCAGGGCGGCAAAAGCGGCGATCCCTCCGAAGCCGATCATCATGCGGAAGCCCCAATAGGTCACTTCCATCACGGGCACGTACTGGATTTCCTGTCCCGCGCGGTCGCCGTACAGCGGGTTRTCCGGGAGGTGGGTTCCGTACTTTTCCTTGTACTCCCCCAGCAGGCTGTTGACGCCCTTCACTTCTGTTGTGAAGTCGCCCTTGGCCAGGAAGGAGAGGATGCCGGGTACCTCGATCACGGCGACAATGTCATCGCAGTTGGTGGCGCCAAGGTTGCCAACACTCAGGACCGAAAAGCCCGTGCCGTCGTGGCAGGCCGCTTCAGCGGCAGCCATCTTCATGGGCTGCTGTTCAAACATCAGCTTGCCCTGCAGGTCGCCCGTGATGGCGGTGCCGGCAAAGGAAATCATGGCAACAATGGCACCGATCCGGAGGCTCTTCATCCACACGGTGTAGTCGGACTTGTCCCGGCCCGGAATCGCAGCTTCCCCAGGAACCAGCTTGCCGTCCTTGCCCACGACGTCAATGCCGTCATGCCGGCGACGCCACAGGTGGTACCAGGCGATGCCCAGGAGGAAGGCGCCGGCAACTGCCAGCGCACCGAACAGCGTGTGCGGTACAGCCACCAGGGCGGTGTTGTTGGTGAAGACTGCCCAGGCGTCGGTCATCACTGGCCGCCCGTCCACCATCTCCACCCCTACGGGGTGCTGCATCCAGGAGTTCGCCACGATGATGAAATAGGCGGAGAAAACCGAACCAATCACGGCGATCCACAAACAGGCAAGGTGCACGCCGCGCTTGAGTTGCTTCCAGCCGAAGATCCACAGCCCCAGGAACGTTGATTCAACAAAGAAGGCCAGCAGGGCCTCCAGAGCCAGCGGCGCGCCGAACACGTCACCGACGAACCGGCTGTACTCGCTCCACGCCATACCGAACTGGAATTCCTGCACGATGCCCGTGGCCACGCCCATGATGAAGTTGATGAGGAAGAGCTTTCCCCAGAACTTGGTCATCCGCAGGTATTCGGGCTTGCCCGTGCGGTACCAGATGGTCTGCATGATGGCCACCACCAGGCCCAGGCCGATAGTGAGGGGCACCATCATGAAGTGGTAGACGGTAGTGATACCGAATTGCCAGCGTGCGATTTCCAAGGCGTCCATGGCTGTCCTTTGTACGGCGGACCGAAGTACGATGACGTTACTTCTACGTTGCGTAGAAAACTTCTCTTCTACACAGTGTAGAACAAATGGCGGGCGACGAAACCCATTCTTCAAGTGGCGTAACCCACGCGCAAGGGCTCTCCGCGGGCCGCGGCGCGCCGAGAGTTCTACCTCACGTAGAATGAAGAGCTGAAAAGCGGTAGATTTATGGTGGAATGTTGGATCATCGCTCCCGGCAGCAGTTATCCTGCACCGGGAAGCGGAAGGTAGGGACGTATAGATGGCAAGTCTTGGGGAACTGGAACGGGCAGTGATGGATCTGCTCTGGGCAGGCCAGGAGGCTGCAACTGCCAATACCTTGCGCGATCTCCTGGCGCAGGATTCCGAGGCCGGAGACGGCACTGCGGGACATCAGGGCAAGGATCTGGCCGTGACCACGGTTCTGACCGTGCTGTCACGCTTGGAAAAAAAGGGCCTGGTGGAGCGTGAACGCGGTACGCGCCCGCACCGCTACCAAGCTGTTTCCAGCCGCGCGGACCACACCGCCGAACTGATGCATGAAGTCCTGGGCTCCGCTCCGGACCGCGAGGCTGTCCTGGCGCGCTTCATTGGTTCCGTCACCGAAAGCGAAGCCGCTACCCTGCGCAAACTGCTCGGCTACAATTAGCCACTATGTTCTGGACCTCATACCTTCTTGCGGTCCTGGCATTGATTTTGGCATGGCCCGTCCCGGTGCTGCTGTCCCGCGCCCAGTGGCCGGCACGCTCGCCGTTCACGGCCATGGTCCTGTGGCAGGCGATCGCCCTCGCCGGTGGATTGTCCATGATCGGCGCGATGCTGGTCTACGGCCTGGAACCCATCGGCGACAACCTCATAGCCGGGCTCAAGAGCCTGGCCGGGATGGTCTTCAACAACGAACCCACCACAGCGTTGGGCTTTTGGCACCTCTTCGCACTGTCCGCCGCAGCCCTGTTGACCGCGCACCTGGTTTTCACCCTGCTGCTGACCTATTACAAGATTGAGCGCCAGCGGCGGCGGCACCGCGAATTGCTGGCCTTGCTTGCCTCACCGTCCGACGACGGCCCTGGCACCGTGGTCATCAACCACGACTCCCCCGTGGCGTACTGCCTCCCCGGTGGCGCACGGTCCGTCACGGTGCTGTCCGACGGCCTGATGGCAGCCCTGGAGCCGGCTGAGCTCAGGGCCGTCCTCATCCATGAGAACGCACACCTGTCCCAGCGCCATGACCTCCTGCTGTGGGCCTTCGCCGCCTGGCGCCAGGCCCTGCCGTGGTTTCCCACCACGCGACTGGCCCAGACGGCGGTTAACTCCCTGATCGAGATGCTGGCCGATGACGTCGCTTTGCGGACCGAGAGCAAAGGCACCCTGATCAAGGCCATCGCGATCGTCGCCAGCGGAACCTCCCAACCTGCCATCGGAACCGGGGCACTCAACGCCGGCGGGGCTGTGGTGGAAGGCAATGCCGTCAGTGCCACCGGAGGCGCCGACTCGCCACGCACGACGGCGTCACGCGTCAGCCGCCTCCTCTCACCTCAGCCGCCACTTACCAAAGGCCTGCGCATCCTTGTCCTGGTGGCATCGGCCTTGCTGTTGGCTGTGCCCACGGCGCTGTTGATCGTCCCCGGCCTCTTGGGCTGAGCGGAGAAATACCGGCCAGCCGGCGAACGCGGAGGCTACTCCGGCAGCGTGGCCTCGTACACCAGGGATGCGTAGCCTTCCAGTGCTTCCGCGCAGCGAGCCAGGTGGGCAGCAGCTTGCCCGGCATGCGGCAAATGCAGGACATCCCGCGACTTCAACTCCCGGTACCACCGCCGCAAGCGCTCCAGGCTTTGCTCCTCTTCTTCGAGTTCGGCGAACGTGAACTTACGCCGCGAAATCTCCTTGGCTATCTCCTGCTCAAACTTGCCACAGTCTGCCGTGAACTCCGCCCATTCCTCCAGCCGGGCAGCTTCGAAAGCACTGCGGAAAGTCTCGGCGCCGCCCTCACGCGGCGAAGCGTCTACCAAGGTCCAGGATCCCTCGCCCTTGGCCACCAGCGCCCCGGTCTTCTTGAGTCCCTCGTCAAAGGCCGGGTGGGCAGGGAGCACCCAGGTACCGGGCGACAGCGGAACGGCCCCCATACGCCGCAGTTCCCGCCAGACAGCCACACGGTGACGGGACGGCTGGGAAGGAACCTGGACCAGGATGATTAACCATCGATCTTCAATCACACTGTTGAATGTAGCAGCTGTTACATTGTGAAGCGTGAATCCCACTGACACCGCCCCCTTCCCCATCAAAGCGACCCAGCGCTGGCCTCTCTACGCGGCGGGATTCACCACCGCCTTCGGCGCGCACGCTGTCGCGGCCGGCCTCGGGGCGGAAAGCGCGGACATTGGATTGAGCTTGTTGGCCTTGGGCCTCCTGCTGGCCTTGTACGACATCGCCGAAGTGTTCCTCAAGCCGGTGTTTGGCGCCTTGAGTGACCGCATTGGTACAAAACCGGTCATCGTGGGTGGGCTCTTGGCCTTCTCCGCGGCCTCACTGATCGGGTTATGGGCCGACCAGCCTTCCATGCTCGCCGCGGCGCGACTGGGACAGGGCATGGCGGCTTCGGCTTTCTCACCGGCGTCATCGGCCAGCGTGGCCCGCCTTGCGGGGAAGAACACCGGACGTTACTTCGGACGATACGGTTCGTGGAAGGGGCTCGGCTACGCCATAGGACCGCTGCTGGGAGCTGTTGCCATCATCGCTGGTGGGTTTACGCTCCTGTTCGGGATCCTGTCCGCCCTGGGCCTCATGGTGGCCCTGTGGGCTGCGGTTGCGGTGCCTCGACTGGCACCACTGCCCCGTCCCCGGTACACCATTGTCGATGTCTGGCGCCAGAGCACCGAGAGATCATTCCTGGGCCCCACAATGGTCCTTGCTGCGGCCACCGGAGCCCTCGGCGCAGCCGTCGGCTTCCTTCCTGCCTTGGCAGCACGCGAAAGCCTTGGCACCGCGGGAAGCGTGGCAGTTGTGACGGTCTTGGCCCTTGCCTCGTCGCTGATACAACCGCGCATCGGCAGGCTGCGGGACCAAGGCCTCCTCGCCGACAAGCCAGGCATGGTGGCGGGCTTGCTCTGCATCGCAGGGGGCACGCTGATGGCCGGGCTCATCCCCGGAGCGGCCTGGATCTACCTTGCCGCCGTCCTGATCGGGGCAGGGATAGGCGTTTCCACCCCGCTGGCCTTCGCGCACCTGGCAGACTCAACCCCCTCCGAACGGCTGGGCAGAACCATGGGGTCTGCTGAGCTTGGACGGGAACTCGGCGATGCCGGTGGTCCGTTGTTGGTGGGCGGAATCGCCGTGGCGGCAGGGCTTCCCTGGGGATTGGGAGCCTTGGCACTGCTGGTGGGGCTGACGGCATTCGCCGCGCCAGGAACCAAGGAAACAACGGCTCCGCCCACGGCCGGCTAAGCGTCGATGCGTTCCCGGTCCAGCGTGGCGGCGCCGGCAATGATGAACTCCTTGCGGGGCGCTACATCTGAGCCCATGAGAAGGTCAAAGACCTCTTCAGCGCGCTGGGCACTGTCGATGCCAACCTTCCGCAGGGTCCTATGCCTCGGGTCCATGGTGGTCTCAGCCAGTTGCTGGGCATCCATTTCGCCAAGGCCCTTATACCGCTGGATGGGCTCTTTGTAGCGCTTGCCTTCCTTGGCGAGGTTGGCCAGGAGGACATGGAGCTCCGCCTCAGAGTAGGTGTAGATCATCTCGTTGGCCTTCTGGCCGGGGTTGATCACTTCCACCCGGTGCAGGGGCGGCACGGCTGCAAATACGCGGCCCGCTTCCACCATGGGGCGCATGTAGCGGAAGAACAGTGTCAGCAGCAAGGTCCGGATATGGGCGCCGTCCACGTCGGCGTCGGTCATGAGGATAACCTTGCCGTAGCGGGCTGCCTCAATGTCGAAGCTGCGGCCCGAGCCGGCCCCCACTACCTGGATAAGCGCCGCGCACTCGGCGTTGGACAGCATGTCCCCCACGGAAGCCTTTTGGACGTTCAGGATTTTTCCGCGGATGGGCAGCAAGGCCTGGAAATCGGAAGACCTGGCGAGCTTGGCTGTACCCAGGGCGGAGTCACCTTCAACGATGAACAGCTCCGAACGGGCAACATCGTCCGTACGGCAATCGGCCAGCTTGGTGGGCATCGAGGAGGTTTCCAACGCATTCTTGCGACGCTGCGTTTCCTTGTGAACCCGTGCCGAGATGCGCGACTTCATCTCGCTGACCATCTTTTCCAACAGGAGCGCCGACTGCGCTTTGTCGTTGCGGTTGGCCGAGGTCAACCGGCCAGTGATCTCCTTTTCCACCACCTTGGCCACAATGGCCCGTACCGCCGAGGTGCCCAGGATCTCCTTGGTCTGGCCCTCGAACTGCGGCTCCGCAAGCCGGACAGTCAAGACAGCGGTGAGCCCGGCGAGAATGTCATCCTTCTCGATTTTGTCGTTGCCGGCCTTAAGCTTGCGGGCATTCGTTTCCACAGCCTTACGGAAGGTCTTCAGCAGCGCTGCCTCGAAGCCCGACTGGTGGGTGCCGCCTTTGGGAGTGGCGATGATGTTGACGAAGCTGCGCATGGTGGTTTCGTAGCCGATGCCCCAGCGCAGGGCAATATCCACCTCACAATCACGTTCGACTTCCGCGATCTTGCTATGCCCGTTCTCGTCCAACACCGGGACGGTTTCCTTGAACTTACCCGAGCCGTGGAGTCGCCAAACGTCCGTCACCCCGGCATCTGCAGCCAGGAACTCAACGAATTCCGAGATGCCGCCGTCATGGTGGAACACTTCCTCGTGTGCACCGTTCTCGCCTGGAGTTCCGGGGAGGTTGCGGTCATCGCGGACCGTAATCTTCAGCCCAGGCACGAGGAATGAGGTCTGTCGGGCCCTCGCGGCGAGGTCGTCGTAGGAGAACTTGGCATCAGGGGTGAAAATCTGCCGGTCCGCCCAGTAGCGGACCCGGGTTCCCGTCACGCCCCGCTTCGCCTTGCCCACTACGTCCAGCACGGACTTCTCAACGAACGGCTCGAACGGCGCCTCGGGGCCTGGCTTGGAACCCGAATCCACGAACCGGCCAGGCTCACCCCGACGGAATGACATTTGGTAGGTCTTACTGCCGCGGTCCACCTGAACATCCAGTCGGCTCGACAAGGCATTGACCACTGAAGCGCCGACGCCATGCAGACCACCGGATGCCGTATAGGAACCGCCGCCGAACTTACCGCCCGCGTGCAGCTTGGTGAAGACGACCTCGACGCCGGAGAGGCCGGTCTTGGGCTCAACGTCCACCGGGATGCCGCGGCCGTCATCGTGGATTTCCACAGAGTTGTCGGCGTGCAGGATCACCTTGATGTCATGACCGAAGCCCGCCAACGCTTCATCCACGGCGTTGTCGATGATTTCCCACAGGCAGTGCATGAGGCCGCGGGAGTCGGTGGAACCGATGTACATGCCCGGGCGTTTGCGGACCGCTTCCAGACCTTCAAGGACAGACAGGTGCCGGGCGTTGTATTCAGAACTCGGTGCCACTCGCGGTGTGCTCCTTCGGGGTATATCTCAGGGTGTATCTCGGGTACTTCCCAGCCGTTATTGTGCTGGTGATTGCCGGTTATGTGCCGGTGATTCAAGGCAAACACTGCCCATACTAGGCTAGCCCCGGCGGCCCAGTCGCACTGGTTGCCACTCCCAGTCCGGGCCGAGCTGCCTGGTTACGTTACGCACATGTGATACGCGGACAGCGAAAGTGACCCATCCTTGCCATGGATCTGCGTCGAATGCTGGTTATATGGATGTACGGAACTACTAAGGAGGCCGACATGACAACAGCAGTTGCAGACCGCACGCTAAACGCAGCTGACCGGTGCGATCGTTGCGGAGCCCAAGCATATGTCCGCGTTGTACTCGAGTCCTCCGGTGGTGAGCTTCTTTTCTGCGGCCACCACGCACGTGCAGTTGAAGCTACGCTCCGGCCCATGACTTCCGACTGGCACGATGAGACCGAGCGCCTCAACGAGAAGGCACCCGTCCCCGTCGACTAGGCAGGGCAGCCCGCACAGCGGACTCCCATTTTCACCAAGTATCGCGATGATCAGAAAGCAAGGCCCCTCCCACCAGGGAGGGGCCTTGCTGCTTTCCGGCTGTGGCCGCGTGGTGCTTCATACCCGTGGCGGTCAACAAAAAAGCGGCCCGGTCGGTCATCCGACTGGGCCGCTTTTGCAGTGCGGGCAGATTTAGTCCAGGTAGTCCCGGAGGACCTGCGAACGGGACGGGTGCCGCAGCTTGGACATTGTCTTCGATTCGATCTGGCGGATGCGCTCACGCGTCACTCCGTAGACCTTGCCGATTTCGTCTAAAGTCTTCGGCTGGCCGTCGGTCAGGCCGAATCGCATGGCCACAACACCGGCTTCGCGCTCGGACAGGGTGTCCAGCACCGAGTGCAACTGCTCCTGGAGAAGGGTGAAGCTGACAGCGTCGGCCGGAACTACAGCCTCCGAGTCCTCGATCAGGTCACCAAACTCGGAGTCACCATCCTCGCCGAGCGGGGTGTGGAGGGAGATCGGCTCGCGACCGTACTTCTGGACCTCTACAACCTTCTCAGGGGTCATATCCAGCTCCAGTGCCAGTTCTTCAGGCGTCGGTTCGCGACCGAGGTCCTGGAGCATCTGGCGCTGTACTCGTGCCAACTTGTTGATGACTTCCACCATGTGCACCGGAATACGGATGGTGCGGGCTTGGTCAGCCATGGCGCGGGTGATGGCCTGGCGGATCCACCAAGTGGCGTATGTGGAGAATTTGAAGCCCTTGGTGTAGTCGAACTTCTCCACGGCACGGATAAGGCCCAGATTGCCTTCCTGGATCAAGTCCAGGAAGAGCATGCCACGGCCCGTGTAACGCTTGGCCAAGGAAACGACGAGACGCAGGTTGGCCTCGAGCAGGTGGTTCTTGGCGCGCTTTCCGTCGTGGATGACGAACTCAAGCTCACGCTTGAGCTTTGGATCCATGGATCCGTTGTCGGCGTTGATCTTTTCCTCAGCAAAAAGGCCGGCTTCAATGCGAAGTGCCAGGTCCACTTCCTGCTCGGCGTTCAGCAGGGCGACCTTGCCGATTTGCTTCAGGTAGTCCTTGACGGGGTCGGCAGTCGCGCCTGCGGACATGACCTGCTGGACCGGGGCGTCGTCGTCGTCGGCGTCGGAGTAGACGAATCCCGAGCCGGACGGGGCAGGCTTGTCCTTGGCGGCAGCTGCGCCATCCTCGGTGTCATCTTCGCCGGCTTCGACTTCCTCCGCTGCTGCGGGATCAAAGTCTTCGTCCTCGGCAGTGGCTTCCTCGGAGTCGGAGCCGGACTTGTTCGCGGCCTCAGCGGCGGCCTTCGCGCCGGGCTTGGGGCCACGCTTCTTGGGTGCGGGCTTGTCAGAGTCGCCCTCTGAAGCCTTGTTGGCAGCGCGTGTCGCCGCGCGCTTTGCCGATGTGGCCGCCTTCTTTTCCTCGGCAGTCAATTCGGCCTGGGCGGCGGGTTCCTTCTCGACGGAAGACGGAGTCACAGAAAACCTTTCTAGCGGCGGTCTGTGGAATCACCATACGGGCAACACCACTATGACCCTGTCAAGTCCGCGATCAATTTCAAATGCGATCGCCGTCTGCAGAGTCTGTAGATAGAACTCCCGACAACGCTGTTTTGTTCCCGTTTCCGGGCCAAAGCAGGCATTCAAACGCGGACCCAACCGGGTCTCGGCATCCATTGTCTCACGGTTTTGCGAATCCCACGCCTGATGAATTCCCACCACGCGGGTACAGGCCCCCTATACATGCGCCTGCCTGGATCCCCGCCATGCCGAGTCGGGCCGGCTCGCCCAACGACAAACGGCGCCCTGGCGCAGGACTTTCATCAGAAGTTCGGCAAGTCGATAACCCGGCCGGGCCGCTTCAGCCCGGACAAGGCACGCGTGGGCCATTGAGCCACTGCCCTTGCACCACGAGATCCACCCTTGAAGCGTGAACGCCGCGGCAGCCACTTCACCTGGTTCGTCTTCCACGCACAGCCCGGCGAGAACATGGTGCAACGCATCAACGAGGCTCCAGCACGGCGTATCCGGCCGCATTCCCAGCAGGACATCCCCATAAGTGAAGACGTCCCCCGGCCCACGTGAACCACTCGGCGCAATGGTTGGCGGAGCGGCCGCGGATGCCGGAACGCCGAGTTCGCCAACATCAAACGGCGGCGCGCATGACTCGTCGTCATCGCTGAAAAGTCCAAAGGCAGCAGCGCCGGATTTTGCAGAGTCCATGCCGGCGGCCGCCATCACCACCACCGCGTCCCGCCAAGCCGGAACCTTCAGCGTGGTCCGGAGGAATCCGATGAGTTGCGCATCAGTCGCCGGCTGCAATGCAGCGCCATGTTCAAACGTGGCGAGGACATGATGCCAGACAGCAAGGACGGATTCCAGGCATCGCTCACTGCGCCACATGCCCAGGATGCGCTCCCCGAATCGGGACTCCGCTTCCATCACGGACGGATCAAGCGGTCCTGATCTGGCAAATGAAGGTTGTTCGGTCACGCTCCTTGGCGACGGACCGACCACACTCCCCTGGTACACGAGCTCAGCACTCAGCTGGCTGTCCTTGATACGGGCGACCGGAAGTCCTGGATCCGGGCAACAGCCATGGTCCGAACAGAAGGCGCTGCGCCAGTACTGGGTGCCGATCAACCAAGCGTCCCGCACCGACAGATCAACCTCGTCGAGTGACAGCTGCAATGCTTCAATCAGCGGCATCGCCTGCTGGAACACGGTGCCATCGGCCCACCCGGCATCAGTGTAAACAGCAAGCATCACACCATTGGCGGCTTCGTCCGCGACCAGGTAATGGCGTATCTGCTCGGCGAAGCCGGCAAGTGCCCGGGGCGAGTGGCCGGACGGTAAGTCCACCCGCAGCGTGGCGCCCAGGATTTTCCCCTGCACGGTGATGGCAACCAGGCTGTCGTCCGGCCAATAGCCCAGCAGGTGCGGGATATAGCCAAGAATGTCTTCAGGCCGGTGGATGCTCAGTGTTCTCTTGGTGGTCATGCATCCAGCCTGCCTACCTCCGGGCAACCGAAACAGAGCACACCTTGCCTATGTGGAAAAGCCCGTCAAAAGACCGCCCAGGCGAGGGCCGGCAGCCGCTCTAATGATCCCCTGCGGCGGTGTTGCGCGAGGCGCGCCTTCGTTCCATACGCTCGCGGCGCTGCTTGGCCAGGGTCGCCACCAATGGCTGTACATGGATCCCCTGGGCGGCCATTTGGCGCCGGACTTTACGCCGCGTCACCAGGATAAGGACCGTTCCCAGGCCCAGCAGCAGGAACTGCACGCTGAGTGCGATGCGGAATGGTGCCAGGCCGTACAAATCTCCGCCCGAGAAACCACTGGCATTCAGGACGTCCAAAACCACGCCAATGAGGTAGATGGCAACGAGTGCCGCAATGAAGCCACCAACATTCACAATTCCGGTTGCCGTGCCGATCCGGTGTGAAGGGTTGAAGGTCCTCGCAAAGTCAAAACCGATCATGGACCCCGGACCTCCGACCGCCAGTACTACTACCAGGACCACCAGCATCCACAGCGGAGCGCGGTCAGGAAGAAGGAGTACGGCAGCCCACGCCACAGCAGTGGCCAAGGTGATCAGGAGGACCATCGCTGAACGCCGCATGGGGTGTTTTGAGACGAAGCGGCCAAATCCCGGACCCGCAATGATGGCGGTTGCCACAAAGAGCGCCATCAAAGCGGAGACAGTTCCGGCATCCAGGCCCTGGGCCGAGAGCAGGAACGGGTAGCCCCAGGTCATGGCGAACAGGTTTCCACTGAACTGCACGGTGAAATGGCTCCACAGACCCAGGCGGGTTCCCGGCTGTTTCCAAGCACGCGACAGGGAGACTCCCGTGGCCCTGAGGCCTTGGCCGGACTCTTTGGGCGGATGCCCGGGAGGGGCATCCCGCAGCATCGCTAGAACCAGCACGACAGCCAGCACGGACATGGCGGCCAAGGTGAGGAATGCGGGGGTCCACCCTGCGGTGTGAAGGAGCAGGGCAAACGGAACCACGCTGAAGAGCTGACCCAACTGTCCGGACATCCCGGTGAGCTGGGTAACCAAGGGAACCTTGGCAGGAGCGAACCACAACGGCACCAGGCGGATCACCGAAATGAAGGTCATGGCGTCCCCGGCACCCACCAGGACCCGGCCCAGCACGCCTCCGGGCACACTGTCCGCGAACGCGAGCTGCAATTGGCCCAGCCCCATCAGGACTGCTCCACCGGCGATCATGGCCCGTGAGCCGAACCTGTCCACCAGGACACCCACCGGAATCTGCAGCCCTGCGTAGACCAGGAGTTGAAGCACGGTGAAGAAGGAGATGGCAGCAGCACTGGCGTTAAACCGCTCAGTAGCTTCCAATCCAGCAACACCAAAGGACGTTCGTTGGGCCACCGCCACCAGATAGGCGAACACGCCGATCGTCCAGATAAGCCAGGCGCGGGGTGCATTCACCCTTCAATTATGCCTGTCACCGCCTGAAAGATGATTTATTGAGGCGAGTCCTTACGGGCCAAATAGGCCTCGACGGCCGCTCCGATGTCCTCGGCATTGGGCAGCTCATCGTTTTCGTCTGCCAGCAGCGAGCGGCGGACTACGCCCTCGGATTTCTCGTCGTACCGGGTCTCAAGATTGGTGACCACCGCTTGGACCTCTTCCGAGGCCTCGATCTGTTCGGCGATCTGGCGACCAACGTCCCGGCCGGACTCACGCAGCCGGTCGGTGGGCAACATCAGCGATGTTGCGGCCCCCAAGTACTCCAGGCCGGCCACGGCCGCCGGAGGGTATTCGGCTTCTGACAAGTAATGCGGAACATGGATCACATAGCCCGCAACGTTCCGTTCCGCTTCCGTCAGCCGGAGTTCAAGGACGTGGCCGATTGCAGCCGGAACGTCCACAGTGGGCTTCCAGCTGGAAATACCCTCGATGAGATCGGGGCGGTTGCCATGAACGGTGACTCCCACGGGCCGTGTGTGCGGAACAGGCATGGGAATGGAGTGGATCCAGGTGACCAGGTTGACGTCCAGCTCTTCAACAATCCCGACGACGGCCCGAGAGAAACGCTCCCATTGGAGGTCCGGTTCGAAGCCGGCCAGCAACAGGAACGGTTGACCGAGGCCGTCAGTCAACTTATACAGACCCAGCTTGGGAGCCTGGTAATCCTGCAGGTGATCTTCCACGAAGCTGATGTGGGGGCGCCGCGAACGGTAGTCGATCAGTTGGTCGGCATCGAACATGGCCACTACCTCGGCGTCGAGCTCGTCCAACAGTTCCGCGTTGATCTGCCGAACTACCTGACCGGCATCGGCAAAGCCCGTGAATCCCATGACCATGTTCAGTCCGCGAAGCTCGGGGCTGTGGAAGGTCTCAATATTTCGCGCATACAGCGATTCGGGGTCCAGGAGGGAGCCGGATATCCGTTCAAACACGGCGTGTTCCTTTCGCAATGACAGAGTTAGGGAGGTCCCGCCCAACATCGGACAGACAACTGGTGAGGTGACACCCTGCGACATCACACCACTCGGCACCGCTATATGGCTGCGGGACGCTATTAATCCATACAACGCTGCACGGCCAAAGGGCATTCCTGCCCCTGATGTGCCGCAGCTCTCATTTAATTGCTGTCCGCAGCGTTTCAGAGACTACGATCGAAACGGGTCCACGTCCTTTGCGGCGCTGGACCTGCAGACCAAGGCCGCCGTCGCGAGGCGACGTCGGGCGCGTACCGGGGCAGGCCGCCAAACATGCGGGCCCGCCATGCAATGCAGAGAGAAGTGAGGACACATCCTCGTGGTCAAGACTACTGACATCATCCTGGGCATCATCGCCAAGGACCTGAAAAAGTCCCCCAGCGACGCACTTGTGATCGGCGTTGCCCAAGGCGCGGACGGGCCGGTACTGCTAGCCAACCCGTTGAGCGCGAAGGCCGCCGAATCCGTTGCAGGGTCCCTGAAGCTCTTGGGGATCACCGGGGCACCGGACCAGGCGCACCGGCTTCCGGGCCTTCCGGAGACGGGCTCGGGGATTCTTGTCCTTGCAGGAGTAGGAAAGCCCTCCGACGACGGCAGCCTGAGCGAAGAATCCCTGCGTCGCGCCGCAGGGTCTGCCGTCCGGCAGTTGGCCGGCCTTGCGTCGGTAACGTTGGCGTTCCCAACCACCGGCCTCGCCGACGTCGCGGCAATCGCCGAAGGTGCCTCCCTTGGCGCCTACTCCTACACGGAGCACCGTTCCAGCAAGGACGGGCTGAAGGCCCCTGTATCAAAGGCCCTGATTTTTTCCGATGTCGATCCCAAGGACGCACAGCCGGCACTGGACCGTGCTGCTGTTGTGGCCCGCGCCGTCAACGCCACCCGGACCCTGGTCAACCAGCCTCCCAGCCACCTCTACCCGGAGTCCTTTGCCGAATCCGCCAAGGAACTCGCCAAAGGCCTGCCCGTCAAGGTCACTGTCTGGGATGAAAAGCGCCTGGAAAAGGAAGGCTTCGGCGGCATCCTTGGCGTGGGCAAGGGTTCAACGCGCCAGCCACGCCTTGTGAAGGTCGAATACACGCCGGCCAAGGCCACCAAGAAGATTGCGCTCGTGGGCAAGGGCATCACGTTCGACACCGGCGGTATCTCCATCAAGCCGGCCCTCGGCATGGGTGACATGAAGAGCGATATGGCGGGCGCCGCCGTCGTCCTTAACACTGTCCTGGCCATCGCTTCGCTGGGCTTGAACATCAAGGCGACTGCGTGGCTCTGTATTGCGGAGAACATGCCCTCGGGTGCTGCGGCACGGCCTGCCGACGTCTTCACCATCTACGGTGGAAAGACCGTCGAGGTCCTCAACACCGACGCCGAAGGGCGCCTGGTCATGGCCGACGGACTCGTCGCTGCCAGCTTGGAGAAGCCGGACGCCATCATTGACGTTGCCACGCTGACCGGCGCCCAGCTCATCGCCCTGGGACTGCGCACCGCTGGTGTCATGGGCTCCGATTCCGTCACCGCTGCCTTGAAGTCAGCGGCAGACCGCGCAGGCGAGCTGGTCTGGCCGATGCCGCTGCCCGAAGAACTGCGCCCAAGCCTCGATTCCCAGGTGGCAGACCTTGCCAACATTGGGGAGCGCAACGGCGGAATGATGACTGCGGCTGTTTTCCTGCGGGAATTCGTCGGCAAGAACGGCGACGGCCAGCAGATCCCTTGGGCGCACGTCGACATTGCGGGCCCGTCGTTCAACAACGGCAGCCCGTACGGCTACACCCCTAAGCAGGGAACCGGATGCACCGTCCGCACCCTGGTTGCCTACGCCGAGGATCTGCTCGCAGTCTCCGCCTAAGCGGCGAGCCCCCGCCCTTCCGGGCCGCGACGGCCCTTGCAGGACATCCTGCAAGGGCCGCGCAACCCCGGAATTATGCGGCGTGTAGCGCTGTGTCACAAGTGAACGTGAGTCTGGACACAAGCGCTCCACAAACACCCGCAGAGGGTGGAGCATGGGTAGGTGGTTCGCTAAGGTGAACTCGATAGTCACAAATGCAAGAGAACTTAGGTGCTGGCATAATCACGGCAGAACAAGTTCCAAAGACCAGATGGCACGCAGTCCCGTGTCATCATTCACGCGAGGGAGCGTTTTAGTGGCCGATCAGGCAACTGCGCAAGAATTCGACATCCTGGTACTCGGTGGCGGCAGCGGCGGCTACGCCACTGCCCTGCGGGCCGTTCAGCTTGGGTTCACCGTTGGCCTTGTGGAAAAGGCAAAGCTCGGCGGAACCTGCCTGCACAACGGTTGTATCCCCACCAAGGCACTCCTGCACTCGGCCGAACTGGCCGACCATGCACGCGATTCCGCCAAGTATGGTGTGAACGTCACGCTGGACAGCATCGACATGCCGGCCGTGAACGCCTACAAAGACGGCATCATCGCCGGTAAGTACAAGGGTCTCCAAGGACTCATCAAGTCCAAGGGCATCACCGTCATCGAGGGTGAAGGCAAGCTCCAGGGCAACAACACGGTAGTTGTCAACGGCACCCCCTACACGGGCAAGAACATTGTCCTGGCGACCGGTTCCTACTCACGCTCCCTGCCTGGCCTGGAAATCGGCGGCAAGGTCATCACCTCGGACCAGGCGTTGACCATGGACTACATCCCCAAGAGCGCAATCGTCCTCGGCGGCGGCGTCATCGGCGTCGAGTTCGCTTCCGTATGGAAGTCGTTCGGCGTGGACGTCACGATCATCGAGGGCCTCCCCTCCTTGGTTCCGAACGAAGACGCATCCATCGTCAAGAACCTCGAGCGTGCCTTCAAGAAGCGCGGCATCAAGTTCACCACCGGCATCTTCTTCCAGGGTGTTGAGCAGAACGACGACGGCGTCAAGGTCACCTTGGTTGACGGCCAGACCTTCGAAGCCGACCTCCTGCTCGTTGCAGTTGGCCGTGGTCCCGTCACCGCCAACCTGGGCTACGAAGAAGCCGGCATCAGCATTGACCGCGGCTTCGTCATCACCAACGAACGCCTCCACACCGGCGTTGGCAACATCTACGCCGTCGGCGACATCGTCCCCGGCGTCCAGCTCGCACACCGCGGCTACCAGCAGGGCATCTTCGTCGCCGAGGAAATCGCCGGCCTGAACCCGGCAATCGTCGAGGACATCAATATCCCCAAGGTCACCTACTGCGAGCCCGAAATCGCCACGGTCGGCTACACCGAAAAGGCCGCCAAGGAGAAGTTCGGCGACGACCAGGTGCAGACCCAGGAATACAACCTGGCCGGAAACGGCAAGAGCTCCATCCTCGGCACCGGCGGCATCGTCAAGCTCGTACGCCAGAAGGATGGCCCCGTAGTGGGCATCCACATGATCGGCTCCCGCATGGGTGAGCAGATCGGTGAAGCCCAGCTGATCGTGAACTGGGAAGCCTACCCGGAGGACGTGGCCCAGCTGGTCCACGCCCACCCCACCCAGAACGAAAGCCTGGGCGAAGCCCACCTTGCCCTCGCGGGCAAAGCTCTCCACGGCTAAGTCTTACCAAGACCCACGGTTCAGGTGCATGCGGCGCAATATGCCGCATGCACCTGAACCGGACCAGCAGAATTCATCCGCACAAAGATCAATAAGGAGAACGGGGACGACATGTCTGAATCCGTTAACTTGCCCGCCCTCGGTGAGAGTGTCACCGAAGGAACCGTCACCCGCTGGCTCAAGCAGGTTGGTGACCGGGTGGAGATCGACGAGCCGTTGCTCGAGGTTTCAACCGACAAAGTAGACACCGAAATCCCTTCTCCGATCTCAGGCGTCATCGAAGAAATCCTCGTCGCTGAAGACGAGACGGCTGAAGTCGGCGCCCCCTTGGTCCGCATCGGCGACGGCTCCGGCTCCGGCTCGGCTGCTCCTGCTGCCGAGGCCGCTCCGGCCGAGGAAGCACCTGCCGCTCCGGCGGAGCAGGCAGCACCTGCCCAGGAGGCTCCGGCTGCACCAGCAGCCGAGGAAGCTCCTGCTGCCGAGGCCCCCGCCGCTTCCGGCGGCGAAGGCCACGAAGTTACCCTCCCCGCGTTGGGTGAGAGCGTCACCGAAGGTACCGTCACCCGCTGGCTCAAGGCTGTCGGCGACACCGTGGAGGTGGACGAACCCCTCCTGGAGGTTTCCACCGACAAGGTCGACACCGAAATCCCGTCGCCGGTTGCAGGCACCCTGCAGGAGATCCGCGTCAACGAGGATGAGACCGCTGAGGTTGGCTCCGTCCTGGCCGTCATCGGTTCCGGTGCAGCCGCACCGGCGGCCGCTCCCGCCCCGGCCGCGGCACCTGCTGCTGAGGCCCCGGCTGCACCTGCTGCTGCTCCCGCACCCGCCGCCGCTCCCGCACCTGCTGCCGCTCCGGCCGCTGCTGCACCGGCACCTGCTGCTGCACCGGCTCCCGCTCCTGCTTCACCCGCAGCTGAGGGTTCTTCGGAATCCGGTTACGTCACTCCCCTGGTCCGCAAGCTTGCCAACCAGCATGGCGTGGACATTGCCTCCGTCTCCGGCACCGGCGTCGGTGGCCGCATCCGTAAGCAGGATGTCCTGGCCGCTGCCGAAGCCAAGCAGGCCGCCGCTGCTCCCGCAGCATCGGCTCCCGCGGCTCCTGCTGCCAAGGCTGCTGCTCCGGTAGTAGCGTCCTCGCTGCGTGGCACCACGGAGAAGGCGCCGCGTATCCGTCAGGTCATCGCCCGCCGCATGCGCGAGTCCCTTGAGGTCTCCACCCAGCTGACGCAGGTGCATGAGGTCGACATGACCAAGATCGCCAAGCTCCGTCTCAAGGCCAAGAACCAGTTCCTGGCCCAGAATGGCGTCAAGCTCACCTTCCTGCCGTTCATCGCCAAAGCTGTCGCTGAGGCCCTGAAGCAGCACCCCAAGCTCAACGCTGCCTACGACGAATCCAAGCAGGAAATCACCTACCACAACGCCGAGCACCTGGCGATCGCCGTCGACACCGACAAGGGCCTCCTGGTTCCGGTCATCTCCGACGCCGGCAACCTGAACCTTGCGGGCCTCGCCGGCAAGATCGCTGATGTTGCAGGCCGCACCCGCGACGGCAAGATCGGTCCGGACGAGYTGTCCGGCGGTACGTTCAGCATCACCAACATCGGGTCTGTCGGCGCTCTGTTCGACACCCCGATCATCAACCAGCCGCAGGTGGGTATCCTCGGGACCGGCGCGATCGTCAAGCGTGCCGTGGTGGTCGCCGACGAGAATGGCGATGATTCGATTGCCATCCGCTCCATGATGTATCTCTCCCTGACGTACGACCACCGTTTGGTGGACGGCGCAGACGCCGGTCGCTTCCTGCAGACCCTCAAGGCCCGCCTTGAGGAAGGTGCTTTCGAAGCTGACCTTGGCCTCTAGGGCTTAGCGCCACAAAGGTCCGCCTTTGGCGCGAAGGGGCAGGTCACCGGGAAATCCGGTGACCTGCCCCTTTGCTGTATCCACCTCCGCGTGGCTTTGCTACAAGACGTAGAACCAACTCGATAAGCTGGGACCATGAGTATTCTCTTCAACATCCTGGTGTTCTTGCACATCGTCGGCGCAGCCATGATTGTGGGCTACTGGATCGCCACCATCAAGGAGCCAACCATCCACCCCCGCCAGCGTGATGGCGCTTTCCTGCAGCTCCTGACCGGCATCGCCATGATGGGCTTGTTCCCCTTGCTGCCTGATGCCGATCCCAACTACTTCAAGCTCGGGGTCAAGTTCGCCATTGGCGTGGCCGTGGCAGTCCTGGCCGTCATCGGTTCCCGCAAGGTCAAAAAGGGCGAGCCTGTCTCCACCGGATTGGCTCATGGTGTAGGCGGTCTTGCCCTGGTGAACATCGCGATCGCCACGCTCTGGAACTGATCCGGCGCCTTCCTGACGCCGGCAGCCGTCCCACTCCACGACCATGCGGAGAGGGACGGCTGCTTTTTCGTGGCGGAGGTGGTAGGAGTTTGCCCGTGAGGCAAGCGCCTATTCCTGGGCTATGCAGAATTCGTTGCCTTCGGGGTCTTGCATGACATCCCAATGGAAGTCGCCAATGCTGTGGCCTTCCACGAAGGAAGCTCCCAACAACTCCGCCTTGTGCCGCAAAGCAGAAGGGTCGGCGTCGTGGAGGTCCAGATGCAGTCTGCGGCGGCCCTCCGTCGGCGCTGCGACCTCTTGAAACGCCAACTGGGGAACTCCTGGTTCTGCGGGCCGCAGCCAGATGAAGCCCTCATGGCGGCCGGATACCGGCATGTCCAACAGTTCCGACCAGAAGGCTGACAATCGGGCAGCGTCAACTGCATTGATCATGATGGACGCGATTCTCGGGCCTCGGCCCTTCCCTGCAGGTGGTTGTACTTCCGTCTCCATCCCGCCAGTCTAGGGGGTCACAATCCACTGACAGCGGAATGGCCGTGCGGTCCCACCGGCAAATCCCTAGGATGGAACCCGGTGGCACCCGCCTCGGGCTGGGTGCCGACTCACAACGACCCCAAGGAGTGGACATGGCAGCAACACGCACCGCACACACGGTTTGGAACGGCAACCTGATCGAGGGCGCCGGCAACACGACGCTGGACAGCTCAGGCCTGGGCACGTTCGATGTCACCTGGAAGGCACGTACTGAACAGTCCGGCGGCAAGACCAGCCCCGAAGAACTGATCGCCGCGGCCCACTCCGCATGCTTCTCCATGGCTTTCAGCCACGCCCTCGCAGGTGAAGGATTCACCGCTGAGGAAGTCAACACCAAGGCCGATGTCACCTTCGTTCCCGGAACCGGCATCACCGGAAGCCACCTGACCATGACCGCCAAGGTTCCTGGCCTGTCCGAAGAGGACTTCCGCCGGATCTCCGAAGACGCGAAGACGGGTTGCCCCGTTTCGGGTGCACTGGCCAGCATCGAGATCACCTTGGATGCCACGCTTTCGGCGTAGCACCACCGTGTGCTGAACAGCAGCACTAACCACGAGAAGAGCCCCGCCGCTTCCTTCACGGAAACGGCGGGGCTCTTCTCTGTTTACCTCTGCCCTTAGCCCTTTTGCGGACGTGAAGGCAAGGGTTCCGGACGGACCTTGCGGTAGCCCTCGCGGAGGGGAGGCCTGTCAGTGGGCAATTCCTGGATCATTTCCTTGAGGGCACCAATGCCGTACTCCAACTGCGGATCAGTGCCGGCCGCATAGGCATGAGGCGGGAACAGCACTTCGATGTCCGGCTCCACACCTCGGTTTTCAACATCCCAGCCGATTCCGCCGCTGAACCACGTGGCGTATCGGGGCTGCGTCACCCCGGTGCCATCTGCCAAGGCGAAGCGGTTGTCGATGCCTACCACGCCTCCCCACGTCCGCGTACCGATCACGGGGCCAATGCCCCTCAGCTTGGACACCTGGGTGATGATGTCCCCATCCGATCCCGCAAATTCGTCTGCGAGGATGATCACCGGACCGCGCGGTGCATGATCCGGGTACGTCCGCGGCTTCTCCCCACGCGGCATGCTCCAGCCAGTGACCTTCCGGCCGATGAGCTCGGCAACCAGCTGGGAGGTGTGCCCGCCACGGTTGCGCCGCACGTCCACAATCAGCCCGTCCAAGGCGGTTTCGGTATCCAGATCGCGGTGGAGCTGCGCCCAGCCGTTGGCCATCATGTCCGGGACGTGCAGGTAGCCGAACTTGCCGTCCGAGGCCTCCCGCACAGTGCGGCGGTTGGCCCGGACCCAGTCCTGGTACCGAAGCCTTTCTTCATCACGGACAGGGACCACAGCCACGCGACGCTGGGCCCCCGCGGCTCCTCCGTGCCCCTCACCGTTCAGCAAGGTCAGCTCCACCGTGCGGCCGGCCGCTCCCACCAACTGCATTGCGGGCGTCAGAGCCGCTGAAAGTTCGACGCCGTCAATCGCCAGCAGGACGTCACCGGCCTTCGCGTCGGCGCCCGGTCGGGTCAAAGGCGACGTGGCCAGCGGGTCCGAGGACTCGCCCGCCAGGATCCGTGTGATTTCCCAGCCTTTGCTGCCGAAGTGAAGCTCAGCCCCCAAGCGGCCCTGGCCGTTGCGCCCTGCCTCGCTCACTGCGGCAGGCTTGACGTAGGCATGCGATGTTCCCAGCTCACCGTGGATCTCCCACAGCAGGTCCACGAGGTCGTCATGCGAACCGAGCCGGTCCACCATAGGGCGGTAGCGTTTGTAGACGGAGTCCCAATCCTGGCCCGCCATGTCCGCGGTCCAGAAGAAGTCCCGTTGAAGACGCCAGGCCTCCTCAAATGCCTGCCCCCAGGCAGCCACCGGGTCAAGGATGACCCGGACCCTGTTAAGTTCCACCTTCACCAGGTCGCCGGATTCGTCGTCCACCTTGGTGTCCGACGGCACCGACGTGACCTGCTGGTCCAGGATGTACACCACCCGATTGAGATCTCCCGACAACCTGTAACTGTCCACTGCGGCAACCAAGGTGGTTTTCTTGCGCTTGGCGAGCTCGTAGCGCACCAATGACGGCGCGGTCTTCTTATCTGCGAGGGAGCCCTTGCCTTCACCAGTCACACCCGAGAGTTCAGTATCGAGCCACAACAAGGCACCGTCCGCGACAGCCAACTGCGAGTAGTTTCCCTGCGGCACGGGCACACCGATGACGCGGTGAGCCAGGCCCTCCGGGTCGACGCGCACGGCAGGCGCGGCGCCGTCGTCGGACTTTACCGGGGCAGTCGCCACATCCTCAAGTGCGTCAACAGACGGGCCAAAAGGTGAAGGCGTGTCCGCAGCCAAGGCAACCAAATACGGCTTGATGGGGCTCGGGAAAGAAAGGTCGAAGGAGTGCCCGTCATAGACGGGATCGAAGCTGCGATTCGACAAGAACGCGAGGAACTTCCCGTCAGGGGTGAACCGCGGCGATTCGTCGCAGAAACGTCCGTCGGTGAGATCGATGATGCCCGCTTCAGCGTCACCCGGGCGGGTGATGCGGAGCTTACTCCGCGAACCGAAGGATGTGACCGGCTCTGACCACGCCAGCCACTGCGAATCCCCGGACCACGCCAGTTGTTCGATGCTGCCCTCACCCACGCTGACAACAAGGGTCAACGTTCCCTGAGCGGTATCAGCGACATAGACGTCTCCAAAGGAGGTTCCCACTGCGAGCCATCGCCCATCCGGGCTTGCCTCCAGCGCACTCGTGCGCGTGGGCGACGGAAAATCGATCCGAACGTCAACTGCGTCTTCCGCCATGTCAGTGACTGCCGGCGCGTCCGCGGCACTCACAGTGTCAGCGGACGGCTCGGCCGGCGTACCTGATGAAGTGCCGCTTGCCGTGCCAGTTGGCGGCGTGGCAGGGGCTGTTGCTTGCGCCGCAGTTCGTCCCTGCCCCAACACCTTGGACGCGGCTACCGGTTTGGGCAGTGGATCGGCTTCGTTGACCGGAACCGGCGTCGGAACAACTGCGTCGGGTACGTCAACCAGTGCCGACAACGGAGACGCGATGCGCTTGATGTACAGGGCTTCAACAGACCCATGGTCAGCGACGTAGGCAATCCGGCCGGCCGTCAGCGGACGCGGCAGGCGGGCACGTACGCCGGGTGTCGCCTCCACCACGCGCGAGGGCCCGTCCTTGTGCCGGAGCCAGTGCAGCGTGCCGTGCGACTCCACGGCGCTGGCCGTACCCGAGGCGTTGGGAACGACGTCGCCGAGGTGTGCAGCGACTTTGAGGGGTGCGGGACGGCGGGCCGGCGACGCCGATCCCAGCGTGATATCCAGTTTGCTTGGCTCGGCGTCGGCGTCGGCATCGAGTGAAGGAACCATCCACAGCTCGCCGGCCGATTCAAAGATCACCCGGCCACCATCCGTGCTCGCGTGCCGGACATAGAAATCTTCGTGATCCGTGTGGCGGCGCAGCCCCGACCCGTCCGGAAGAACGGAGTAGAGATTGCCGTACCCCTCGTGGTCCGACAGGAAGGCGATACGTCCCTTGACCCAGAGGGGGTCGGTGAGGTTCCCGTCGACCTCCGGAACCAGTCGCTCGAACTCACCGTTACCGTCGGCATCGATCCACAGCTTGCCCGCCGTGCCGCCCCTGTACCGCTTCCACCAAGCAGGCTCACGGGAAAGGACGCTGGCCACCACCACAGGCTTCTCGTCCCCGATTTCGGGACCGAAGGCAACTGCCTCAACCGGACCAAAGGAAAGTTCGACGGCGGCGCCCCCGTCAAGCGGGAGACTGTAAGCATGCGTGTGGCGGCTTTCCGCCTGCTGGAAGGCGCTGGTCACCACCACGTTTCCTGCCGGCGTGAAACCTTTGACTTTCGTGGTGCTGTGGCCGAAGTAGGTCAGCTGCCTGTAGCCACCGCCGTCGACGTTTGCCGTGACAACCTCCGGCGACGTACCCACAATCACCGTCCACACGAGGTGTTTTCCATCCGGAGTGAAGCGGGGGTTCCTTGCCGGCAACTGCTGGGAAGAAACCCGCCAGGCACGCCCGCCGGAGAGGGCGGCGACCCAGATGTCGTCTTCGGCCACGAAAGTGACCAGATCGCCGTGCACATGCGGGAAACGGAGGTAGCTGGAGGAGGTCATTGTTCGATCATAGTCAAGAGGAGCCCACCCTCAGCCGCACCGACAGGCGTTTCCGCCACACGCGTTTCCCATGGTGAGATGGGTCATGAGAATCGTGATGTCCGGAGCGTCGGGAATGATCGGAACGGCTTTAACGGAGCACTTGGCCGGCCACGGCCACGAGGTCACCCGCTTGGTGCGCAGGCCCGCCAAGGACCCCGGCGAGTGGACATGGGACCCGGCCGCAGGGCATCTCGACGAAGCCGTCCTTGATACCGCGGAGGCGGTCATCAACCTCTCCGGAGCCGGAATCGGGGACCGCCCATGGACCAAGAAGCGCATCCAGGAACTCCGGGATTCACGGCTCCAAGCCACCCGGACCCTGACCGCTGCCATGGGAAGACTCGGTACACCACCGGCTACGTTCATCAGCCAATCCGCCTCCGGCTACTACGGTGCATCACGTGAGGGCGTTCTACGGGAGGATTCGGGGCCCGGGCATGGCGTGCTGGGAAGTTTGTGCGTCGAATGGGAACGAACTGCCAGGACCGCACCTTCCGGTGTACGCGTAGTGACTCCGAGGACCGGCGTAGTACTCACCACGTCAGGCGGCGCGCTTGGACCTCTCCTCCCCTTGGTGAAGATCGGGCTGGGCGGGCCGTTTGGAAACGGGCGGCAGTACTGGCCATGGATCACACTGGCCGATGAGGTGGCCGCATTGGCGCATCTCCTGACAACCGACATTGATGGCGCGGTGAATGTTTGCGCCCCGGAAAGCGCGGACGTCAACACGATCGTCGCCGCCCTGGCCAAAGCCTTCCACCGGCCAGCTTTCCTGCGTGTCCCCCGTCCCGCTTTGCGCTTGGTGCTGGGGCGCCTTGCCGATGAGCTGGTTCTGGCCAATCAGAGGATGGAACCCGCCCGGTTATCGAATGCTGGTTTCACGTGGGAGCATCCATCCTTATCACACGCCATGGCCTGGTTGACGACAGACAAAGCACGCTGACCAGGTGGTTGAGTGATCAGCCAATGGTGGCTGGGCCGGTGTCGTCCGGGGCGGCGTTTTCCTGGCCGGGGCTTGGGGCAAGGATTTCCGAAATCCGCCATCGCCCGTCAGCGCGAACGACGTGAACGCGAAGCTCCTGCGGCGGGCCCGCAGGCTGTGTCCGGGCTTTGGCCTCTGAGGCATCGCGTTCTTCATAGCCCGACGTGGCCACGGTCACCGTGACCACTACGTCACCGGCCTCCCCGGATCCGGAGACACCAACCGCAGATAATGTCGTCGAGAACCCGGCATACATCGTTCCGGCTTTCCGGAGGTGATCCGCCAGTAACCGGTCAGAGGCTTCCGCGGGTGACCCAGCGGCATTGACCAAGGCCAACAACTCGAGCCTTCCCTGCGCCAGTGCCATGTCACGTACGGATGACAGCGTGGCTACGGCCACTGCCGGGTCATCAGCCAGGAGCCCGTCGGCTAGCTCTTCCGGCAGGTCGGCGGACACCGTAGATCCTGGTCCGGGGACCGGATTGACGGTTTCCGCCGCTGCTTGCTGCGGCTGTGCAGATAACTCCATGCTCTGTTGCTGCGGGTTCTGCTGCCACAGGAACCATGCCGCGGTGCCGAGCATCAGCCCGGTAGTCAGCGTGGCTGCACTGGCCATGAACCAACGGCCACGACGTCGCGGCCGACGGCCCTCCGGGCGAAGTCCAGGTTGTAATCCAAGCGGAAGGAACCTCCGCCATGATCCAACCCATCGGGGGATGCGGCGGGTGGGACGCCCCAAGGCCTGCCGGCGCGTCAGCAGCTCAGGTATGACGGACGAATGTACGGCGCCGGACAAGTCCACCGGCTCGGGCGCCGCGCTCCTGAAGATCGCCATGGCCAGTTCCCTGGCTGTTGGCCGCACCAGCGGATCCACATCCAGGGCAGCCTCCAACGCCGCCACTAAGGACCTCGGAACATCCGGAACCACCACAGACAACGGCGGCCGGTGCCGGGTAGCCTCCGGGGCCGCCCCCGTCAGGCAGTACCAGCCGATGGCGGCAAGCGAAAAGACATCACGCGCGGGCTGCAGTTCCTGCGATGAATCAGTCCCGCTGCCGGACGCTGCGTCGCCGGGACAGGTGAAGCCAGGCGTTCCGGCCCCAGGGTTTGGCCGGACACCACCCACGATGGAGGCAATGCCCAGGTCCGCGAGCAGTGGCTTTCCCTCGGCCGTGAAGAGGACATTCCCGGGCGCTACGTCACCATGCACGGTGCCGTTGGCATGCAAATAGTCCAGTACCTGGGCAAGCGGGGTGAGGATGGTGACGGCTTCCCCCACCCGAAGCCTTCCCCGCCCTGCCATCAGGTTGGCCAGCGAGCCACCCGCCGCAAAGTCCATGACAATACCCGGTGTCCCCGCAGAATCGCCTTCCAGCGGAACGACGTCATGGACCCCCACCAGGTGCTGGTGCTTCAGGCCGGACAAGAGCCTGACCTCTCGCGCTACCTCCTCAAAGATCAGGGATTGCGCCACGTGGCCTTCGGGCGTGCCGGGAGTGGCGCATTTAATGGCAAACCGAGCCCCGTCGCAGCTCCTGGTGACAAGCCAAACGGTAGAAGTACTGCCTTGGCCCAAGAGGCGGGATGTCTCATAACCGGCAACGGACGGCATGATGGCGGCGGGCGGATCCAGAGTTTCCATAGATAAGATCTACCGGAATACGGGATTTTCCGCAGAAGTTATCCACAGGTAGCACCCTGACGACAACACCACGCGATGCGACTGAGAGGTTCGCCACAAAACCATGGCCAGTCTCCCGCTGGGTCTAAGCTTGAACCCATGACTCTTGAGTTTTCACAACTGGGTCTTGCCCCTGATTTCGTTGACTACATGCAGGGCTGGGACCTGCAGCGCGAGATCCACAACAAAGTTGTTGCGGGCGAGAAGAACAGCACCGTTTTACTCCTGGAACACGCTGCCGTCTACACGGCCGGCAAACTCACGGAAGATCACGAGCGACCCTTCGACGGGACACCCGTTGTTCCCGTGGACCGCGGCGGGAAGCTGACCTGGCATGGACCCGGACAGCTGATCGCCTATCCCGTCCTCAAGCTTAAGAACCGCGCCGGCATCCGCGACTATGTGGAGCGGCTCGAAGCCATCATGATCGCCGTGATGTCGGACTACGGCATCAACGCAGTGACCGTGAAAGGCCGGGCCGGCGTCTGGATGCTTGCTGATGAGAAAGGTCCAGACCGCAAAATTGCCGCTATCGGTATCCGCGTCCTGGACGGCGTCACCATGCACGGTGTCGCCATTAACTGCAGCAATGACTTGGCGCCTTACGCACAGATCATTGCCTGTGGAATTACCGACGCCAGTGTCACCACCATGTCCCTGGAAGCCGGCCGGACCATCAACCCTGCCGACATCGTTGACCGCTTCGTGGAAGAATTCCGCAAGCATGAAGAAGCACTCATTTCCACCCACGAAGGAGCACTCCAGTGACCCTGGCACCTGAAGGCCGTAAGTTGCTGCGCGTTGAGCAGCGTAACTCGGCCGTCCCGGTTGAACGCAAGCCCGAGTGGATCAAGGCCAAGGTCCAGATGGGGCCGGAGTTTGTCCAGCTCAAGAACCTGGTGAAGAAGGAAGGCCTGCACACCCGGGGTGGCCCGTGATGACCTGGCCGATGAGGGTGTGTGGTTGTACGCCGAAACSGTSCGGAAGATCCATGAACTGAACCCGGGCACCGGGGTGGAGTTGTTGATCCCGGACTTCTCCGGCAAGCCCGAGCACATCGCGGCGATCTGTGATTCCAAGCCCGAGGTGTTCGCGCACAACGTGGAGACCGTGCCGAGGATTTTCAAGCGGATCCGTCCGGCGTTCCGGTACGAGCGGTCCCTTGATGTCATCACCCAGGGCCGGGATTTGGGTATGGTGACCAAGTCCAACCTGATCCTGGGCATGGGCGAGACCCG
>NZ_JBFRDF010000007.1:0-254871 GCF_052113445.1 Paenarthrobacter sp. YAF11_1
GGCAGCACCTTCACGGCCAAGGACGGCAGCTGGTGGTTCAACCTGCGCCCATCCAACACCGAACCCTTCCTCCGCCTGAACGCCGAAGCCAAGGACCAGCCCACCATGGAAAAGATCCGCGACCGCGTCCTCGCACTGGTCCGGGCATAGGTTCAGGCATGAACGATCAGCCCGCTACCGCAGACGTCCCGGAGGAAACCGACCAGGACCGCGAACTCCGTGAAACCCTGGGCACCGCTTTGGGAACTGCCCAGGAGCACATCCAGCAGAACGGCGGCTTCTTCCCCTTCGGCATCACTCTGTCCAACGACGGCGAGTTGCGGATAGTGATGATTGCTCCCGGTGAGCCGGATGAAAACGGCGACGTCGATGCCGGCCAAATGCTGACCGACGTCCATGACCTGCTGTGCCAGGGCCGGGACGATTACCGGGCCGTAGCAGTGGTGAGCGACGTCAGCCTGCCGGACCATGGGTCCGACGGTATCCACGGCGCAGCCGAACATCGGAACGGCGAAGTCCTGGCAGCGATCATTCCGTACACACCCACGGCCGAGGGCTTTGCCTTCAGCGCGATGGAACCCGATACACACGAGCCATCCGTCTGGGTGGACTAGACCCTGCCCGTGAGCTGGACCCTACCCGGGAGCTGATGCCATGAAAATCAACGCGTTCGCAGATGTCAGCCTCCGCGCCATCATGGTGTTGGCCGCGGCCCCCGAAGGCATGCTCCTGACCACCCAAGCGGTGGCGGACGCCGTGGGAACGCCGTACAACCACGTCAGCAAGGCGATGGTCCGCCTGCGTGCCCTGGGGTATATCGATGTCGAACGGGGACGGCTGGGCGGTTCCCGACTCAATGAATCAGGGCGGCGAGCAACGGTCGGGGAAGTCCTGAGGCATCTGGACAGCCGACAGGATCCAGCGGAGTGCCAATCCCCCACCAAGAATTGCCCGCTCATCAATGAGTGCGGCCTGCGCCACGCGATGAATCGGGCCAGGGAAGCGTTCTACACCGAACTGGACACTGTGGTTATCGCGTCCCTCCCCCACCCCCGCCAGATGAACCCGGTATTCCAGTCCATCGGGTTGCGGCCGGAGTTCAGGGTACCGGCCACCCAGCCGTAACCGGCCTCCTGGAATCACCCTTCCGGTACCTTCCTCCCAGTTTGCACAAGTCTTCTACAAGGTGTAGAAGTTGAGGTATAAATATACGCATTCCAAATGCTTATATATTTCGGTCGGTCTCGGCTGGCCCCTACACCCAGGAGAACCATGCTCTCGGAAAAGTCCCGCCCCATCATCGAAGCAACCCTCCCCTTGGTGGGCTCGCGTATCGGCGCCATCACAGCCGACTTCTACCAGCGGCTTTTCGCAGCCCATCCAGAGTTGCTTGATGGGCTCTTCAGCCGTTCCAACCAGCGCTCAGGTGATCAACAGCGGGCACTCGCCGGGAGCATCGCGGCCTTCGCAACCCATCTGGTCAACAACCCGGGAACCCTTCCAGAGAAGGTCCTTTCCCGCATCGCGCACAAGCACGCCTCCCTCGGAATCACCGAGGACCAATACGACGTGGTGTACACGCACTTGTTCGCAGCCATCGCCTCAGACCTGGCCGAGGTCATCACGCCGGACATCGCGGAGGCATGGACTGAGGTCTACTGGCTCATGGCCGATGCCTTGATCAAGCTTGAAAAGGATCTCTACGCTTCCCAAGCCAACAGCAAAATGTGGATGCCCTGGCGCGTCACCACCAAGGAGCAGGCAGGCGCGGACGCCGTAACGTTTACCTTGGAACCTGCGGACGACACCCCGGTCACGCCAGCGATGCCGGGTCAGTACATCAGCGTCAAGGTCCTCCTCAGCGACGGACTGCGCCAGGTGCGCCAGTATTCCTTGTCCGGCGACACGGGCACAAGCCGGACCTTCACCACCAAACTCAATGACGGCGGCGAGGTGTCCACCGCCCTGCATGCCGACGTCGAACCCGGCGACATTCTGGAGATCTCGAACCCTTACGGCGAAATCACCCTCAAGCAGGGAGCCGGCCCGGTCATTCTCGCCTCGGCAGGAATTGGCTGCACACCCACAGCGTCCATTTTGCGTTCACTCGCCGAGACTGGCACGGACCGGCAGGTCCTGGTCCTCCACGCGGAGAAGACCATGGACAACTGGGCACTCAGCGGGCAAATGACGGCAGACGCTGCCACAATCGACGCCGATCTGAAACTCTGGCTCGAAACACCGCATGCCGCAGCCAGCCAGGGTTTCATGTCCCTGCGGGAAGTGGACGTCCCCGCGGACGCCTCGTTGTACCTCTGCGGCCCGCTTCCCTTCATGAAGAAGATCCGCGACGAAGCCATTGACGCAGGAATTCCCGCCACCCAGATCCACTACGAAGTCTTCGGCCCGGACGTGTGGCTTGCCAGCTAGGCTTCAGGCATCACGCCACCAGTGACTGGAACGACGGCGGCCCGCCACCTTTCAAACGAAAGGTGACGGGCCGTCGTCGTTCACTTAAGAACGCCGTTGTTCCTAAGAGGTCTAGCCCAGACGGGTCTTGAGACCATCCAGCTCGGACTGGAGCGCCGCCGGGAGCGACTCGCCAAAGTTCGCGAACCATTCCTCGATGGACGCCAGCTCAGTTGCCCACTCCTCCGGGTCGACGCGAACAGCCGACTCAACCTCAGCCGGGGTCATGTCCAGACCCTCGAGGTCGATGGATTCACCGGTCGGTACGAAGCCGATCGGAGTTTCCACAGCGTCGGCCTTGCCTTCGAGACGCTCGATGGCCCACTTGAGCACCCGGGCGTTGTCTCCGAAGCCAGGCCAGGCGAAGCCGCCTTCAGCCGTGCGACGGAACCAGTTGACCAGGAAGATCTTGGGCAGACGCTCCGGGTTTGCCTTCGCGGACAGGTTCACCCAGTGGTTCAGGTAGTCCCCTGCGTCGTAGCCGATGAACGGAAGCATGGCCATGGGGTCGCGGCGAACGACGCCAACGGCACCAGCGGCAGCAGCAGTGGTCTCGGAGGACAGCGTGGAACCCATGAAAATGCCGTTGGACCAGTCGCGGGCCTCGGTGACCAACGGGATGGTGGTCTTGCGTCGGCCACCGAACAGGATCGCGGACAGTTCCACGCCTTCAGGGCTGAAGTATTCCTCAGCCAGCATGTCGATCTGGTCGATCGGCGTGCAGAAGCGCGAGTTCGGGTGCGCAGCGGGTGCGTCGGAGTCCGGAGTCCAGGACTCACCACGCCAGTCGGTCAGGTGCGCCGGAGTTTCCTCCGTCATTCCTTCCCACCAGACGCCACCGTCGTCGGTCAGTGCCACGTTGGTGAAGATGCTGTTGCCCTTGGCAATAGCGCGCATGGCGTTCGGGTTGGTGCCCCAGCCGGTGCCCGGTGCAACGCCGAACAGGCCTGCTTCAGGGTTGACCGCGCGGAGTTCGCCTTCCTTGCCGAAGCGCATCCAGGTGATGTCGTCGCCAAGGGTCTCAACCTTCCAGCCCTTGATGGTGGGGTCGAGCAACGCAAGGTTGGTCTTGCCGCAAGCGGACGGGAAAGCAGCCGAGACGTAGTAGGTCTTCTGCTCCGGCGAGGTCAGCTTAAGGATGAGCATGTGCTCGGCCAGCCAGCCTTCGTCACGTGCCATCACCGAAGCGATGCGCAGCGCGTAGCACTTCTTGCCCAGGAGGGCGTTGCCGCCGTAGCCGGAGCCGAAGGACCAGATGGAGCGCTCTTCGGGGAAGTGCACAATCCACTTGTCCGTGTTGCAAGGCCATGCAACGTCAGCCTGGCCGGCTTCCAGAGGTGCGCCCAGCGAGTGGAGGGCGGGGACGAAGAACGCGTCGGTCTGCGTGATGCGGTCCAGGACGTCCGTCCCGATGCGGGCCATGATGCGCATGGAGGCAACAACGTAGGCGGAGTCAGTGATCTCGACGCCAAACTTGGGGTCCTCGGCATCCAGATGGCCCATGACGAACGGAATGACGTACATGGTGCGGCCGCGCATGGAGCCGGCGAACAGTCCGCGCAGCTTCTGCTTCATTTCGGCCGGGGCCATCCAGTTGTTGGTGAAGCCTGCGTCGCGCTCGTTCTCTGAGCAGATGAAGGTCTGCTCTTCTACACGGGCAACGTCAGCCGGGTCGGAGAACGCTGCGAAAGAGTTCGGGAACGTTTCCGGGTTCAGCCGCTTCAGCGTGCCGGCCTCGACCAGTTCGTCGGTGAGCTTCTTGTTTTCTGCTTCGCTGCCATCAACCCAGTGGATGCGGTCCGGCTGAGTCAGCTCGGCAACTTCCTCAACCCAGGCCAGCAGGCGTGCATGCGTAGTAGGTGCCTTCTCAAGCAGCGGCAGTCGCGCCAGATCGCCCATTGCGGTTCCCTTCCTCGGGTTCAGTGGTGTGTCCTAAACGATAGGGGCCGCGGACCAGACCAATCCGCTGTCAGACATCGGACATCCACACAGCCCAAAAGTAAAAACCGCTAGAAATAAGGGGTTGGGGTAGTGAAAAGCGAGATTTAAGTGACTAAGGTCACGTAGACCGGTCTAGTTGCGCAGATTACAGCTTTTCGATTTGGAACTTCACATGAACTTCTGTAAAGTTTATTGAGGTTCGAGGGGGTCAGAGAAACAGACCGCCGAGAATCACACGAAATGCGCCCATAGCTCAGCTGGATAGAGCGTCTGTCTACGGAACAGAAGGTCAGGGGTTCGAATCCCTTTGGGCGCACAAATCAAGACCCGCACCGGTTCGCCGGTGCGGGTCTTTTGTTGTCCCCAGGTACCCAACTGGGTAGCAGTTGAGCGCGTTTTGAGCCGTCAAAACGCGCACTAATGAGACCTGGTTGGGCTGCCACGGCGGCAGGCGAGCCGGCCGCAGAACGGAAAGGGCCGCCGTCGTACTTTTCAAAGAAGTACGACGGCGGCCCTTGAGTTGAGTGCGGGGCGTTTACTCCCCGACGGCCTCACTGATGCGGCGGCGGATGCCATCGAAGTGTCGGTTGAGCAGTTCGGACGCCAGGACCTTGTCCCCCGCGGCGACAGCCGCATAGATTCCTCGGTGCATCGCAGCAGTCTTCGCCAGGTCTTCGTTCCCTGGTCCGATCTCCACGTGGATCTTCCGGTACACCTTCCAGAACACGCCCATGAGGTTGATCAGGAGCTCGTTGTTCAGAGGTTCGAAGAGGCGGCGGTGGAATTCGGCGTCGGCAGCCACGAAGTTTTCGCCGGCAGCGGCCAGCTCTTCCATCTGCTTCACGGCCGCCTCGATGGACGCGAGCTGCTCCTTGGTCATGACATCGATGGACGAGCCGATCAGGCCGGACTCCAGCGCCTGGCGCACATCCACCAGCTGCAGGGCTTCCAACCCCTGATGCCGCAGCGAGAGCCGGCCCCTGAATGTCAGGCCGTCCGCCAGTGCGTCAAAGTTACTCGGCGCCACGAACATGCCGAAGCCGTGGCGGATTTCGATGACGCCCAGGGCTTGCAGCACCTTGAGCGACTCGCGGAGCGTGTTGCGGCCCACGCCGAGGGCGCCGGAAAGCTCGCTCTCGGTCGGCAACGGATCGCCTGCCTCGAGCTCGCGCTCAAGAATCAATTCCATAATGTCCGACTGCAAGGCACGCAGCCGGGCCTGTGCACTGAACCGCGCCTGCGGAACCACACCGGAAGTTGTCATGGCTTTCTCCTTGCCGATGCACCTGCCCCGCAGACCGGCAGAGGCCGGTTCCGAGAGCAGGTGCGGTGTTAATATTGAGGCGAGCTTAGTGCCCACCCAAGAATGAGTGACTCGCAACATACAATATCGGATGTCCCACCTCCGTCATAGCTATGTACCGGGAAATCGTTGAGATTTCCCCTCAGGACCGGCCGCAGCCGGCAAGCCGCCAGGCGCGCGGCAGCAGCCCAAGCGCACATTCCCACTTGACGTTCCGTTGTGACCGCCCTTACAGTTTCCATACGAGCATCGGACGTCCTACATCCGATAACCCACGAAACGCGAATGGTGAGGCACCCTATGAGCAAGACGATCCACAGCCTGCCGCTGGTCAACGATGCCAGCCGCCGGAACTTCCTGAAGCTAAGCGGCGCAGTTGGTGCAGCGGCCGCCTTCACGGCAACCCTCTCTGCGTGCGGCGGCGCTGCCAGCACCACCACCGGTACCACCACCAACACTGCCGCGGTCAATAAAGACCTCACCATTGAGGCCGGCATCTCCTACGCGCTGTCCACCGGCTTCGATCCCCTCAGCTCCTCCGGAGCCACGCCGATGGCAGCCAACCTGCACATCTTCGAAGGCCTCATTGAGTTACACCCAGCCACGCGTCAGCCCTACAACGCCTTGGCCGCCACGGATCCCAAGAAGATCAACGACACCACCTACCAAGTGACCATCCGCGACGGTGCCACGTTCCACGACGGTTCCCCCGTTACCACCGAGGACGTCGCCTTCTCGTTCACCCGCGTGATGGACCCTGCCAACAAGTCCCTGTTCTCCCAGTTCATTCCCTTCATCCAGGACGTCAAGCCCTTGGACGCGAAGACGGTGGAGTTCACCCTTAAGTACGCCTTCCCGGGCTTCGGCCCCCGCATCTCCGTGGTGAAGATCGTTCCGAAGGCACTCGCCACAGATCTGAAGGCCTTCGACGCTTCCCCGGTGGGCTCGGGTCCGTACAAGCTCATCTCGGCAGTCAAGGACGACAAGATCGTCTTCGAAGCGTTCGCCGCTTACAACGGTCCCAAGCCGGCACTGGCCAAGGGCATGACCTGGCTGCTGCTCTCCGACGCGGCAGCCCGCGTCACCGCAGTCCAGTCCGGCCGCGTTCAGGCGATCGAAGACGTTCCCTACCTGGACGTCGACGGCCTGAAGTCCAAGGTCAAGGTTGAATCCGTCCAGTCCTTCGGCCTGCTGTTCCTCATGTTCAACTGCGCCAAGGCCCCGTTCGACAACAAACTGGTTCGTCAGGCGCTCCACTACGGCATGGACAAAGAATCCATCATCAAGAAGGCCCTGTTCGGCAACGCCAAGGCCGCCAGTTCTTATTTCCAGGAAGGCCACCCGGACTACGTCAAGGCCAAGAACGTCTACAGCTTTGATACTTCCAAGGCAGAAGATCTGCTGAAGCAGGCCGGCGTCACCAACCTCGAATTCGAACTCCTCACCACGGACACTGCCTGGGTCAAGGACGTTGCACCGCTGATCCTCGAATCCTGGAACAAGATCCCGGGTGTCAAGGTCACCGTCAAGAGCCTTCAGTCCGGCGCGTTGTACAGCGACCGTGTTGGCAAGGGCGACTTCTCCGTGGTTGCTGCCCCTGGCGATCCCTCGGTCTTCGGCAACGATGCTGACCTCCTCCTGAGCTGGTTCTACTCGGGCGCGACCTGGATGGACAAGCGCGCCTTCTGGTCCACCCCGGAACGCGCCAAACTGCAGGAACTCATGAACAAGGGCTCCCAGGCATCCGGTGAAGAGGCCAAGAAGATCGTGGGCGAAATCGTGGACATGGTGTCCGATGAAGTGCCGCTCTACCCGATCTTCCACCGCCAACTCCCCAGCGCCTGGGATGAGAAGAAGCTCAACGGCTTCCAGCCCCTGCCCACCACCGGCTTGTCGTTCATCGACGTCGGACGAACCGCCTAAGCACCCTCCCTGTTGTGAGGCCCGTTCTGCGGCCTATATCCCCCAAATAGCCCGCAGAGCAGGCCCCACAACCAGCAACACCCCAACCAACCGGAGAACAAATTGGTCACGATATTGCGTTTGCTTGGTCGCAGACTTGCAGCATTGCCATTGATGATCCTGGGCATTACGTTGCTCGTCTTCCTCGTCCTGCAGGCCGCTCCCGGCGACCAGGCCAGCTCGGCCCTCGGCGATGGCGCCAGTGAAGAAGCGAAGCAGCAGTACCGCCAGGACAATGGCCTGAACGATCCCCTGGTCCTGCAGTACTTCCGCTTCCTCGGAAAGCTCCTGCAGTTCGACCTCGGGGTTACCACTCCGCCGGCAAAATCGGTGGCATCCATGATCGGCTCGGCGTTCCCGCTGACCCTGCAGCTCACCTTCCTGGGTGTCCTTATCGCGATCGTGCTCTCGCTCGCGTTCGGCATCCTCGGTGCCCTCCATCGCGACAAGTGGCAGGACCAACTGGTCCGCGTCTTCTCCATCGCCGCGATCGCCACGCCGTCGTTCTGGCTGGGCATCCTGCTCATCCAGTGGTTCGCGCTCGGCGCCAACCCGATGTTCCCCTCGGGTGGTATTGCGACGCCGGAGTCCGGCTTCGGCGGTTGGCTCAACTCCATGGCCCTCCCGGCCTTGGCGCTCGGCATTCCTGTGTCGGCATCGCTGATCCGCGTGGTCCGCACCTCCATGGTGGAGGAACTGGACCGCGACTACGTCCGCACTGCCATCGGCAACGGCGTCCCCTACCGCGAGGTTGTCTCCAAGAACGTCCTCCGCAACGCGCTCGTCACCCCGGTGACCGTGCTGGGACTCCGCGTCGGCTACTTGCTGGGCGGCGCCGTCGTGATTGAAATGATTTTCGCCCTGCCCGGCATGGGCCAACTGATCCTCAACGGCATCACCAACCTGGACGTCAACCTGGTCCAGGGCGTGGTGCTCACCATCTCGGTCACCTTTGTCCTGGTGAACATCGTGGTGGACCTTCTCTACCTGCTCATCAACCCACGAATCAGGACGGTATAGCTCATGCGCAGCAAGCTCGCAGAACGGCTAAGTGCCCCGGGCATTCGTTTCAATGCCCTGCCGTGGGGCTCCCGCATCGCCCTGCTCTTCCTCATCGTGATTGTCCTGGCGGCCATCTTCGCGCCGGTCATCGCACCGCACGATCCGCTGGAGACGTTCATACCGGCCACCCCGCCGGGCGCCGAACACTTCTTCGGAACTGACCGCCTGGGCCGCGATATCTTCTCCCGGCTCCTGTTCGGAGCCCAGTCTTCGCTGTTGATCGGCCTCGGCGCGGTTGCGTTGGCCATCCTCGCCGGAGCGCTCCTTGGTTCCTTCGCCGCGACGTCCAGCAAGTCCGTGAACGAGATCATCATGCGGCTCATGGACATCCTCATGGCGTTCCCCGGCATCGCCCTCGCAGCTGTGCTGCTGGCCGCGTTCGGCAATTCGGTTCCCACCATCATCATTGCGATCGCCATCATCTACACCCCACAGCTTGCCCGCGTGGTCCGAGCCAACGTACTGGCACAGTACGGCGAAGACTACGTCCGTGCTGAACGCGTGATCGGTGCCGGCCGTTTCTACATCCTGGTCAAGCACATCGTCCGCAACACCGCAGCTCCAGTGCTGGTGTTCGCAACGGTCATGGTGGCGGACGCCATCATCCTCGAAGCCTCGCTGTCCTTCCTCGGCGCGGGCGTCCAGGACCCCGCACCTTCCTGGGGCAACGTCATTTCCTACGGCCGCAACCTGGTCCTGTCCGGCGGTTGGTGGGCCACCACCTTCGCCGGTGTCACCATCCTGCTGACCGTGCTGTCCCTGAACATCCTGGCCGAGGGCCTCACCGACGCCATGGTGAACCCGAAGCTCCGGCGCGCGCCGGTAGTAAAGGACGACGACGGTGCTTCAGCCGCCGTTGCTGTCGACGCTGAGGTTGCCACCTCGGTGGCCCAGCCGTCCGTGGTTGAGCAACACGAGCTCGACGGTGTCCGTGCGGCTTCCGGCGACACCGTCACTTCCGATATGGGCACCTCAGCCGTCCTCACCGACGTGAAGCTGGCCGCAGCAAACCCGCACCTCTTGTTGGACCGCGAGTTGGAACTCCTGGCAGCCATCGAAGCGAAGCGTACAGACCGTCTCCCGCAGGTCCCCCCGGGAGCCCGCAATATCCTCGAAGTGAAGAACCTGTCCATCCGTTTCCCAAGCCGCTTCGGCGACATCGCGATCGTGGACAACGTCTCGTTCACGGTCCGCGAAGGCGAAACCATGGGCCTCGTGGGTGAATCCGGTTGTGGCAAGTCGATCACCTCACTTGCTGTGATGGGGCTGCTGCCCAAGACTGCCCAGGTCACCGGCTCCATCACCTTCGATGGCAAGGAACTCCTGGACTCCACCACCAAGCACAGCAACCCCAAGGCTTACGAGGGCCTTCGCGGTGAGCAGATCGCCATGGTCTACCAGGACGCGTTGAGCTCGCTCAACCCCTCCATGAAGATCAAGGACCAGCTGGAACAGCTCACCAAGCGCGGCGGCCGCAAGACTCCCACCGAGCTGCTGGAGATGGTGAAACTGGATCCCGTCCGGACACTCGCCAGCTACCCGCACGAGCTCTCCGGCGGCCAGCGCCAGCGCGTGCTGATTGCCATGGCCCTCTCCCGCTCGCCGAAGATCGTTGTGGCTGATGAGCCCACCACCGCCCTGGATGTCACTGTCCAGAAGCAGGTTGTGGACCTCCTCAACGAACTCCGCGAGCAGCTCGGATTCGCCATGGTGTTTGTCAGCCACGACCTCGCGTTGGTGGCCTCCCTCGCCCACCGCATCACCGTGATGTACGCCGGCCAGGTGGTGGAATCGGCCCAGGCCTCCGAGCTCCTGCAGAATCCCAAGCACGAGTACACTCGCGGCCTGTTGGGTGCCGTCCTCTCCATCGAGGCCGATGCTGTTCGCCTGCACCAGATCCCCGGCACGGTCCCGTCGCCGCGGGACTTCGCCACGGGAGACCGCTTTGCGGCCCGCTCACTGAGGCCCGACGCCGATCCCCACCAGCCACTGGTCCTCACCGCGGTTGCTTCGGTTGACTCCGTCAACGGCGGCGATGCCGACCACTACTGGGCGAGCCATTTGAAGGAGGACGCGAAATGAGCCTGTCAACCGGAAAGCCGGTCATCGAACTCAAGGACGTCAAGGTCTACCACCATGCACGGACCGGTGGCCTGTTCCGTCCGAACATCGTCAAGGCTGTGGACGGCGTGGACTTCACCATCAGCCGCGGCGAAACCGTGGGCATCGTCGGTGAGTCCGGCTGCGGCAAGTCCACGCTCGCGTCAGTACTTGTGGGACTCCAGCCGCCGACGTCGGGCCAGGTATTGTTCCACGGGAAGCCCGCAATCAAACGGAACGCGGCCATGCGCAAGCAGTTTGGCAGGTCCGTCTCCGTGGTCTTCCAGGACCCGGCAACGGCCTTGAACCCGCGCATGACCATTCAGGACATCCTCACCGATCCGCTGCAGATCCACGGCATCGGCAACGCTGCCTCCCGCGCTGCCACGGTCAAGGAACTGTTGGCGCTGGTGGGCTTGCCGGCATCGGCAGCCGAGGTGACGCCGTCGCAGGTTTCCGGCGGCCAGCGCCAGCGCGTGGCGATCGCACGCGCCCTGGCTTTGGACCCGGACATCATCGTGGCGGACGAGCCGACGTCGGCCCTAGACGTTTCGGTCCGCGCCCAGGTCCTGAACCTGCTGTCCGACCTCAAGAAGCAGCTGAACCTTGGCATGGTCTTCATCTCGCACGACATCCAGACCGTCCGCTATGTCTCGGACCGCATCTGCGTCATGTACTTCGGCAAGATCGTGGAGCAAGGCACAGCCAGTCAGGTCTTCGACAACCCGAGCAACGACTACACCAAGAAGCTCCTGGGCGCCGCGCCGAGCCTGCTTCACATCTAGTTTTTCCCTTCACAAGCTACAAACAACGGAGAATTCTGTGTCCACTCAGTTCCAGGGCGTCATCCCCCCGGTCATTACCCCCCGCCACGCCGACGGCAGCATCGACACCGCGTCGCTGAAGAACGTCACCAAACACCTGATCGACGGCGGGGTGTCCGGGCTTTTCGTCCTCGGCTCCTCCGGCGAAGTCCCCTACCTGACCAACGACGAGCGTGAACTGGTGGTCTCCACCATCGCCGACGCCAACGCCGGAGCGGTTCCGCTGATCGTGGGCGCCAACGAGCAAACCACCCACCGCGTCATCGAGGAAGCCCGCAAGGTGGTGGACCTCGGCGCCGACGCGATCGTGGTCACCTCCATGTACTACGCAATCGGCAACGCCGCGGAGACTGAAACGCACTTCCGCAGCATCCACGCGGCCATCGAAAAGCCGATCTTCGCCTACGACGTCCCGGTCCGCACGCACTTCAAACTGCCCACGGACCTGCTGGTCCGGCTCGGCCGCGATGGTGTCATTGCCGGCGTCAAGGACTCTTCCGGCGACGACGTCTCCTTCCGCCAACTGCTCCTGGCCGCCAAGGACATCCCCAACTTCGACATCTTCACGGGTCACGAAGTGGTGGTGGACGGCGCTCTCCTCGGTGGCGCCCAGGGTGTTGTTCCGGGTCTCGGCAACGTTGATCCAGCAGGCTACCGCCGACTGTTCGACGCCGCCCAGGCCGGTGACTGGGCTCTCGCGGCAAGGGAGCAGGACCGCCTGGCCGACGTCTTCGAGATCGTCTACGCCCCCAACGGCCGTGTCTCCGGAGGCGCTGCTGGCCTGGGCGCTTTCAAGACCGCGCTTCAGGTGATGGGCGTCATCGAGTCCAACACCATGAGCTCACCGATGCTGTCTTTGAATGCCTCCGAGACGGCTCTGATTCGTTCAATTCTGGAGCGGAACGGGCTGGTCTAGGCTTCCATGAACCACGTGATCGGCGTTGACCTCGGTGGCACCAAAACCGCCGCCGGGGTTGTTGCCCCTTCTGGCGAAGTGTTGATGTCGGAGACCATTCCGACCTTGAACCGGGCCGGTGGCGAAGCAATCCTCGACGCCACCGCTGCGCTGATCGCGGGCTTGATGGCGAGCGCTGCCGACGCCGGGATTTCGGTTTCCGGCGTCGGCATCGGCTCCGCTGGGGTGATCGACGCCTCTTCCGGGGCTGTGGTGTCTGCCACGGACGCGATTCACGGTTGGGCCGGGACTGATCTCGTTTTTGGGCTTTCATCCCGTCTTTCGCTTCCCGCCTCGGCTGTGCGAGCCGTCAACGACGTCCACGCCCACGCCCTTGGCGAAGCGTGGCTTGGAGCTGCCGCAGGGTCCTCAAGTTCACTTATGGTGGCGTTCGGAACGGGTGTCGGTGGAAGTTTTGTGCTGAACGGCGCTCCTGTTTTGGGTCACCGATTTGTGGGCGGCCACGTGGGGCATTTCGCTTCTCCCTATGCCGTGTTTTCCGGGCGTCCTTTGGCTTGCGTGTGCGGTGGTTCCGGGCATGTTGAGGCTGTGGCTTCCGGGCCCGCCCTTTATGAAGCGTTTTTGCGGTTTGGCGGTTCTGCCGTGGACGCTGCCGACACCAGGGGCGTGTTTGCGCTGGCCGCTACTGAAGCGAACGACGGCGGTGCTGCGTACGACGGCGGTGCTGCCGCAGGCTCTGCGAACAGCCGCGCTGCTGCTTTGCGTGCCATCGAGATTGGCGCAGCCGCTGCTGGACAGGCCGTGGGCGGGCTTATCAACATCCTTGATCCTGAAACCGTGGTGATCTCCGGCGGCCTTGCCGATGCCGGTGAACTGTGGTGGAAGCCCATGGAAACGGCGCTCCGGAAAGAACTCCTGGCTCCCTTGGTTGCCGTCCCTGTCCTCCCGGCAACGCTAGGGAACACAGCGGCCATTGTTGGCGCCGCGAAACTCGTCCTTAAGTAGTCTGTAAGTAAAGGGAACCTCATGATCCTCACACCCGAAGGCCTCGAAGCCCTCCGTTCCCAGTTGATCGTCTCTTGCCAGGCGTACCCCGGAGAGCCCATGCGTGATCCCCGGACCACCGCCCAGGTGGCGGCCTCGGCTGTCATCGGAGGTGCTGCGGCGATCCGCGTCCAAGGGTTGGCCGACGTGCAGTTCACGCGCGCCGCCGTCGAGGTTCCAGTCATTGGCCTCTGGAAGGACGGGCATGACGGCGTCTTCATTACACCTACGCTTCGTCATGCCTTGGCTGTGGCGAATGCCGGTGCGCACGTTGTGGCGATTGACGGAACACGTCGGGAGCGTCCGGATGGGCTGACCTTGGCAGCGACCGTGGCCGGCATTCACGCAGAATCCCATGCGCTGGTCATGGCGGATTGTGGGTCCTTGGACGATGCTGTTGCCGCCGTCGAAGCGGGTGCTGACCTGATCGGCACCACGTTGTCCGGCTACACCGGTGAGCGCCCGAAAACCGAGGGCCCGGACTTGGAGCTTTTGGAGCACATCGCTTCCGCCGAGTTGGGCAGGCCCCTCATTGCAGAGGGCCGCATCCATACCCCTGCCCAAGCACGGCAAGCCCTCGACGCCGGAGCGTTCGCCGTGGTAGTGGGTACGGCCATCACACACCCAGCGTCGATTACGGGCTGGTTCAAGGGCGCGATGCACGCGTAGGCCAGCAATGCCCGCGTAGGCCTGCGTTGCGAGGCCCGCTCTGCGCCCCAAAACCCACGCCAGGCACGCAAAGCAGGCCTCACACCACTGGGGATGTCCTCGCCACGGGCCTGTCGTTCGCTCGCGAGTACTGGGACCATCCGCCGACGAACAGTTTGCCCTGGCCCATACCCACATGCTCCATGGCCAGCAGGATGTGGCAGGCCGTCACTCCGGAACCACAGTAGGAAACGGTGTTCCCCGCGGACAGAACGCCGGCGCGTTCGAAGTTCGCGCGAACCTGCAGTTCCTGGATCAAGTGTCCCGTGGAGGCGAGGTTTTCGCGGCACGGAACATTCACGGCCCCGGGTACGTGTCCAGGACGAGGGTCCACGGGATCCTGGAGTCCATCGAAGCGGTCGCGGTTCCGCGCGTCGATGACGGTGTACTTGCCGTCAGATACTTCGGAAATATCGGAGAGCAGGTGCTCGGGCCAAGCTTGAGCCGAGAAGACCCCCGTCCGTGGTGCAGGTGTCTGAGCGGTGAGCTCGCCCGGATAAGCGGCCATGCCTCCGTTGAGGATCGCGGCACTATGCCCCGTGGACCGGAGCATCCACACGAGCCTGGCCGCAATAACTCCCCCGGCGTCGTCGTAGGCAACCACTGTGTCCGCATCGCTGATGCCGGCTTCCCGCATCCCTTGGGCAAAGATCTCAGGATCGGGCAACGGGTTCCTCCCGGCTTCCAGGGACGCAGGGCGGGACAACCACTGGTCCAAGTCGATGAACACAGCATCCGGAAGATGCCCGCTCTCATAGGCTTCCTTCCCGGAAGATCCGTCGAGGTACCAACGGGTGTCGGCAAGAACGATTCTTCCTGCGTTCTCCGCGCACCAGTTCCAGTCGACGAAAGGCTTCAATTCTTCTCCCATGCGAAGCAGCCTAGCCAGCCATCCCACAATATGAGATACCCATCTCATCATATGGACGAACAGCGCCACGTTGCGAGGCCCGCTCTGCGCCCCAAAACCCACGCGAACCCCGCAAAGCAGGCCCCACAACGCAAGGGCCCAACTTGCGGGGCCGGCTCTGCGCCCCAAGACCCACACCAAGCCCGCAAAGCAGGCCCCACAACGCACAGGCGCCGGTTGTAGGCTTCTCCCATGACTGCCGAGACCTCGCGGGAATTCGATGTAATCGTGATCGGCGCGGGCGCCGTAGGGGAAAACGTGGCGGACCGGGTGGTTCGCGGCGGCCTCACGGCGGTGATTGTCGAGAGCGAATTAGTGGGCGGCGAGTGCTCATACTGGGCTTGCATCCCCTCCAAGGCACTGCTCCGGCCAGGAAATGTCCTCCACGCTGCACAACTAGTCCCCGGCGCGTCCGAGGCTGTCACCGGAGTGGTCGACGCCCAAGCTGCGCTGAAGAACAGGGATTGGTTCACCAACAACTGGCAGGACGGCAGCCAGGTGGAGTGGCTGGACAGTGCGGGCATCGAGCTCATCCGTGGACGCGGCCGCATCACTGGCCCGCGCGAGGTCCAGGTGGATGGCCTCGACGGCAACAGTTACGCACTGAAGGCACACCATGCCGTGGTGGTCGCAACGGGCTCGACCCCTACAATCCCGGAAATCGAGGGCTTGAAGGACGTCCCCTTCTGGACCACCCGCGGAGCCACGGCAGCGAAGGAAATCCCCAGGCGCTTCACCGTGCTCGGCGGCGGTGTAGCGGGTGTGGAGATGGCGCAGGCATTCGCCCGGCTCGGCTCGGACGTGACTTTGATTGCCCGTGGCCGGTTGCTCAGCAGTTACCCGGAAGAGGCCGCCACCCTGGTCCTGGCCGGGCTCCGCGCCGACGGCGTCACCGTCCACGTTCACACCGACGTCCAGAACGTTGGGAAGAACGACGACGGCACAGTGACGGTGGCGTTCGACGGCAAAACTGTCACCGCTGACAAACTACTGGTTGCCTCGGGCCGGCACCCCGCCTTGGCCAATCTGGGCCTGGAGAATGTTGGCGTGGAGGCGCAGAACGGCAAGCCGCTCCGCCTCACGACCGACGCCAGCGGCCTGGTTGAAGGCCCGGCCAGCGACGGCACCAGCGGCCTCTGGCTGTATGCCGCTGGGGATGCCGCCGGCAAGGTCCTGCTGACCCACCAGGGCAAGTACGAGGCCCGCGCCACCGGCGACGCCATCGTCGCCAGGGCCAACGGCAAGCTCCAGGGCACACCGAAACCGTGGAGCCCGTGGGCCCATACTGCCAACGATCACGCCGTCCCGAGCGTGGTGTTCACCGATCCTGAGGTTGCCTCCGTGGGGCCAAGCCTTGAGCAGGCTTTATTGCAGGGAAAGAACGTCACCGGCGTGGAACTTCCCATCAACGTTTCCGGTTCCCAACTACACTCCCCCGACTACAAGGGGTGGGCCCAGATTGTGGTGGATGAGGATCGGCAGGTGATTGTCGGCGCCACCTTCGTGGGCCCCGGCGTTGCAGAGCTGCTGCACTCGGCCACCATCGCGATCGTGGGCGAAGTGAAGCTGGACCGCCTGTGGCACGCCGTTCCTTCATATCCGACCATCAGCGAAGTATGGCTGCGACTCCTGGAGAAGTACGGACTCTAAACTCTATTTGAACTGACCAGTCAGTTTAGTTAGACTTTCAGCAGACACCATTTCTGCGAAAGGCTTCATTGTGCTGTCCGTACAGCAACTCCAGATCAACGGCCGCCGGGACGATCTCCTGCCGGCAACGTCACTTCAGGTCCGCCGCGGCGAACTTCTGCTCGTTGCCGGAGAGGGCCAGGACCAGCGGACCGCTTTGGCGTTGGCCCTGAGCGGCCGCATGAAGCCCAGCAATGGCGTCCTCAGCTGGGACACCACCACCAAAACCAAAAAAGTCCGGCTCGCCAGCGCCCTGGTGGACTCCCCCGGGGTCAACGAACCCGAGCAGCACCTCAGCGTCCGTGACCTCGTCACCGAAGACCTCTCCCTCATCCCCCGCCGCTACCGTGGGGCCTTGCTGAGCAAGCCATGGCTGAAGGTCAACAGCTTCGAGGACATCGCGGGTCTCTGGATCGAACAAATTCCCGCCGCCCGCCGGCTCGAACTCCTGACCGCACTTGCCCTGGCAGATCCGGCCACGGACCTCCTCGTGGTGGACTCCCCCGACCGCCACAGCGCCGATTCCGCAGCGTGGTTGCCCAGGCTTCAGGCTTTGGCGTCCGACGCCGGGCGGCCGCTTGCCGTCGTCGCCGTCGTCGCTGCCCTGCCGGACAACTGGACCGGCGCCGCAGCGGTGATCGGCAACTCCGTGACGCACCCGCCCGAACCGGAGGCGGATGCCGCCCACACCGAACCCAAGCCGGCCGCCTCCGTCGATCCCCGGCCGGCCGCTGAGCCCCAACCCACCGCCGTCGAGCCCAAAGCAAAACATGCGGTCGAGCCGGCGACTGAAGAAACGCTCGACACTCCAGCAGTGCCCCAGGCAGCCGCTGACCCCGAATCCGAAAACCTCCAAAGGACTGCAAAGTGACTGTTCTGCGGCTCGCCCGCTCCGAACTCAAGCGCATGACCGGCGGGCTCCTGCCCAAGCTGACCATCCTCGCCCTGACCATGGTTCCGCTGTTGTACGGCGCCGTGTACCTCTATGCGAACTGGGATCCGTACGGCAACCTGAACCAGATCGACGCCGCGTTGGTCGTGGAGGACACGGGAGCAACGTCGTCGGACGGGACCGAACTGCAGGCGGGCCGGAAAGTGGCCGACAGCTTGGTGGAGGGACACGTCTTCAACTGGAAGCCTGTCTCCAGCGCCGAAGACGCAGACGCCGGTGTCCGTACAGGTGAGTACGCCTTTGCGCTGCGCATCCCCAAGGACTTCTCCGCCAACCTGGTCTCGCCCGGCAGCTTCGACGCCGCCAACCAGGCCATGCTGCACGTCACCACCAACGACGCCAACAATTACCTGTTGAGCACCATCGTGGACAAGCTCACCACGGCAGTTCACTCCACGGTGGCCAAGGAGGTAGGCGAGGAAACGGCAAACCAGCTCCTCACAGGCTTCGGGACCATCCACGCGTCAATCGTCAAGGCCGCGGACGGAGCCTCGGAACTGGCCACGGGCGTGGGAAAGCTGAGCGATGGCGCCACAACACTCCACGGCGGCACCACCGAACTGGTGACCGGCGCCGACCAACTCGTGGCCGGGCAAAGCAAACTTCGGGACGGTGCGGTCCAGCTCAACACCGGCGCCAGCCAGCTGAGCTCAGGCCTCACCGAGCTGAAGAACAAAACGGCCACGCTGCCTGCGGACTCCAAAAAACTCGCCGACGGCGCCGCCCAAGTAGCCGCCGGAAACGCCGAGCTGAACGCGAAAGTCCAGGACGTCGTCGGGCAGCTTGAAGCGGCAGACAAAGGCCTCCGGAACCGCGTTGTCGAGTCGAATGCCCGGCTGGTTACCGCCGGCGTGCTGACCCAGGAGCAGGCCGCCAAGGTCTTGGCGGACTTCGACGCCGCCGCGGCATCGAGCCCCGTGACGGACGCAAAGGCCAAGATTTCCGGCGACGCCGCCAAGATCCAGCAACTCTCGGACGGCTCGGCTGCCGTGAGCGCCGGGGCCGCCAAACTCGCCGGAGCCACGCCAACACTCACCGACGCGATTTCTCAAGCCGCCGCAGGGGCCGGACAACTGAACACCGGCGCGGCAACGCTGGCCGCCGGACAGCAGACCGCTTTGGAAGGCGCGGCCAAGCTCGACGACGGCGCCCGCCAACTGGACGACGGCGCAGGCCAGCTTGCCAGCGGCGCAGTGACCGCGGCCGATGGTTCACACACCCTCGCCACCGAGCTCGCGAAGGGCGCGGGCGACATCCCCAACCCGAACGATGAGCAGAAGAGCAGCGTGTCCAAAGTGATTGCTGATCCTGTGGCGGTGGACAACGTCTCGCAGGCCAAGGCGGGCTCTTACGGCGCCGGGCTGGCCCCGTTCTTCCTGACCCTGGCACTGTGGATCGGCGTGTTCATGCTGGTCCAGGCCATGCGGCCCATCACCCAGCGGGCACTGGCGTCGAACGCCCCCGCCTGGAAAATCGCCGTCGGAGGCTGGCTGCCGTTCTTCGTGGTCTCGGTGCTGCAGGCCACCATCCTCACACTCGTAGTGAACCTTGGCCTGGGCTTGAACCCTGCCCACCCCATGGGCATGTGGCTGTTCATGCTGGCCGCGGTGATGGCCTTCAGCGCGATCATCCAGGGCATCGTGGCGCTGATGGGGACACCCGGCAAGTTCGTGGTGCTGATCCTGTTGGTCCTGCAGTTGGTGTCCTCGGGCGGAACGTTCCCGTGGCAGACCACCCCCATGCCGCTGCATGTGGTGCACGAGGTCCTGCCCATGGGCTACGTGGTCACCGGCATGAGGCACTTGATCTACGGAGGTGAGCTCAGCATGATCTGGCCCACCGTTCTGGGCCTGCTTGGATACACTTTGCTGGGAATGGCGCTGTCCACGCTCGCCGTCCGCAAGCACAAGGTGTGGACCCTCAAGACGCTGAAGCCGGAGATCGCAGTATGAGCACCACCGAGCCCGTCCCTTCCGAGTCAGTCGCACCTGCCCCTGCGGAGAAGAAGCTCCGCCCCGGCCGCACCAACGCCACCAAGCAGCGGCTGTTCGAGGCCTCCATGGAATTGATCGGCGAGCGCGGTGCCGCGGGGGTCACGGTGGACGAAATCGCGGCTGCGGCCGGGGTGTCCAAGGGGACCGTCTATTACAACTTCGGCAGCAAGTCGGACCTGATCGCCCAGTTGCTTCGGCACGGTGTGGACATCATGCTGGTCCGGCTCCAGGACGTTCGCGGGCAGGCCAGCGATCCCCTGGAATCCATGAACAACATGGTGGGCCAGGCCATGGAGTTCATGGACGACTACCCCTCTTTCGCCCGCCTGTGGGTCAGCGAAAACTGGCGCACCCCCGGCGAATGGAGTGCCGTGTTCGCTGAACTTCGCGCTGAACTCCTGGCCGTGATTGGTTCGGCCGTGGAAAGCGTAGCGTCCGGGTACAAGGTCAACGAGTCCATTGCCCGCGGTTCGCTGGAGGCGGCGATCTTCGGGGCCATCTTCGTGGTGGGCTTGGACCGCCAGACGTACAACCCRGAGCGGACCCGCGAGCAGAGCGTGGCTGCTGTCATGACCATCATGCACGGATACGTCATCAAGTAGGCTCGTCCTGCGCGTTGCGAGGCCCGCTCTGCGGGGTCTTTTTGGCTTTTGGGGCGCAGAGCGGGCCTCGCAAGCAACCGGACGGGCGTTGCGGGGCCGGCTCTGCGCCTTCCAACCGGCTCACAGCTCGCAGAGCGGGCCTCACAACGGTATTCAACTGCAATGTACGACGGCGTGGCGCTGCCACTTGGTCGGCGATGATTAACCTCATGCGTCACATGGGGAACAGCGGGAAGCTTGCGGTGGTGTCCGCGTTCGTCTCGCTCGGGCTGTTGGTACTGGCCGCGGTGGTACTCGAGGAACTGGTGTTGTACTTGTTCCTGGGCGCTGTCCTGGTCTGCTATTTGGCCTCCTTGGTGCAGGTCTTCAGCCGCCGCCGCTACCTCGTGGTCCTCCTTGGCGCAGTGGGCACCAGCCTCTTCATTGGCTGCAGCATCGCGTTCTTGAGAATGTGGGGCATCGCCTTCAACCAGGATGCCAGCGCCCTGGGCAGTGCCGGCAGCACCCAGGACTCCGACATCTACTTCTACCTGGCTGCTGTGGCGGGGGTCGGGACACTGGCGGTGCTGTTCCTCGGGGCAGTGGTGCCCTCGTTCGGATCGCGTGCCGCTGTTCCGCCGAAACGACCTTCGACGACGGTAAAGCGCACCCCCTCACCGCGCAAACCTGCCCCACGTCCTGCTACAGGCACTAAGCGCCAGGCTGCGTCGGCACCTCGTGCAACCGGCGCGGCCAGGGCATCCGGTGCAACGAAGACCTCCGCGGTGAAGCGTCCCGCGCCCCGTACGCCAACGACGCCGGCCAAGCGACCGGCGTCGAGCGCTTCTACCCAACGCAAGCCTGCCCCCAAGCGCTAGCGTCCCACCCCCCTGCGTTGCGAGGCCCACTCTGCGCCCTTCCCCGGGATCCAAACACGCAAAGCAGGCCCCACAACGGCACCACCTGCGTTGCCAGGCCCACTCTGCGCCCCTGCGCGGAAGCCAGGCACGCAAAACAGGCCCCACAACGAAACCACCCCACTGCGTTGCGAGGCCCCCTCTGCGGCCTTCCTCGGGATCCAAACACGCAAAACAGGCCCCACAACGAAACCACCCCACGCGTTGCGAGGCCCACTCTGCGCCCTTCCCCCGAATCCAAACACGCAAAACAGGCCCCACAACGAAATCACCCCACGCGTTGCGAGGCCCACTCTGCGCCCTTCCCCCGAATCCAAACACGCAAAGCAGGCCCCACAACGGGGGGTCAGGAGTCGAAACCCAGCCCCACGGCGTCGAGCGCTTTGAGGATGAGATTCCGTTTCCCTTGGTTGTGGTCGGCCCTGTCCATGGACCAGCGGGTCAGGTTGATGCCCAAGGAGGCCAGCGGCTCAGGCGGGAAGGGCAAGGGCCGTTTCCGGACCATCTCCACCCGGGTGCGCTCGGTGTCGAGGCCGGCCAGCAGGTCCAGGAGGACGTCCGCCGCGAACGCCGTGGCCCCGACTCCCAGCCCGGTGAAACCAGCCGCGTACGCCACCCGCCCCTTCCGAGCAGTACCGAAGAACGCGCAGAACTGCGTGCTGGAATCGATGGGACCGGCCCACTTGTGCGTGAACTTCAGGCCTTCCAACTGCGGGAACGTGGTGAAGAAGTGGGAGGCGATCCTTTCCCACGTCTCCGGCTGGTATTCGTGCCGCTGGTCCACGCGACGGCCCCAGAAGTAGAGAGCATCGTACCCGCCAAAGAGAATCCTGTGGTCCTTGGTGATGCGGTAATAATGGAACTGGTTGGCGACATCGCCGATTCCCTGGCGCTTGTTCCACCCGATGGACTCCAGCTGTTCTGCCGACAGGGGTTCGGTCATGAGCGCATAGTCGTACACCGGCACGGTCATGAGCTGGTTCCGCTTGAGCAGGGACGGAAACACGTTGGTGCCAAGGACCACGTGCCCGGCTTCCAGGTTTCCCCGTTCCGTGACGACGGTGACGCCGCGCTCATGGTCCTTCAGTTCACGCACACGGGTGCCTTCATGGATCACCACGCCCAACTCCGTTGCCACCCGCGCCAGTTCAAGGCCGAGTTTGTACGGATGGACCATCGCCACGGAGTCCTTGTGCCAACGCCCCGCCAAGTACGTGGAGGAATTCACCTCGGCCCGGATGGCATCCTGGTCCAGGAAGACACTGCCCGGGCTGTCATCCTCCTGGAGCCACGCCACTTGGTGCGGTTCGACGGCTACGTTGAGCTCACCGGTCCGCTCCCAATCGCAGTCCATGCCGTATTTCTCCACGGCTTCCTGCATGCGGTCCAGGTTGTCCATGCCCAGCCGGTCCAAAATCTCCAGGTCGTCCGGCCAGCGGTTCTTGCCGTTCTCATGGCCGTGGGTGAGGCTGGCCTCGCAGAAGCCGCCGTTACGGCCGGACGCTGCCCAGGCCACCTGTTCTGCTTCCACCAGGATCACCGTCCGGCCAGGGTCGCGTTCCTTGGCGCGAAGTGCTGTCCAAAGGCCGGTGTACCCGCCGCCGACAATCACGAGGTCGGCGGCAGCATCGCCGTCGAGCTGCGGGTAATGAGTTGCTGAGTCCTTCAGGTCGTCGATCCAGAAAGGCCGGTGGGCGGCACCTTCCAGCGCGTGGGATACGACGGCGGTCTGCGGGACATTCCGTTCGAAAACGGTGGTCTTCACGGGAGGTTCTCCTGTTTCAATGGATGATCGAAGAGCCGGTCAGGCAATGACCGGCTCGGCGTCCCACAAGGGCCGGGGACGGGAGGCGATGAGGTTCCGCGTGTACTCATCTCCGGGGTCCTCAAGGATTCGCGCGGTGGGCCCCTGCTCCACGATCCGTCCCTGGTGCATCACGATGACTTCGGCGCAGAGCCGCGACACCACGGCCAGGTCATGGGTGACGAACAGGATGGTCAGTCCGAGTTGGTCCCGCAGTTCCTCCACGAGTTCCAGCACCTGGGCCTGGACGGAGACGTCCAAAGCGCTGGTGGCCTCGTCCAGCACCAAGAGGCGCGGGCGTGCAGCCAGGGCCTTTGCCAAGGCGACACGTTGACGCTGGCCGCCCGAAAGGGCCCGGGGCTTGGCATCGAACCGCTCGGGTCCGATCCCCACCCGTGCCAGGAGATCGCGTGCACTGTCCTTGGATTCCTTGCGTCCTTGCTTTTGGTGCAGCCGGAAAACATCGGCCACAGCGTTGCCAACAGCGATCCGCGGATCCAAGGACAAGTACGGGTCCTGGAAGACAATCTGTACTTCCTTGGCCAGCACTTTCCGCTCGGAGGTCTTCAGGGGCCGGTGTGGCCTGGTGACACCGCGGAGGGTGAGTTCGCCTGCTGTGGCGGTTTCCAGCGCCAGCACCAGCCTGGCGAGCGTGGACTTCCCGGAACCGGATTCACCCACGATGCCCAGGGACCCGCCCTCCGGCAGGCTGAAGCGGGCGTCATCCAAGGCGGTGATGACGTCTCCGCGGGGCAGGTGGTACGTCTTGGATAACCCCGCAACCTCCAGCAAAGGAGGCCCTGTCGGCTCAAGTCCGCGAGCCGCAGCCAAGGCAGCACCACCACCGGCCTCAATGACTGGAGTCGCCTCCACCAACTGCCGTGTGTAGTCCTGCTGGGGCGTCAGGAACACAGTCCGGGTGGGCCCGTGCTCCACCACTTCCCCGCGCCGGAGAACATAGACGCGCTCACACAGGCTGGCGGCGAGGTTGAGGTCGTGGGTGATGAACAGCATGCCCATACCCCGGGACTGCTGTTCTTCGCGCAGGAGCCGCACAATCCCGGCTTGGGTGGTGACATCCAAGGCGGTGGTGGGCTCGTCGCACAGCAACAGATCCGGCGAATTCAGGAGGGCCGCGGCGATCATGACGCGCTGGAGCATGCCACCGGAGAGCTGGTGCGGGTGCTGGTCCATGAGTTCCTTGGCCCGCTGAAGCCCTACTTGCTCCAGTTGCTTCACGGCGCGTTCGGTGGCCTCGGCGCGGGTCAGACCCTCAAACCGAACGAGTGTTTCCGTCAGGAAGTCCCCCACGGTCCGGACCGGGTTGATGCCGGCCCGGGGGTCCTGGAAAATCATCGAGGCATGCTTGCGGCGCAGCTCCATGAGCCGTTGCTTCCCGGCCGTCAGGGTGTCGAGGCCCTTCACGGACACGAGGCCGGAGGACTGTGCGCCGCCGGGAAACAACCCCAGCGCGGCACGGGTAGTCAGCGACTTGCCTGAGCCGGACTCCCCCACCAAGGCGACCGCTTCGCCGTCGTTAACGTGCAGGGAAACGCTGTCCAGCAGCGGCGGCCTGCCCGGAAACCCGAGCGTAAAATCTTCGATCTGCAGCAACTGGCTCATGAAAGTTTTCCTCCGATGCGGTCTGAAAGTTCCTCGCCGATGACGTTGACTGCTACCACCACCAGCACCACCACCAAGGCGGGCCAGAAGGCGGGAAGGAGGTAGCCGCCCAGCAGGGCGCCGCGGGATTCCTCGATCATGGCGCCCCAGTCGCTGGTGGGCGGTTGGACCCCGAGCCCGATGAAGGAGAGCGCCGCGAGGTCTGCCAGCACGTAGCCGAAGTTCAGTGTTGATTGGGCGCCGACAGTGGGAATGAGGTTGGGGAGAACACGTCCCAGCACCACCCAGGGCGTCCGGAATCCGAGCACCCGGTACGCCTGGACATAAGGCCTGCTGCGCTCAGCCACCACCAAGGACTGCGCGAGCCGGGCGACGTACGGAACATACGCGATGGTCATGGCCAGGATGGGTGCGAAGAGCCCTTTGCCGAACAAAGCGATGGCCAGCATGGCCATGAGCAGCGCAGGGAAAGCAAAGAGGAGATCGAAAAGACGGCCCAGGACTTTGCCCAGCCAGCCTTCGGACCAGCCGGCCACCAGGCCCAGCAGCAGACCCAGCACAGTGGACCCGATCACCACGATGGTGGGCCCCAGGAGCGAGGTCCGCCCACCGTGCATGATCCGGCTGAGGAGGTCGCGGCCCAAGGCGTCGGTGCCCAGCAGATGCTGCCCGCTGGGACCGGCCAGGACGTTGTTGAGATCTACGTAGTCCGGATCGTACGGCGCCAGGACCGGGGCGAACAGCGAAAGAAGTACGACGGCGGTGGCAACGGCGAGCGCGCCCCACGCCATGGGTGACAGGAGGCTGCCGTAACGGCGAAGCCCCGCCTGTGGCAGCTGGATGGCTAACGTCATCGGGACTCCGTTCCGGCCGCGATCCGCGGATCAATGAGGGGTTGGACGAGATCCACTACGGTGTTGACCAGGACGAAGGCCGCAACCACCACCATGACGATCGCCTGGACAACACCGAAGTCGAGCCTGTCGATGGACTGCACCAGGAGTTGCCCGATGCCGGAGAGGCCGAAGGTCCGCTCGATGATGGCGCTGGAGACCAGGAGTCCGGCCACCAGCACTCCGCTCACGGTCAGGATGGGTCCCATGGCGTTGCGCAGCACGTGGCGTGCCACCACGGACCCACGGGTGAGTCCACGGCTGGTTGCCACTTCGACGTGTTCGCGGAGCAGTTGCTCGTTCATGGAGGAACGCGTCACCCTGGCCACCATGGCGATGTAGGTGATGCCCAAGGCGAGCGCCGGGAGGGTGAGATGCCAGATCCGGTCCCAGCCGCCGTCGCCGCTTCCAAAGGAAGGGAACCATCCCAGGCCCACGGAGAAGAGCGCTACCAGGGCAATGGCCGCAACGAACGGCGGGACTGCCCCGGCCGCAGTGAGCGTAATGAGGATGAAGCGGTCGCTGAAACCCTTGTTCAGGCTGGCGACGATCCCGGCGAACAAGCCAAGGACGGTGATGAACACTGCGGCTAAGGCGACGAGTTGCAGGGTGGTGGGCAGCCGTCCGAGCAAGACGTCGGAAACGTCCTGGCGGTAGGTCAGTGAGCGGCCCCAGTCCCCTTGCAGGATGCCGCCGAGCCAGTTCAGGTACTGTTCCCAGGCCGGCTTATCAAGTCCGAACTGCCGGGTGATCTCTTCCAGTGCCTCAGGTTTGGGGCTGCGTCCCCTCAGCAGGAAGCGGGCCGGGTCTCCGGGGACCAGGAAACGGGAGAAGAAGACGGCCACGGAGGCAACGAACAAGGTCAGCACCAGGGCCAGCAGCTTCTTCACGATGTAGACCGCCGGGCGGACCGCCCTGCGTTTGTCCCGCTTGGGGCTGGGAGCGCCCGGCGCGTTGGCAGCCTGGACTTGTTCTGTAGCGGTCATGTCAGCGACCTCCTATCTGGGCTGCCCACGGGTAGTACATGTAGTTGATGGACGGGTCCGCACCGGTGATGCGTTTGCCGAGCCACATGGAGGTGACGGTCTCGTAGAGCGGCCCCCAGACCACTTCTTCGCTGGCCAGCTTTGCGGCCCGGCCGGTGAGTTTGCCGCGGGCTTCCGGGTCCTGCACGCTGTACGCGGAGTTCACCAGGTCATCGAATTCCGCGTTGCTCCAGCCGCCGTAGTTGCTGAAGTCGCCGGTCCGCAGCACGCTGTACATTTCCAGGGGTTCGGTGCTGGAGAGGTACCAGGACGTCACCAGCAGGTCCACGTTCTTGCGGGCCTCCGGGTCAGAGAACAGGGTGGTGTATTTATCGTTGGACATGGTCTGGATTTCCGGTTCCAAGCCGATCTCCTTGGCCGCGGACGCGATGGCCCGTGCCGTGATGTCGAACGCGGCGTTCAGGGAGGCGGTGGCAAAGACGAACTTGCTCCCTTCTGCCCCGGCTTCCTTCACCAGCTTCTTTGCCTCTTCCAGGTCATAGGGCGTGGAGAGGAGGCCATCAAAAGCCTCATCAGCTGTGCCGGCCGGGACGTCCTTCCACACGCTCCTGGTGGTCAGTGCGTCCGTGCTCTTCGCGTACCCCTGCTCCGCGGCCTTGATCAGCGCTTCACGGTTGATGGCCATCATGAGTGCCTTGCGGACCCGGACATCCTGGAAGGTCCCGGCCAGGTTGGTGAAGACCATGCTCTGCACGGAGGTGTCATTGCCGAAGTACAGGGACCCGGCATCCTTGCTGGCTTTGAGGATGTCGATCGCGTTGGACGGAATCGCGAAGCCGCCGTCGATTTCGCCGGTCTGGAAGGCGTTGATACGAGATGTGGCGTCCGGGAGCATGGTGAACGTGACCTGCTTCGACTTGGCTTTCAGGTCCGGATCCCAGTAGTCGTCGAAGCGTTTGAGGGTGATGCTCTCCCCCGCTTCCCACTGGTCGAACTGGAATGGCCCCGTGCAGTTCACGCCCGCTTTGGAGTTGCCGTAGTCCTTGCCTGCTTCCTCGAGGGTTGCTGCGGACTCCACCACGCCCGGGGCGCCGACCAACGAATTGTTGAACACGTAGTCCGGACGCGTGGTGGTGACCGTGACTTCGTAGTCACCGGTCTTCTCGATGGATTCCACGTTTTGGTAGGACGACGCCCAGAACGAACCCACTTCCGGATCGATGTGGCGGCTCAGGGACGCAACGACGTCGTCCGCCGTCATCTCGCTGCCATCGTGGAACTTCACGCCCTGACGGATGGTATAGATCCACGTGAGGGGATCCGGATTCTCCACTCCCGTGGCCAGGCCGGGCGAGGTGGAGAGGTCCGCATTCCAGCGGAAGAGCGATTCGCACACGTTGGCCAGGACAGTGTTGTCCGGGTAGTCGAACGCGTAGGCGTAGTCCAGGGAGAACGGCTCCGCGTACATGGCCCAGGTGAAGTTGTCGATCTCCTGGGTGGGCTTCTCTGTGGAGTCGGACAGGGTGTACTTGGCACCGCCCGCGGCGTCGGTCACACTGGCGGGCCGCGTGCCGCAGCCGCCCAGGACCAAGCCGAGCACGACGCCGGCCACCGTCACCGCGGTGATGCGCGACGGCGTCGTCCGCTGTTTGCGGCGCACGGCACCCTGCGCAGGCAGGGGTGCTGTCGGCCGTCTCACTGCGTTACCGTCGTCTGGTGACTGCGGGTTGTTTCCGTGAGTGGGCTTTGAGCGGCCGCCCGGTCATAGACGCACTCGCCCCCAATCCACGTCTGCGTCACCACTGCGCCGTGCAGTTCCTCCACGGGAAGCTCGAAGAGATTGACGTCCAGGATGGCGAGGTCGGCGAGTTTCCCCGGTTCCACCGTTCCCGTTGCGGCGTCCAGGTGGTTGATCCATGCCGTGCCGTGGGTGTAGGCGTCCACGATCTGGTGGAGACTGAGCTTTTGTGATTCCGGGCCGAGCGGGGGCAAGTCCTCGCCGGGAGCTGTGCGGTTCACCGCCACATGGATGGCTGCGATGGGGTCGGCCGTGGAGACCGGCCAGTCGCTGCCTGCCACCACCGTAGCGCCGGCGCGGGCCAGTTCCCCGAACGGGTAGTGCCTGTCTTCCGCACCCGGCTCCAGGAACGGGAGCGTCAGGGTGTCCATCTGTTCCTCGTGGCAGGCCCACAGAGCCTGTACGTTGGCGGCCGCATTGAGCTCCGCGAAGCGGGGAATGTCCTCGCCGCGGACCACCTGCAGGTGAGCGAGGTGGTGCCGGTGATCGTTGGCGCCGTTGCTGATCCGGGCTGCTTCCAGCGCGTCCAGGGCATCCGTGACAGCACGGTCGCCGAGGGCGTGGAAGTGAACCTGCATGCCCTCGGCATCGATCGCGGTGACGAACTCCTTCAACTGCTCCGGCTCGAAGAACTCGATCCCGCGGTTGTCCGTGTGGTGGCCGTGGTGGTCCAGGTAAACATGGTGCATGGCGGCCGTGTAGTTTTCGGCCACGCCATCCACCATGACTTTGACCGTGTTGGCATTGAGCTGCAGGGGGTCGAATGCTTCGCGTACGCTATTCCGGCGTTCCACGATTGCGTCCAGCTGGGACATGCCTGCGGTCCTGTCCCACCATTGGCATGCCGTGACCCGGACTTTGAGATCCCCGGCCTTCGCGGCGTCCTGGTAGACCTCAAGGTGATCGGCATGTTCGCCTTCCGGGATGGGAACCCAGGCGTCCTGCCAGGCTGTGATGCCTTGGGCGAGCAGCAACTGCTGGGATGCGAGCAGCCCTTGGTACGCCAACTCATAGGGCACTGCCGGCTTTACCTCGTTGAAGAGGTCCATGGCACCTTCGTGCACGGTGCCTGCCGGCGTTCCGTCCTGTTCGCGTTCCAACCGGCCACCGTCCGGATCAGGGGTGTCCTTGGTGATCCCGGCGGCTGTGAACGCCGCAGTGTTGGCCCAGGCGCCATGGTGGTCCCTGTTGACGAGGTACACGGGCCGGTCCGGGACCACAGCATCAAGCAAGTCCCGCACGGGTGTGCCACCGGGGAAGAAATCCATGGACCAGCCTGCGCCCAGGATCCACGGTTGGTCCGGGTTGTCCGCGGCGTAGCGGGCAACTGTTGCCACGGCCTCTTCTGCGCTGGCCACCTCCGTCAGGTCGCACTGGAGCAGCTCTATCCCAGCGAAGATGGGGTGGATGTGGGCGTCCTGGAACCCGGGAAGCACCAGTTGCCCTTCCAGGTTCACGCGACGGGTGTCCGGCGTCGCAGTTTCCTCCAGGTCCTCGGGACTGCCGACGGCGATGATCCGGCCGCCCCCTATTGCTACATCTGCCCGAATGGGTCCGGCGCCCTTGCCGGTGTACACCCATCCGTTCTCCAACAAAATCTCTGCGTGCACGATCGAGTCCTTTCGAGGGAAATTCAACTCTGGGAGACAGACTATGAGCCGGATCACATTAAAGTCAACAGTGTTGACATCAACGCTGACAAAGACTTTGACTTGTCCTCGAAAGGAGGTGCCCATGGATCATGTAGGTTGATATTCAACCGGGGATCGCATGGAAGGCGGACAACAGATGGTGCAGCCAGCACAGTCGACGGACCGCCGCACGCGCTTGGACCCAGCCACCATCATTGACGCCGTCCTCCGGATTTCACGCCAGGAACCCGGCGAACGGTTGACCGTCCGCCGGCTGGGACAGGAACTCGAAGTGGATGCCACCGCCGTCTACCGGCATTTCCGGAACAGGGACGCAATCGTCAGGGCAGCACTGGACAAGCTGTTCATGACATCGGTGGAGCGTACGCTGGCCGCGGCGCGCGATCAGGACTGGCGCACCCGGCTTGAAGCGTACCTGGACGAACTCCTCAGGGTTTTCATGCAGCACCCCTCCTTGGGCAGCGAGTCATTCGCCACGGACACCTACGGCCCCGGCGAGCTAAAGGCAATCGAGTTCGTCCTGCAATGCCTCACCGACGCCGGGCTCGACGAGGACCGCGTGGTGCACTACTACGCAGCCTTGGAAAGCTACACCCTTGCACTCGGCGCCGGCATTGCCGTAGAAATCCAGCGACTCCCGGACTCCGAGGGCCACGATCCCTGGCTCAACCCCAGGGTCTTCACCCGCATCACCGGGCACCCCCTCCTGGAAAAACACCACGCCGCACTGCAAAACCTCGACTCATTGAAGGCATTCCAGGCCGGTCTCGCGGCCATCCTGGACAGCGCCGAACGCGAAAGCACGCAGGCCTGACACCTGCCTGCCCGGCAACGCAACGCACCTCCCCCGCACGACGCCACCATCCGGCGTCGTCCCTTCATCACTGCCCGGACACCGACGCCCGGCAGGGAAAGCACGGCACCCACATGCATCAGTTCATCAACGGACACCTTCTGTCCGGCACCTCGGGCAACACCTTGGACGTCATCAACCCCGCGACCTCCGAGGTGGTGGAAACCGTGAGCCTCGCTTCGGTGGCTGACCTCGAAGTCGCGGTGGCAGCTGCCCGCTCAGCCTTCCCCGCATGGTCACGGACCACCGCGGGAGAACGAGCCGGGATCCTGCAGAAGTTCGCCCGGATCATGGAGGAACGGGCCGCGGAGTTCTCCCGGGTGGAGAGTTCACAGACAGGCAAGCCGCTGCGGCTGACCCGCGAATTCGACGTCCCCGGCACCATCGACAACATCGATTTCTTCGCCGGAGCCGCCCGCCACCTCGAAGGCAAAGCCACAGCTGAGTACTCACCCCAGCACACCTCCTCCATCCGCCGCGAGGCGATTGGCGTGGTGGGGTCCATCGCACCGTGGAACTACCCGCTGCAGATGGCTGCATGGAAGATTCTGCCCGCGATCGCCGCCGGCAACACCATCATCCTCAAGCCCGCTGAGATCACGCCGCTGACATCGCTCATGTTCGCGCAGGCGCTCACGGATGCCGGACTGCCCGACGGCGTGGTGAACGTGGTGGTGGGCGACGGCGCCACTGTTGGGGCAGCGCTCATGCGGCACCCCGGTGTGGACATGGTGTCTTTCACGGGCTCCACCGCTGTTGGCCGCACGGTCCTGGAAGCTGCTGCCGTCAATGCCAAGCGCGTGCACCTTGAACTGGGCGGAAAAGCACCCTTCGTGGTGTTCGACGACGCCACCCTGGACGCCGCAGTGCATGGCGCCGTGGCAGGTTCGCTCATCAATACCGGACAGGACTGCACCGCTGCCACCCGCGCCATTGTGCACCGGAGCGTGTACGAGGAATTCGTGGCGAAGGTCTCCGAGCGCTTCGACGGGATCGTCCTTGGCGCGCCTGGGGATACCGACGCGGACCTTGGCCCCCTGGTCTCCTTCAAGCAGCGCGACCATGTGGCGGGAATGGTGGATCGAGCCCGGGGCTACAGCAAAGTAGTGGCCGGGGGTCATGCCCCTACCGGCGGCGGCCTCGAAAAAGGCGCCTTCTACCGGCCCACCCTGGTGGTGGACGCCGCCCCCGATTCAGAGATCGTCAAGGACGAGGTCTTCGGCCCGGTCCTGGTGGTTCTTCCCTTCGACACGGATGACGAAGCGATCCAGCTCGCCAACGACACCGTCTACGGATTGGCAGCGTCAGCCTGGACCAACAACCTCCAACGCGCCATGCGCGCCACCCGCGAGATCAAGGCGGGCTGCGTCTGGGTCAACGACCACATCCCGATCATCTCCGAGATGCCCCACGGCGGTTTCAAGCAGTCCGGATTCGGCAAGGACATGTCCGCGTACTCCTTTGAGGAATACACCCAGGTGAAGCACGTGATGGTGGAGCTGGACGGCGTCATCGAGAAGGACTGGCACCGGACCATCTTCACCCTGCGCTGATTCCCTCCGTTGCGGGGCCCGCTCTGCGCGCTTCCGCGGAAATTAGAGCCGCAGAGCGGGCCCCGCAACGGTCGGTTTGGGACGGGTTTTGCGTCCCGCCCCGAGCACTGCCGTGGCCACACCGAGGAGCAGGATCAGACCGCCCACGATTTCGGTGAGCGTGGGAATCTCGTTCAGGACCAACCACGCCGCCGTCATCCCCACCACAGGGACCAAAAGCGTGAAGGGCACGACGTCGGAACTCGGGTACAGCGACAACAACCGGTTCCAGATGCCATAACCAATCAGGGACGCAAACACCGCCGTGTAGATCGCGCTGAGGATGGTGGCCGGCTGCAGGTCCGTGAGCGTTGCCCACACCGTGCCCGGCCCGTCCACTACCAACGACAACCCCGCCAAGGGAACAGGAACCACTGCACCGGACCACACCACCAGGCCCAAACCGGAAGCGGCTTTGGAGTGCCGGGCCACCACGTTGCCAACAGCCCAGGACAACGCCGCAGCCAACACGATCATGAGCGGAAGGACGGGGGCCACAGCGCTGCGCCCCAGTGCCACCACGCCCAAGCCCGCAATGCCGAGCACTACTCCGGCCATCTGACGACGACTGGGCTTCTCCCCCAGCACCTTCGATGCCAGCAGGATGGTGAACAGGACCTGCGCCTGGAGGACCAGTGAAGCCAAGCCCGCCGGCATCCCGAGCGCCATGCCCAGGTACAAGAGGCCGAATTGACCGGCGCTCATGAAAAGTCCGACGCCGACTATCGCCTTCCAGCCCACGTCCGGCTTACGGATGAACAGGATGAACGGAAACACGACGAGCAGGAAGCGCATCGCAACGAAAAGCAGCGGAGGAACTTCCCTGCCGTTCGTGTGCAGGCCAAGGTCAATGGCTACGAAGTTGATGCCCCACAAGACGGCGACCAAAACGGCGAGGGCGGAGTGGCGAAGGTTCACAAGTACACTCTGACTCTCTTCAGTGTGAAGCACCAGCGTTGAATTCTGCATGGAAACGCGTAGATTTGCTTCATGATCGACATCTCAGCTTTGAGGGCGCTTGTTGCCGTGGAACAGCACGGCTCGTTGGTGGCGGCCTCCGATGTGATGGGCTTCAGCCCCTCCGCAGTCTCACAGCAGATCAAAAAACTGGAGAAGCAGACCGGTGTTGCGGTCCTGGAGCGCAATGGCCGCGGCGTGCTCCTCACTGAGCGAGGTCTGGCATTGGCCGGCTATGGCCGACGGATCATGGGTGAACTGGAGGAACTTCAGGCAACGCTGCTCGCTGATCCCGCCAAACCGTCCGGCCTGCTGAGATTGGTGGCGTTCTCAACCGCGTGCCGGGGGCTGGTGGGCCCCATGCTCGGGCGCATGGCGGCCGCCCACTCCGCCGTGGAGATCACAGTGCTGGCAGAGGACCCCCGCGAAGCGGTGCAGAGGGTGGCATCCGGCGAGGCGGAACTGGCAGTGGTCCACAATTGGAACTCCGTGCCACTGGTGATCCCGGAGAACCTGGTGCACGAGGACCTCTGCATCGACCAGGCTGATGTCCTGGTCAACAGCACCCACCCGCTCGCGTCCCGCACCGCCGTCGAGCGTGAAGACTTGCTCAACGAGACCTGGATCAGCACCCCGGCGGGGGCAATCTGTAACGAGGCTCTGCTGCAGATCTTCGCCGGACTGGGGCGGGTTCCCGACATCCGCATTTATGACCCCGACTTTTCCACGCACATCGCCATGGTGGAGCAAGGGGTAGCCGTGGCGCTGGTGCCGCGTCTGGGAAGGCCACCGCTCCCACCGGGAGTCATGGCCATTCCCGTAATGAACCCCGTCCAACAACGTTCAGTTGGCGTGGTGTACCGGAAAACGATGACCGCCAGCCCCACCATCCGCCACACCGTACGCATCCTGCGGGACGTGGCCGCTGAGGACCTGCCTTTGCCGCGGGGTTGATCAACGTCACACAGGGGAACATTCGACGCCCAGCCAGATGTTAGCTTAGGCTAACCTTACCTAGCTGTCCGCGCCGCCCGGAGCGCGATCGTCGAAACTTCTGAAGGGGCCCAACTGTGGAAGCAATCCTCTTTCCCACGGACATGAACCACCATCACACGTATGGCCTGGTGAGTTACATCATGATCGACGACGGACTGTATCCGAGCGCCCACAACCGGCGCGATCCCTACGCACTGCCGGCTTTCGATATCCGCGGGCAATGGGTGTACCCCAGCCGCTACAACGAATACATGGCACCGCAGTTGCCGGTCTACATGTTCGACGGCGAGTACCTGATCGCAACGGGGCACGGAGATGAAGCAGCGGGCCTGCCCGTTTTCGAGATTCGTTGCATGTGCATGCCGCAGTTGGCGCACGGAGATTCCAGCAACTCGCAGTAGCAGGTTATGTGCGGGGCACCGTGAAGTGCGTCAGCCGCGCATCCTGCCCATCCAGCTCAGCCCAGGTTTTCTCCGTCTCCAATACCGTCAACGCACTCGTTGGGTATCGGGTGGCGGCATCCATGTAGGCGTCGTGGTCCGAATCGCGCGAAGCCAAGTGCATGGCGAGGTCCTGGACCCCGGGCATGTGCGAGATGACCATCAGGGTGGTCACGGTGTCGGGGACATGATTGATGACCGTTAGCATGCGGTTCGCGGAGGCGGCGTACAGGCCCTCTTCAAGCTTCGGCGTCGGCGCTTTGTCACCCAGCTCATCGCACACCCAGGTGCACGTCTGGCGGGTCCTCAGTGCGGACGAACACAGGATGAAGTCCGGCACCACGCCCTGCTTGAGCAACCACTTGCCCGCGAGCGGAGCCTCACGGTGCCCACGCTCTTCGAGGGGACGCTCATGATCAGGCACACCCATGGGCCAATCAGCCTTGGCATGCCGCATGATCACGAGGCGCTTGATGTGGTGGTCGCTCATGAACCAACCCTATCCGCCCCGGACACGCGGCCGCAGCGGGCGTGCCAAGGGGCTTCACCGGCCAATGCAGGTGGTAGCCGCACACACCCCTTGCGCACGGACCCTTCAGCCGCGGAGGCCAATCCTCTTCAGGGCAAGCAATAGCCGAAAGACGGCATATCCCGACAGCGCCGTTGTTGCGTGAGGAACGAGCGCAGGCGCAGAGGGATGATGCCGCCTTTCGGCTGCAGTACTGCTTAGATCGAGTATTCCGGAGCGGCCCACACAATAACTTCGGGGTGCTCGTAGAAGCGGTAGCCCTGGCCGCGGACCGTGCGGACGGTGTTGGCGAGGCGGCCGAGCTTGGAGCGGAGGCGGCGGATGTGGACGTCGATGGTGCGCTCGTTGGGCACCTCTTCGGCGTTGCGCCACAGACCCTCAAGGAGTTCGTCGCGACCCACGGTGCGGGTACCGTTCTCGACGAGGTAGTTGAGGAGCTCGAATTCCTTGAACGTCAGGTTCAGGGATTCGCCATCGAGGTGCACTTCGCGGCGGGCGAGATCGATCAGCACGCCGGAGGGGCGGGATTCCTGCTGGGGCGTCGGACGGGCAGCTTCGGTGCGCTGGCGTGCGGCGACGGTGGGGTCACCGAAGGTAGAACGCACGACGTCGAGTGCGGACCCGGGCGCGCCGGCTGGGGCGACTGCCACGGCAGCATAGCTCTCAGCGCCGGTCACGAGGGACTGCGCATAGGCGCGGATTTCCTGGGCAAGTTTGGCAATGGAGGTGCCGGCTGCCGCTGCGGTTTCTTCGTCAATGCCCATGTAGAGCACAAAGCCACGGGCCACGTTGTCGTTGGCAACGGGGCGGAGCCTGTCGGACTGGGCAATCACCGGAGTGGGCGCAGTCATGGGTGCCGGCTCGGCGGTAGGTACAGCGCGCAACTGGCCATAGGAGTTGGGGTTGTAACCCTGCGGAACATAACCGGGAGCCTGCTGGCCCGTGCCTTGCTGGGCGGGGGCGTAGCCGGGGCGGTTGCCGAAGCCGGGCCGGAGCCCTGCGTTCGACGCGGCCTTGTTGGCGTTACGGACGGAGATGTGGACGTATCCAGATGCAACTGACATGGAGTGCTTACCTCAAAAGTGAATAGCCGTCATCGCGGCTTCGAATGCTGGTTGTCCCCGCAATGAGTTTGGGGATGGGCGCCCAACGCTGGGCTAGGGGGCGAATGCCTGAAACTTCTTGGGGTGGAAAGTTAGGCTTGCATTCGACAACAGCGGTCATCATGGCCAGCGGGTGTGCTGGACCAGGTTGCTGCGGCTGCAGGTGCTGTTGAGTTCTTGTTCACATTGGAAGTGTGCAACGTAACAATGGCAACACGCAAGTAACAAAGCGCCGAACCGTCCACATTTTGAGACGGAGAGGTCTATTGTGCCGTAAATCACAATTCAGCCGTGGTGATAAATGAACGCCATTTCATTCGACTGAGACAAGAAATATTCGCCATCCACTGAATTTTCTTCGGTCAATCGGGCATGATGTGCATCGGCATTCCCGGGAGGTACCCAGCTGCGGAATCTCACGATCTGAAACACTTGTTGTCCAATCGCCGGGGGCCCCGTTCGGGAATTTTCCGCCGAAAATCTGCTACAAGCTGTAGAAACAGGGATTCCTCGAGGCTCAGGGCTTCCGGACTCCCACCTCGCTAGTGTTGACTTCACAGCATCCTCACAGGACAGGCAAAGCGGTCGCTAACCCGCAGAACAGAGAGTTGTCCCATGGCCTCCTCGCATTCCATGACCAACAATCTCCCCCAACTGTCCCACCCGGACGGCTCACCGATCCGTGCCTTGGTGGTGGATGACGAACCCAGCCTCGCCGAACTCATGAGCATGGGCCTGCGAATGGCCGGTTGGTCGGTAGCAGTTGCCGGCGACGGCCCCGAGGCCGTGAAGCTCGCCAAGGATTTCCGGCCCGACGTCCTTGTTCTGGATGTCATGCTGCCCGGATTCGACGGCGTGGAGGTCCTCAACCGCATCCGAGCGTTCGCCCCCGAAGTTCCCGCGCTTTTCCTCACCGCCAAGGACGCTGTGCAGGACCGCATCGTTGGCCTGGCCGCCGGCGGCGACGACTACGTCACCAAACCCTTCAGCATGGAGGAAGTCCTCCTGCGCCTCCACCGCCTGGTCCAGCGTTCCGGCGTGGCCGCCATGGACACTGCCGAGCTGGTGGTGGGCGACCTCACCCTGAATGTTGACACCCGCGAAGTCACCCGTGCCGGGGAGGACATTCCCCTCACCGCCACCCAGTTCGAACTTCTGCGGTACCTCATGGAAAACCCCAAACGCGTGGTCAGCAAAGCCCAGATCCTGGACCGGGTGTGGGACTACGACTTCGGCGGACAGGCCAACATCGTAGAGCTCTACATCTCATACCTGCGCAAGAAGATCGAGGCCAACCATCCGCCGATGATCCACACCATCCGTGGCGCCGGCTACGTCATCAAACCCGCGGACTAGGCGTTGAGCACACTTTCAGGAGTGGCCAGGACGTCCGGTCGCAGCTGGCTCAACCCCTCCACCTGGCACTTGCGCACGCGGCTGGTCCTGGTGGCCATGGCCCTGCTGGTCGCCATCTGCGGGGCAGTGGGCGTGGTGAGCTACGCCTCCATGGACATGGTATTCAACAGGCAGCTCGACAGGCAGCTGGAGCAGGCGTCCAGCCGCGCGAATGACTTCGGCAGGCCGCCGTCGAACTTTCCTGGATCCGGAAGGCCTGACCCGCTGGAGGCTCGCGGGCAGGCCGCTGGGACACTGAACGCCCGGATCGACGGCTCAACTGTGAGCAGCTCGGGCCTGATCGATGCCAAGGGCAATCGTGTGTCGCTCTCTACGGACGACGAGCAAGTACTGTTGGCCCTCCCCAAGAACAGTGATCCGGCGGACCGATCCCTCTCCAACGGGGACTACCGGCTGGTGGCTGTCGAGACCGCCTATGGCGATGTGATCGTCACGGGCCTGCCGCTCGCGGACAAGCAAAGCGCCGAGGCCTCACTGGTGTGGACCATGGTGCTGGTTTCCCTGGGCGGTCTGGTCATCATCGGCCTCGCGGGAACAGTGATCATCCGGCGGACCATGCGGCCGTTGGAGCAGCTCTCCGAGGTAGCCACCAAAGTTTCGCGCCTTCCTCTCGACGCCGGTGAGGTGGCACTTGCTGTGCGCGTACCGCCGTCGGCCGCCCATCCCGGAACGGAAGTCGGCAGCGTTGGCCATGCCCTCAACCAGATGCTGAACAACGTCTCCAATGCCCTGGAAGCGCGCCAGGAAAGCGAGACCAAAGTGCGCCAGTTCGTCGCGGACGCGTCGCACGAACTCCGAACGCCGCTGACGGCCATCCGCGGTTACACCGAGCTGCTGAGGATGACCGAGAACTTCACCGATGACGGCCGAAAGTCGCTGTCACGCGTCCAGAGCCAGTCCGAACGGATGACCACCCTGGTGGAGGATCTGCTGCTCCTTGCCAGGCTGGATGAAGGCCAGCCGGTCAAGGTCACGGACGTGGACCTCACCCAGTTGGTGATCGAAACTGTCAGCGATGAGAAAGTCATGGCACCGGACCACATCTGGCAACTTCAACTGCCTGATGAGCCCGTCACGGTCCGGGGTGACGCTACGCAGCTGCACCAGGTCCTTGCCAATCTTCTCTCCAATGCCCGCAAACATACCGACTCCGGCACCACGGTGGTCACCGGCGTCATGCTCTCTGCCGATGGCAGCGCTGTGGTGACCGTGACGGACAACGGGCCCGGCATTCCAGAGGATTTCCAGGGCCGGATCTTCTCCCGCTTTGCCCGCGCCGATGCCGCGAGATCGGGGTCTGAGGGCACCTCCGGACTGGGCCTGTCGATCGTTGAATCCATCGTGGAAGCGCACGGCGGCACCGTGGAAGTGACCTCACGGCCGGGGCGCACGGAATTCGCCCTTCGACTCCCTTCGGTCGCCAACGAACAGATGTAACGAAGTCAGCAAAGCGACTCACCGGCGCCGTGATCTCTGTTACCTAAATGTGACTTCTGCGAATTCCTCCTGTACCGTCGAAAGGGTGGGTCGCCCCAACTGACCCGCATCCGGGATGCGCCGAGCTCTGCCACTTCCCGGAGTCCGTTCTTACTCCGAGGCAGAGACGGGGGACCCAGAGTCTCCGGGCCCAGGCATTTATGCCGGACCCTTGGGGTGAAGCCGCAGCGTGATGCGCGGCCGGATGACCTCATCCGAACCCGACAGCTAACTCCGCAGGCGCTGAGAGGTAATCACACATGTCTGAATTCAATGATCAGACGCGCCCTTCCGCGCGTCACCGCGATGAGCACAACGCACCGTTGACCAAGTCGCAGGCTGTCCTCAAGAACGCTGCCCGCCAGGGTAAGTCCGGCCACCGCATGTCGGTTGTTGCCGGTGTTGTAGCCGCTGCGCTGGGCGTTGCATCGCTCGGTACTGCTGCCAACGCCGCCCTGACCCTCCCCGAGGTAAGCCGCGTTGCAGAGACCCAGGCGAATGCCCAGGTTAGCAACAACAAGACAGCTGAAATCTCCGCTTCCTTGGATGCAGCCGCCGCAAAGGGCGCCGCTGACAGGGCTGCCGTGGACAAGGCCGCTGCCGAAAAGGCTGCCGCCGAGAAGGCCGCAGCGGACCAAGCCGCTGCTGAAAAAGCAACCGCCGAGAAGGCCGCAGCCGACCAAGCCGCTGCGGAGAAGGCCGCCGCTGATGCTGCAGCCAAGCAAGCCGCCGACGCCGCTGCTGCTGCCGCCGCCGCTGCCGAAGCTGCAGCTGCTGCCGCCGCCCCGAAGGCCGTGGACGACCCCGCCGCCGCCAAGGCCTACGCTGCCAGCATCCTTGGCAACTACGGCTGGAGCGCCAGCGAAATGACTGCGCTGAACACCCTGTGGGAGAAGGAATCCAACTGGAAGACCACCGCCACCAACGCTTCCAGCGGCGCTTACGGTATTGTCCAGTCGCTGCCGGCTACCAAAATGGCAACTGCGGGTGCTGACTGGCAGACCAACTACCAGACCCAGATCAAGTGGGGCCTGAACTACATCAAGGAACGCTACGGATCCCCGTCGGCCGCCCTGGGCTTCCACCTGGCAAACAACTGGTACTAAGCCAGACTGCTTGATCACCGCGCCGGTTCCCGCCGTTCGCACCAGTACCCACTGGAGCGGATGGCGGGAAACGGCGCGGTTTTCGCGTTTCACAGGTGCCGTCCATGGTTCACAGTGGGATCACAGCTTCCACCTAAAGCCCTCTTAATCGGCGGGCCCATTCTGGAAACATGACGCTCACAGACCCATCTACCAGCGCTCCACCACGACGGTTCCCCTCGGCGCGCTTCGGTGGCGCGGCGTTGAGCACCACACAGCAGGGCCTTGCCCAAGCTGGGCCACAAACCCGATGCTCCCCCATTGACACCCGCGCTGCCGTCCCGGTCCTGGACGTCACCCTTCCCGTGTTCAATGAGGAAGACCGCCTGGAACAGAACCTGCGCAGGCTGCACGGACACCTTACAGACTCATTTCCGCATTCCTTCCGGATCACGGTGGCGGACAACTGCAGCACAGACAACACCCTGAGGATCGCCGAGCGCTTGGCCCGCGAACTGCCTGAACTGACAGTGGTTCGATTCCAGCAAAGGGGTCGCGGGAACGCACTCCGCCACGTCTGGCAGTTCTCGCCATCACCCGTGCTCGCCTACATGGAAGCAGACCTTTCCACGGACTTGTCGGCCCTCGCTCCCCTTCTGGCACCGCTGCTCTCGGGCCATTCGGATCTCGCCGTCGGCACGCGGCTGGCACGGAGTTCGCAGGCGACCCGCAGTCCCCACCGCGGATTCATCTCCCGCAGCTACAACTTCCTGCTGCACGTGGTTCTTGGGGCACGCTTTTCCGACGCCCAGTGCGGGTTCAAGGCCGTCCGCGCCGACGTCGCGCACCGCATCCTTCCACACACGACGGACGACGGCTGGTTCTTCGACACCGAACTCCTGGTGATCGCCGAACGCTGTGGTTTGCGCGTTCACGAAGTCCCCGTTGACTGGACCGACGATCCCACCTCAAGTGTCGACGTCGTACGCACCGCGCTTGCCGACCTGCGCGGCGTAGCGCGCCTGGGACGCGATCTTGGCAGGGGGCGGGTTCCTTTCAGGGAGCTCCGCCGGGACATCGGCCGGATGGCTCCTCCGACGGCGGCGTCCGCGGTGACAGGGCTGGTGGGACGTTTAGTTGGCTGGGCTGCGGTATCCGCTGCCGTGGTGTTCGTCGTCCTCCACGCGGCCCACGCGGTGGGCTAGGACTCCGGTTCAGCCTGCACCGCGCCGCGTACTGCGGCGATGGAGGCAGCAACATCCCCTGCGTCCGTGGTCCAGTTGCTCACCGAAATCCTGAGGATTTCACGGCCACGCCACGAGGACCCGGACATCCACACCGCGCCCTCGGCCATCAACCGTTGCGTGACACGGTGTGTCCGGTCATCACTGCCGAAGCTCACCGAGACCTGCGTGAACACGACGTCGTTGAGCACTTCGACTCCCGGGATCGCGGCGAGTCCTTCGGCCAAGGCACGGGCATTTGCAGCGAGCCGCTCCACCATGGAGATCACCCCGTTGCGGCCCAGTTGCCTCAGGGCTGCCCATACAGGGATACCCCGGGCCCGGCGGGACATCTCAGGCACTTTCTCGAAAGGATCCCCCGGTCCGGCATCCGTGGCAATGAGGTAACTCGTGTGGACACTGAAAGCACGCCTCAAAGCTTCCGGGCGGGCGACGATTGCCAAACCACAGTCATAGGGGACGTTCAAGGTCTTATGGGCATCCGTGGCCCAAGAATCTGCTTCTTCCACTCCGGCCAGGCGGGCCCGCAGCGTCGGGCTGACGGCCGCCCACAAACCGAAGGCACCATCCACGTGCACCCAGGCTTCACGATCATGGGCCACGGCTATGGCTTCCTCCATGGGATCAAAGGCGCCGGAATGCAGGTTGCCCGCCTGCAGGCAGACCAGCGACGGTCCGGGTTGCTGGTCCATGGCCTCGGCAAGCGCGTCGGGGAGAATGCGTCCTTCCTCGTCGGCGTCTACGGGGACGCACGCCCCCAAGCCGAGATACCGCAACGCCAGATCCACTGCAGCGTGGCGCTCCCTGCCTGCAAAGGTAGTGATGCGGGGGGCGCCGGTCAGCCCCAGGGCCTCCAAGTCCCAGCCCGCCTCGTCCATCAGATACTGCCGCCCTGCCGCCAGCCCCACGAAATTAGCGGTGGTGGCGCCTGTGGTGAATCCGACGTCGGCACTTGCCGGAAGGTGGAGAAGGTCCAGCAGCCACGCGGCGGCAGACTCCTCGATGGCGGCCGCCGCCGGTGTGGCGAATCGAAGCCCCGCGTTTTGGTCCCACGCCGAAACAAGCCAATCTGCGGCCATGGCTGCGGGCAGGGTTCCGCCCATGACCCACCCAAAGAACCGTCCGGACTGGATTGCCATCAAGCCCGGCTCAGCCAGCGCTGCCAACTCATCAACTACCTCGGCTGCATCGGTGGCCCCGTCAGGCAGGCGCGGCAGGATGCTCTTGGCTACCTGATCGGCATCGGAGGACGGACGGACTGAACGTGTTGGGACCGACGCAAGCCAGTCACCGGCGTGGGCCATGGCCCGCTCCAGTGCAGCACCGTACGCCTCCGGCATCGCAGACATGGGCACAGCCTACGCCCGGTTTATCGCGTGGAACAGTCTTTAACCCGGCGGTACTAGAGGGTCAGCGTGAGGAGGTGCCCGCCGTCGTCGTCCTTCACAGCGGTGACCGTCACGGCCGAGTAGTCCGGAATCCGCCACATGCCCGGCTCCAGCTCCGCATTGTGCCTGGCAGCGGCCTTGCCCACCACAACAGTCCGCATCCCCGCGGCGCGCGCAGCAGCGATCCCGGCAGGCGCGTCTTCGAAAACCACGACGTCGGCCGGGTCGGCTCCCAGGAGCGCCGCCGCCTTGAGATAGCCCTCCGGATGCGGCTTGCCGCGGGTGACGGACTCCGCGGTGACAGCGGTGGACGGCATGGTGAGCCCGGCCGCCTGCATGCGGATATCGGCAAGGATGCGGTCTGCTGAGGTGACCAAGGCGATGGCATCATCAGGAAGGCCGGCCAGCAATGCTTCGGCACCGGGAAGCGCGATCACACCGTCCGTCCGGGAACGCTCCATCTCGCCAAGTTCGGCCGTCAGCGCTGCGAAGTCGGCTCCCGCGGGAGCGTAGCGGCGCACTGTGTCGCCGGCTTGGACACCGTGGGACGTGCGCAGGATTTCGTTGAAATCCAAGCCGTAACGCTCGGCGAACTCAAGCCACACCTGCTCGACCACCGCCGTCGAGTCCACCAGTGTTCCGTCCATGTCGAAGAGGACGGCGCGGACAGTCAGCACGGGTGCGGCAGGATGGCTCATGGTTCCATCCTGCCGCACGCTCATGGGGTGGTGCTGAAGTGTGACTTAGCCGTTGGGCCGCTGCGGGAGGTACTGCACCGCCCACTTGTTGCCGTCAGGATCAGCGAAGTAGACGAAGTGGCCCCAGTCCTGGATGTCGATGTCGCTCACGTCCACACCATTGGCCTTGAGTTGCTCGTGCGCTTTGTTGATGTCCGCCACCACCACTTGGAGGCTGGGGGCTGTACCGGGAGGGGCATCGCTGAGCCCCTCCCCGATGGCGATGGAACACGCCGAACCCGGAGGAGTCAGTTGCACGAAACGGATTCCGTCCATGGGACGCTCATCGAAATCGGCGTTGAAACCAACCTTGTTGACGTAGAAGTCCTTCGCGCGATCGACGTCGGAGACAGGGACAAATACCAGTTCAAGTTTCCAGTCCATGCGCCACAGGCTAACGGTCTGGTTTGGAAACCGGTAGGGGTCAATCGTTCCGTGTGAAGATTAGCCGGCCACGCCGTAGAGGCGGTCGCCGGCGTCACCCAGGCCGGGCACGATGTACGACTTCTCGTTGAGCTTCTCGTCAATCGATGCGAGGACAACCTTCACATTGGCGTCCGCGAGTTCCTCTTCCAGCTTCGCCAAGCCCTCAGGGGCGGCCAACAGGCAGATGCACGTGACGTCAGAAGCGCCGCGCTTGAAGAGGAACTTGATGGCCTCGCGCAGGGTGCCGCCGGTAGCAAGCATGGGGTCCAGGACAAAGATCTGACGGCCGGTGAGGTCCTCGGGGAGGCGCTCGGCGTACGTGATGATGTCCAGGGTTTCTTCGTCGCGGGCCATGCCCAGGAAGCCAACCTCAGCGGTGGGGACCAGCTTGGTCATGCCCTCGAGCATGCCGAGGCCTGCGCGCAGGATGGGGACCACCAGCGGCGTGGGCTTAGTGAAAGCCGTGCCGATGGTCTTGGTGACAGGGGTCTCGATCTCCACTGGCTGCGTCTTGACCTCACGGGTGGCTTCGTAAGCCAGGAGGGTGACGAGTTCTTCAGTGAGTTGCCGGAAGACCGGTGAAGGGGTGTTCTTATCCCGCAGAACGGTGAGCTTGTGAGCGACCAGCGGGTGGTCCACGACGAGTGTGCGCATCCCCCAAAACTATCATTGAGACATGAGCGCCACCGAGCCGTATCACGCAGACCACATGGCCTGGATGGGCCTTGCCCTGGACGAGGCCCGGTTGGCGCTGAAAACTGACGACGTCCCCATCGGCGCGGTGGTGTTGGGGCCCGACGGCGGCGTGCTGGGCTCCGGACGCAACGAACGTGAGGCGCACGGGGACCCGACCGCCCACGCGGAGGTGGTGGCCATTCGTCAGGCTGCTGCTTCCTTGCGCCTTCGCGCTCAGGCTATGGGTGCCTCGGGCGACGGTTGGCGGCTCGAGGACTGCACCTTGGTGGTCACACTGGAACCGTGTGCCATGTGCGCCGGGGCCATAGTGCTGGCCAGGATTCCGCGCGTCGTGTTTGGTGCGTGGGACGAGAAGGCAGGAGCAGTGGGATCGGTGTTCGATATCCTCCGCGAACGCAGGCTCAACCACTGGGTGGAGGTCTACGCGGGCGTCCGTGAAGAGGAATGCGCGGCGCTTCTCAGGGAGTTCTTCGCCTCGCATCGGATGCCCTAGTTCGGCGGACTTTGGAGGGCCCTCAGTACCGTAACGGCCGTGGTGTCCCAGCCGGGGAGGTGCTCGCGGGTGTGGAGTGCATTGCTGCGCCAGCGCTCTTGCAGGCCGGGATCGGTAAGCCAATGACGGAGAGTTTTGGCTGGTTCGTCTCCGGTGGCAACGTCCAGCGCAGCACCTGCTCCTGTGTCACCCATCGCTTCGACAGCGCCGGTCCCCTGCCGCACAATCACAGGAACGCCATGGGCCAGCGATTCCGTGACCACCATGCCAAAGGACTCTGATCGGGAAAGAAGGACGCTGAGGTCAGCTTGGTGCCACTGGTCTTCGAGGGCGTTGCCGCTCAACTCGCCCGTGATGCTGATGCGGTCCTCAAGCCTGTAATGCTCGACGGCGGCCCGCACCTCTGCGGCGTACGCCGGGTCAGCGTGCTCCGAGCCGATGAGGGCGGCCTCCCACTCGAGGTCTTGCAGGTTGGCGAGGGCTTCGACCAGGAGTGTCTGACTCTTGTTCGGCAGCAGTGCGGCCACGGCTACGATGCGCGGTGGCTGCGATCCTTGCGCGGGGTTTGCTTTGTCGGCCCCCGGCAAGGCGATGATGATGTTCTGCGGGCCGTGCCTCGTCTCGAGCTCAGCCGCGGAGTGCGAACTGGGGCAGATGATTCCGGTTGCGGCGGCCAGCGATTTGGCTTCAAGGTCGCCATGCTCCGCCAACGCCATATGGGACAGGATCCACACCTTGGTTCCTTTACCCACAGCGCCGGCGATCTCTTCCGGCGCCCCGCTCGCCACCAAGCCGTCGGCAATCACCGTTGTGCCGCCGTCGAGCATGCCAGCCAACCGCTGCCGGTCCGCCGGGCCCCCAACCGGCCAGTCGCCGTCGACCCTTACAGTCTCGATTTCCGCGCCCAGAACGGTCAGATGCTCGGCGAGCTTGGCGTTGTACTTGTTGCCGCCGGAGCCGTGCCTGACGTTCCCCGGGACAAGGAAGCGGATGCGCACCTACTTGACCGGGAGCTCCAGCGAATAGCCGGCCCAGGCGTCAGGGTTTTCGCGGAGGACGACGTCGATGCCGCTGAGGGCCGGTCCGTCGGTGGTGTCCCGGATCCGGGTGGCCATGGCGTCGGCGATGTGCTTGGCCAGGGCCTCCGTGGTGGAGAGCTTGCCCTTGAACGCCGGGTGCTCATCGAGGTTCTTGTAGTTCAGGTCCTTCAGGATTTCCTCAAGGATGCCGCCCGCTGCGCCAATGTCCAGAACGATTGCGTCGTCATTGAGATCCGGGCGGCGGAAACTGACTTCGGCCACAAACGTCGCACCATGGAGACCTTGGGCCGGGCCGAACGCTTCGCGGGGAAGGCTGTGGGCGATCATGAAGTGGCGTCGGACGGTCAGGCTGAACATGTTCTAATCCTCCGGGGTGGGATAGGCGACCACGTGGCAGAAACCGCCGGGCCGTTCGAACAATTTAACGAGTGTGGTGGGCAGGTTCCGGAACTGGCATTCGCTGGTCAGGAACGTGTCGAACAGCGGGTCTTTCAGTTCTCTTGCCGCCTGCTCGAGTCGTTGGGCGTTGGTGCGTCGGTGCCGTCGCGGGAGGGCCACTGCGCCCACTTGGCTGGAACGGATGTTCAGGCGGCGGGCATGGAAGTCCTCGCCGAGCGGCAGGGTAACTTCCTTGTCGGCGAACCAGGAAAGCTCGATGACGTCGGAGTCATCGCCGGCCAGTTGCAGGCTCAACTTGAGGCCTTCGTTGGAGGCGGAGCAGTGGAAGACGATGTCGTTGTCATCCTTGGCTTCGTCTGGTTCGGCGAATTCGATGTTGATGGTGTCCGCCAGCTTTCGCTTCTCCGGATCCGCGTCTACCAACTGCAGGCGACCCAGCGGATACTTCCGCAGGAGCGTCGCCAGGACGCCACCCACCAAACCACCACCGACGACGGCGACACGGTCACCCAGCCTCGGTCCGGCTTCCCAGAGGGCATTGATGGCGACCTCAACGATGCCAGTGAGCACCGCGCGGCGGGCCGGGACTTCCTCGGGAATGGCCGTGAGCTGGCTGGTGGGAATGATGTAAAGGTCCTGATGGGGATGAAGGCTGAAGACAGTCTTTCCTACCCACTCTTCCGGTCCTTGCTCGACCGTCCCCACACTCAAGTAGCCGTACTTCACCGGGCCCGGGAAGTCGCCCTCCTGGTGCGGGGCCTGCATTAGGACAGCCACTCGCTCCGGGACGCGGCCTTCGTGTACCACGCGCTCCGTGCCCCGGCTGACGCCCGAGTACAAGGTCCTGACGAGGGCTTCGCCTTCCTGCCTTGCCGGCAGGGCTTCCTGGCGCAGCTCACCATCGCCCGTCTCAGTGACCCAGTAGGCGTGGGCTTCGTGCTCTTGCTTCCGTTCGTGTTCCTGCGAAATCGTCATGATGCTTACGAATCTATCGGTGCGGGGCTGTGGACGGAAGTTGGCGTGGGTTGAGGGGTGCGCCACCTGCTTTTTGGGGAGGGACCAGAGGGGCTCGTTTTGGGGAACGGGGCCAATCTCGGGTAGCCTATTTCAGTTGGTGACGTGTCCGAGCGGCCGAAGGTGCAACACTCGAAATGTTGTTTGGTGTAAAAGCCAACGTGGGTTCAAATCCCACCGTCACCGCCAATGAGAAAGGCCCTGCTTCCCTTTGTTTATAAGGGAGGCGGGGCCTTTTCCTCTATCAGAGAGAACAGGGCTTCCACCATCCGAGGGCGCTCTTGCGTGCGACTGGAGCAACATGACGTCGGTGCTGGAGCGGGAAACCGGACGGCAAAGCCGCCACGGGCGAATCCAGACGGACCGCGTCCCAGACAAGTACCTCCTACAGAGACCACGCTCGCCTGATCACCCGTCAAGGGCTCAAAAAGACCCCGTAACTCATGGTCACGGGGCCCTTCTGTTGGCTGCCGCACGCGCTTCGAACGCTTGCCATCGTCAGGTGTGATCACTTCCGGACAAGTTGGGCAGGCATTATCGTACTAATCTGTACTCCCGTGCAGTAGGGATACCCTTTCTGAGGTCTCTAGTCACAACCCGCGAAAACCAGCCGAGATCGAAATCGTATTCACTACCCACGCTAAACGATGACGCGACCGCAACTTGTGAATCGAAAGTCACCCCCCGGGATATATGGATTTTCCCGCAGTTGGATGTCTCGATGAGAACGCCAGCAGTGGAGCCCGATCCTCGGGTCCCTCCTGAGCTGGGTTCAGCGTTCGCGGAGACGATTTTGCATCGCAGACTCTCCACAGCGATGGAATCAAGTGCTGGCATCATCGCGTAAAATGCGGTAAATGCCAGAAGTGCGATACCAGGCCACTTCCAAAACCACTTCAATTTTGGTCGGCCGGAAGGATGATCCGGACTGCTGCCTCTGGCCATCGCTTCTTTCCCTATTCTGTGCTGCAGCAGTGAACCCGAAGTTATCCCGCCAAGCGGTAGTCGCGCGCTGACGGAATCCCGTTCGTCAAATCCTTCATGACGACACGAGAGAACCAACCCAGATCGAACTCGAACACGCTGCCTTTCATGAAAGACGACGCAATCTTATCTTTGTTTTCGAAAGTTACTCCTTGGGACACCGAAATGCTTCCGCAATCAGAAGTCTGCACTAAAACACCGGCAGCAGATGCCGACCCTCTCGATCCGCCTGAACTCGTACGCGGCTCAGCCGAAACCACCTCGCATCGGATACTTTCCACGGCAATGGAGTCCCATACTGGAATGAAGAGAACGAAGGTACCCGAGAGGAGTATGAGGACTCCTGCTACCTGCCAGAGCCTCTGAAAATTCCGCCTGGGAGCCTTGCCTTCAGAAGGACTATTGCTCTCGGGCATCGTCTCCCCGTCACCAAACAAGCCAATGCCAACCTCTCAGGAGCTCTGGACCCCTCCGCCCCATCGTCGGCTGCAACGGTTAACCCACACCTAAACGGCGTCACAACAATACGTCACGGGCAGCTAGACTCTTCGACACCTATGGCTGTTACTGGAATTGTGCTGGATTGAGTGCATTTGGCTGTACCGCAAATTGCACCGGAAGGTTGCCGTCKAGCGATCGCCGTTGTAACCCTACGAATTGCCGTCGCCCGTCAGCGAGGGTCGAAGCGCCGACCTTCCGTCTTGGACGGCATAAGCGCCAGAATCAAAACAGCCAGTCCACCGACTAGGGGAACAAGCCCAACGAACGCAAGCGGACCCGCAAGATTTGCATCATGCAAACGCCGCCAAAGCAATGACAGCTGCGGCACCACAATGGCCAGCCCCAGAACTACGACGAGAATGAAACCTACCACCATGAGACTCCCAGTCGGGGCGTTCACAATACCAGGAGCGGCCTCATAGAGCACTTCTTTCCCGGTGGCCGGATCGAAACCCATGGACTGCACATTAGGGTTCTGCTGAGCCCAGGCAGTGCTGGCCACGAACCCGACAGTCATCACGAGGTATGGGACCACCATCACCAGGAAAACGAAAAGCTGACTCCACCAGAACTCACTCCGCGAGGCCCGACCAGCGAACTTCGCATACTTGGCAAAGAACCGCTTCACGGACTTACCAAACGACGCGCCATATAGAGGACCAGCCAGCTCGCCCGAACCTGTAACCCCCGCAACGCCTCCGCCTGCAGAATCAACAGTCTTCATATCCATCTGTCTTCATGTCCTTCCCAGAAACTATTTATAAAAACCAACAAACAACTATCTTCCAAACGCAAACGTTCTGCGCCCGATAATCTCTTCCGTAGAAGATAATATGCATGAGCAAAACGAATAAACCACTGATCAGAAGCGGAAACCTCACAAATTAGACCTTCCCGCGAAACCTCCCTTTTTGGCAGCTCAAGCCATCTGGTGCACTGAACACAAACACAGTCACCAGCTAAAAGCTAACGATGTTCACCGGCAGTCAGTGTCAAGCCAATCAATAGGCCGAGAGGGCATCCCGTCCACAGCGCACCGCCCGTCAAGCCAATCACCGGGATAACATTGGAAAGAACTGCGAAGGCTAAGCTGCCTAGGATGATGGTGGCACCAAACGATAACGTGGCGGCGAAGTTGGATTTCCAATACGTCACACATCCAATGCCAAGGGCAGTAGCAACAAGGACAATAGCGTTAGCAATCCAAACGGATATTCCGTACTCTTCAGTCCTATTGACGCACAGAACCAGCATGAGAATTCCCGGTATAACGCTCCCGGTCCAGTAATACCATTCCGGAGCGACTCGTTTAGTTGGCGCATACACCCTTTGCTTCGAGATCATCTTAGTTCACTTCCACAACTCGTCAACAACGACATTTGTGCTCAAACCCCTCGCTCCTTCAATACTTCAGCACTCATCCTGCTGCGGCGAGGCCGCCGCGGGATGAGCCGTCGTTGCTTTCAGGTCCGCGTCGTTCAGGGGCCCGCAACCCGGTCGGGTCAGGAGTGTTGAGGGGATTGTTCCCGGCGTAGCAGTAGAGCCAGACTCAGCAGCGCGCCCCATGCCAAACCCGGAAAGCGACCTCAACGAGATGTCGCCTCCACCCAAGACCGGAAAATTCACGCCACCACAGAACGGAAAGAAATACTAAGTTCCGAAGTAACCGCCTGCAGTAAGGATGGACTGACCCATAACCCACTGGCCAGCAAGACATGCCATGATCATGGCTGTTCCTAGAATGTAGGTCCCGACGCGAGATCCCTTTCGCATCCGGTGCGCATCGGGCTTTCTACCGGACCGCCAAAAGAGGAAGAGCACAAGAAACACAATGAGCATGGCCATCTGCATTGGAATCCCATTGCCGGAGCGATCAAACCTTCCGTCGTAGGGCATTCGCGTATCCCAAGGGACGTGAGTGAAAACAAACACTGCAATGCCTACACAAAGCAATGCGACAATCACGCAAAGTATGTCTATATATCTACAGGCTTTCCTTCCCAATCGCAGATCTTCATCCGTGAAATCATCCTTTGCCCCCGAATTCCCCTTTGCACCATTCTCATCATCTACCACAGTGGCGCCCCTGTTCCTTGCTTTACAACTTCATTGCCCACAAATTTCACGCTTTCAACGATAGCCCCGGCATGCGCTCCGCCGTAGGCTGCCATGCTGTGAGTCATCCAGCCTGGATTGGGACTCAGTTCCGCGGCCCCTGGGAAGCGTGTAAGCACCCCCCCTCCCAGTCCGTCATAGACCATCTCCGCGGCTCCGTAGCCCTCACCACGAATCGCATGATCAACGGAGCCGCCAGCGAGTGATCCTCCCGCGCCGACACCGTATTGAACGAATGACGAGAACCGACCTGTCAGCGGTTGGGCTAAATAGCCCGCTTGGGAGCCAATGGCTCCGCTGACGATACCGCCACCTGCAGCTCCGAGGACGCCCTCGGGTTTCCACTCGTTCGGTGATCGCTGTACAAGGTACATGCCTGTGTTGCCTAGTCCCCCCGATATCCCATTCGTCAGTGCCGCCCGGCCCATCTGCTGGGCCGACAACTGCGACAAGTAACTCCCCGCACCGGCACTGACACGGGACACTCCCGCAGTGACCGCAGTCCCAACACGCGAACCCACAGCCGACACAGCAGATCCTGCCCTGGCCGCACCCGACGCAACCACGGAGCCCGCACGGCCCATCGCAGGAAGCAACTGCGTACTCACCGCCGTACCAGCCCGACCGAGCCCTGCCGTCACAACGCTGCTGACCTTCCCAGCCAACGGCCCTGCAACCACGCCAACGGCACCCGTCAAAGCCACCTGCCCCCAATTGACCGAACCGGTGGTTGCTTTCTGGATGATCGTGTCAGCACCCGCACCGATCAAGGCCAAACCAACCGGCCCACCAACACCGGTAGCCATCAACACACCACCAGCGATCACCATCGCACCACCAGCCAAATACTCCCAGTTGTCTCCGAGCCAGTCTCCGGTGGCGGCGAGGGCGCCGCGGGAGGAGCCGTCGTAGGCTTTCAGGTCAGCGTCGGTCAGGGGCCGCAGGCCAGTGGGGTCGGTGGTGTTGAGTGGGTTGTTCCCGGCGTAGGAGTAGGGGTTGCCATCCCAGCCCGCGCCCAGGACGGGGGCGAGGGGATCGGTGGAGAGGAAGCCCCGGGTGGCCGGGTCGTACGCGCGTTTGCCGAGCCATTCGAGCCCGGCGATGTCGATCCCGCCACCAGCAGTCAGCGCGATCCCGGCCGGCAACACACAACCCACACCAGCATTAGCAACTCCAGGGCTGCCGGGGGTGGGGTTTGGGGTGGTGGGGGTGCCGAGGACGGCCCAGGGATCGTGCTGATCAGTCGGTCGGGCGGCCCGCCACCCAGGCGCGGTCCACGCCTCGCCGATGCCGGTGACACCGCCGGGCAGGGACAACACCTGGGTGCTGTTGGCACCGGCGAGGGTCGGCACGGGCGCGGCGGTGTCCCACCACAACGGCGTCCCGTCCACGGTGGCGAGTTCACCGAGCGCGTCGACGTGGAGCCGGCGCCGAGACAACTCGGCCCCGTCCCGATCCCGTTCGATCGTTCCGGTGAGGTAGCCGGTTGGGCCCCAAGCGTATTCGGTCCAGGACCCGTCCGCCCCGATCACCCGGACCCGGCGGCCCAGCCCGTCATACACATACTCGGTGACCGAACCATCAGGTTCCGTGACAGCAAGGAGCTGGCCTGCGGCGTCGTACGTGTAGGTTCGCGCCCCGGTGGGGGTGGTTTCGCGGAGAAGCCGCCCGCCGGCGTCGTACTCCCACCCCACCACCGAAGCCGATGCCTCCGAGTCAGTCACGGTGCTGGTGGTGGTGGCGGAGACCAGTTGCCCGGCGGTGTCGTACCCGTACCGGGTCACGGCCCCGTTCCGGGACAGACCGGTAATCCGGCCGCCGTCCTCACGACCGATCAACGTCACATCAGCAGCACCCGCAGGGTTGGTGCCGTTGTCGGCGGTGGTGCGGGTGTGCTCTGCAAGGTTCCCGCCCCGATACACCCGCTCCTGGGCGTAGTTCCCGGCGGTCGCGGTGGTGATCCGCCCGGAGGCGTCGTGGGTGAAGGCCGCGTCCCCGAGCAACGGGTTCGAGACCTTCACGACCCGGCCTGCGGGGTCGCGGGTGTATCGGGTGGTGGTGCCGGTGGGGTCGGTGAAGCCGGTCCGGCTCCCGTCGGCGTCGTACTCCCACCCCAACGCACCGGTCCCGTTCCCGTTGCCGGTCCCGTTGCCGTTGGACTTTCGGGTGAGGAGGCCGCGGCGGTCAAAGCACAGTTCGTGCTCCACCGCATACCCCGCCCCGCCGGTGTGGTCGGTGATGACCACCCGCAGGCCGGCAAGATCACGTTCGATGGCGGCGATCAGGGCACCGTCCACCGACGTCGACGCTTCCCGGCCCGCGGCGTCGTAGGCCCAGGTGGTGGTGTGCCCATCCGGGTCCGTCTGCGAGAGCTGCCGCCCGGCCGGGTCATACGTGGCCGTGGTGACACGGCCGAGCGGGTCCGTCACCGAATCGACCTGGTCCGTGGCCGTATACGTCCGGGTGGTGACCCCACCGGTGGGGTCGGTGATGCGGGTGAGCCGGCTGCGGGTGTCGTACTCAAACCGGGTCCGGCCACCCACCCCGTTGATGGTGGCCACCAGTTCCCCGGCGAGGTTGTATTCGAAGCGGCGGGTCCCGTACCAGGAATCCTGGGCAAAACTCAGCCGCCCGCACCGGTCGTACCCGTACCGGGCCGTCCCCTCCCCCGGGGTGTGCCTCGCGGTCAAACGGCCACACGCGTCGTAGGCGAACGTTTCGACCTCACCGCTCGGCAGTCTCCTCACGGTGAGGCGCTGGTCGACGTCGTAGGACAGTTCCGTGACGGCCCCGACCGGGTCAATGCTCTTCCACGGTCGGCCGCAGTGGTCGTACTCGAACCGGGTCACCGCCCCCGTCGGGGAGGTGATCGAGGTGATCTTCCCCGCAGCGTCACGGCCCAGGACCGTCAACCCGCCCTCACCATCGACCAACTCGACAGGATTGCCCGCACCGTCATACGTGATGAGCTCCGCGGACCCGTCCGCTGCCTCGACCCGGGTGGGGCGGCCGTACTCATCAAAACTATGAGTATTGGTGGCGAACGCATCGGTCAGGGACGCCGTCCCATTGGACCGGTCGGTGACCGCTCCGGTGCGGACCCCGGTCGGGTCCACGACGGCGGTCAGGGCACCGACAGTGTCGTACTCCCGCACCCAGTCATGCCCGGCAGGGTCCGTCACTGCGATGAGCCGGGAGAGGTTGTCGTGGGTGAAGCCCCACTTCGCCCCGTCGGGCAGCACCGCCCCGGTGAGGTTCCCGAGCTCGTCAACCACCCGTTCGATACTGCGGCCGAGCGGGTCGGTGGTGCGGGACAGTTCACCGTTGGGGGCGTACTCGAACACCGTCCTTCCCCCATCAGGGGCAACCATCGCGGTGGTCCGGCCCGCGGTGTCGTGCTCGAACGCCCACACCGCCCCATCCGGATCCACCCGACGCACCAACACCCCGGCCTCGTAACCGAACCGGGTCTCGGCCCCCGAAGGGCTCACCGCCGTGACCGGCCTGCCCGCCCGGTCCCGCACAATCCTCGCCACATCTCCGGCGGCGTTGGACGTTCCGGTCAGGTCCCCGAACGTGTCGTACTCAAAACCAATACTGACCCCGACCGGGTCCGTGACCTGGATCAGGAGCCCGTCCCGCCACACCAGCTCGGTCCGGCCACCCAACGCATCAACGACCACTGACGGGTCCCGGGACAGGTCATCGGCGTACTCATAGGTTACGGTGGCACCGGAAGCGGCGACCAGGGTGGTGATGCGGTCCTGCTCGTCCCAGCCATATGTCAGGTCCGCGCCTTCCGGGGTCACGGTGCGGATCTTCCGGCCCCGGGTGTCGTAGCCGTGGACCGTGACGGCGCCGTCGCGTTCGGTCAAGGACACCAGATTCGAGTGCGCGTCATAGGACATGGACTGGCGCCGGTCCTCCGCGTCCAGCACCCCCACCAGGCGGCCCTTGGAATCGGCGACCCAGGAGTTGGACCGGGACCCGTCCTCATCCGAGACCACCGTGACCCGGCCCGGTAAATACGCGAACCTCGTCCGCCGCCCATGCTGGGTGACCTGCAAGATGACCCGGCCGGCCTCGTCATACGTGTTCTCGGCCTCCACCACACCCGCGGCCGAGACCACGGACGCGATCAGGCCCTGCTCGTTCCACCCATACGTACGGGTCCCGGTCTCCGTGCCGACCGTGACCAAACGGCCCTCGGCGTCGTAGCCGTATTGAACCCGGCGCCCGTCCGAAGCCCGCACTACCGCGACCACACCGTCGGCATAGTCGATCTCCAGGAACCGGCCCCGCACATGCACCAACCGGTCAACCGCCCCCAACCCACCACCATCGATACCTTCTTCGCGGTGGGCGGAGATGGTCCGGCCGGGGCCGGCCCCGGTCCCGAGCCACACCCCGGCAGTGGTGTAAGCCCACCAACCGCCCTGGTTATCGGTCACGACCAACACCTCACCGACGCCTTCGGGGACCGAGGTCAGCTCCGCCAACCACGGTTCCGTGACCGGGTGGCGGGTGAGCCAGAAGTTCTCCCCAACGGCGCGGGCCCAACCTGCACCCTCACGCGGGAAGTCCACCGCCCGCCCGTCGGCCATCACCCACCGGCACCCCTCATCAGTGAAGGCCAGGTGCTGGTCCAGCACCGAGGCCCACCCCGGACCAAACACCCCAACAGTGCCCAGGCCCGAGCCGAGGGAGTTATACATCCTTGTGACCGCCAGGTCCGCGGCCGCCCCGGCGAACCCCAGATCGGTTTCGGGTTCAATGAAGTTCCCTGTGGCCGTGTTCACCGGATCGTTCGCGTACCCGGACGAGGGCACCGCCCCGGCCGCCGTCGGCGGGTCAATGACCAACCCCGTCCGGGTCCCCGAAACACCCGCCGCGGCCAACGCCTCGTTCACCGCAGCATCCGACAGGGTCGAAACCGCGCCCTCGCTGCCGGCGGCAGCGAACGCGTCCGCGACCACCAACGCCCACCCCGCGTCCGCCTCATTCGCCGCCAAATACTGCCGGAACGCGGTCACCACACCCGCGGCGTCGATCCGGCCCCACCCGCACCGGTCCGCGAACGAAGACAACTCCGACTCCAAAGACCCCGGCACCGACGCAACACCCTCATCCAGCCCACGCGAACCCGCAGCGAAACTCCGCAACGACTCCGGACGAGCCGAGGACACCCCGCCCCCAAACCCGCCACCCGGGCCAGGGGTCTCCCGCGACCCCGGCACCGGGGACTCCGACGGGAACGACGGCGCACTCCCGGGCTCCATATTCGGACGAGCCTCCTCACCCCAAAGGCTGTCACCAAACTCCTCAAGCCAGTTGCGGTTGTTATGCCGCCGCACCCACTCGTTGTTCTCCCGACGCCGGTCATCCTCTTCCCGCGCCTTTTCGATCATGGTGCCCACATACCCGGCCACCGTGCGTAACGCCGAGGCCAGGGACTCCGCGTCCCGGGACGCCGTGGCCGCGTTCGCAGCGAACACCTCCGAGAAATGCCCCCGGAAATCCTCCCCAGCCGAGGACACCAACGGCGTCCGCGATCCCGAATGCTCATCAACCCGCGACGCTGCGGACTCAAAAGCACCCTTCATCGACTCGGCAACCCCATACAGAAACCGGCCACCATGACCAACACCGGAATCCGGCAACAACGGCATCTCAACGAACTCGGTCACAACCACAGCCCCCCACAGAACAAGAACGCGAACAAAACCAACAAACCCGGCACCACAAGACCACCGGCACCACAACCACAAGAGCCCGTGCAAGAACACAGCGCAACGGCCGGGCAACCACACCACGCATCAACGCAGCACGATCACCCGGCCCCCACACTCACACCAAAAAAGAATCAGGCCCCGCCACCAGCAGAGAAAATGTCCTGAGAAATCTTCTGCAGCTGACCCCGCAACTGCTCCAGCTCTTCCTTGGCCTTATCCAACGCAGCCTTCGTCTCCGGCCACGTCGAACCACGGAACTCAGCAGCCAACGGACCATCCCACACATTCGGATCCGACAACACACGACCCTGCGCATCCAACGCCGAAATCTGATCCGTAAACCCACCAGTAATAATCGACTGCACCTGACCAATAGCAGCCTTAGCCTGCTCAGTAGACAACACACGCGACATAGAACTTTCCTCCCAATAAGAACAATCGCAACACCCGAGCCAAACCAGCCCAGGCAACCAAACACCCACAAACTACCAACACCACCCGAATAAATCCAACAAACAGACAAACAAATCTCAATGGACATGACATGACTGTGACCTGCAGTGATACCCGTGCAGCAGGATTACTCCATTCGGGAGCGCAACCCCTTATGATACTCAAGGCACCGTGAACGGAAAGAGGGGGACGATCCATGCCCAGACAGGCTAGTTATAACCAGTACAACCCGGGGCGTCGTATTCCCCCGGGCCGTGCTCTGGGCATCGCCCTGATAACACTGGGACTGATCGCGACCACGTCGTGCACCCAGCCACCTGAGCCGAAGCCGGTGTCCGACCCTGTCAAACTCCTGCAGAGCGTCCGCGTGGGCTTGTCCCCGGCCGCCGGAGTGCAGAAGATCGAGGGCACTACCATCTCCGTGTCCGCTGCGGGTGACTCCTCGGCGGAAAACACCACCTATGACACCGCCCAGGTTGTGGGCGAACTCCCGGTGCGCGTGAGCCTGCAGTACCGCGCCGGTGAGAAATCGGGATCCGACCTCGCCGAGTTGAAGGGCCACACCGGCCCGGTGGAGATCAACCTGACGCTGGAGAACCTCACCGTCAAACCACAGACCATCCAGTACGATGCCGCCGGCCAGGCCCGTTCTGACACCGCGTTGGTGGGCGCCCCGCTGACAATCGCCGCGTCCACCAAGCTCCCCGGCATCCGGGCGGACGACGTAACACCCGGCTCGGCCGACGGCACCACGGGTACCAACGGAGTCCTGAGCAGTACTGAAGACGGTGCCACCGTAGTCCAGTGGGCCACCGTCCTGGCTCCCCCGCGTTCCGGCGCCAGCACCACGCTGCGTCTCGCCGCCGACGTAAAGGACTTCCAAGTTCCCGAATTCGACGTCGCCGTCCAGCCCGGCCTCAATACAGACCTCAGTGCCAACGGTGTGCTTGCCAGTGCCTTCTCGTCCGGAACAGGCTCGGAGATGGAGTTGCAGCGGCGCACCATTTCGCTGGTATCTGATGTCAACACCGTCCTGGCGAAAGCCGGATCCACCATCACCGATGTCCGCCGGAACCTGCAGGCAACGTCGCAGACTCTCGGCGCGAAGACAGCCGGTGAACTGCGGGACAACTCCCAGGCCCTTGCCGCGACGATGTCGGACCTGAAGCAGCAGCTGCAGGTTCTCGGCTCTGACCTGGAGTCTTCGACTACGGCCACCCAGTCCACCACCATGTCGCAGCTGAAACTGACGGTCTCCGCCGTGGATGCAATGCTGGGCGACACTTCCGCCACACCACCGGTCACCCCCATCACAGGCGATGGCTGCACCGCTGAGGTGGCCAAGGCCGCGCCCGCAGCCACCGTGTATTCCAGCGTTCTCACCATGTCCTCACAGCTGGATGCCTATGCAAAGGTCAGCGCTGGTTGCCGAGACACGGTCGCCGGTGCTCTCAAAGCGACCATGGGACCCGAGAACCCTACCCCTGCAGAGTGTGCTGAGCAGGGTTCAATGACCTGCTCCCTCTACGGTTCCGCCGTCACTGTCACCGGAGCGCTTCTGGGCCTCGTCCAAGAAGGCGACAAACTCGTCTCCGGCCTTCAGCCGCAGGTGGTGGAAGGTGCCATCAAAGACCAGGCGACGTCCGCCGTCGCACTTGAAAAGGTGCGCACGGACCTCGGTTCGATGCTTGACGGCTCCGGAACTTCGGAGGATTACAGCAAGGCACTCGCGGCACTGGATGCAGCCATCAAGTCAGCCGCGGACTCTGCAGCTGCAACCCGAAAAGCAGCCACCGCGGCGCAGGACAGTATTGACACCCTCCGTGAGAAACTCCTCGCCATCGCGGCCAATGCCAAGGCAGCAAAGGGCGAACTCGGTCAGGGAACCTGGCTGAACGGCTCCATGCTGCAGCAAAACCAGAAACTGGCCGACGAACTCTGCAAGCTGTCCGACGACGGCCTCATCCCTGGCAAGGGCAAGCTGTCCGCCAAGGACGTTGACAGGCTGCGTTCCTACCTGACGTCAGTGCCGTGCGAACCGACTGATGAAGACGGCAACCCCTCACCCGCACTGAATCCGCCGCCGGGCTTTAAGGAGCCCTTGGACGTTCGGCTCGAAGCTCAGTCGGCTGCCTGGGATGAAGTGCTCGCAGCGACTGACACCACTGCCGCCGACCAGGCAATTGGCCAGGCCTTCACGGCCTTGGAGACGACGTTCGACGCCGCCGACACCAAACTGGAAGCGATCAGGACCGCCGTCAAGACGCTCGACGGCGCCGCAACAGGAAACGTGAACGGAACCAAAAAGGGACTCGAGGCGCTCGACGCTGCCCTCGCTGACGCGATTGAATCTTCCGGCACAGTGACCACTGCACTTGCGAAATTGAAAGAGCAGCAGGACATGCTAGGCGACAAGATCAAGGAATCACTCCGCGACGTTTCGGCCGAAACTGCTGCAGAGGTCTACAAAACCGTGGACGAACAAGTGCGGCAGGTTGCCGATATCGGCGATGCCAGTTCCGAAGCCGTGACTTCAGCGTTCAACCGGTCCATTTCCGGGCTGAAGGCCACCTCGGACGACGTTGTGAAAGACGCCGAGGGAACGGTCAACAAGCAGCGTGACGAGCTCCTGGGGCAGAGTGGTGACCTGACCGCCGCCCTGTCCAAGAGCACCCAGGCCTCCTTGGACAACATCGCAGCCAGCACGTCGGGCTCCACCCGCGACGTCGAAGGTGCCAGCGCGCTTCTCGCGTCCAGCCTCAACAAGGTGATGCTGGACCTCGGGGACAGGGCGGTGAACGGTTCAGGCCTGCTCGGCTCGATGGCCACCAGCGCGGCAAAAGCGGACACGGCGGACTTCCAGTTGGCCCTTGCCTCGCAGAACGCCGAAGGCTACGCAAACATCCGCTCCCGGGACGTGGCAGGACTCCTGTTGCGCCAGGCCCAGTTCAAGGCCTCGCTCACCGCAGTGGATGAATTGCCGCCGTTCCAACTCGAAGTGCCGGCCGGCGCTACGTCTCAAACGCTTTACACACTGAAGATCGGCGGCGCAGCATGAGCCCCCGCGCACGTCTGATCGCCCTGATTTCTGCGGGAGCCGCCGTCGTCATTGCTGCAGCGGCAGTCCTGGTGATGACGCTGAACCGTCCTACGGAAGCTCCCCGGCCCGATCCTGTGGCGGCAACAGTTCCTGTTGCCCTGAAGGCTGATGGCCTGCCGGCGGACTTTTCGATCGGCGTCGTCATGACGTTCGGCCAGTCCGGGGAGCCCGGTACCGAATACAACCGCGCAGCACAGGGTGCTGTGGTGGCGGCGCAGCGTTTCGCCCAGAGCGGGGCCAAAGTCGCTCTCCCCACCCAGAACGACCAAGGCACCGAAGACGGCGCCCGTGCCGCAGTCGGCGCCCTTGCCGAACAGGGTGTGTCCGGCGTCGTTGTGGCAAGCACCGGGCCTCAGGCCCTTGCCGCCGCGAAGGCGGCCGAGGAGCGCAACCTCCCGGTCATCCTGCCCTACGCCGAAGCCTCCGAACCCACTCAGACCACGTGGACGACGGGCCCAACGGCAGCCTCTGTCCAGGCCGCTCTGGGTACCGTTCTTGCTGGCAAGAGCCGGGTGCTGCTGGTCAACGACGGCGGCCAGGTCCCGGCATCCGTCACTCCCGCTGACACACTGACGCTGGATGGCTTCTCCGATGTCTCCGGCTTGGCCCAGGAAGCCGCCATCCGCACAGGCGACCAGCTTCGGCCGCCGTCCAAGGATGCGCCGGCTGACGCTGAGGGCACCCGTATTGCCAACCCCGCAGATGCTGTTGTTGTGTCGGCGGCAACGCCGCAGCGCCTCGCCCGCCTGGTCCAAGCCCTCCAGTCACGCGACGTGTCAGTTCCGCTGGTACTTCCCGACGGCGCCATCACCCCCGCGTTCGCATCCTCGCTCGCGGAGCTGGACGGCACCGCTTCAGGACAACTGGTCAGCGTTGCCCCGGCCACCGGAGATGCAATCGCACTTCAGCAGGATGCCCAAGGGCGGGGAATGTCCGCGTTCCTCTCCGGCATCAGGTTGGCTGGAGGGAATCCGGAGATCAAGAACCTGACGGACGATACCCCGTTCTCCGGCGATGCGTGGGCCGCGGACGCCCGCAGCCATGACGCCGTGGTGGCCCTGGTCCGCGCGGCTGCACTGGCTGGGAGCAAGGACCCGTCGAAGGTCGCAGCGTCGCTGAACACCCTGTCCTTCGGCCCCGGGGAAGGCCTCGCCGGTCCCCCGCTCGACTTCACGCAAGCCCAGGCACTGACCGCTGATGCGATACCCGTCTTTGCGTCCCCTCAGGACCTCGGTCTTCGTCCTGCAGACGAGAACGCGCCGCGGCTCGTCTGGGTACCGGCACCAGCCAGCCCTTAACAACCCGTTCTGTCCCCACGCCTGAGGGGAACAGTTCCACTATAGGAGGAGCGCCCGGTGCGTGTGCTGATCGACCTGGACGATCGTCGTTTCGAGTGCGAGGTTGCCCACGCTGCGCCCGCCATCACGTTGTCCGACTTAGTGGAAGCCGCCGGGGGACCCCGTGTTGGCCCTGAGGAACCTGTGTTCGTCAATGAAACAGAGGTTCGTGGGGCCACACCGCTGTCCGAGCTGATTCTGCTGGAAGGCAGCCGCATCTCACGTGCACCGTGGCCAATGCCTCACCGCGTGCGTGATTGGAGCCTCACACTGGCCGGCGGTCAGCGTACTGGAGGCGTGGTGGACGTTCCGCAAGGACGCGACATGCTCATCGGCAGATCACCCCACGCCGATCTCAGCCTTCCTACTGAAAGTGCCTCATGGGACCACTTCCGTCTTCACCGTGAAGAGGAGGGGCTCCGTGTGGTGGATGGCGGTTCCACCAACGGCACTTTGGTCAACGGGGAACCTGTGGGCGAGGACGGGGTTCTGGTCACTCAAACGGCCACCATCACGGCAGGCGGCACGGTCCTTCTCCTCCGCCCTGCATTGGACGAGACCCCGGCCCCCGCGCCAGGCAGCCTGCACAACCTGACGCCAGCAGCCACTGCTCCCTTTAACAGGCCACCGCGACCCGGCCGTGCACCGGCCGGGGATCCTTTGGTCCCGCCGAGCCGCAAGGATGTTCCCCCGGCCAACAAGTTCAGCTACATCACGGTGCTGGCTCCGCTGGTCATGGCGGTTGCGATGGTGATGATCCTCCGTGACATGCGGTTCGCCATGTTCGCCATGCTCAGTCCGGTGATGGCTGTGGGCATGTGGTTCGAGCAAAAGCGCCGCCATGCCCGTGGCCTGAAGGAAGAGGCCGAGCGCTTCGACGGAGCGCTCAAGGAGTTTGGGAAGCAGATCCGCACTGCCGCCGAGGTGGAAACCGCCCGGCGGCACAGGATGGTCCCCGATCCCGCCACAGTGGTCCGCCGACCTGCGCTTCCGGCAACGTCACTGTGGCAGCGGCGTGCAGACTCGGACGACTTCCTGGCCCTGCATGCGGGCACGGGTGATGTGCCGTGGAAGCCTGAGGTGGACCGTGCTGCGGGCTCGCGCCCTGACGAAAAGGTTAAGGAAACCCTCACGGCAGCCCGTCTCCTGGCAGCCCCTGTGCTGGTGGACCTGACCGACGCCGGCGTAGTGGGCATTGTTGGCTCGCGGGAAGGCGCCTTGGCATTGGCCCGCTCCCTGGTGGCCCAGGCTGCGGTGCACGTTGGTCCGGCAGATCTGACGATTGGTGTCTTCTGCGACGCCGGCCGGGCCGACGAATGGGAATGGGCCTCGTGGCTCCCCCACACGCGCCAAACCGGCAGCAGCACGGGCGATCGCTGGATGTCCGCGCACCGTGAGACCAGCCTGGCCATGCTGCGCATGCTGAAGGACTCAGTGGAAGAATTGCCCACCCCAGCGCTCATGGTGGTCCTCGATTCCGACGTACTGACAGAGGGCAGGGATGCCCCGGCACGGGCCTTGCTCGGCATGGGGCGTTCCGTTCCCGGGGGCCATATCAACCCGCAGCAGCGGCCACCCCGCGTGGCGGGCATCGTCATAGCGACGTCCGAGGAGCAACTGCCGGCCTCCTGCACCACCATCATCAGGGTTGGCACGGATGCTGCCGCGGCCGTTGACCAGCCCGAGGACCTCACTCGTGTGGAGGACGTCATCTTGGCAGGCCTCGACCAGGAAGAAGCCCTGCGCTGCGCCACGCGACTGGCACACTTCGATGATCCTGAACTCAGCGTTCCAGGGGCATCCCTGCCCGCCTTGGTGCGGATGCCGGGCCTTCTTGGCTATGAGCGCCCCGACGCAGCGACCATTCGCAGACTGTGGCAGGCCCCCACCGGAGTTTCCACCCCCATTGGTACCGGCGAAAACGGGCCACTCACCCTGGACCTGGTCAAAGACGGCCCACACGGCTTGGTAGGCGGTACCACCGGATCCGGAAAGTCCGAGTTCCTGCGTTCCCTGGTGGCCGGACTCGCGGCCCGCAACGATCCCACCCGGTTGAACTTCATTCTGGTGGACTTCAAGGGTGGGGCCGCTTTCAAGGCATGCGAGCGTCTACCCCACACTATTGGAACCATCTCCAACCTGGACGAACAGCTGGCAGACCGGGCCCTGATCGCCTTGGAAGCAGAGATGGAGCGCCGCCAGCGGGTTTTCGCGGAGGCAGGCGAGGGCATCGATAACCTCAATGCCTATTTGGCCACCAACCCGGCCGAACCGATGCCACGCCTGTTGCTGGTGGTGGATGAGTTCGCCATGCTGGCCAAGGATTTCCCGGACGTCCTGACCGCTTTGGTCAGCATTGGCGCTGTGGGACGCACTTTGGGGGTGCACATGATCCTGGCTACGCAGCGCCCGGCTGGTGTGGTCAGTGATGACATCCTCGCCAATACCAACCTTCGGGTAGCGTTGCGCGTCCAGAGCCGCGATGACTCCAACAATGTGATTGGCGTTCCCGCTGCCTCGGCCATCGGCAGGGCCCAGATGGGCCGCGCCTTTGTGAAGCTCGGCCAGGACGACATCACTCCCGTCCAGACCGCGCTGGTCACCGGACAGGCACAGCTCGACGGCGGTCCCGCCGTCGATGTCCGCGACATCCGGCAGTTCGGTGTCCCGGCCCCCGCTCCTGTACTTCCGCGGTCCGCTGCGATGGACGAGAACGATCTGGATCTCCTTATCGACGCCGTGGTCGATGCCAATGCCGAGGCTGGATACGCCCCTCCGCGGCAGGTCTGGCCGGAGGCGCTGGGTGAGCGGGTGGAGCTGGAAGGCTTTGCGGCAGATGCCTCTGCTTTGGGCACGTCCGGGCCTGACCGTCCAGCGGTCGGAAGGGTGCAGGGGTCCACCGTCCTGGTGACCTTGCTGGACGAACCTGAGCTGCAGCGCCAGTCGCCCGCCGGCTGGGACCTATCGGTGGGCAACCTGATGCTCATGGGCGTGGCGGGCTCAGGTACGAGCACCACCTTGGCGACCATCGCGCTGACACTTGCGAAGGACGCAGATCCGGCCGATTTGGACCTCATGGTTCTGGACATGGGTTCCGGTGATCTTGAGATGCTTAAACGCCTGCCGCACACCGTGGCCTATGTGGGAACCGGCGCCGGCGCCAAGGAGCAACAAGCGCGGTTCCTGCGACACCTGAACACAGAGTTGGAAAGTCGCAGGGCAGCACCGGGTACGCATCGGCGCACTGTGGTCCTGCTTGACGGCCTGGCCTCCCTGCGCGATGAATTCCAGGACTTCGAAGGACAGCAACTCCTGGGCCTGTTGTACCGGGCCTATGCCGACGGGCCGGCGCTGGGGCTCTCCTTCGCCGTTACCACTACCCGCGCCAAAGCAGTTCCTTCTGTGATGAATGAAGTAACGCTGCAGAAGTGGCTGTTCCGGCTTGCCGACACCTACGACTACTCGTCGCTCGGGGTGCGGGCAAAACATGTCCCTGCCGCCATCCCCGGACGCTGCGTGGATCCGCGGACCTCCCTGCAGATGCACGTTGCGACTCCCGGCATCGGGTTGGAAGCCGCTGTGGACCGTGTCTGCCAACGCTGGGGAGACGCGCCTGCCAAGACCACGGCAATCAGGAGCCTGCCCACCGACGTCACCATGGCGGATCTGGGTGTGAAGCCACAACTGGAGACCGAACCGTGGCACATCCCCGTGGGAATCCGCGAAACGGACCTCTCACCGGCCTTCCTGGAAATTTACGAAGGCGAGCACGCCCTCATTGCCGGCCCGGCCCGTTCCGGTAAATCCACCGTGCTGTTGGCCTTGGCCGAGGCTGTCCGTGGCGTAGCCACTTCCCGGGGACCGGCCCAGGTCTGGGGCATTTGCGACCGCCGCTCCCCGTTGGCCACCGCTGCTCTGGACCGCGTAGCCGTAGGCACGGACGAAGTGCCTGCGTTGCTGGCCTCCCTGCGGATCGAGCGCGGCACGGTGTTCCTGCTGATCGACGACTCCGAACGCTTCGAGGATACCGATCAGTCCATTGCGGGGATGATCGCTTCAGGGCCTCCGGGGCTCTGCATCGTCGCCTCGGGACGGGCCGCTGACCTGCGTGGGCTGTATAGCCACTGGACCAAGTCCATCCGCAAATCGCGCCTCGGCGTGGTGCTCCAGCCCGACGTCAATTATGACGGCGAACTGCTGGGTGCCACCCTTCCACGGAAGGCACCCGTGGCGCTCACCGCCGGACGCGGATACCTCGGTGTGGGCGGGCAGATGTCGCTGATCCAGTCACTGAGCCCCGGAAGCTAAACCAGCAGCAGACACTTTGCAGGGGTCCGCGGGACGGCCCGGACATCAGATCGACAGCTTTGGAGAGTACGGACATGCAATTGGCACAAACGGGTCAGGCGTTGGGCGCGTCCTACCGCTTTGGGGAGCGCGTGGGCTCTGGGGCTGTGGGCGAAGTCTGGACCGTCACGTCCACCGACGGCCGCACCCTGGCGGCCAAAGTCCTGCGCCCGGAGCATGCCGATGACCCTTCCCTGGTAGAGCGGTTCGTCCGAGAGCGATCCGTGCTGCTTGGTCTGCAGGATTCAAGCATCGTCACGGTACGGGACATGGTGGTGGAGGGTGAACGGCTGGCCATCGTCATGGACTACATCGCGGGTGGCTCGCTGCGCGACGTCGTCAAAGACAGTGGCCCTATGCCTTCCGGAGATGCCGTTAAAGTGGCCGCAGAGATTTTCGATGCCCTCGCCTTTGCCCACTCACGGGGAGTGACGCACCGGGACATCAAGCCGGACAATGTGCTCCTGGCCCGCCCGTGGGCCGAGTCTGAAAGCGGCGACGTGCGGGTCTCCGACTTCGGCATTTCCGACGTCGTGGGCGAGAAAATCCGCCAAACGACCGGCCTGATCGGCACTCCGCAGTACATGCCGCCCGAACTCATCAGCCAAGGGCGGTCAGGCCCCGCCGGAGATGTCTATTCCACGGGCGTCCTGCTGTATGAACTCCTTGCCGGGCGTACTCCCTTCGCAGGTCCGGGCACGGACTTCAGCGTGGCTTACCGCCATGTCTCATCGCGCCCGCCCCGTATTCCCGTCGACGATGCCCTGTGGAGCGTCCTGGATCGGATGCTGTCCAAGGACCCCAACCAACGCCCAACAGCCGGTGAGGCGGCTTCGAACCTCCGGCGCTTGGCGCCTGGACTTGCCGGCAAGCCTGCTCTCTCCCGGGGGACAGCGCCTGAAGAGTTCGACGACGTCGAACGCCCGGCCACCGTTGTTCGCGGCGCCTTTGCCGATGACGAACCTACCGCCTTTGCAGCGGCGCCATCTGCCGGCGTCGATGTGGTTGCCCCGGATCTGGGGCAGGCAGGCAGCGCTACCATCGCCCGTCCCATGCCGCGCCGCGAAGTCCGCCCACAGGCGGAGGAACGTTCAGAGGAAAAAGACGCGACCCCGTTCTGGCGGACACGCAAAGCGTTGCTTCTGGGCGCTGGCGCGGTCTTCCTGATCGTGGCGATGGTGGTGGGCTTTATCCTTCTGTCCCCCACCAGCCCGCAGGTAGCTCCCACGCCGCCTGGACAACAATTGTCGGCGCAGTTGCAGGACCCTGCCCTGCCGACCGGCCTCACCATTTCACGAAACGCCACGTACGAGCCTTCTTCCGGTCAGGTCCGTTTGACGGTGTCCTACTCAGCGCAGAAAGCGCCGTTGTCCGGTGAGTTCCTGGAGGTCATTCCCGGTCTTGCCGATGGCGAAACCTGCCCGGCTGTGACGTGGGACGGTGGCACTGTGAGCCGCAACCAGGCTTCCATCTCCGGACTGGACGTTGAGTGCGGCTGGAAGCTCTCCGGGATGGAGATTCCTGCCGGAGGATCAGTGCAGTTGACCGCCAAGGTACCTGTGCAGCCCGCGGACCAGAAGGCAATGGATGCCTGGCTCCGCAGCGGATCGACGGCAACCACGGCTGCCACGCAGAACCCTGCGGTCAAAGGCACCGCGTACCCGGTGCAACGCCTTAAGGGTGTAGAGGTCCGCACCCCTGCACGCGTTGTAACGCCCAGCCCCCTGAAAATCACGCTCGTCCCCGTGTGGGCCGGCGGTGCCGATGAACTCAATCCCCTCTACGTCAGCCCAGCCTCAGGTAAGGCATCCCAGATGCTCGCTGCCGTCACCGGCGGTGAGCAGGGGGTGCGGTTCGCCGATGGCTGCGGCGGGGCGCTGGCAGTGGACAGCTCCGGGCTCACCGTCACAGCCCTGCAAATCACGCCACAGTGCACGGTCCGGGCCAGCGTGGGAAATTTCACCGAGCTCAAGTCAGCCCCGTTCGGCATCACCTCCCGGGAGAACTCGGGCGAGTAGCTCCCCCTGCGCCACCGCCGAGGGGCGGGATCTCAACCCTTTCACGCCCGGCGAGGGGCGGGATCTCACCCCTTTCACCCGCTCAAAGAGGCGAGAGCTAACCCTTCGGCGAAGCCAGGAGTAGATTAGCCCACGGATGCCACAAGACACCCTCGGAACCAGGACGGACCTCGGAGGCAACAATGGCCGGGCACACCAAGAAAACAACCAAAAGCACCGATTACGAGTTCGTCACCGTGTGGCGAGTAGCGGGCACCCGCCAGGAAGTGGTGGACATCCTTGGTGACGCCGCCACGCTCAAGCAATGGTGGCCCTCCGTCTACCTCACGGTTACTCCCGTGGCCGACGGCGGACCCGGCGGCGTTGGCGCAACCTTCGACCTCCACACCAAGGGCTGGCTTCCGTACACCCTGCGCTGGCGACTCACCATTACCGAACCCGTGAGCCTCGACGGCTTCGCCCTCACCGCCGCTGGCGACCTCAATGGAACAGGTCGCTGGACATTCGAAACCGACGGCCCGGAAGTGGTCATCACCTACGATTGGCGGGTCAGCGCTGCCAAGCCCCTCCTGCGCAGGCTGAGCTGGCTCCTGAAACCCGCATTCTCGGCCAACCATCACTGGGCCATGGCGCGCGGCGAGGAGAGCCTCAAACTGGAGCTCCGCCGTCGTCGTTCCACTTCCGCAGCGAAAGTGCCTCAGCCCCCAGAAGCAACCTTCGTCCGGCGGGCGAGGGGTTAGCTCTCACCACTTTCGCTGCTGCCAAAGAGCCGGGATCCCGCCCCTCGGCGCACATATCCACATAGCCACCCATCCGGGGCCAGACCGGCGCCGAACTCCCGATAGAATCAAGACGCCGACAACCAAACACCAACTGAGATCAGGGAGGACCACGTGCGCACATCGCGGACCCGGGTTCCCTTCCACGCGCTGCGGTCGGGCACGGTCTCTCTTGTGGTGGTTCTCCTCGCAGCAGGTGCCCACATTGTGGGTGGCGGGACGCTTCCCACGGCCCCGGTCCTTTTGGCGCTCGTGGTGCTGACAGCTCTGGTGGCTACGCTGGCTACCCGTTTCAAGCTGAACCTCGTCTCCATGGCGGGCCTCTTAGGCGCGGGACAATTGGTGCTTCACGAGGCCTTCACCGCGCTGGGACCCATCACGGCCACGGGTCCGGCAGCAAACCACCACCTCGGCGGCGATTCCTTAAGCCCCGGCATGGACCTCGCAGCAGCGCACACCCATGAGCTCGGGACGGCTTTCGGCCCCCTGATGCTGGTGGGCCACGTCATCGCTACCTTTGCTTCTGCGATCGTCCTCACCAAGGGTGAAGATGCGCTCTGGCAGTTGGCGGCCTGGCTACGGCCGCTGCTCGCCCTGCCCACCTTGGTGTTCAGGCCCGACGCCGGTGCCTCGCCTGCCGCGGTTGGCGCACCCGATGTCTTCATCCCCCGCCCCTGGCGGAACCTCAGGCAAGACAGCCGACGCGGCCCGCCCGCCGTCGTCGTACTTCCCTAGTTCCGCCCGGCACCAAGGCGACGCAACAGCGCGCCGCAAAAGCAAAGCCTTTGCATGGTGACGGGCTCTCAACCCGTACCCCCGCGCCGCCTCAGCCGGCGCCCCCGAAAGGCAATCCCATGAACAAGTCCGCCCTCCGTCGCACCCTTTCCGCTACCGCCGTCGCCGGTGGAACCGCCGCCCTGATGATGGCAGGCCTGGCCGGAGCCTCCGCCCACGTTTCCGCCGACCCGAACAAGACCGCTGCCAACTCGTACGCTTTGGTCACTTTCGGCATCCCCCACGGTTGCGACACGTTCGGCACCACAAAGGTTGCCATTTCACTCCCCGAAGAGCTGAATGACGCACAGCCGACCGTCAACCCGAACTGGACCGTGGAGAAGGTCACGGAGACCCTCGCCGAGCCCAAGAAGCTGGATGACGGAACCACCATCACCAAGCGCACCAGCCAGATTGTGTACACGGCCAAGGCTCCGCTTGACCCTCACCTGCGTGACGCATTGGTCCTGTCCGTCAAGCTGCCGGACGCCGCCGGCAAAACCCTCTACTTCCCCACGCTGCAGACCTGCGAACAAGGCCAGACCGATTGGTCCGAGATCGCCAAGGAAGGCCAGGACCCCCACGATCTCAAGGCTCCGGCGCCGTCGGTCACCATCACCCCTGCTGCTGCAGAAGGTGACCACCACGCTGCAACCGCCGTCTCCACAGAGCAGGCTTCCGCAGTGACCTCCGACGACGGTTCGCAGGCACGCAGCTGGGCGGGCCTCATCGCCGGCATCGCTGGTTTGGGCCTGGGCGGTGCGGCGTTCTTCCGCAGCCGCGCTGCCAAGCCCGCGGTGGTCAAGGCTGATTCCTCCAAGTAGTCGACCTCTGGATTGGCGCCCGGAAGATTACGATCCGGGCGCCAATCCAGGTCCTTCGCCGTGGCTGAATTGACTCACGTCACGGCCGGGACAAGGCTGGTGCCCATGTGGACTCAGCGCATTAAAACCGGACTTGTGACGACGACGGCAGCCGCTTCACTGCTGCTCCTGGCAGCCTGCGGGCCAAGCCCCAGCCCGGCGGGAACCAGCAGTGCCCCGCCCACTTCTTCAACCCCGTCGGCTTCGTCGACTCCCAGCTCACCTTCGGCAACGGCCACAATGACGCCATCGGCGCCCACCACGTCGGCTGCGCCAGCAGGCGCCACCCAGTGCAAGGCAGCGTCCCTGACTGCGGCTACCGATTCAACCGGCGGCGGAGCGGCAGGCAGCATTTACGAGAAGCTGATCCTGACGAACTCCGGCACCACGCCGTGCACACTGGAAGGCTTCGCCGGCGTCTCACTGACCGCCGAGGCCAGTGGTGAACCGATCGGCGAACCGGCAACCCGCGAAACGACCACCCCGGTCACCAAGATCGAACTGGCCCCAGGTAAGTCGGCGTGGGCCGAAATCCGCTACACGCAGGCCGGAAACTACGGCGATTGCACCAAGGTCCCCGCTGCCGGTTTCCGTATCTACCCGCCGAACGACACCGCGTCGCTGTTCGTCGCCGAGGCGCATGATGCGTGCAGCAACGCCGGTATCAAGCTCCTGACCATCACAGCATTCCAGGCAGTCTGACACTGTCTCCACGGCTCCGTCTTATTCTGTCGGGGCCGTGGGGCATGATGGAGGAATGCAGGAGCCGCAGGCGTCGGATGGCGCCATCAGCCGTTTCAGCCAGGCAACCAGGGAATGGTTCCTCGGCGCTTTTTCCGAGCCCACCCCCGCGCAGGACGGGGCGTGGAACGCGATCTCGTCAGGTTCGCATGCCTTGGTCGTGGCTCCCACCGGTTCCGGTAAGACCCTCGCAGCTTTTCTGTGGGCGTTGGACCGGCTGCATTCCACCCCGTCGGACACCCTTCCGGGGTTGGAGACTGTCCCTGCCAACGGCAAAGGCCGGGCCAAACGCCCCAAGACCAAAACACGTGTCCTCTATATCTCACCGCTGAAAGCCCTCGGCGTGGACGTTGAGCGGAACCTCCGGGCACCACTGATTGGCATCACCCAGACCGCCAAGCGTTTAGGGCTGCCTGCACCTCTCGTCACGGTCGGTGTCCGTTCAGGAGATACGACGGCGGCAGATCGCCGTACGCTGTTGACCAACCCACCGGACATCCTGATCACCACTCCGGAGTCCCTGTTCCTTATGCTGACCTCCCGTGCCAGGGAGACGCTCAGCGAAGTGGACACCATCATCATCGACGAAGTGCATGCCGTTGCGGGCACCAAGCGCGGGGCACACCTTGCCGTCTCGCTGGAGCGCCTGGATGCATTGCTTCCCAAGCCAGCGCAGCGCATCGGGCTCTCGGCTACCGTCCAACCGCGTGAGTTGGTGGCGCAGTTCCTGGCAGGTCAGGCACCGGTGGAAATCGTGGCTCCGCCGTCCAAGAAAAACTGGAACCTTACCGTCACCGTGCCTGTGGAGGACATGTCAGACCTCCAGGGTGCCGCGGGGGCATTCGATTCGGGCCCGGCGTCGGGACTGCAGCCCCAGGCCTCCATCTGGCCGCATGTGGAGGAACAGATTGTGGATCTGGTCCTCTCCAAACAATCCACCATTGTGTTTGCCAATTCCCGCCGCCTTTCAGAGCGCCTGACGGCACGGCTCAATGAAATCTACGCCGAACGACAATTGATGGCAGTGGGCGGCGGAGAGTGGGCAGCACCGGAGGCAAGCTCCGGCGTTTCGGGGTCCATAGCTCCTGTGTCCACAGCTCCGGCATCCTCAGTGCCGGCGTCCACCGCCACGCCGGCTCACATGATGGCGCAGGCCGGCAGTACCACCGGCGCCGATCCCGTATTAGCCCGCGCCCACCACGGCTCGGTGTCCAAAGACCAGCGAGCCATGATCGAGGACGACCTCAAGTCCGGCAGGCTCCGGTGCGTGGTGGCAACCTCCTCACTGGAACTTGGCATCGATATGGGTGCTGTGGACTTGGTCATCCAGGTGGAGTCTCCACCGTCGGTGGCCAGTGGCCTCCAGCGGGTAGGCCGCGCCGGACACCAAGTGGGCGAGATTTCCGAAGGTGTGCTGTTCCCCAAGCACAGGGCGGATCTCCTGCACACGAGCGTCACGGTGGAACGCATGCTCAGTGGGCAGATTGAGCGGTTGAGCATCCCCACGAATCCCTTGGACATCCTGGCCCAACAGACGGTCGCGGCAACTGCCTTGGGGAGCATCGACGTCGAAGACTGGTTCAGCACCGTCCGGCGTTCTGCACCGTTCGCCAGCCTGCCGCGATCAGCGTTTGAAGCCACCTTGGACCTCTTGGCCGGCCGGTACCCCTCGGACGAGTTCGCCGAGCTCCGGCCACGCATCATCTGGGACCGGCATGCAGGAACCATTGAGGGCAGGCCCGGAGCCCAACGCTTGGCAGTGACCTCCGGTGGCACCATCCCGGACCGGGGATTGTTCGGCGTGTACATCATCGGCACGGAAGTCGAGGGATCAGCTTCCCCCGGCAGCGGTAACGGGAGTGAACCCACTGCCTCGGCCCGCGCGGCCAAGGGCGGCCGCCGTGTGGGTGAACTCGACGAGGAAATGGTGTACGAATCCAGGGTCGGCGATGTCTTTGCGCTGGGCGCCACCAGTTGGAAGATCGAGGACATTACGCACGACCGCGTGCTGGTCTCCCCTGCCTTCGGCCAGCCGGGGAAGCTTCCCTTCTGGAAGGGTGATTCGCTCGGCAGGCCCGTTGACCTGGGCCGGGCCTTGGGCGCGTTTATCCGGGAACTCTCCGCAGCGGACGAGGCTCCCGCCATGGAACGCTGCCAAGCCAGTGGTCTGGATGCCTTCGCGGCAAGCAACCTGCTCCAGTACCTCAGGGAACAGAAGGAAGCCACGGAGATTGTTCCCAGCGACAGAACGCTGGTGGTGGAGCGTTTCCATGACGAGCTGGGCGATTGGCGGGTGGTGCTCCACAGCCCCTTCGGCATGCCCGTCCACGCTCCGTGGGCGCTGGCCGTGGGCCAACGACTCCAACAGCGCTACGGCCTGGATGGGTCCGCGATGGCGGCCGATGATGGCATCGTCCTGCGCGTGCCCATGATGGAGGATGAGCCACCCGGTGCTGAATTGTTCCTCTTCGATCCGGAGGAACTGGAGCAGATCGTCACTACTGAAGTAGGTGGCAGCGCCCTGTTCGCCTCCCGGTTCCGCGAGTGTGCGGCGCGGGCGCTCCTCTTGCCACGCCAAAACCCGGCCAAACGGCAGCCGCTGTGGCAGCAGAGGCAACGCTCGGCCCAATTGCTGGACGTCGCCCGGAAGTACCCGTCCTTTCCCATCGTGCTCGAAACAGTGCGCGAATGTTTGCAGGATGTTTACGATCTGCCCGCGTTGAAAGACATTGCGGCATCCGTGGAGCGCCGTGAGCTCAGGATCGTGGAGACCACAACGCAGCAGCCCTCCCCCTTCGCGAAGTCGCTTTTATTCGGCTATGTGGCCCAATTCCTGTACGAGGGCGACTCCCCCTTGGCAGAACGCAGGGCTGCTGCCCTGGCGTTGGACTCCACTCTCCTCAACGAACTCCTTGGGCGTGTGGAACTGCGCGAGCTCCTCGACGCCGCAGTCATCGATTCCACGGAAAGGGAACTACAGCGGCTGGCCCCGGACCGCCGAGTGCGCGGGATGGAGGGCGTCGCTGACCTGCTCCGGTTGTTGGGTCCGCTCAGCGTTGAAGAAGTGGCGGAACGGCTTCAAGGAGTGGAGACAGCTGAAACAGCGCAGCACACGCTGGAGGAGCATGTCAGCGCAGATCATCCGGACGGCGCCGAACACCTGGACGAAGCTCCGCCGGCCGCGCCATCAGGCACGGTCACCGACGCCGGATCCCACTTGGCTGCCCTGCAGAAAGCCAACCGTGCACTCAAGGTGACCATTGGCGGCGTCGAACGCTTCTCTGCAGTGGAGGATGCCGCGAGACTTCGCGACGCAATCGGCGTTCCCTTGCCTATGGGTGTTCCGTTGGCGTTCATTGAACCGGTCCATGATCCTTTGGGTGACCTCGTCTCCCGGTATGCCCGCACCCACGGGCCCTTCACGGCGTCGGAAGCGGCCTCGAGGTTGGGACTCGGTGTCGCGGTGGTCAACACGGCCCTGAAACGCCTGGCCGGGGACGGCCGGGTGGTGGAGGGAGAGTTCCGTCCACACGCTGTGGCCGAACCCCAACCCACAGCGGAAGGCGCAGATCGCGAGCTCATGACCCTGGACGCCCCGCCGTCCAGCGAGTGGTGCGATGCCGAAGTTCTGCGCAAGCTGCGTCGTCGTTCCCTGGCTGCCCTCCGCGCCGAAGTGGAGCCCGTGGACACTGCCGCTTATGGGCGGTTCCTGCCGGCCTGGCAAAATGTCACCGCACCGGGGAAGTCGCGGAGCCAGGCGTTGCGCGGACTGGACGGCATCATCACGGCCGTGGACCAGCTGTCCGGGGTTCCGATCCCCGCCTCAGCTTGGGAGCCTTTGGTACTGGCAAGCCGGGTGGCGGACTACAAACCCGCCATGCTGGACGAACTGATGGCCGCCGGCGAACTCCTCTGGTCCGGGGCAGGGTCCCTGCCCGGAAACGACGGCTGGATCAGCCTCCACGTGGCCGATTCCGCTGAGCTGACCCTCAGCCCGTCCCCCGAGTTCGAACCCGGCGACGCACAGCAGCGGCTTTTGGAGCACTTCAGCGCAGGCGGTGGCTACTTCTTCCGGCAACTCACGGACGTGGCCGGCGGCATGGACGCAGTGTTAAGTGACGACGCCGTGGTCTCCGCTCTGTGGGACCTGGTCTGGGCCGGCCGGGTGACAGGAGATACGTTCGCCCCGGTGCGCGCCATGATCGCCGGTGGCAAAACCGCCCACCGGCAGGTGGCTAAGGCCCCCAGGGCACGGGCTCCGCGCCTCAGCAGGCTGGGCCGTTCCCATGGGTCAGGTCTGCTGGGCTCGCCTGGGCTTACCGGTGGCCGCTACGGTTCGGTTCCAGGCGGGATTGCAGCTGCACCACCGTCTGCTGTGGGCCGTTGGTCGGCCCTGCCCGCCCCGGAATTGGATCCCACCATCCATGCCCGCGGCACCGCCGAATTGCTGCTGGACAGGTATGGCGTGGTGACCCGCGGTTCGGTCATGGCGGAGAACATCATTGGCGGCTTCGGGCTCATGTACAAAGTGCTTGCCCGGTTGGAGGAGGCAGGCCGGTGCCGCCGCGGCTACTTCATCGAGCATTTGGGAGCTGCCCAGTTCGCGGTCCCCGCAACAGTGGACCGACTGAGATCATTCACCGAGGATGCCCGTATTTCCAAAGCAGAACCGTCGGCGTTGGCATTGGCCGCAACGGATCCAGCCAACCCGTATGGGGCCGCCCTTCCGTGGCCCGCGTTGTCAGTCGACGCCGGGTCCGGGCACCGTCCCGGACGGAAAGCCGGAGCGCTGGTGGTGATGGTCGACGGCGCGTTGGTCCTTTACGTGGAACGCGGCGGCAAGACGCTGCTCACCTTCAACCAAGACGAGGCCGTGCTGACACTGGCAGCCCAGGCGTTGGTGGATGTGGTGCGCCGCGGCGCCGTGGACAAGCTCTTCATGGAGAAGGTCAACGGGCACGACCTCCTCGAAACCCCCATTGCCGTTGCCCTGGCAGCAGCCGGCGCCTACTCCACTCCGAAGGGACTGCGGATCCGTGCCTGAGGGTGATTCCATTTGGCGCGCGGCGTCGCGGCTGAACGAGGCCCTGGCCGGGCAAACCATCACGGCCTCCGACTTCCGTGTGCCCCGCTTCGCCACGCTGAACCTCGCAGGGTGGTCCATGACCGAGGTGGTCCCGCGGGGCAAACACCTCTTGATGCGCCTCACCGGACCAGTGGACGAGGAACCCGGTGCCAGCAAAAGGCCGCGTGCCCTGACCATCCATTCCCACCTGAAGATGGAGGGGAACTGGATGATCTATCCGCCGGGTGGTCGATGGACCAAACCCGGTCACACGGCACGGTGTGTGCTCCGCACAGCCTCGGCTGACGCGGTGGGGTTCTCGCTGGGCATCCTGGAAGTGGTGCCAACCGCCGAGGAAGAGAAGATTGTTGGACACCTGGGACCAGACCTCCTCGGCCCGGATTGGGACGAGGAAGAAGCTCTGCGGAGGCTACGGGCTGAGCCGGACATCACCGTGGGTTTCGCCTTGTTGGACCAGCGTAAGCTCGCAGGCATCGGCAATATCTACCGGTGCGAGGCGTGCTTCCTCTCCGGCATCCACCCAACGCTCCCGGTGGGCGAAGTGCCGGATCTGGCCAAGACCATCAACGATGCCAAGCGCCTCCTCGGTGAAAACCTCGGTCCGGGGCGGCGCAGTACTCTTGGTCCCCGCGCCATGAGGCCCGGGTATTGGGTTTACGGCAGGGAACGCCAACCGTGCCGTCGGTGCGGGACCACTGTCCGCCGCGCGCTCCTGGCGGCCCCGGATGGGACTGAGGAACGGGACATCTACTTCTGCCCCCGCTGCCAGCCGGCCCCATAGCCCGTCACTAGCAGTGGGCAAAGCGCCAGAGACGCTCAGCAGCGGGAGCGGGCGGCGGGCAGCACACGAGTGCGCCCAACCGGAACCCCCGGCTGTGCGCCCCGGATTCACGAGGCAGCTGGCGCTGTCGGTACGGCTTCCACGGGTTCCGTTGCCGGACCGGAAGCCGTGCCGTCCTTTGCCTTGGACACTTCCGGGACCATGAATTTCGGCAGCAGCACTTGCACGATCGGGCCAATGGCCAAGGCGTAGACCACGGTTCCCACGCCTACCGAGCCTCCCAGCAGGAAACCTACGGCAAGGACCACCACTTCGATGCCGGTGCGCACCAGTCGAACCGACCATCCGGTACGGCGGACCAGGCCTGTCATGAGGCCATCGCGGGCGCCGGGGCCGAGCCGTGTTCCGATGTAGCAGGCAGAAGCGATGCCATTGAGGATCACGGCTCCGGCAAGCATGGCGATCTGGCCTCCAAGGTGGGAGAACTCCGGAATGAGCCACAGACCGAGGTCGGCAAAGAGTCCCACGAGCACCGCGTTGGCGATGGTTCCGATCCCCGGCATTTGCCGCAACGGAATCCAGAGGAGCAGGACAAGGAAGCTGACCGCGATGACCACAACGCCAATGCTGAGGCCAGTCTTCTGGGACACGCCTTGGTGGAACACGTCCCAGGGGTCCAAGCCAAGGCCGGCCCGGATGAACATGGCCAGGGAGATGCCATACATCGCGAGGCCAATCAGGAGTTGTGTGATTCTTCGGGTCATCATGATGTCCATCATCCAAGAGAACTGGCCTTGTATTCCATAGCCAGTTTGGAATACTGGTCTTATGTCCGGCTCATTGAATCCCACTGCACTCGTCCGCCTCCTGGGCTCCTGGAACTCCGGCGCCCTGCCCGCCTACCGGGAGTTGGCCGACGTCGTGCGATTGCTGGTGATGGATGGGCGCATCCCACTGGACGTCGCGCTGCCGAGCGAACGCGCGCTGGCCCAAACACTCGGCCTCAGCCGCACTACCGTCACCGCCGCGTACGCGAGCCTGCGCGAGCAGGGTTTCCTCACTGCCGGGCAGGGCAGCCGCGGCAGGACCTGCATCCCGCACCGCACGGCGCCAGTCAGTGCACCGGGCCTTGCTGTTCCGGACGGGCTGCTGGACCTGGCCTATGCGTCGCTTCCCGCCGCCGGAGAAGTGGTGCACAGGGCATTCGCGGAGGCACTGACCGAACTGCCTGCACTCTTGCCGGGCTTCGGGTACGACGCTGTGGGCGTACCCGCCCTGCGTGAAGCCATCGCGGAAAAATACACCGCCGAGGGCGCGCCCACCACAGCCGGCCAGATCCTGATCACCTCCGGCGCCCAGCATGCCCTCAATATCGTGTTGCGGACGCTCGCCGGAAAGCAGGACCGGGTCATGGTGGAACACCCCACTTATCCCAACGCGCTGGACGCCATCCGCTCCGCCGGCTGCAAACCGCTGCCAGTTGCGCTGCCCGTAATACAGTCGAGTACCTCTCCGGCCTGGGACATCGACGCGATGGTCGCCACCATGAACCACCAGCGACCCGCCATGGCCTATCTCGTACCGGACTTCCACAATCCAACAGGACGCATCATGTCGGATCTGCAGCGGCGGCGCTTGGTGCGCGCGGCAACTGCGTCCGGGACCGTACTGGTAGTGGATGAAACGCTTCGCGGGTTGAACCTCGACGGCGTCCGCACGGCTCCGATGTCGTCCTTCAGTCCTTCGGTGGTGTCCATTGGGTCGCTGAGCAAATCCCATTGGGCAGGCCTCAGGACCGGGTGGATCAGGGCAGACGAAGCCCTGATTGACCGCTTTGTTGCGACCAGGACCGTCATGGATTTGGGCGGCCCCGTGGTGGAGCAGCTGGCGGCTGCGCGCCTGATCAGGTCATTCTCGGAGCCACTGGACGCCCGATTGGAGGAGCTGAGGCACAACCGGGAAGCGCTGCTGGGATTGCTTGCGCAGCACCTGCCGGACTGGGAGGTGGAGCGACCACAGGGTGGACTCACTGTCTGGTGCCGGCTCCCCTCGCCGTGCAGCACAGCGCTGACAGTGCTCGCACCGGACTTCGGGCTCCGCTTGGCCGCCGGTCCCCGCTTTGGTGTGGGCGGAGCGTTCGAGCACTACCTGCGTGTGCCCTACACCTTGCCGCCCGCGCAGTTGGAGTTCGCCGTCGGCGCGCTCCGCGCCGCCCAGGACAAGCTCGACGCCGCACCCCACCTGCGCCGCACCCTCAAGGCCGAGCGGCCCGCCGTCGTCGCGGTTGCCTAAGCCGCCGCACTCCGCGTCCCGCCCATGCGCTGCTTCGCCGTGTTGCTGCCGGGGCCCACTGGGACATGCGAGGTTGCCTTGGCCAGTCCGAACAGCGTCATTCCGTTGTAAACCACTTCAATGCCCGACGCCGGAACCTGGTACGTTTCGTGCCACACGCCAACGTCCCCGCTGCCCGCAATCTCCTTCATGAATTTCCGCCACGGCCCCAGATGCGGCGAATTCTTGTCAGCAGCAAATTTGCGAAGATGCTCTGGGCTTTCCCAGTAACTGAGCAGCACGGTGGTCCGCCCGAACCACTGCTCACTGCCGAGTAGTCCAGCTTCGGGGTTCGCAGCGAGGTGCCGCATCATGGTGGGCATGGCCGAGGCAACCTTCGCCACTCGGCCCATCTTCCACCACCGGTTGGCGCGCATCCCGATGAGGAAAACGGTCACGGTGTCGCGCCCGATGTCCGCCGTGAAGCGACCGGGGAAAATCTCCTGTGCCATGTGAATCCTTCCTGACTGCGGTCTCGACTTCGAGTTTCGTAACGTTGTTATGAAACAATGTTATGAAACACTTGAAGGCATGGCAAGACCCATCGTTCATGATCAACATGTTCAGCAACGCCTCTTGGCCGTCACCGCAGACCTCGTGGACCGCGAAGGACCTGCCCGCGTCACCCTTCGGGACGTCGCCGCCGCGGCAGAGACCTCCACCACGGCCATTTACTCCCTGTTCGGCGGCAAAGCGCAACTGCTGACGGCCGCCGTCGACGACGGCTTTCGCTCCTTCGGCGAGTCCCAAAAGGAAGCCGCCAAGGGCGGACTGCTGGAGCTTGGGCGCGCCTACCGGGTGTGGGCCTTGGAGCATCCAGCGTTGTACCGGCTCATGTTCGGCGGCGCGCTGGCTGCCTACGTTGACTGCAGCCCGACGCCGGACGTCGCCTCGGATTCCATGCTCCCCTTGGTGGAGGCGGTGGTGGCTGCCCAGTCAACCGGCGTGCTCCGCAACGACGATCCCACCATGGTGGCGATGGCGATTTGGGGCCAGGTCCACGGACTGGTCAGCCTAGAGTTGGCGCAAATGAATGACCCCGCCACGGACTGGGCACGATTCTACGAGGCGGCCCTGGACTCCGTAGCCCGGGCCTGGGCCGCCTAGCCGGTTTCGCTTACGCGTAGACCTTCTCCAGGAATGCGCCCCAGGTCTTGGTCGTGAGCTCCGAGTCGCCGGAGCCGCTGAAATCGTGCACGGTCATGCCCACCGGAGCGCCGAAAGCATTCCGACCGAAGAAGCGGTAAAGGGTGTCGCCGGTCCGCAGTCCCAGGAAGTTCTCGTTGGAGAAGTCCACTTCGCCACTGAGCCGCCCCACGCCGTCGGCGTCCAGGTCGAATCGCGAACCGGCAGCAACATCCTCCACGCCCAGTGCCTTCTTCAGCTGCAGGAAACCGCCAGGGGTCTGTGAAGAGGCCGGCGCCTGGATGTCGGTGAACACTACGGGCTTGCCGTCGAAGTACTGCAGGTACTGACCCAGCGTGTGCAGGTAGAACTCCGTATGCTTGCTGGCACCGTCGTACTGCTCGTCCCAGTTATCGGCGAAAATGCCGCTGTGGACATAGTGCAGCTTGGCACGGCCACCTTCGAGAGGCTCCAGGACGTGCTCCAACTGGTTGAACCAGCCGTCCGGGCCATCCATCCGTGACACCAAGTGCGCGGGATATTCCTGGACGGTTTTTACGTCCGGCCACTGATCCGTGGGGAACATCCACGCGGGAGTGTCCTTGGTAACCGCCTCCCACACCCGCTCCGGGGTTCCGGGCAGTTCGGCGTCCGCCACAATTTCGAATTTCCGGTTGTCAGTCATTGCTTTGGTCCTTTTCTGCTGTTTGATCTGTTGAGTGCTCTTGTTGCGGGGGCGTCTTGAGTGCGGGGTGAAGCACGACGACGAGCCGGTGCTTGCGCGCCCCGCCCGCCTCCGCGGCAGCGCCGCCGTCGTGGTACTTATCCACCAGTTGGGTCACCGCCACTCCCAGCTCTTCGGCGAACGCTGCGCGTTCCGCCGCGGAGCGGAACGTGATCTCGCCGTCGATCGCGAAGCTGGCCAACTTCTTCTTGGCCGCAGCGGCGCCGGAGATGAGCTTGCCCATTTCCTGCACGGTGCGCGAGGCAAGGGAGAGAAGCCAAAACGCGGAGAAGCGGTCTGCGAAGCGTCGTGGGTCCGGGGCCACCGATGCCAAGGCGACGGGCGAGATCAGGTAGGAGGCCGCCGTCGCACGCACCACGCGCTCGGTGACGTTGCCTTTTCGCCGCTCTTCCACCAGCTCAACCAGCCCGTGCCGTTCGAGGGCTTTGAGGTGATAATTCACTTTTTGCCGCGGCAAACCGACCCTGAGGGCCAACTGTGTGGCGGACGCGGGCTCGGCGAGCTCGTGGAGGATGCGGGTGCGGATCGGGTCCAGCGACGCTTCCGCCGCGGCCGGGTCCTCGATCACTTCGATGTCCAACATGCTTCAAGTATGGTCACCGACAACTTTTCTTGTCAAGAAATTTTTTATCGTCGGTTGGTTCCGTTGTGAGGCCCGCTCTGCGTGCCTCGCGCGCGAATCAGGGCGCACAGCGGGCCCCACAACGCAACGCCGGTAGAATTGTCCGGTGATGCAATCCCCCCTCCCCGTGCGCGACGGCGTGAACGCGACCCGTCTGCGCCTCCCGGACGAGGGCCCGTGGACCACCGCCATGGACTACATGATGCACCGCTGGGGACACATCGATCCCCAGGGTATTGAGGACCGGTTCGACGCCGGCGAGATCGTGGGTGAAGGCGGTGTTCCCCTCGATCGCAGCACCAAACTGAAGGACCACACCTTCATTTGGTACTACCGCACTCTCCCGCCCGAGACGCGGCTGCCCGTGGAAATCACTATCCTTCACCAAGACGAGCACATCCTGGTGGTGGATAAGCCGCACTTCCTCCCCACCACTCCCGGCGGCACCTACATCCAGGAATCCGCGCTGGTCCGGCTCCGGAACCTCCTGAACCTCCCGGACCTCATCCCCATGCACCGCCTGGACCGCATGACGGCCGGCCTGCTGCTGCTCTCCACCAACCCGGAAACGCGCGGCAACTACCAGGTGCTTTTCGAGAAGCGCCAGGTCCAGAAGGAATACGAGTGCGTGTCCGCCGCGACGCCCGCCGCAGGCTTTCCCGCCGTCGAGTTCCCCGCCGTGGTCCGCAACCACATGACCAAGTCCCGAAGCTACCTGCTCGCCGAAGTGATCGACGGCGAACCGAACGCCGAAACGCGGATCGAACAAACAACAACGTTCGACGCCGGCACCCACCAGCGCGCGCTGTACCGGCTGGAACCCCACACCGGAAAAACCCATCAACTTCGCGTCCACATGGCATCGTTGGGGCTGGGAATCATCAACGATGCCTTCTACCCGGACCTGCTGGACAAAGCCCCGGATGACTACAACAAGCCGCTCCAACTCCTTGCCCGCGGCATTCGGTTTGTGGACCCCATCACCAAACAACCCGTGGAGTACCGCAGCCAGTTGGAGCTCAGCGAAGCCCACGCCTGAGTACCCGGCGGGAGCCTTTCGCGGCACCTGTTTCGCACGGCTCAGCGCAGGACTACCATGAGGATTCTGGGTCTTCTCCGGGAGCTGTGATGGACAATTTGGTGGAAATACCAGGCGACAGGTCTGCTGCGGTCTTTGCGTACTCCGCTGCCGCAGTGGGAGTGACCGGCGTCGTGACCCTCGCAGCCATGTACGCCGTGGAAGTGCCCAGGGGTGGACCTTTCGTTTTCGGAACCATCAACGACGCTACGGGCGCAGTCTTCAACATCCTTGTCATTCCTGTGATCCTCCAGGTCCACAAGCGCCTTCCGAAAGCACCGTGGACCGAACCGTTGAAATGGATCACTGTGGCAGCCTGCGCAGCCGGTGCCACCAGTTCCGCCCTCTTGGTGCTCAAGGTCCTGGCGTTCGAGCCATCCACCGCAGTGTCCGTCGCTGCGATCACCACCCAGGCTGCGTGGTTCCTCACAGCGAATAACAAGCTGCGTACCGTGGAAGGTTACCCGCTCGGACTGGCCAGGCTTGGCCGGTTCATTGGAGGGGCACTGGTCATCGGACTTCCGGTGGCAGGTCTGGGCTTCCTGATTCCCGGTCCGGAATGGCTGAGGTTCGCGATCATGGGCGCTGGCGTCCTGGCAGGGGCATCCGCGTGGATCGCCTGGCCGTATTGGTACTTCAAAGCGGGCAAGTTCCTGGGCCACAAGCGTGCTGCAGAAGTCCCCGGGAGCGCGCCTGCAGCAGCGTAAAGGCAGGGTCTGCCGTTCGCCGGTTCAGTCGTCGGACCCTGGTCAGGAATCAAACCCCGGCGAGGAACCGAAAACCGTCCGGAAGACCGCCGTCGTATCCTCCGAGAACAGCACGAACTCCACTACCTCAAGCGGGCTGTCCGCAGCCGCACCTGCTGAAGCCGACGACGAAAACGACCTCACGGCGTCGAACGCTACCTCGGCAACCTGACGGGCGTCCCATCCGTAAATTCCCGCGCTGATCGCAGGGAAGGCGACCGTCCTGGCACCAAGCCCGGCCGCCACCCTCAGGCTTTCGTGGAAACACGAGGCGAGCAGCGCCGGATCCGTCTGCCCGGCATGCCTGTTGGGCCCCACCGTATGCACCACCCACTGGGCGGGAAGCCCGAACCCGGGGGTCGCGACGGCAGCGCCCACCGGCAGGCCGTCCGGCAAGGCCGTCCGCCTCACCTCGCGACATGCCTTGAGGAGTTCCGGGCCAGCTGCCCTGTGGATGGCCCCGTCCACTCCCCCTCCACCGAGCAGAGACGAGTTGGCGGCGTTGACGATCGCGTCCACCGGGCGGGTGGTGATGTCCCCCTTCAAAATGTCGATTCTCATGGCGCCAGTCTCGCGCCGGAGCGGCGGATGCGGCAAGTGCGGTACCTTGTGCCCATGGACATCACCGCCCCGGAGACGTGGGGATCCGCGATTTATCTGTGGATCGTCCCCATTGTGCTGGGCGACGCCATCTTCCCGCCCATCCCCTCGGAAATGGTGGTGATCACCGGCGGCGCCCTCGCTGCCGACGGCCACGCCAACTTCTGGCTGATTCTCTTCCTCGCCGCTTTCGCATCCTGGCTCGGCGACATGGCGGTTTTTGTCCTGTTCAAACGGCGCATCAGCCATGTTCTGGACCGGTGGTCGTGGGGCCGCCGGGTCCATCGCGGCATACACGAAGCCATCGCCAAAGCCGGACGTTCCTCCACTTACGGCGCCATTATCGGCGCACGATTCATCCCCGGAGGCAGGCTCGCAACGTCCTCGGCAGCGGGCATCGCCAACGTGTCCGTCCGCGGTTTCAGCCTCTGCGCCGGCTTGGGCGCGGTCCTCTGGGCGGTCTGGCAAGTGGGCCTTGGCTACTTCACTGGCTCCACCACCAAGCTGCCGTTTTGGGCCAGTTCCCTCATCGGCGTGGGCGTCGGCCTGGTGATCGGCGTGGTGGTCGGGCTGATCGTCACGCGGCGCCGTGGCAGCCGCTCCCCCGTTGACGAGCCCTACGACGCCGATAAGCCCGGCGACGTACCCCAGCCAGAGTAACTTCCTTGACGCAGGTCGGCGACCAGCGTCGTCAGACCGGGGACCAGCGTCCGCGGCTGCGGCGCAGTACGTACAGGCTGCCCGTGATGGCCACGCGTTCGACGGCGTCGCGCATCATGGCTGCCGACGTCCGGGCTTCGTCGTTCTCACCGGAATAATCGCGGTCACCCACTGTGAAGCGCAGGCTGATTTGGGGGACGCCGCCCACGATATCCAGCTGGTTCGATTCCACGTGGTGGCGGGTTTCCAAGGCTTCCACCGCTGCGGCCATCACTGACTCAGGCGCATTTCCCGGTTTGAGGCCAGTGATCTTCAACTTGGTTTGGAACGACGGCATCCCACCACCCTAACCGTCTCTCACGTCCCGCGCCCTCGGGCGGATCCCTCTCTCACGTCCCGCGCCCTCGGGCGGATCCCTCTCTCACCAAGTGAGAGAGGGATCCTTGAAACCCCGAGGGATGTGAGTGGGCGTTTGCTAGCCGGTGTTGCGCAGGCCCGCGGCCACGCCGTTGACCGTGATGAGCATGGCCCGCTGCAGCCGCTCGTCGATCTCGGCTCCGGACACGGACTCTTCGCGCACGCGGCGGAGCAGCTCCACCTGAAGGTAGCTGATCGGATCCAAGTACTGGTCGCGGATCTCCAGCGACCGCTTGAGGGTCGGCTGGGCATCGAGGAGTTCGATCTCGCCGGTCAGACGCTCGATTTCGGCCACAGTGAGCTCATACTCGTCACGGATCATGTGGAACAGGCGGTGCAGTCCCTCCGGGACCAGCGAGGAAACGTAGTGCCCGGCAATTTCCATGTCAGTCTTTGCCAACGTCATTTCCACGTTGGAGATCACCGAGCGGAAGAAGTGCCAGCGGTCCATCATTTCAACGAGCTGGTCCGTGTTGCCTGCCTCGCGGGCAGCCTTCAGGCCCGAGCCCACGCCGAACCACCCCGGAACGATTTGCCGGGACTGGGTCCAGCCAAAGACCCACGGAATGGCACGAAGACCGCCGAGGCCTGCACCGGAGTCCGGGCGTTTGGACGGGCGCGATCCAATGTTCAACGAACCCAACTGCTCCACCGGGGTGGAGGCGAGGAAGTAGGCCGGCAGCTCGGGATCATCGATCAGTGTGCGGTAGCGGTCGAAGGCTGCGTCGGAGATGGTTTCCATGACGTTCGCGTAGCGCTCGCGCTCATCCTCGGAAGTACGCGGGGTACGGTGCAGGGCCGAGCCTTGCATGACGGCGGCGAGGGAGAGCTCAAGATTTTCGCGCGCCAGTTCGGGCAGGGAGTACTTGTCCGAAATGACCTCACCTTGCTCGGTGAACTTGATCTCGCCTTCAAGGACACCATTCGGCTGCGCCATGATGGCGTCGTATGTCGGTCCGCCGCCACGGCCCACGGAACCACCGCGGCCATGGAACAAGCGGACGCGGACGCCGTGTTTGGCCGCAACATCGCGCAGTTTGCGCTGGGTTTTGTGGATCTCCCATTGGCTGGTCATCACACCGGATTCCTTGTTGGAATCGGAGTAGCCCAGCATGACCTCCTGGACGTCGCCGCGGAGACGGACAAGTTCCCGGTATGACGGATCGGACAGCAACTGGTCCACGATCTCAGCGGAAGCGCGCAGCTCTTCCACGGTTTCCAGCAGCGGGGCAAAGCCAATCTTGGCGTGCGGCTTGGCGCCGAAGAGGTCAATCAAGCCTGCCTCGCGGGCCAGGACCGCAGCGGCCAGGACATCATCGGCACCACGGGTCATGGAGATGATGTAGGTCTCCACGACGTCCGGCCCATAAGTGTGCAGTGCCTGCCTGATGCTGCGGAAGACGTCGTACGTACCGTCGGCAGTGCCCTCGAGCTTGATGGGATGCCCTGAAAGAGGGCGGTGCGACGCCAGTTCAGCTCCGAGGAACGTGAAGCGCTCCTCACGGCTCAGGCCGCTATAGGGCTTCTCCGTGCCGAGCCGGTCCACAAGCTGTCCAACAGCATCGTGGTGGTAATCGGCGTGCTCGCGGATGTCCAGTGTTGCCAGATGCAGGCCGAAGGCAGCTATTGCCCGGCGAACACGGGCCAGCGCGCCGTCTGCCACCAGCGCGGCCGAATGGTTCCGCAGCGAATCCTCGAGCAGACCGAACTCGGCCAGCAACTCGGACGTGGTGGCGTAGTCGCGGCCGGGTTCGTGATACGTCGAGGCCGAAACGCGGCGACCGGTGTTGATGAGTTTGGCCTTGATGCACGTCAGCTTGAGTCTGTAGGGCTCCTGAGCGTTCAGTTCAAGGATGCGCTTGTCCAGCCCCGGGAGGTTCCTGAGGTCCTCGGCGATCGAGTCCAGCAATACCTGATCGGCCCCGAAAAGTGCCGTGGAGTTGGAGAGCACCGATATAAGTTCGTCGATTAGGGCGATGCTGATGCGCACGGCGTTCTGGTTCTGCAGCTGCAGGATCTCACGGGTGACAGCAGCGGTGACGTTGGGGTTGCCGTCACGATCACCACCAATCCACGAACCGAACCGCAGCGGCGCGGCGGCGGCCGGAAGAGTGACACCGTGCTCGGCCAGCAGCTCCGAGAGGTCCGTCAGCATTTCCGGCATGGCGTCGGTCAGGATGCTGTTCAAGTAGTAGATGGCGTTTCGTGCCTCGTCCACGGGCGTGGGGCGGACTTGGCGCAACTCATCGGTCTGCCACATCTGGTCGATGATTTCGGCAAGCTGCCGGTCCTGTCGACGACGCGTGGACGTTCCTTCCGCCGTGGGCTCGGCAAGGACATCGGAGAGTTTGCGGACTTTGTCCAGCACGGAACGGCGTGAAGCTTCCGTGGGGTGTGCCGTGAAAATGGGGCGGACATCGAGTTCGTTGATCACGTCCTGCAGGACCTGGGGACCCGCTTGGCCCGCGATCTCGGAAACGGCTTTGGCCAACCAGCCGTCTTTTTCCTGCCGGGTGCGAAGGCCACGGACACGGTGGACCTGTTCCGCCGCATTGGTGAGGTGGAAGTAGAACGCAAAGGCCCGCACCAGGTCCGTCGCCTGGTCCAGTGGCAGGGAGGCGAGTAACTCGCGGACCTGGGCTACGACGTCGTGCGCGCTCCAAGGGCCGGTGGCATCAGCACCGCCGCGCGCGGCTTCCTTTGACTCCTTGGTCAGCAGGCGAACCTGCTCCACGAGGTCAAGCAGTTCCGGACCGTGTTGGCGAACCAATGATTCACCCAGGAGGGTGGAAACGCGGCGCACGTCGGCGCGCAATTCGGCAGCGAGATCGGTGTCTTGAGGGGCAGTGTGAACCATGGATGCATACCTTCGGGATCTGGTTTTGGCCCGTACACTGCGCTGGATACTGTGAGCCGGATTACTAGGGTTTCCTACGGGATCTTACCTGCCCCGAACTCGACCCATGGAATGCGTCTCAGATTCTGGCATCACGCGGTGGGGTCGCCCCTCCCGGGCAGGACCACCTTGCCGCTCATAAGCTCGTCGTGCGGCAGGCCGGGCCCAGCGGAGAGTTTTTCGTGCCGGCGCTGGCGCATCTCTTCAATCGCCGCAGCCGCCTCAACCCTGGTAGGCGCACCGGTCGCGGGTTCAATCATGGACAGGACACTCCCCAGGGTCCCTGTTGCCCCCTTCGCTCGAACACCCCGTTGAACAAGCCGCGTGCCAGCCCAAATGGAGCCGAGTATCAGGGCACCACTGATGACGATTGCAACCACTGTGTCCATCCCCATGCGGTCAGCGTACTCCTCGGGGAATCGGCTCAACAGTCCGCACCTCCCCGGCCCAGGCCTTCCTCAGTTCCTCCCAGTGCTGGTCCTCCATGAGGCTGGCAGGTGTCACGGATACTGATGACGCACCACCGAGCGCAGCCTCCCGCAATGCCGTACCGAACTCTCCAGCCGATATCCGGCCCTCACTGGACCAAAGTCCCACCGACAAGGACATGCGGGAGCCCCCGCGACGGTTCATGGATTCAGCCAGTTCCCTGGTCTTCGGTGACCGTTCGCTGTTGAGCCCCACGTACTCCCACACGTGAAGCCGGTCCACCTGCTTGAGCAGGAGGTCGTAGTCATGTCCGCTGTCCGCCCGGTCCCCGGACGGTGAGTCGCGCGGCGAGCGAACGTCCATGTCCAGATTGACACCATAGGGTTCGACGGCGGCACCCACCTTGCGGACGATGTCCGCCATGGCTTCGCTGCGCCAGGTATTGATACGTGGGTCTGAAGCATCGATGGATCCGTCGCCGTTTCGGGGCCAGTCCGTCGAGCCGGTGGAGACTTTGAAGTCCTGAAGATCGTTGCCGCCGAAAGTGAAGTCGTCGAACATGAGCTCTGTGAGGTTCACGGCCGAGGGCTTGTACTTCTTGGCGACAGCAGCGGCGAGGGAAGCCAGCCGGGTACCGGCCTTGCCGTGCCTCAATGACCACACACCCGCGAAGGAATCGGATGCCACCCCGTCGATGCTCCGCCCGGCAAGGGCAGGCTCTTCCTTCAGCGCGCGGTCCAGCAAGACGTCGATGGTCAGGATGACAGCGCGCTTGCTCCCGTCATCCGCGGTCTCCAGCGCTGCGATGGACTCTGCCACGAAGTCCCGTCCTGACCGGGAAACCTCGCTGGCCTCCGCCCCGGCTTGGCCCGGCCACGGGAAAGCTGTCCAATCGGTGCGTCCAACGGAGATGGACACCGCCGTTGCATTCACTGAATTCAACCGTTCTGAGAGTTTCGCAAGGTAGCCGGGCTCACTGTTCACCACGTCCTCAAAGCCCAGGTTGACCATGCGGTCCACAGGCCTCGGAAGTGGTTCGCCGGCGCAGGAGACCATGGTCAGGGTCGAGGCCAGGAGGGCGCCTGCGATGGCTGAGGTTACGCGGTTCAAGCGCTCACCTCTTTCCGGAGTTTCCCCTCGGCAGCAATCACGCTGATGACGCCGGTCCGTTGCAACTTGTTCCATTTGGCCGGGGTGCCACGGATCTCCTTGACGATTGCGCTGGTCAAAGCCAGTCCAACGAACACCGAATAGAAGGGCCATAACGGCAAAGTCCAAAGGAATCGCAGATCCTGCCATGAACGGTTAAGACCAATGGAAAAACACACCAAGGCCAGAGACACGAAAAGGCCCAACCAGCCAAGAATCGCGAAGACCTGGCCCGGCACCGGACCTGCACCTGCTAAATAGAGGAAGGGCAGGACCCCCAAGATGGCCAGTTGCAGCACGGGGATCACCACCATGGTGATGGCGTTGAACACCAGGAACATGCCAAACAGCCCGTAACGACGCCGCCCGAGCATCCCGATGTGCATCCGGAGTGTTTGCAGCAACCCGCGCGACCACCGCACGCGCTGGCGCCACAGTCCGCCCATGGTGGAGGGCGACTCAGCGTAGACCAGGGCGCTGGGCTGGAATCGAACCCGGTAGCCGGCCTTGTAGACCCTCCACGTCAGTTCGAGGTCTTCACCAAGGGTGTCCTCGTGGAATCCGCCCAGTTGCCCCACAAGGTCGCTACGAAAAGCACCGATGTTCCCGGAAACAATGGGCAAGCAGTGCAACAGGGAAAGGGCCCTGCGGACAAGGCCCGTGCCTACGTGACTCAGGACTGCGAGCATCATGGTTTGGACGCGGTTCAGGTTCACGGGCCGGTCATCACCGCACACCGCTCCCACTTTTGGATGGTCGAAACCTTCGAGCATGTTCATGAGCGTGTCCGGAGCAAAGATTCCGTCAGCGTCAACGAACATCAGGATGTCACCGTGGGCTGCGGTGATCCCACAGTTCAGGGCGGCACCTTTCCCGGCGTTCGTCTGCGACAGGAAGCGCACGCTGTCATACTGGTCCGCCAGTCCCCCCATAATGCGTGCGGTGGAATCGGTGGAGCCGTCGTCCACCAGAATGACCTCGAGCCGGAGATACCTGCTCGCAAGGATCGACTCGACGCATTTGGTGATGACCACGGCTTCGTTGTAGCCGGGGACGATCACGGATACCAAGGGCCGCTGGCTGATAACCGAGTAGCGATGCTTTGGAGGTTTGGAGCGGTGGAACCAGTTGAAATACAAGGCCAGTGGAACGTAGGCGATCTTGACCATGCCGAAGCTCAGGATCACCAAGCCTCCGACCTGGACGAACATTATGGCTGCGTCAAGCAAACTCACACAGCCCGTCCTAGGATCATCCCGCGGACATGACTCTGCAGGACCCGCTCCAGGAGTTCGGGGGCGTAGGCGCTGTTGGCACCGAACCTGGCGTTGACCTCCAGAACTACCGGCCTTCCGTCCAACATTCGGCGGACGTCAACGTCGACGGGACCGGCCAGTCCCAGTGCGGCGGAGGCTGCTTCCGCCATCCGGGCGACGTCGGGAGCCTCCTGCGTATCCACTCTCCTGACCGAGAGCGCGTTGCCGACGCGACCGTGTTTGAGCGCTGTCTTCTCCAGAACCACCACAAGATCGTCCTGCTCCGACTCATGCCAGGACCGGAAAACCACAGGCGCATACTCTGTGCCCGGCGCAAACCGCTGCACGATCCAGGAATCATCCAATGAGGACCATATGCGCGCGGCCCTTCTTCCGCCGTCGGCGGCCCTTTCCAGGATCTGGACTCCACGTCCACCCCTCGATACCCGGGGCTTGACTACCAAAGATCCGCCAAGCCTGGCCATTGCCTCATTGATTGAGCTGAAATCCCCCGGCAACGCGAAATCCGGAACATCCACATTGGCGTTGGCAAGGCACTTCATGGTGAGGTATTTGTCATTCGCAATCCGAACGGGTGCCGGGTCCGCGATCAGGATCTCGACTCCCCTAGCAAAATCGGTCCTGGCCTCGGCCATCAAAACCAGCTCGTCACTGACGGTTGGCACCACCAGTTCTATCTCATGGGCGGCTACGAGTCCGCGAAGTTCCCATAAGTAGCCCGGTGCGCTGGAGGGAGACACCACAGACACAGCGTCTGCCGCCGAAGCGTGGACCTGGTTCATATCGACGCCCAGAACCCAATGTCCTTGGCCCACCAATTGACGTGCCAAGGAAGACCCTGCCGGCCCGCCAACACCTGTCACCAGCACGCGTACCATCAGAACTCTCCTACGGCAGAGCCGAGCAATCGAACAGGTTCAAAACCTTCTGCATAAGTGGTCTTGACTTGTGAGCCCCGGAAGGCCGCGAGACTGCGGACCCTTTCAGCGCTCATGTACGGCTTGCCCTTTTGATTTCGGTGCATGCCCACGGCATGGATTTTTACGTCCACATACCCGGCGATGTCGACGAAAACGCTGGGATCAAACTGTCGGGTGGATGATGGACTCTCAAAGCACAAGATGGAGGAATGCCGCCGCGCCGCCCGCATGGTGGCACTGTGAACTGCTTGGTGGTCCTGGTGATAGTCATTGCGGGAATGCGTGATGACGACGTCCGGACGGAAGTCCTCAATGGCTTCCTCGATCGCTTTCACCATCTCCTGCCCATGCTCGGACAGGTTGGTGTCCTGGAAATGGTGGACCCTAACTGCGGTGGCGCCCATGAAGTCCGAGCCTGCAGCAGCCTCCGTTGCCCGGACACTGCTGTCTCCGCCCTTGCCCCCGCCACTCATCACCATGGTCCTGACGTCATGGCCGGCATCGGACAACTTGGCGAGAGTGGCACCACAGGCCAATTCGAGATCATCAGGGTGCGCACCGATGGCGAGCACCCTTCGAGGCTGGGAAGCCACCCTGTGGCGGATCCGGAACACCGGCGCAACAAGGCACGCAACGATCAGCCCCGCGGCAGCAAGCCCTACCACAGAATTCATCCAGGAAGGATGTGTCCGTCCGACGGCACACCCCAGGAGGGCTACCAGCAGCAAGCTTCCCAAGCCCGCCAACGTCCAACGAAGCTTGTTCGGTGAACTGAACTTTCGCGCAAACCAACTCCGGCCTGTCGGAACCAAAGTCCAAACAGCCACCAGAATCCCCAACAAACCAGCAACGGCAGAAAGCGTTGCTTCCATAATGCCCCCATAATGCGTAGCGAATTAGCTCGGTTCTCATCTCCGGAGACCGCCATTGAAGTAGTGAGCGGGGAAGGAGGTTCGTGACGCTGCCCAGTCATCCGAATTAGTAGCGGTACTCAAACTCCCCGGTGGCCAGGCCGCTCCCGCTGAGGGAATACCTCAGTACGCCGTCGGACTTCTGGCGCTTGGATTGCACAGTCACATGGAAGTGCAGATCGCTGCGCTGGAGTGAATCCGTGCTGCATGTAACTTCCGTGCTACCCGCCATGGAACACGACCATCCTTCTGGTGCCTCGATGGAGCTCTCCACGATCCGTGAATCCCGGCCCACGGCAAACACCGCCGTACCTGCCCCCAGGGGCCGGGTGCCTGAGGCGTTAAAGTCGACTTCCATGGCCGTGCCGCGGAAGTATCCCTCAGAGGTGCGTCTGGCCGTACCGGAGACCTGTGCCCGCCCCGATGGCGGGTTCGATGGCGCCACAGAAGGAACGGTTGCAGTCGCGGTCGGAGTGGACGTGGTAACCGGAACGGGATCCGGCTCCTGAACCGGTGGCGCCTCTGGCTCCGTTGATGGCTCCGGCAGTGGCTCCGCGGGCACGATTTCCACCGGCACCGGCTGAACCAAGACCGATGGCGCAGGAACCGGCGTGCTGGTTGGGGAGGCTGAAGGTGTAACCAGCACTGGGTCCTTTTCCAATGGCGGGGCGCCCGTTTCGACGGCACGCTCTTCCATATATGCGTCAGGGGTTAGCTGGTCCACTATTCCCACGGCCCCTAACACCAGCCCCACGCCTGCCGCTGCAATGACGGCCATCACGGCGGGTTTCGCGAGGGCGGGAGCGACAAGCACCGCCTTTGCGGGCGCCATCCCGCCGAGGACGCCCAGTCCACCCCCCTTTACGGCCCACGCAGCCACAGGGATACCAGTCACCAGCGGAAGAAGCACCACCCGCATGCTGTTCTCGACGTCCTTCAGTTCCGCAAGTGCTGCCGTGCATTTGGAGCAGCCATTCAAATGCTCGCGAACTTTGCGCTCCGCTGCGCTGGAGAGTCCGCCCCGGAGGTAGTTGCCCAATTTCGTGACGAATGCTGCACAGGCGTCATCAGGCTGATCCGCGATGTGGAGCTGAAGATAGTGTCGCCTCAGCCCCTCACGTGCGCGTAGTGCCAGTGCAGAAACCGCGTTGGCAGACAGCCCAAGAATGGGAGCGACTGCCGCCGGCTTCATGCGTTCAACATCCAAGTACCACAGCACAGCCTGCCAGCGTTCCGGCAAGGCATGGAACGCCTTGGTCACCGTTTGTGATTCAAAAGCGCTCACTGCTGAATCTGAATCTGCCAGTGTTTGGTCCAGGACAGATTCGTCACTGCTTGGCAGGACCTTGCCGGCTTTTCGGTTTCGCTGGTGGGACAGCCGGGTCACCGTGGATAGTAAGTATGCCCGGAAGAAAGTATCCGGCCCTTTGCCCGCCACCAGGCTCTGCAGCACGGACTGGAACGCCTCAGCAACAACGTCCTCGGCATCGCTCAGATTGTCCACGTTGCGCTTGGCTACGGTGGATGCGATGGAAATGTGGCGCTCGTACAACCCGTCGAATGCGGACATCTCGCCGGCACGAACCATGCCAATGAGGTGTCCGTCGCTATCAACGTCGACGTCCACTTGGCTGCCCGCTTGTGACCTTCGTGCCATCTAAGGCACCCCCAAACCGTAAATAATCCTGCCCATATCTATTGAGTGGGGGTAGGCGGCAAGACGTGACGCTGTTTGTACACTGTCTTTAGCAACGATTTGCGGTCCGCCTCGTCACGAAACGGCATTTCCGCACACTCTTCGGATATGACATCGTTCCGGACAAAATCATTCGCAGAGTGCACGTTCTCCCGGCACCTTTTGCTGCGTAGATGGCAGACCACCAGTTACCAAACGGGCTGGCGCTTCCATGCTGACTGGTTCTTGCCCGAAGTCCGGACTGTCGTCACCTCATTGGCAGCCAGCGCGACCGTTCCGGCACCTGCAGCCAAATCCCTGGGCGCGGCGCGGGCCAGGAATGGAGTAAGCATCAGTGAGACCATGACTGATTTCCGGGCGCTCTTCTCTGCGGCCGAACGGTCCCTGGACGTCGATGCCCTGCAGTCAGTGGCGGAAGGCTGGGCCGAGGTTGCAGAAACCGCACCGCCGATCTCGTGCACGGATGTCTACACAGGACTGGCTACGCAAGCACACTTCCAGCGGCGGATCCATGAAATCTCATCCATGGGGGCCGGGCCCGATTGCCCGGGCGCACATGCCATGGCCATCATCTCCGTGGCCGGACCACGAGACAGCCGGAGCCATTGCTGGACACTGTTGGCCCGGCTTGGAGAAGCCGTCAAAGGGCAACTTACCGGCACCGGCGCGATGGCCATGTACCAAAACTCCGCCGTGCACGTGCTGTTCCCGTTCAGTGAAAGCAACCTGTGCAGGCTGGTGGAGTGCAAGGCAGCGCTGGAAGCTTTGGGTGATGGCGATCTGGGCCCTGCGAAGCTGCGGTTCTACCCGTTGTCATCCGCTGCTGCAGCGGCGGCCGCCGCCACGGCACCAGCGGCTCAGGACTCATCCTGCGAAACAAAATAGGCCGGCTCCCGTGTGACGCCGTCACGAACCAGCGTGGCCCACCACTCATCTATTGACGGAGCACCTCACCACGGATTCTAAGGACCATCCAACACATGAAAAATAAGATCCATCTAAAAACCGCGTCATTGGTGGCCGCCCTTCTGGCGGTTGTCATGGCCGTCCTGGGACTGGGCATGACTGCCTTGCCCGCCAGCGCTGCAGAGCTGACGGACGCGGAAATCACCCTGAGGACGGAATCAGTGGTTTCCAGTCAGTGGGACCAAGTGGATCTGACGTGTGAATGGTCCGTGCCGGACAACTCCCGTCCAGGTGACACTTTCAGCATCCAACTGCCGCCGCAACTGCGCTGGTTTGGAGTCACATCATTTGATTTGCAGAATCCTGACGGCGAAGCAGTGGCCACTGCCATGGCAAACGACTCCGGCTTGGTGGTATTCACGCTGACAGACTTTGTGGCGGAACAGCCCCTCAATGTCGGCGGAACGTGTTCCTTCAGCACCCAATACTCGGTTGATCCCGGTGACAGCGAAATTGAGGAACTGAGCTTTACTGTCGGCTCCACAGTCCTGCGCGTCCCAGTAGATGTTCAGCCTTGCACGTCGGAGTGCGGGCCGTCCCTCCCGACAGAAGCAGGCAAAGCCATGTGGTGGGTTGACCCCGCCCAGACGGTCCTTGAGTCGATCTTCTACATGCCGCCGATGCCTGCGAGGACCAACGACGTGGTGATTACCGATACCCCGGCCGCAGGCATGGAGATCGACTGCAGCCGGGTGACGCCCCGCGTTGGCCGCGTGTTGAACGACGACGGAAACATCACAGAGCCTTATGCCAACGAGCAGTACCCTGCAAGCCTCGACTGCACTCCGCAGAAACTCACGGCGAGCTGGACTGGCCTTCCCGAAGGCCTTCACGTAGAGCTCTACGTCGTGACCCAGGTGACCGATCCGGCATTGGACGTCTACGAGAACAGCGGAACTGTCACAATCTCGGGGGAGGAAACACCCGTGTCGGCCCAGACCCGCCGGAGCAGCGGAAGTGGAACAGGCAACGGCACGCCCACGCCCACGCCCACGCCCACAGCAACGGCTACACCAACACCAACCCCGAGCACCGCCACACCCAGCCCAAGCCCCACCACGCCCACGGCAACCTCCACACCAAGCCCGAGCGCCAGCACCACCACGCCAACGGCGACGGCAAGTGCAACACCCGCACCAAGCCCGAGCACCGCCACGCCCATGCCCACGGCCACCCCCACTGCAACAGACGAGCCCATTGTCGTGACTACCGAACCCCTCGTTGCAGGGCCCACGGAGAACCCGTCGGAACCTGCTGCAGAGGCGCCCGAGGAACCGCTGGCCAACACGGGTTCACAGGGAGCGGCATTCGTCTTTATTGCGGCCGCCCTCCTGGCCGTAGGATCGTTGCTCGCCTTCGCGGGATCACGCTGGTCCAGCCGCAGGTCGCACTAGCAAGGCCCGCTGAGGGCTGGATCGACTGATGGGCGGGGCACACGATGTCCAGCCCATCAGTCGGTTCTCCAATCTCGGCTCGCGCTGGCATGGGTTGGGGGCCAGCGCGAGCCGTTCCAATGCAACGGCGCCCCCGGCGTCGGGTCGACTTCAGGGAATGCCCACGCCCGGCGCATAGTTGAGGAAAGTGCAGTCACGCCGAGTGACGCGAAGACAAGCCGAGGAGACCCATGAGCTCGCCCACCACAGCAACCGATGCCCAGCTGGCCCGTTGGGAGAGGTTCCGTGCGGGTCGGCACACGGCCCTGGCCACCGAGCACGGCTGGCTGACCCTGACCTCCTTCCAGTGGTTGGAGTCGGACCCGAGCGAGGTCGAGCTGGCCCCCGGCCGCTGGTCTACTGACGGCTCAACAGCTTTTCTTTCGGCGAGCGCAGCGGACGGCCTCACGTTCGTCGAGACCGGCGAGCCTGTGGACGGGACAGTCAGCGCGGCCCTGCAGGATGAAGAGTCACTGATGTGGGTTCAGTACGGCGGCGCCGACGGTCAACAAGTGGTGGTGGAGCTTGCCATGCGCGCTGATAAGTACGCCATCCGTACCCGGGACAACGGCTCTCCCGTTCTGACGGAGTTCCAAGGCGTTCCCAGCTACGACTACAACGCCGGGTGGGTCATTCAGGGACGTTTCGAAGCGTATGACGAGCCTCAGGACGTTCCTATCGGTACGGCCAATCCTCTGGTGGACGGGGTCCATCGCTCAGTGGGTGAGATCGTTTTCCACGTACCGGGTGTCCCCCATGAAATCCGGCTCCACGCGGAGGAAGAGAAGCTGGGCGCCCTCAACGTGACCTTCCACGATGAGACCAACGGCGCCACCACAGACGAGTGGCGAAAGGTCTTCATCCCTCGCCCCCGCCCGGACGGGTCCGTTGTGATCGACTTCAACCGCAGCATCAACTACCCCAGCGCTTTCACCCCCTACGGCACATGCCCCATGCCGGTGCGGGGCAATTCGATCGATGTACGGGTGGAGGCCGGCGAGAAACTCCCCCAGGATTGAAGTGCGGACCGCAAAGCCCGCCGGGGCTAGGTGATTGCTGAAACCCCCGTCACTGCGCGGCCGACTATCAACGAATTGATCTCGTAGGAACCCTCGTAGGTGTAGATGGCTTCAGCGTCTGCGAAGATTTTGGCGATCCGGTAGTCCGTGACAATTCCGTTGCCGCCCAGAATGGACCGGCCCAAAGCCACTGTCTCCCGCATACGGGCGCTGCAGTAGGCCTTGGCGAGGGCCACCTGGGCCATGTCGGCGCCACCGTGGCGAACGCCTTGGGCATCCGTGGAAATGTCTTCCTGCAGTTGGGCGATCCTCACCATCATCCCCATGCTGGCCACCGCATTTCCCAGCATGTCCACCAGGTGTTGCTGGATGAGTTGGAACTTGGCGAGCGGCTTCCCGAATTGCATGCGCTCAACGGCGTACTGCCGGGCAACGTCGAACGCCGCCAGTTGCTGGCCTACGGCTTGCCAGGCAACCATGATCCGGGAGCCTCGCAACAGATGGTTGGTATCGACGAAGCTGCTGATCCCGGCGAAGCGATCCGCTTCGGCGACTTCAACGTCAACGAAACGGATATCGGCGTTCTGCACTGTCCGCAGCGCGATCTTGTTCTCTATGCGGCTGCGGGTGATGCCGGGAAGTGAAGCGTCAACGATGAACGCGCGAATTGCTCCGTCGGCTTCATCTTTGGCCCACACCAGCATGTAGTCGCAGAACGTCCCGTTGCCGATCCAGCGCTTGGCGCCGTTGACCACCCAGTAGTCACCGCCGTCGGAGGCTGCCCTCTGGACCTTCCGCGCCGTAGTCTCCATGCCACCTGCCACATCTGAGCCATGGTTCGGTTCGGTGAGCGCGAAGGCGCCGGTGGTGCGCAGGTTCGAGGCGTCGTCGAGGTAGCGGTCCTGTTGGGAGTCGCTCCCGAAGTCGTACAGCGATTCAACGAAGAGGTCGTGATGGACCATGAAGAACGTGGCAATCGACGTGTCCACCCGGGTCATCTCGGCGATCACCAGGCCGGCGAACAGGTGCGTGTACCCCCGCTGGGCAGGCGCGCTGAGCCGCAGCGCCGCGAGTTTGGGCAGTATATGTTCGGGGAACTCGGCCTTTTCCCACCATTGTCCGGCGTACGGCGCGATTTCCGAGGCAAGGAAGGTCCGGAGTTCGTTGAGTTTCCGCTGTTCCTGGACGCTGAGCAGCGACTCGAAGTCGAAGAAGTCGGCGGTGGGCAGCCCCGCCACCGAGGACGGTATCGCACCGGAGGAAGGTCTCGCATCCGCGGAGCCCGCCGCCACCGCCCCGGGAGTTGGGGAATCCGCACCACCGCTGTAGTCGCCCATCATTTGATTCCCATTCGGATGGCGCCGTCCAACCGGATTGTTTCACCGTTCAGCATGGCGTTCTCCACTATATGCGCGGCCAATTGTGCGTATTCGGCCGCACGGCCCAGCCGCGCGGGATGCGGGACCTGCTGACCCAGGGAATCCTGGGCCGCTTGTGGGAGACCTGCCATCATGGGTGTTTCAAAGATGCCGGGGGCTATGGTGGCCACCCTGATCAGCGAACGTGCGAGTTCGCGTGCCAGGGGCAGGGTCATGGCCGCCACGGCACCTTTCGAAGCAGCGTAGGCAGGCTGTCCGATCTGGCCTTCGAACGCTGCCACGGATGCTGTGTTGATGATGACGCCGCGCTCGGGTCCGCCCAGTTCGGTGGAAACCGGGTCGGTTTCCACCATGGCTGCGGCGGCGAGCCGGATCACGTTGAAGGTTCCCACGAGGTTGATCTGGATGACTCTGTTGAACGTTTCGAGGGGCAGCACGCCGTCGCGTCCCAGCACCTTGCCGGGTGTGGCGATGCCCGCGCAGTTGACGACGATCCGCAGCGGGCCAAGGGAGGTTGCAGCATCGACGGCGGCCTGAACCTGCGCTTCATTGGTGACGTCGGCGGGGACAAAGACCGCCCTCGGACCAGAACCTGCACCCCCGGCGTTCAGTTCTGCGGCGTAGGTGTCTCCCGCCGACTGCGGCAGGTCCACCAGGACCACCGACGCTCCGGCATCGAACAACCGCTTCGCGGTGGCGGCCCCCAGCCCTGATGCCCCACCGGTAATCAGCGCGACCGTGCCCTTGATGTCCATTCATCCTCCTTGATGCAGACCCAAAATCCGTTAATGCATGTTAACTGGAATTGTGAGCCGGCGCACCCTCGGTAGGCTGGGACCATGCCCGCCGACGCTTTTGCTGCCGACCAGCCGCTCCCCCTCACAGGCCCGGATGAGTGGGCAACGCGCGCCAACCAGGCCGCCCGATCAGTAACGCGGACCTTCGGCCGGCGCCTGCTTTTCCTTCCCGGCACGCACATCGGGGCGGTCAGCCTTCCCGCCAACACCCTTCGCAGCGTCTTTGGTCCCTGGCATTACTGGTGGCAGGCGCACTATGTCGATTGCCTGGTGGACACCGGCCGCCGTGAGCTGGCCACCACAACAAAGTTCGACGGCGCCTCCCGCCCCAGTGCGGGCAGGCTCGCTTCGCGGCTGGTCACCACCATCCGGCTGCGGAACCTGTTGAGGTTCGAGAACCACTTCTACGACGACATGGCCTGGCTCGCCCTCTCCACGCTCCGGCTGGAGAAGCTGGCGGAGGAAACCAGGAACCCGGGTCGACGGCGCAACGCGTACGTCCGCAAGAAGCTGACCTTGCAGTTCGACTCGGCCTCCACAGACGATCTGGGCGGCGGAACGTTTTGGAGCACGCAACGGGACTTCAAGAACACCCCTGCCACAGCTCCTGTGGCGCTTTACTTCGCCCGAACCGGGCACAGTGAACGGGCACAGTCGCTGGTGACGTGGCTCAACAGCCGGCTTTTCCACCCGCAACGGGGCGTCTACATGGATGGACTTCGCATCCGCCATGGTGACACCGTCCTGGAGGATGCCGTCTACACCTACAACCAAGGCCCGGTCCTTGGCGCCTTCCTGGAACTTGGTGGCCAAGAAAACCTGGATCGTGCTGCGGGGCTGGTTGAGTCGGTGTCCCGCGAACTGACCCTGCCCGGAACACGTGTCATCCATGGCGACGGTACGGGCGACGGCGGACTTTTCACCGGCATCCTGGTCCGCTACCTCGCACTCGCCGCGCGGGATCAACGGTTGCCCGCCGCGGCTCGGGAAACTGCCCGGGCCTTGGTGCACGCTACGGCCGAAGCGTTCTGGCTGACGCGCCGTGAAGCGCCGGAACTGCGGCGCTCCAACGCCCCCACCGAAACTCCGGCGCTTATTTTTTCTCCTAATCCCCTGCGGCCGGCGGCCGAGACGTATCCGGTGGGTGCCGCCGTCGAACTTTCCACGCAGCTTCAAGCCTGGATGACGTTCGAAGCAGCCGCTACCCTGGCGCCAAGCTAGGCGGGACGCTTCCTCTGCGGGTACGGCGTTTCGTGCCGGGCCAGCATCTCCACAAACCCGGCAATCTTGCGGGCCCGGGTCTCTGCCCGTTTCACCCCGTTGGTCCGGTGGATCAGGGCGAAGCGGTTCTGGGAGGTCAGGACATCGAACATCGCCTGCGCTTCCGGCACAGCGGCGATGGCGGAGGCGAGATCGTCCGGGACCACGGAGTCCGCGGGACCGGCATAGGCAGCTTCCCAGCGGCCATCGGCTTTGGCGGCTTCGACGGCGGCACGTCCGGCGTCGGTCATTTTGCCCTCGGATTCCAGGCGGGCAATATGCCCCACGTTCCGGGCTGACCAGATGCTTTTGCGGCCGCGCGGCGTCATGCGCTGCATGTAGCTTTGGTCGTCGCGGCTCTTCGCTTGACCGTCGATCCAGCCGAAACACAGTGCCTCATCCAGGGCCGCGTCATAGTCCAACTCCGTGACAGTGCCGCCTTTCTTGTGCAGGATCAGCCACACTCCCGGACTCTCGGCAGCGTGCGCCGAAAGCCAGTCACGCCACGCGGCGCCGTCTTTGATAAGGAGTTCCTGGAGCTCAAGGGGCATGGGTCCATTCTGCTGTGAAACGGGCGACCCCAGGCAAGGCCACGCGGCATAGGCTGGGAAGTGACCACCCAGCCTAGGAGGACCCATGCTGCGATCCCGTCCCACCCACTACACGTCCCGCCCAGCGCAGTGGTCCACGCTCCTCCAAGCGCTGGGGCTGGTGAAGACCCTGGACGAGGACGGCTGGTGGGAGTTCGACGCCGGCTCGGGTCGCCTCGCGGTGGGCTTCGTGGAGCACGGCCACCCGTTGGATGGCTCCACGATCTTCGGTGTGGAGGTGGGCAACCTCGCGGAATTTGTGCGCCGCACCGAGGAAGACGGCACCCAGGCAGACTGGACTGAAACCCAGGACGGACCCACTGTGCGGATCTCTGCCGAGGACGGTTTCGAGTTCTTTGCGTTCCCTGCCACGAGGGCAGCCGATGGCACGTGGACCACGTCCACGGAGGCCGACCCAGCGCTGGCCGTAGTAGCCAGCTGGATCAGTCCCTTTGTGGGCCTTGCGGCCAACGATCTCCGCAACATCGGCGCCCGGCCGCGCACGGAGGATGACGAATCAGCCACGTTCACTACCAAGAACGGCGGCATCCTGCGGGCGATCCACGGCGAGGACAGCGCCAACGGGGATCTCTCCTTCGAGTACGACGGCGGGTTGGAACCGTTGTTGCACCGGCTCACCGAAGCGAAAATCGAGGCCAGGATCAGCGAGGACGTGCTGTACGTGGCCAATCCGGATGCTGCGGGCGGCTCGGCACCGGCGTCGATCGTGGTGGAGAGAGCACCAACACCGCCGACGCCGGAAACCCGCTAATCCTCCAGCGCCCCGTCACACAGGCGGGCAACCACCTCGGTGAGCATGGTCAGGCCAGCCACGATGTCTTCGTCCGTGGTGTATTCGTGCTCGTTGTGGGAGATGCCGTCCACGCTGGGCACGAAGAGCATCACGGTGGGGACGAGGTCCTTCATGTTGGTGGAGTCGTGCCCGGCCAAGGTCATGACTTCCTTGTTGGCCAGCCCCAGGTCGGCGGCCACCTTGGCCGCGAGTTCCACACCCTCCGGCTGGTATGGGGTGACCGCCCAGGAGTGTGAGTGGTTCTTTTCCACAGAGACGTTGGCCAGCCGTTCGATCTCCGTGATGCGGGCGTGCAGCAGTGCGTCGGCCTCGGCCAAGACGGCTTCGTCGGCGCTGCGCAGGTCCAGCAGCAGGTTCACCCTGGATGGCACCACCACGGGCGAGTTCGGGTACACGTTGAGCTGGCCCACCGAGGTGTGGAGCACCCCGGGGAAGCGGTCGGCGAGTTCGCGTGCCGCAACTACCAGCATCGAGGCACCGAGCAGGGCATCCTTGCGGTCCGCGATGACGGTGGAACCGGTATGTGCCTGCTCGCCGTGGACCACGAACTCATACTTGTTCGCGGCCCAGTTGGAGCTGACAAGCCCGATGGTGACGCCTTCGCGTTCCATGCTGCGGCCCTGCTCGATGTGGATCTCGGCGCAGTACGCGGCTTCCGGTCCTTCAAAGGTGCCGCGGCAACCAATCGCGTCCAGGGCGTCGCGCACCGCGATCCCGGCGGCGTCCTTGGTGTTGAGGGCGTCCTCCAACTCCAGCTTGCCGGTGTACACGGACGAGCCCATCATGGAGGGCTTGAAGCGGCTGCCTTCCTCGTTGAACCAGTTGACGACGGCGAGGTTGAATTTGGGTGCCGTGGCGCCGGCTTCCCAGCGGGCGGCCAACCGGAACGCGGCGTGGGCTGCCGCGAGGACGCCGAACGCGCCGTCGTAACGTCCCGCCGTCGGCTGTGAGTCCATGTGCGAGCCCACCACCACGAACGGCGCACCGGGCACGGCTTCGTAGAGGCCCCACTGGTTGCCGGCGTGATCGAACTTCACCGTGAAGCCGTGCTCCTCCAGGAGGCCGGTGAGCCAGCGGCGCTGTTCGCCGTCGGGAATGGTTGCGGCTTGGCGGTCAACGCCGCCGTTCGCCGTGGCACCGAAGGCGCTCATGGTCCGGAAGTCCTGCACGAAGGCGGTGTCCTGGGCGGTGAAACGTGTGGTAGTTGTCATGGTCTCCCCTATGAGCTCTGTGTCGCTGAAACACGGCCCGCTGAAACAGGGGCCTTGAACGGACTTTCCGAGGAAGGTTCCGCGTGGAAGTCGGTTGATTGATACGTAAAGCGGCCTCCGACGGCGGTGGCCAGGACGCGTAGTTCGCTGATGCTGGGTGCCGTCAACGGTGAGGCGGAAAGGACGGTAAAGTCGGCGAGTTTGCCCGGCGACAGCGTGCCCTTGTCCGCAAGGGAACCTGTTGCTGCGGCGGCTCCGGACGTGTAGGCGGCGAGGGCCTGGTGTGGGGTGAGGCGTTCGGCGGGGTTCCCGAAGACGGCCCCGGACCCGGTCCGGCGGTCCACGAACGCCTGCATGCCACGGAGCACGTTTCCGTCGGCGACGGGCCGGTCCGAGCTACCGGCCAAGACAACTCCTGCTTCCAGGAAACTGGCTGCCCGGTAGGCCCACGGCAAACGGTCAGGCCCGAGGGACGCGGTCATGCCGTCCCCGCCGTCGCGGAAGAAACTTGCCTGGGGTGTCACGGCGATTCCTGCGTCCGCGAGCCTTGTCAGCTGCTCGGGCCGCGTCATGGAGGCGTGCTCGATCCTGTTGGGCAAGCGGCGCTGCCCGTACACGGCCTGGCAGTCGCTGATGATATCCACCGCGAGGTCAACGGCCCTGTCCCCGATGGCGTGGGCCGCTATGGACCACCCGGCGGCGTAGGCGGCCTCGATGCGTTCCCGCAGCTGGGCGGGGTCCGCTTGGAAGTAGCCCGTATTGCCGCGGTTGTCTTTGTGGCCGTGGCTGCAGAACTCGTGGCTGACGGCGGCGGTTTCGCCCAGAAGCGAGCCGTCCAGGAACACCTTTGCCGGTCCCAGGGACAGGTAGTCATTCCCAAAGCCGCTGGTGATGCCAAGATCCAGCCCGGCCGGGGCGGCACCAACACTGTCAGAAGCATGCCCGTTGAGGCCGTGCAGCACATCGAGCACCGGCATCACCTGGGCACGGGCATGCAACCGGCCGTTGGCGGCAGCGCTCTGGTAGGCGGCGAGCTCGGCCGGGCTGTGCCCGATCCATCCGCCGCCCACCCCGGCCTCGGTGAAACTCGTGATGCCCTCGGAGGCGTAGTACAACGTGGCCCTCTCGAGGGCGGCTTCGATGTCCTCCAACGAATACGGCAGGATCAGCTGCTGGATCAGTTCCTGGGCCGTCTCCTGGACGAGTCCGGTGGGATGTCCCGCTGCGTCGCGGATGATCGCTCCGCCGTCGGGATCCGGAAACGACGGCGACTCGGCACCTGCCAGCCGCAGCGCGGCGGTGTTGACCACTGCCATGTGCCCGGAGTTGTGGCGCATGAACAGCGGCCGCTCCCCCGTGATGCGGTCCAGCTCGGCAATGTCCGGGAAGGACCCGCCGTGCTGTGTCTGGCTGAACCCGGTAGCGAAGAGCCAGCCCTCGCCGTCGGTCCCGGCGTTGCTGACAGCAGCTGTCAGCAGCGCATAGAGCTCTTCCAGGCCGCGGGCACCGGACACGTCCAGCTCCGCCAGGCCCAGCCCGAACCAGGTGGTGTGGCAGTGGGCATCGATGAAGCCTGGAGTGACGGTGGCACCGCCAAGGTCTAGAACTTCAACGGCGTCCAAGCCATCCAGATCGTGATCCAGGCCCACGATGCGTCCGTGCCAGATACCCAGCGAACCGGCCACCGGGCGGTCCGGATCCATGGTGATGATCTCTGCGTTCTGCAGGAGGAGGTCGAGTTTCATGTCAGGTTCTAGCGGTGGGAGGTGGTGACGGATTTGATGCGCGTGTAGTCCTCGAGCCCATAGACGGAGAGGTCCTTGCCGGTGCCAGAGTGCTTGAATCCGCCGTGCGGCGCTTCGGCCGGAATTACCTGGTGGCAGTTGATCCAGACGGCCCCGAAGTCGAGCTCGTTGGATACGCGGGTGACTACGCCGTGGTTCTCGGACCACACGCTGGATGCCAGCGCGTACTTGGTGTCGTTGGCGAGTTCGATGGCTTCTTCCTCGCTGGCGAACGGCTGGACCGTCAGCACCGGACCAAAGATTTCGTCGCACACCACCTCGTCTGTCTGGAAGACGCCGTCGATCACCGTTGGCTCAAAGTGGAAGCCGGTTCCGGTGCGCTTGCCGCCGGACAGGACGCGGGCGTTGGCGGGCAGGCGGGACATGAAGCCCTCAACGCGCTCCAACTGCGCGGCACTGTTAAGCGGGCCAAGATCGGCTTCCCCGCCGCCTACCTTCAGGGCGGACGCGGCGTCAGCCAGGGCTGCTGCGAACTCCGCATGAATGTCCTGGTGCACCAGGACGCGGGTCACTGCCGTGCAGTCCTGCCCGGCGTTGAAGAAGGCAGCCAACGCGATTTCGCTGGCCGTCCGTTGGATATCGACGTCGGCAAACACCACAGCGGGCGCCTTGCCGCCAAGCTCAAGGTGAACGTCCTTGAGGGTCTTGGAGGCTGCAGACATGACCTGCGCGCCGGCCCGGGTGGAGCCGGTAATGGACACCATTTCGGGGATGTCGTGCTCCACCATCGCAGCCCCGGCGTCGCGGCCGCCGCAAACAATGTTCACGACACCGGCCGGGTAGACCTGCTGTGCCAGTTCACCCAGGACCAGCGTGGACCATGGGGTGGTGTCTGCAGGTTTGAGGACCAAGGTGTTGCCCGCGGCGAGGGCCGGACCGATCTTCCAGATGGCCATCATGAACGGGTAGTTCCACGGCGTGATCTGGGCGACCACGCCGATGGGTTCGCGCCGGATGGTGGAGGAGAAACCCTCCACGTACTCGGTCTGCGCCGTGCCGGAAACCACCCGGCATGCCCCGGCGAAGAAGCGCAGTTGGTCCGCGCCGCGCAGGATCTCGAGCTCTTTGGTGAGGGCGGAAGGCTTGCCGGTGCAGGCCACCTCGGCCTCGAGCAGACGGTCAACATTCGCCTCAATGAGGTCGGCCAGCTGCAACAGCAGCGACTGGCGCGTTCCCGGCGTCGTGCGCTTGTAACTCTTGAAAGCTGCGGCAGCGGCTTGGAAGGCGGAGTCGACAGCGGCGGCGTCACTGTCCGGGGCGGTGCCGATCTGCTGGCCCGTGGCGGGGTCGAAGAACGGCAGGCTGGCCGCGGCGTCCACGGACTCGCCGTTGATGATGTTCTGAAGCTGAATCACAGGAGGCTCCGGTCAGTTCGTTGAAGTCTTGGGAGAACGCGTGGTGGGGTCCTGCGGCAGGTGCAGCAAGGCCGGGAGGCCGGAGTCGACGGCGCGGCGGAACGCGGCGGTGAAGTCTTCCGTGCGTTCAACACGCTCGCCGTAACCGCCGTAGGAACGGGCGAGGGCGGCGAAGTCCGGGTTGGTCATGTGCGTGCCGGAGGGCCGGTCAGGATAGTGCGCTTCCTGGTGTTCGCGGATAGTGGCGAAGATGCCGTTGTCCACCACCAGGACGATAAATTTTGCGCCGTAGCCCATGGCCGTGGCGATCTCCTGGCCGTTCATCATGAAGCAGCCATCGCCTGCCACGGAGATGACCTGACGGCCCGGGTAAGCGAGCGACGCGGCCACGGCTGCAGGGATGCCCATGCCCATGGCACCGTTGCGCGGAGCGGCCAGGGAATTGGCCGAGTTGTGGTCCAGGTACCGGGCGGGCCACAGGGCGTGGTTTCCGGCGCCGAAGGTGAGGACGGCGTCGTCGGCCATTTCCTTTTTGAGGACCTCCATGGCGACACCCAGGTCTACGCCGATGCCGCCGTCGGGCGCTGGCGTAGAGAAGCTGAGCTGATCGGCGCGGGCGCTGGCGAACCAGCCCTCCTCGCGGTTGCCGGTCGCGTGGGTGGTCGCATTAGTGGAAGCCAGTGCCGCAGCGAACGCCGTGACATCCGCGATGATGTGCTGGTCCACGCGGCCGAAGTGGCCCAAGAGGTTGGCGTCGGCGTTGACCACGACGGTTTCGGCATTGAGTCCGCGCTTGTAGCCATCGGACAGGACATCGCCGCGGACGCAGCCAACAAAGATGATCAGATCGGCGTCGTCCAGGCGCTGGGCGTTGGCGTCGCTGCGGCCGTAACCCAGGAAGCCGGCGTAGGCGTCGCTGCGGTGCGGAACGGCATCGTAGGCGCGGAAGTCGGCCACCACCGGGACGCTGTGACGGCTCGCCCACGCGGCCAACTGCTCGCCGGACTCTTGCGTCCAGCCTTCACCGCCGACGACGACCAGCGGCTTGCGTGCGGCCGCCACCTTGCGCGTGAGGCCGGACAGGTCCGCGGGAGCCGGCTCAGGACGGGCAATCCTGCGGGGTTCCACGGTGGCGTTCTCCACCACGTGCACCAACACGTCTTCCGGGAGGCCGATCACCACGGGGCCGGGGCGTCCGCTGAGGGCGGTGAAGATGGCGTCGTCCACCACGCGGGCGGCGGACGCTGCGTCATCGAGGGTCACTACCTTCTTGGCGGTGCTGCCGAACCAGGCGTTGATATCGAATTCCTGGAAGGACTCGCGCCCCCGGTCCGCGACGGGGATCAGGCCCACGAACAGGATGAGTGGAGTGGCGTCCTGGTAGGCGGTGTGGATGGCGATGAAGGCGTTGGCCGCACCCGGACCGCGGGTCACCATGGCAACGCCCGGGAGTTCAGTCAGACGGCCTTCGGCGAGTGCCATGAACCCGGCACCGCCTTCCTGGCGGGCCACCACGTTCTGGATGGGCGAGCCGTGCAGGCCGTCAAGGACATCCAGGAAGCTCTCGCCGGGAACGGTGTAGACACGCTTGACGCCTGCCTTTTCCAGTTGGGCGACGATCAAGTGGCCGGCGGTGGTTGTGCTCAATGCTTCATTCCTTCTTCTTCGATGGAAAGCGCGGGGAGGAACAGCCCGGAGAGTGCCGTCAGTACGGAAACCACCAGCAGGATGATGGCGCCGGGCCAGAAGGAGTTGTTGGCTGCTACCAATGCGGTGGCGATCAGCGGCACGAAGCCGGAGATGACGCCGGCAGTGTTGGAGGTGATGGCGACGCCGGTGTAGCGGACCTTCGTAGCGAACAGGGCAGTCAGTGCGGTGCCGGAGACGGCGTATGGGATAGAGAGGACGGCGACGCCGATCATCATGCCCAGGACAACAAGGATGGGGTCGCGGCTGTCGATGGCGAGGAAGACGGGGATTGCGATGATGGCCGAGGCCACGCCGCCCCACAGGATGACCTTGCTGGCGCCGAACTTTTCACCCAGGCGGCCGGCCCAGATGAGGGCGCCGATCTCCAGGGCTGCAGCGAGCAGGGTGCCCATGAGCAGGAGTTCAGAGGGCAGCTTGAGGACTTTGGTGCCGTAGAAGACCACGAAGCTGGTGATGAGGTAGAAACCGCCGATGCCCAGTAAAGCCGAGCACATGCCCACCAGGATCTGGCGCCAGCTGTTCTTCAGGACGCCGCGGATGGGGGCGTGTTCGGTCTCGCCGGACTCCATGAGGGCTTCAAATTCGGGTGATTCGCTGAGGCGGCTGCGGATCCACAGGGAGATGGCAAGCAGCGGGATGGCGGCGATGAAGGGGATGCGCCAGCCCCACGCGTCAAAGTTGGTTTGTCCCACCAGAAACAGCATGCCGAAGAAGCCGCCGGAGGACAGGATGGTGCCGATCGGGGAACCGATCTGCGGCAGGGCGGCGTAACGTGCACGCTTTTCCACGGGCGCATTCTCGACGGCGATAATCACCGCGCCGCTCCACTCGCCACCTACCGCGAGGCCCTGAACGATGCGCAGGGCTACCAGCAGGATGGGGGCTGCCAAGCCGATGGTCATGTAGTTCGGCAGGAGACCGATGAGGCCGGTGACAATTCCGATGCCCACGATGGTGACCATGAGGATCTTCTTGCGGCCAACCTTGTCTCCGAGGGCACCGAAGATGAAGCCACCGATCGGGCGGGCTACGAAGCCGACCGCAAGAGTGGCAAAGGATCCCATGGCCGCCACGAAGGGGTCTTGGGAAACGAAGAACTGTGCGTTGAACACCAGCGCAGCGGCTGTGGTGAAAAGGAAGAAGTCGTACCATTCCAGCGCAGTGCCCACGAGGGCGGCCAGGGCCACCTTCTTGGTAACGCTTTCATCGACGACGCGTACTGCCGTGGGACTGGCGTCCGTGGCTCCGCTGACCGTGCTTGCCATAGTTGCTCCATGAGTGCGAATGGGACCGGGCGTTGGGGGTGCCCGGACATATTTGTGTGACTCAATCCATAGTGCCAGTAGTTTTTCCCAAAATAACTAGCAATACATCACGGAATCAGGGCGCTATAATGTGTGAATGCACAATTCTGATACATCCGGGCATGCCGCTCGTTGGACCGAGCTGGTGGATCAGCTTGAAGGCAGGCTGGACACGCTGGCGCAGGCCTTCACCACAAGGGTGCGGGAGATCCCCGAGTACGGCGAAAGCCAAGTGACGGTCCTGGAAATCCAGGAGACTGCGCGGGAAACATTCCGGCGGCTCATCAACGGCTTGAGGAATGGCAGGACGGACAGCCGCGATGGCCTGCTCGATTTCGCTTCCGACCTCGGCTCCAAACGCGCCAGAGCCGGCATTCCACCGGAATCCCTCACCTCTGCCGTGCGGCTGGACTTCAGCATCCTCTGGGCCGAACTGTTGGAAATCGCCCACACCGAGGACGCCGCCTTGCTGGCCACCCGAGTGGACCAGGTGTGGAGCGTGGTGGACGAATTCGCCACCCGGACGCACACCAGCTACCTGACCGAGCGCGTCAGCATGGCACAGGAAGAGTCCAGCATCCAACGGGAGTTCATTGCCCGCCTGTTCAACCAGAGCAGCCCGTCCCTGGAAACGTCCTCCCAAGTAGCTTCGGCACTGGGTATCAACCCTGAGCAGCGTTTCGCCTTGGTGGCAGCAAGCGGTGAACCCGGAGCCCGACTTCGCGCCGCAACATCCCAGTTCGGATCGGGGCAGCACACCCGGCAGCGCTTGTTCCTGCACGAATCCGGCGGCAACACCTATGTTTTCTGGGCTCTTCCGGCCGTTCGGACGCGGGGTCCTGAACCCCGAGGCGAGACGCACAGCCCTGAAGCCGAAGGCCAGCAGCTGCCACCCGGCGTCGTCGATGTCCCTTGCGGCTACGTGCCCGAAGTCCTTGGACTGCGCGCCCTCCCAGGGGCCGCCCGTACCGCCGAGAGCCTCGCCGCTTTACTGCGGCCCCGCGATTCCGGTCCGCTGTCAGCCGATTCCGCTTGGGCCAGGTTGGCGCAGCAAAACCTGCAGGACGCCGGCTTGGACCTCGCAGCGGAACTTGAAGAAGCCTTGGCCGAGTGCCGGGGCGGCGAGCGCGAGCGGCTGCTGGAAACCGTCCGGAACTACCTGGCCACCGGCAATGTCACCGTTACCTCCGAGCAACTGTTCTGCCACCGGAACACCATCCTCAACCGGCTCAACCGTTTCCAGGAGCTGACGGGAATCGACCTCGCAGTTCCAGCGAAGACGGCAAGGCTGGTGGTGGCGTGGGCGTAGGGCTCTTGTGACGGCGCCCGCGCTTCGGTGTGTGTTTCCACATTCCTGGCCGCATTTTGCTGGAGTTTATGCCATTGATGGTGTGATCGGGCACACACCATAGTTGGAGCTACCTTGCACCGGACATTCGTCCCCGCACCCCATCCGGAGAATCAGATGGCCCACACGGTAGATACTTCCTCCGCATCCACATCCAGGCTGGACCTGGCCAAGATGCGCAAGATTGCCCTTGCCAGCGTTATTGGCACCACCGTCGAGTGGTACGACCTTTTCGTCTTCGGAACAGCGTCGGCCCTCGTCTTCAACAAGATCTTCTTCCCCAGCTTCGATCCAATCGTCGGCACCATGCTGGCGTTTGGCACGTTCGCTTCCGCCTACATTGCCCGCATGGTGGGCGCTATCATCTTCGGCCACTTCGGTGACCGTCTGGGCCGCAAGTCCATGCTGCTGGTCTCCCTCCTGACCATGGGAGCGGCCACCTTCGCCATCGGCCTGCTGCCCGACTACAACAGCATCGGCATCATGGCGCCACTGCTGTTGCTGTTCCTCCGCGTCATCCAGGGCCTGGCCCTGGGCGGCGAGTGGGGCGGCGCCGTCCTGATGACGGTTGAACACGCTCCTCCCGCCCGTCGCGGTTTCTACGGTTCACTGGTACAGGTTGGCGTTCCCGCAGGCACCCTGATCGCTAACGTGGCCTTCCTGATTGTGGCCTCCACGGTCAGCACCGAGGCCCTGTACTCGTGGGGCTGGCGCATTCCGTTCCTGGCCTCGGTCCTGCTGGTTTCTGTTGGTATCTACATCCGGCTGCACATCGAGGAAACCCCGTCCTTCCAGGCAGTCAAGACCGCCGGCGCCAAAGCCAAGATGCCTTTCGCCGCGCTGATGGCCAAGTACTGGAAGCAGGTTGTCCTGGGCGGCGTCGCCACCCTGTCCACGGGCAGCACCTTCACCCTGCTGGTGGCCTCCGGCGTCTCCTACGGCAAGAAGGAACTCGGCCACTCCGAGAGCCTGATGCTCTGGGTGGTCCTGGCCTCCTGCATCCTGGGACTGTTCCTCATCCCGTTCTTCGGAAAGCTCTCCGATAAGTTCGGCCGCAAACCGATCATCTTCGCCGGTGTTGCCGCCGAGGCCGCCCTCGCGTTCCCCATGTTCTGGCTCATGGACACCAAGTCCGTGGCACTGCTCTTCGTCGCCTACCTGGCCATGATGACCGCGTTCTGCGCCAACTACGGCCCCATCGCCACCTTCCTTGCCGAGCTCTTCGGATCCAAGGTCCGCTACTCCGGCCTGTCCGTGGCGTACATGCTGTCCGGCCTCTTGGGCAGCGCCGCCACCCCGTTCGTCACCACCTGGCTGCTGGGCATGACAGGACAGAGCTCCTCGATCGCCTGGTACATCATGGCCGCAGCCGGGCTGTCCTTGGTGGCCCTCTTCCTGCTGACCGAAACCCGGTACGGCAACATCGATGCCGTCGACGAAGCCCCGGCTGCTGCCGGCTCCTCCTCCGCCGGTTCGTCGACGGAAGCCGCGGCAGCCAAGTGAACCCAAGCACCATCGAGCGCCTGGCCGGCATCCCCGGCCAGGCGCCCGCCGTCGGGCCTTTTTCCCCGGCGGTCATTGCCAACGGTTTCGTCTTCACCTCCGGCCAGATCCCCGCGATCACCGGCCTGGATGACCAGCCGGACACCTTTGAAGGGCAGGTCCGGCAAACCATCCAGAACCTCGCGGGGGTTTTGGAAGCCGCCGGGTCCAGCCTTGACCACGTGGTCAAGGTCAACACCTACCTGACCAGCCAGGACCAACTGGAGGAGTACAACCGCGTGTACGTGGAATACTTCGGCACCGCCAAACCGGCCCGGACCACCGTATGCGTGAGCCTGTGGGGTGTGTCCTTGGAAATCGAATGCGTGGCCGTCCTTGCCCGTCAGGTCGCTGCCCGTAAACCGGAGGTGACCCCGTGACCCCAACACTCCTGCAGGACCTGAGCGATGTCAGCTACCCGACCATCGGCCACTTCCTCGACGACGGCTTCGTCTCCCCCGCCATCCAGTCCTTGCTGGCAAACGTGAAGATCGCCGGCCCCGCCGTCACCGTCCGGATCGATGACCACGACGCCATCGCCATGAACCACGCCCTCCTCGCGCTCCGGCCCGGCGATGTGCTGGTGGTGGACATGGGCGGCGACCACCAGCACGCGCCGGTAGGGGCCGTCACGGCAGCCGCAGCACTCGCGCAAGGTGCAGCCGGCGTCGTAGTTGATGGCGTAGCGACCGACGTGTTGGAACTGCGCCAAACCGGCCTCCCCGTGTTCGCCCGTGGGACGTCATGCCTGACCACCAAACGCCTGTACGGGACGGGTTCCGCCGTCAATGTTCCGGTGCACTGCGGGGGCGTCGAAGTCAACCCGGGCGACTTGGTCCTGGGCGACGACAACGGACTGATCATCCTGTCCCCCGAAGCCGCGCGCGACGTGCTGGGGAAGGCGCTCGCATCGGACGCGGCCGAGCCGGCCATCCTCGCCCGCATAACATCCAGGGAGCCGCTCGAGACGATTCTGGCCCTCTAATACCGCCGAGAGCGTAACCTCGCAGCCACCGGAACGCCACCAAGGAAGTTCGGCTGGGGATGGGGTAGAACTTAACCATGAGCGTACGTACACCCGACCCGTATCCAGGCTGGCTTTCAGATGAAGACCTCTTCGAAGCCCGCGGCCGACTCCCCATGGTCTACGTGGAGGCCGTTCCGGTCAGGCTGGATCCGCTCGGGTACGTGAACGAAGTTGGCACGCTTCTGCAGGGCGACGCCGACGGCAACATGGTCCGCTACCTCGTCTCCGGCCGCGTCCTCTACCGAGAGACCATCCGCGCAGCACTCCTGCGTCACATGGAGAAGGACCTCGGTCCCTTGGCCTTCCCGCAGCTCCCCATCAGCCCTGTCCCCTTCACCGTGGCCGAATATTTCCCGGCACCCTCTCAGACCGGCTTTACGGATGACCGCCAGCACGCCGTTTCCCTGGCCTACATCATCCCCGTGACCGGCGAATGCGAACCCCGGCAGGACGCGCTGGAATTGACGTGGATGACGCCGCAGGAGGTACTGGGCGAGAACGTCCAGCAGGAATTCGACGGCGGACGCGGGAACCTCGTGCGCCAGGCGCTGGCTTTTTCGGGCATCGTTCTCTAGCGGGTCCCCGCACCTGCACCAGCCGCCCTTTGTAGACTGGACGGCGGACCCCAAGAGAACCAAAGGACTTCCGATGACTCACAGCCCAGCCACACAGCAGTACAGAGAGAAGCAGGCTGGGGACCTGCGGCCCGGAGATTTTGTCTATCCACCCGGCGACGGGCCTGCCGCCGAAATTGCCGGCATCGAGGTGCTGAACGATGATTACGGCGTGGCCGCGTTGCTGCTGGTGACAATGGTCGACGGCGGCTCGGTGCGGATCGCTGTCGGGTCCAGTGTCCCTGTGGGTGACGCGGCTGGTGCCGGCGTGGGAGCGGACAGCGCTGACGGCCCCACCGACCCAACGGACCCGGGCACGCCCGACGCGAGCACCTCCGACTCGAGCACCTCCGCAGAAGGAGACCCCGACGCCTCCACTGGACCCGCCGTCGTCGTGCCTCCCCGCCCGGAAACGCCGCCCACATACACCGGCCCCAGCGCCGAAGAGTTGGCCCTGATTCCTGAGCCGGATGGCACCCCGGAGGCCGTGGTGAGCGCCGCCGCTGCCAACCATAAGGGCAAGAACGGCGTCCAGGTCCTCGCGGATCGTCTGGCCAAGGGCATCAACACCAAGTCGGGCAGCTGCCTCCGGGATCTCAGCAACCTGGCGTTCGACCTCTGCATTGTGCTGCGGGATCCGGACCATGCTCTGGCCGTTGCGGACCTGCTGAACGTGCTGCCATTTGACGGCAACCTGGACCGCTGGGCGTCCATTGAGCGGGCGCTGGCACTGTCCAGTTTCATCTGCCGCGAAGCCGGACAAAGTGAACGTGCTGCGGTTTACGAGAAATTGCTGCGTGCGCCCGAGTCCCAGGAAGAAGACCCGTTCAAGGCCAGGATCAATGCCCGCGTCCGCCAGCGCTCGCTCAACGAACCCAACCTGTACGACAAGGAAATCTTCCGCGCCATTGACAACGGCAATCACGAAGCCGAACGCGATTGGCGGTTCCTCCGGCTTGAAGCGCTGATGTTCCTGCGCGCCCACGGCGGTTCCAAGACCATCGGCGAGGACGAGTTGGCCCGGCGGATCAGCAACGAACTGGAATCTGTGCGGGCCTAGTTTTCGGGACCTGCCGATTCGGGGTATTTCAAGCCCTGTTATGTGGGCGCGAACGGCGGTAGATTCGGGGCCATGACGAACAATCTGAGCGTTGTGGTTAATGCCGACGCGCAGCAGGTTTGGACGATGCTGCGTGAACCGTCGCTGGTGGCTCAATGGCACGGCTGGGAGGCCGATGATCTCACCGACGAAATCAAACAGATCTATTTTAACACCGACGTTATTGAGGGGCCCGATCACACGAGCCTGACCGTCAACGGCGGCGATGTCTTTGAGCTCCACCCCGTTTCTGGCGGAACGGAAGTGCGGGTCACCAGGGCGGCCCTCGACCACGACTCCGAGTGGGCTGAATGGGACGAGGACATCACCCAGGGCTGGCTCACCTTCCTGCATCAACTGCGCTTCGCCTTGGAACGGCACCCGCATGGGCACCGGCGGACGCACTTCATTTCGCTTCCGGGCAAGGGCGGACCGGCGATTGAAAAGCTGGGGCTCGGGGATTTGCCGCCCGTTGGGGAGGAGTACTCGCTCACGCTTTCCACAGGCGAGAAGATCTCCGGAAAGGTCTGGTTCAAGAGCCGGCACCAGGTAGGACTCACCGTGCACAGCTACGCCGAGCACGGGGACGGGCTGCTGATTGTGGCTGAGCAGCTGCCGATTCCCGAAAAAAGGCCCGACGGCGGCTCTATGGTGATTGCCTCCACCTACGATTTGGGGGCCCACACCTTGGCAGACATCCGATCGTCGTGGGACAACTGGAAGGCTGAGAGCTACGGGTCGTAGGGGTTTTTCGGCGGGTTACTCACCGTAAAGCTGGCACACTTGGTAGCGTGCCAGCTTCCTCATCAGCCCCTGTATCTTCCCCTGCTCCCGCCCTGCCTGACGTGCCAGGATTGTTCTCGCGGCAATCCGAGTTCTCCTTTTCGGTGGGCAAGCGCCTGACTGAAACGTGCCCGCCGTCGGACGCTCAAGTAGAGGCCAACGGCGGCGCTTTCCTGGGCCGGACCGGAACCATCACCACGCCGCATGGGACCATCCAGACGCCCGCGTTCATCGCCGTCGGGACCAAAGCAACGGTAAAGGCAGTCCTGCCGGAGTCCATCTCCGAACTCGGCGCGCAGGCTGTGCTGGCCAACGCATACCACCTGTATCTGCAGCCGGGGCCCGAAATTCTGGACGCTGCCGGTGGGCTGGGCGCGTTCATGAATTGGTCCGGGCCTACTTTTACTGACTCCGGGGGATTCCAGGTGATGAGCCTGGGCTCGGGGTTCAAGAAGGTCATCGACATGAAGAACGTGGACAGCTCCGGCCCGGATGACGCTGTGGCCCCGGGCAAGGAACGGCTGGCGCACATTGATGACGACGGAGTTTGGTTCAAATCGCACCTGAACGGGGACCGGCACCGTTTCTCCCCCGAGATCTCCATGCAGGTCCAGCACCAGATCGGTGCGGACATCATGTTCGCCTTCGATGAGCTCACCACGCTGCAGAACTCCCGGGCCTACCAGGAGGAGTCGCTGGAACGGACGCGGCTGTGGGCGCTGCGTTGCTTGGAGGAACACGCGTCGTTGACTTCTTCGCGCGAGGGCAAGCCGTACCAGGCATTGTTCGGCGTGATCCAGGGTGCGCAATATGAGGACCTGCGCCGGAAGGCCTGCCAGGACCTGGGCGCCATGCCGTTTGACGGGTACGGGATCGGCGGTGCGTTGGAGAAGGAAAACCTGGGCACCATCGTGCGCTGGTGCAATGAAGAGCTGCCCGAAAACAAGCCGCGGCACCTCCTGGGGATCTCAGAGCCGGACGACATCTTCACGGCCATCGAGAACGGCGCCGACACCTTTGACTGTGTCTCGCCCACCCGGGTTGCCCGAAACTCGGCGTTCTACACACCGTTTGGCCGGTTCAACCTGTCCGGGGCTCGCTACAAGACGGACTTCGGGCCGTTGCAGGATGGCTGCGACTGCTACACGTGCGTGAACTACTCACGGGCCTACATCCACCACCTGTTCAAGGCCAAGGAAATGCTCTCGGCGACGCTGATTTCCATCCACAACGAGCGCTTCGTGGTGAAGATGGTGGACGATGCCCGGTTGGCCATCGAATCCGGGGACTTCTTCGAGTTCAAGGCGGAGACGTTGGGCCGGTACTACTCCTGACGGCTCGGCCGTTTCGATGGTTCGCTGCGCATTCGATGGTAGGAACCGTCTAATGCGCAGCGAGCCATCGAGATGGGCTCCCGTTGCAGACTAGGCTGCCGCTACCCCGTAGCTCGGCTCGCGCTTCTTGATCCAGCCGACCACCAGTACGGTGACGGGTACGAAAAGGAACTCCACGGCCGTCTTGTAGACGAAGCCGGCCAGGGCGTAGTTCAGGAATGAGCCGAAGTCCGTGATGCCGATGACCGACGCCGCGATGCTGCAGAAGATCAGGGTGTCCACCAGTTCGCCCACCACGGAGGAGCCCATCAGTCGTGCCCACAGGCTTTTTTCGCCGGTGCGGGCCTTCATCCTCACGAGGATCCAGGAGTTGATGGTCTGTCCGGCAAGGAACGCAAGCAGCGAGGCGAGAACGATCTGCGGCACTGGTCCAAGCGCGCCTTCGATGGCGGCCTGCTTGCTTGTGCCGTACTCGTCGCTGAAGCCGGGAAGCACAATGATGATCCAGTAGCAGAGGGATGCAAACACCGAGAGCGCGAACGAGGTAATGATCGCTTTGCGTGCAACTTTGAAGCCGTAGACCTCGCTCATCACGTCGCCCAGGATGTAGGCGATCGGGAACAGGAAGAACCCGCCGTCAGTGATGATCGGTCCGAGCACTACGCCCTTGGACGCGCCGATATTGGACAAGATCAACACCACGGCCATGATGGCCAGCATGATGCCGAAATACGGGGAGCCGATCGACGCGAAGCGCGGCGCGGGCTTGCTCAAAGTACTGGAGCCTGAGGGCGAGGGCATGGGTCATCCATTTCGTAGTGGTTCGCGCAGGCTCCTTTGTTGTGGTGCCCCGCTGTATTAGCACTGTGGTTGGTGGGGCATCCGGCCCGGCACCGATTCCATTCTCCCACCCCTTCACCCCAACGCTCACTCACATCCCACGCCCTTCCGAGCAGCCCTCTCTCACCTCCCACGTGCTTGAACCAAACGCTCGATCACATCCCGCGGGCTTAAACCAAACCCTCTCTCACCCCCACTTTTGAACACGTTCAGAAATGTGCCATACTCGTTCTTGAACACGTTCAAAACTTCGCTTGAGGAGCGGCACCATGGCACAAAAGAGTGAGCAGACCCGCCAATTGGTGGCCGATGTGGCGCTGAAGATGTTCCGCGAAATCGGCTTCGAGAAGACCACCATGCGAGCCATTGCCCAGGAAGCGGGGGTCTCCGTCGGGAACGCCTACTACTACTTCGCATCCAAGGACGAGCTGGTCCAGGAGCTGTACATCCAGGTGCAGGACGAACACGCCGTGGTGGCGGCGCAGGCGCTCGAAAACGTCCAGGATCTCGCAGGGCGCCTGAAAGCAGTGCTGCACACCGGAATCGACGTCATGGCGCCGTACCACCAGTTCGGTTCCGATTTCATTGCCACGGCGATCCGGCCGTCGTCGCCCGTCAACCCGTTCGGCGAAGCGTCCACCGCCGCCCGCGAGGCGTCGCTCGCGATCTTCCGGTCCGCCGTCGAAGGTTCCTCCCCCGCCGTCGCGAAGAAGCTGCGCGGAGATCTGCCAGAGCTGCTGTGGCTGGCGTACATGGGCGTCGCGCTGTTCTGGGTTTACGACCGATCCGAGGGACAACGGCGTACGCGGAAACTGATCAACGGCGCGGCCCCGCTGGTGGCGCGCGGCCTGTCACTGGCCAAGATTCCGGGTGCCAGCAAGGTGTTCGACGACGTCCTGGGACTCGTGCGCACCGTCAAGGAAGATTCGTGATGCGGCGGACAATGGTGATCGCCGGCGCTACCGGCTTCATCGGCAGTTACTTCCGGCGTCGGTTTCTTGAAGAAGGTTGGCAGGTCAAGACGGTTGGGCGGGACGCTTCGGCTGACGCGCGTTGGGACGACGACGGCGCCGTCACCAAAGTGCTGGACGGCGCCGAACTGCTGATAAACCTCGCCGGACGGTCTGTGAATTGCCGCTACGACGAGAAGCACCGGCGCGAGATCATGGACTCCCGGGTCTTGACCACGCGGACGCTGGCTCAAGCTGTTGCTGCGTGCGCCGAACCGCCCCGGACGTGGATCAACTCGAGTACTGGAACCATCTACAGGCACGCGGAAGATCACCCACAATCAGAGGTTTCGGGCGAACTTGGCAGCGGGTTCTCCGTGGATGTGGCCCGCGCTTGGGAGGACGAGTTAACGGCGGCTGCTGTTCCGGTTACGCGGAAGGTGCCGCTGCGCATTGCGATCGTGTTGGGGGCCGGTGGCGTCATGAGCCCCCTCCGGAACCTGGCCAGGCTTGGCTTAGGTGGTCACATGGGCCCGGGCACCCAGAAGTTCAGCTGGATCCATGTCGAGGACTTGTTCCGTGCGGTGGTGTTTATCCACGCGGATGCCGGAGTGACGGGTCCCGTGAACGCAGCGTCGCCCTACCCCGTGGACAACCGCGAACTGATGTCGCTGGTTCGGCAGAGCCTGGGTGTCCCTTTTGGCATCCCGACGCCAGCATGGCTGCTGGAGGCCGGCGCAGTCCTGATCCGGACACAGACGGAGCTGGTGCTGAAGAGCCGCTGGGTAGAGCCCCGGAAGTTGATCGACGCAGGTTTCTCTTTCCAATACCCCGCGCTGGCCGTCGCGCTCAACCAGATCGCGGGGACGCACCCCAAACCGTCTCTCACATAACCGCCCTTTCAACCGAACCCTCTCTCACATAACCGCACTTTCAAGCGAACCTTCTCTCACATAACCGCACTTTAAAGCGAACCGTCTCTCACATCCCCGGAGGTATTCATGAGTCAGGAACCCTGGTCAACCAATGAGGACTACGCGTTGGCCGCTAGGAGCCCGTCCACCGGTTGGCTTTACGGGCCGAAGGACAGAGTGGTGCTGGGCGGCAAAGGACTCGCAGTTGGAATCGCCGTTTCGCACCTGACGTTCAGTATTTTGCTATCCATCCAGGGTCCGGAATGGGCCGTGATCTTCTTCATGTACAGCCTGCTCCCGTCATGGGCCATCGGTGCCGGTGTGGGATCACTTCTCGGCTTGGCCCTGCGTCGCATGAGGCAGCAATGGGTTCACGTGGCCGCATTTTTTGCCACCGGTTTGCTCATGTGCGCACCGTTTGGGGGACTCTCCTCGACGGGTCCACTGATGTTCTCGTTGTCCATAGCCGTCGCAGCCGGCGTTGGTCGCTTGGCCATCTGGAAACTGGTACGAATCAACGACAATCCCTCTCGCACATAATGGACCCTTAGGCCGGACGCTCGCTCACTGTCCAGGAGGATAACCATGAGCCAGGACCCGTGGACTGACGAGGATGAGTACTCTTTGGCGACGCGGAGCCCGTCCGGAGAATGGCCATACGGGTCCAAGGACCGGGTGGTGCTTGGCGGCAAGGGACTGGCTATGGGGATCGCCGTAGCCCACCTGACGTTCTGCGCCTCCTGGGGTATTCAAGCACCAGGATGGGCCATCATCTTCTTCGGTTACAGCCTGCTCCCGGTCTGGGCCATTGGTGCCGCAGTGGGGTCACTTCTCGGGTTGGCCTTGCGTCGAGTCCGGAATCAGTGGCTTCACGTTGCCGCGTTTTTCGCCGGCGGTTTGCTCCTGTGTGCGCCATTTGACGGACTTTCGGCGACGGGTCCGCTACTTTTCTCGTCGACGATTGCCTTGGCCGTCGGTATTGGCCGACTCGCCGCGTGGAAGCTCGCGCGTCTCAACGATGCAGGCCCGCTCACCACGTAATTCGCCTACGACTCATCGAAAACTGGGGTCAAGGCCCGGCCCAACGCACCCAAACCCGAGGGACCTGAGAGAGCAACGCACCCAAACCCGAGGGACCTGAGAGAGCAACGCACCCAAACCCGAGGGACCTGAGAGAGCAACTCACCCAAACCCGAGGGAGGTGAGAGAGGGTCCGCCAAAACACAACGGGAGGTGAGAGAACGTCTGAAGTGAGCCGCCGCCGTCGAGCCTTGCCGTTCAAGAATCCTGGGCCGCGCCTGACGCACGCCGAAACCTAAGGAAGTGTTAGGAAATCCCCCGCGAGCTAGGGCTGTGCCGTGCATCACCCATAGTTTGGAACATGTCCTCTTCACCTTGGAGGACCTTTCTTAGTCGACGAAGAGCCATGCGCAAGGACGCCATGAGCACCCGCTTCATGGACAGAACGAACTCATGCAAGACACGGCCGCGGCAAAACGCTGCCGTCCAGGAAGGTTCATTGATGAGCACCCAACAAGCTGCGCCCCTGAGCGAAGCCGCCCAGACACGCAAAGCCGTGAGCAACATCCTCAAAGGCTCCGCAGGAAACCTCGTGGAGTGGTTCGACCTCTACGTTTATACGGTTTTCGCTGCCTATTTTCAGTCGCACTTCTTCAACTCTTCGGACGATCTTCAGGCCGGCCTCGAGGCGATGGCGGTCTTCTCGACGTCGTTCCTCATGCGTCCCATCGGCAGCTGGTTCTTCGGCCGCTATGCCGACCGCAAGGGCCGCAAGGCTGCGTTGACACTGAGTGTGACGCTGATGTCGGCCGGTTCGTTTGCCATTGCGATCCTGCCGACGCAGGACGTGATCGGGCTCTGGGCCCTGATCCTGCTGGTGTTCATCCGCGTCGTGCAGGGCTTCTCGGTCGGCGGTGAATACGGCACGAGCGCCACTTACATGTCCGAGGCAGCGACCGCCAAGCGCCGCGGCTTCTTCTCCAGCTTCCAGTACGTGACGCTGGTGGGCGGCCAGATGCTTGCACTCCTGGTGCTGGTGATCCTGCAGAACACCATGAGCAAGGAAGACCTGACGGCTTGGGGCTGGCGCATTCCGTTCGCTATTGGTGGCGTGGCTGCGCTGGTTGTTCTCTGGCTTCGCCGCTCCATGGAAGAGACCCTGTCGTCCGATCAGCTCCGCGCAGCCCACGTCAAGGTTGAGGGCGAGGCACAGCCCGGAACCATGAAGCTGCTGCTGACCAAGCACTGGAAGCCGCTGCTGATCTGCATCGGCATCACCCTCGGCGGCACTGTGGCGTTCTACACCTACACAAACTTCATCCTGAAGTTCATGAACGATACGTCGGGCATCGCCAAAACCGATACCTCGGTCATCAACTTCTGGGCACTGTTCATCTTCATGCTCTTGCAGCCCGTGTACGGTCTGATTTCCGACAAGATCGGCCGCAAGCCGTTGCTGATCTGGTTCGGCGTCACCGGTGTCCTATTCACTTGGCCGCTGCTGTCCACACTGGCTGGTACCAAGGATCCGTTCATGGCGTTCCTGCTGATGCTGGGCGGCTTGCTCATGGTTGGCGGCTACACCTCCATCAACGCGCTGGTGAAGGCTGAACTGTTCCCGGCATCGATCCGTGCGCTCGGTGTGGGACTCGGTTACGCGATTGCCAACTCGCTGTTCGGCGGCACGGTTCCGCTGATCGGTGCGGCGCTGCAGAAGTCGGGCCAGGTGGATATGTTCTTCACCTACGTCACAGCGGCGATCTTCATCTCGCTGCTGGTGTACATCTTCGCGCTGAAGAACAAGAAGCCCACGCACTTGGACGCGGAACAGGGCAACGCCTTCTTGGCCAAGGGCGCTGTGAAGGACGACGACGGCACGAAGGATCGCGTCAACGCCTAACCTGGCTGCCTTGTTGGGCCCGTTCTGCGCACTTTGGCTACTCCGAAGGGCGCAGAACGGGCCCCACAACGTTAAGCTCTAGTAGCGAATCAGCCCAGCAAGCCAAAGGATCCGGACAGTGCACGTGCTCATCGTCGAGGATGACGACGCCATGGCGTCGGCCTTGAGCGCTGCCGTCGCTTCGGCCGGGCACAAACACACCCGGGTATCCCGCGGCGAGGATGCGTTGCTGGCGCACAGGCAGCACGAGGTAATCCTGCTGGATCTTGGGCTCCCTGACATGGATGGCTTGGACGTCCTGCGGAAACTCCGCCAGGTCACCCAGATTCCCATCCTTATCCTCACGGCACGCGACGACGAACGCAGCGTGGTGCTGGGCCTCCGGTCCGGAGCTGACGACTATCTGGTCAAGCCCGTGAAGCTCGTGGAATTGCTCGCCAGAATCGAAGCTGTCACTCGGAGAACCAACCGCTCGGGCCAGGAAGTTCCACACAACATTGTCCTTGGTGAACTCGAGGTAGACCTCGACCGCCGGGTGGCCGCCATCGGCGAACGGCCACTGGCCCTGACAGCAACGGAGTTCGATCTTCTAAGCCTCCTGGTCAGGAACGCGGGCTCTGTGGTGACCAGGGAGCAGATCCTGGACGCTCTCTGGGGCGATGCGTTCGTGGCGCATTCCAGATCCTTGGACGTGCACCTAACAGGACTCAGGTCCAAGCTCCAGCTTCCCGGGTTCATCATCAACGTCCGGGGCGTCGGATACCGGGTAGAGCAACCGTGAAAGTCCGTGTCCTCGGCATCCTGAGCCTGCTGGTGGTGATCATTGTGGTGACGGTGTCCAGCGTGATCCTCACCTCTGCCAGCCGGGAGCTCACCCAGGAGTTGCAGATCAACCGTGTGGCCGCCCTCAACCGCTTCGCGCAATTGGCAAGTGACGCCGCGGAGGACAACAACTCAACCCAGGTTCAGCGGGAGATGGACCGCTACTCCGACCTTTATGGCGAGGGAATCCTGATCCGGCTCCAGCAGGAAACCCTCCGCTCCGGCGGCCTCAGCGAGGACCAGCCCGAAGTCAGCGACGCACTCAACCGGGCAAGCCTCAACCTGAGCGACACCACTCTGAACCCCATCCGCGCTTTCGGTACCGGCAACGACTTCATCTCCAGGTCCTTCGGCACAGCCAGCCAGGTACTCGGAGAGGTGGTCCTTGAAGTCGACCTCGACGCAGCCCGGCAGAAGCTACGGGACAGGTGGCTCGTCGTCGTACTTGCCGCGGTGGCGCTGGGCGTGCTGCTGTTGGTGGCCGCATCGCGCATCACGGGGTGGGTTTTGCGCCCGGTCCATCGGCTCAGCAAGGCAGTCCACGAGCTCGAAGCCACGGGCAAAACCAGCCAGCTTCCCGAAGCTGGCCCACCTGAGCTCCGGGAACTGAGCCGATCCTTCACGGCCATGGCGGATACGGTGACCGAGAGCATGGAGTCGCAGCGCCGGCTCATCGCCGACACGTCGCACCAGCTGCGCAACCCCGTGGGGGCGCTGCGGCTGAGGATCGACTTGCTGCAGCTCGCCTTGCGCTCCGAGCCGGAGAAGGAAGCGGCGGCCGGCGTGGTGGCGGAACTTGAGCGGGTGGAGGAAATGCTCGACGGCGTGCTGAAGCTCGCGACGGCGGAACACCGCGCCTTTGAGGGGTCTGCCCGGGCTGAACGAGCTCCGGAACACCAACGGTTGGCCGTCATCGACCCCTACCCAATTCTGCAAGGCGAGGTTGAACGGGCGACGCCGGCCGCTCACCGTGCCGGATCAGAGCTCACCTTGGAGAGCCCTGCGTCAGAAAGCCAGATCGTCTGCGACCCCGACGAACTCGCGCACATGGTGGGCGAACTCCTCGCCAACGCCATCAAGTACGCGCCGGGCGCCCGCATCACCGTGGCGACCCGGCAGACGCCAGGAGGCACCGCCGTCGAGATTTCCGACGACGGCCCCGGCCTCCCGCCCGATCAGCTCGCCGCGTCAACCACCAGATTCTGGCGGGCGCCGCAGCATAGCAAGATCCCCGGCAATGGCCTGGGTATGACAATCGTGGAACGGCTGGCGGAGGCGAACGGGGCCCGGCTGCTCCTGGAGACCCGCCAGCCACACGGGTTGACGGCCCGTCTCGAGTTCGCACGGCCGCGGGACGGTTCGCATGCCTGACTCTCCGAAGATGTCCCGGCGGAATGCCATCAAAACAGTTCTCACGCTCAGCCTGGGCGGTGCCCTGATGACATCGACAGCAGGCTGCACCCCAGGTGATCAGCCTCAGGAACTGACCGTTGCCGGCGGCGAATCGGGCGGCTTCTACCTGGAGTTCGCCACACTGCTGGCGGATTTGTTGCAGCGGGAAGGGGTCGCCGAACGGGCCGTCGCCGTGACCACCGGCGGAAGTTTGGAGAACATCCAGCAGGTCCTATCCGGGGAGGCGACGTTCGCCGTCGCGCTGGCCGACGCTGCTGCGCAGGCTGCAGCCCCCGCTCAAGCCTCAGCAACGGTCAAAGACGGCGGTCAGTTGGTGGCGCTCGGAAAGGTGTACCAAAACTACGTCCACTGCATCGTGCGGGAGGACAGCAGCATCCGGACGTTTGCGGACCTCGCCGGAAAGACTGCGGGCGTGGGTGAGGTGGGCTCGGGAACCACCCTCACTGCCGGGCGCATCATTGCTGCCGCGGGCCTGTCTCCTGAATCGGCCGGGCCGGGCCGGGCCCTGAAGCAGGCCAACCTTGGGTTGAACCAAGCCCTGGCCGCCCTGCGGGAGGGTTCCATTGATGTGATGATCCAGTCCGGAGGCGTCCCGACGACGCCCATCGCTGCGGCAGCGCAGGAAATAGGCGTGCGTCTCCTCGACATCTCAGAGTTCATCCCGGCGACCCGGGCCCAATCGGGCTTTTTCTACGACCGCGTCCTCATCCCCGCGAACAGCTACGGGAACGCACCCGCCGCCTGGACCGTGGGCGTCGCCAACTTGCTCCTGTGCCGCAGGGATCTGGCCGATCACGTTGTCCGGCAAACCGTGGAACTCCTGGTGGAACAAGCACAGGATCTGGTGCCGAAGTCCAGCACGGGCGTGCAGTTCCTCAGCCCTGAAACACTGATTAACACCGCCGGTGTGCCGTTGCATCCGGCGGCACAGGCCGCTTACCGGGCGCTGCACGGGTAGCTGGCAGAGGCCGAAATCGTTGTGTGGGCGCGCAACTGGCAAAATGGAAACCATGACTTCAGCCGTTGCCCCTGCCATTGCCCTGACCATTGCCGGCTCCGAAGCGACCGGTGGCGCCGGCGCGCAGGCCGACCTCAAGACCTTCCAGGAACTCGGAGTGTTCGGCATCGCGAACCTCACCTGCATTGTTTCCTTCAATCCGAAGGACAACTGGAACCACCGCTTTGTACCGGTGGACCAGCAAGTCATTGCAGACCAACTGGAAGCCACGACGGCGGCATATGGTGCCGCTTCCGGCGCACCGTCGGTGTTGGACACCGTAAAGATCGGCATGCTCGGAAGCCCGGCAACCATCAGCACCGTGGAGAAGGCACTGGCCGATGGCGCCTTCAAGCATGTAGTCCTGGACCCGGTCCTCATCTGCAAGGGCCAGGAGCCCGGCCACGCCCTGGACACCGACCAAGCCCTGAAGGCTCAGATCCTTCCTCTGGCTACATTCGTCACTCCAAACCACTTCGAGGCCGAGTCGTTGTCCGGGCTCACCATTACCGACGAAGAGTCGCTGACGGCCGCGGCAATCCGTATCCACGAGATCAGCGGCGCAGCAGTCCTCGCCAAGGGCGGGGTGCGGCTGGAAGGCCCTGACGCCGTCGACGTTTACTATGACGGCGAGACGCTGGAAGTCCTGCGCGCACCGAAGGTTGGCGAAGTAGCGGTGTCCGGCGCCGGTTGCTCGTTGGCCGCTGCCGTGACTGCCGAGCTCGCCAAGGGTGCCACACCGCTGGAAGCTGCCCGGACGGCGAAGGCTTTCGTCACGGCCGGCATCAAGAACCGGGTGTCCTCGGGAGCTCCGTTCGATGCCCTGTGGCAGGGCGGGGCTCTGTCCTAGCTCTCTCGATACAGACAAAACAGCCGCCCCGGAGTGTTCCGGGGCGGCTGTTTTGGCGTGCCTGCGGTTTAGCGCGAGACCTTGCCCATGAGTGAGGCGATCGGGCGCAGGAACAGGGGCCGGGCGAGGAACCAGGCGGCCGCTGTGAAGACAATGGAAGCTGCGAAGATCCCAAAGCCCCACCAGCTGTTGTTGTCGTCGTTTGAGGCGTACATGTGGTTGAGGTTCCTCAGCGCACCAGTGGCCAGCACCAGGGTCACGTGGACGATCACGAACGCGACGAAGTAGATCATCACCGGGAAGTGGATCTTGCGGGCGAGTTCAATGGGGTAGAACTTGTTGATCGCGGCCTTCTTTGGCCATGCCCCGGACATGCGAAGGCCAGTGATGATGGCCAGCGGGGCGGCGATGAAGACCGTGATGAAGTAGGTCAGGAGCTGCAGGCTGTTGTAGTTGTTCCAACCGTTCTCAACGGGCCAGTTCAGTGACGCATACTGCAGGCCGGCGGAAACAGCGTTCGGGAAGACGTCCCAACTGTTCGGAACGATCCTCAGCCACTGCCCGGTTGCGAAGAGCAACACGATGAAGATGATGCCGTTCAGGACCCACAGCGCGTCCAGCGTCAGGTGGAACCAGAGGTCCAGGCTGATCTTGGTAGGCGGGTTCTTGGTCTTGATGAAGCCCTTGTTGTTCCGCGTCCAGTTGGCCGCCGGGCGGGTGGTGGTCCGCACCTGCCAGCCGGACCGGATGATCAGGACGATGAAGAACATGTTCAGGAAGTGCTGCCAGCCAAGCCATGCCGGGAATCCGGTGGGCGTACCTTCTGGAACGGCCGAGTGTCCGGGGTAGTCAGTGAGGAACTGCTGCACGGGCTGGAGAGTCCGGAGCCATTGCGCAACGAGCACCAGGATCAGTGCCACCACCAAAGCTCCTGCGGTGACGGCGACGGGTTTGAACCACCTGTTCGACGTGATCCCGGACGACTTGCTTGAAACGGACATCAGGCCGCGTTCCTCTCTGGCTTGTTTGGCTGCGACCAGTTGGCGCTATATAGCGATTCAACCAGTTGCAGCCCGACGGTGAAAACGGCACCCGGGTTTCGAGGCGTCCGACGTCAAAAATCGCAGCATTCGGATACATGCCGCAATACATATTTCTAGAACAGACTTCCAGAATTATTTCCTGTTTTTCCGTGGCCAGTCAAGGCTTATTGCTGGCTATGTGGATTCTTTTGAGGGTAGGATTCCAAAAATAGGCGTTCCGACACTCCGATCTACGTCCTGCCTGCGAGAGGAGCCCAAGCATGGTCCGCAAGACCTCCGAAGTTTCAAGCAATGCCGGCTCCTGGCAATGGACTCGCACAGCAGCCACCCAGCGCAATCTTCTGGACGCAGCCGGCGTTGTATTCGTGGAACATGGCTTCACCGATGCGAGCATCTCGGACATCGTGGCCCGCGCGGGATCCAGCGTCGGCAGCCTCTATCACCACTTCGGGGGCAAGACCGAGCTCTTCCTTGCACTATGGGACGACTATCAAAACGAACACGAGCGCTTGGTGGCCGCGGCCGTGGCCAAAGCCCGCAGAAGCGGCGAGAACGATCCCCTGGCCCTGTTCAACGTAGGCAGCCGCAGCTACTTCGACTACACCTGGAAACACCGCGACCTTGAGCGGGTGTTCATTGAAGGCGACACTCCCCCGGGCTTCGAGGTCCTGCGACGCGAGCGCGGACGCGAGTGGGTGCGCCAGAACTCAGTGCTCCTCGGCGCCAGCGACGACACCTTGGGCCGCCTCACGGTTGCTGTCATCACGGACATCGTCACCGTGTCCGGGCAGGAAGTAGCCCTCAGCGCCACCAAGCGCGAGGCCGACGAGGTTGTGGAAGCCGCGGCGGTGCTGGTGGGCCGGTTGGTCCGCTAGCGCGGGTCAGCCACCCAGCCAGTGAACAGCGGCATGCCGGTCCCCACGTGCACGATCTCGTAGTGGAACGGGCGGTCGAGGGTCAGCTCACGTTGGGGTTCAGGTGCTGCGGCTGAGCCCACGGCGTTAAGTTGGGTGACGGCCGACGCGATGGTGCCCTTCTCTGCCACCGTAATGTTGGCGGCCTGGGCAGCCTGAGTCAGTTTCATGTCCGGCTGGATGGCGTTGAAGTCCTTGTCCGTGGCCAGCATCTGGTCGAGTCCGAGTGTTTCAAAGACCTTCCGCAGGTCGAACGTTGTCTTGTGGTCCCACTTGGGTAGCTGAAGGAAGACCATATCCACAGGGGCGCTGCTCAACCTGGCCGCCACCTCACCAAGCACCTCCGCAGAAACCGCAGCCGAACCAGACGAACCCTGCGCACCGCCGTCGGGCAGTATGAGCCGCATCATGAAGCCCTCGGCGTACGGCAGGTCCACGGCCTTCCACCCGGGGCCCTCTGCATAGGCCATCCCCAGTAGGGCGCTCATGGCCGGCACCTCGATGACCTCCCCGCCAGCCTTGGTGAACGGCGCATCCCAGGTGTCGCTCGCATCGAAGGGTTCTTGCCAGGCCGCTGCGAAATAGAGCGTGTTCAGCAGGCTGAAGGTGTTCTCTGGATCGTATCGTGCTGGTGCTTCCTTAATCCGGCCCCCGGTGTTCCTGCTGACCCAGCGATCGATGGCCGGTTTGGTGACGGCCTCGTCCCGGAACGACACCGGGTACACCCCCGTACCGAAGTGTTTGGCGAGGGTGGCGAGGAAGGCCTCGCCGGTGGGGACGCCTTTATCAATGAACAGCCCGTTGGCAGCGTGCATCACCGGTTTGCGCGGCGGGTTCTCTTCGTCGACTGAGCCGGGGTCGCCGTCGAACTTTTCCAGGGAGGCGAGCAGCGCGTTCATCGCTTCGTCGCGCTCCTCGTCGGGCAATCCCAGGGCTGAGTCCATCTCCGCGGCCGTGGCACCCGTGGCACCTGCGCGGAGCATGCTCAACGCGATCAACAGGCTTGCCGGCGACGACACGACGTTCCCGTTGGAGGAGTCGCCGCCATCGGCGAGCAAGGTGGCACCGAGCTTGCGCGCGGACGCGTTGAAAGCTTCAAGCTGCGCCGAATAGTCCGCCGTTTGGACCGAAGCCCGGGTCACGCCGTCGGCGGTTAAGAGCCCGACGTCGGCCGGTTGGGGCGCGCAGGCGCTGAGAGTCGCGGAACCGCTCACCATGGCGGCTGCCGCGATGGCCGCGGCCACCTTCCGGACTGAATTCATGGCGCATCCCCCTGCTTGGCGTTGTCCTCACATGGTGCCCCTTTTGACTTGGGAACTCACGTGAAGTGAGAGAGGGAACGCCTATTGTTGCCGGAATGTGAGAGAGCGTAGGGCTCAAGCACGAGGGACGTGAGAGAGCGTGGGGTCAGCGGTCGGAGTGAGCCGCCAGGAAGCTGTAGACCTCGGTCTCGTCCACGCCGGGGAACGCGCCGGGAGGCATGGCGGCCAGCAGGTGCGAGTGTGCCCGGGCAGAGGGCCAGGCGTTTCCGGCCCACTCGTTCGCCAGCGAGGCCGGCGGACGCTTGCAGCAGTTGGGATCCGGGCAGTTGGAGGTTGCCCGGGCCGTGGTCTCGCGGCCGCGGAACCACTTCACGTGCTGGTACGGCACTCCAATGCTCAACGAGAATTCCCCGGCAGCGGAGCGCTCAGTACGCGCGGTGCACCAGTACGTGCCGGACGGCGTGTCCGTGTACTGGCTGTACGCGCTGAACTTGTCCGGTACGTCGAAGACCGCGCGCGAGGTCCACGCCTTGCACGACGGCTGCCCTTCAATGGCCCCCGTGTGGTCCTGCGGGAAAGTGACGCCGTCGTTCTCGTACGCCTTGTAGATGATGCCGGACTGGTGGGTCTTCTGGAAATGCGTGGTGATGCCCAGGTGCTTGGTGGCCAGGTTGGTGAACCGATGCGCCGCGGTTTCGTAGGACACGGCGAAAGCATCCCGAATGTCCTCCACGGCGATTTCCTTGGCGGCCTTGGCCTTTTGCAGGAACTCCACCGTTGCCTGCTCCGGAAGCAATAAAGCGGCCGCAAAGTAGTTGGTGGCCACCCTCTGTGCCAGAAAATCCCCGTAGTTGCGCGGAGTTTCGTGTCCCAGGACGTAGTGGCCCAGCGCTTGGAGGAGGACCGACCGGGGATCGTGATCCTGGCGTTGGTTCTGCGTGAGATAAATTCTGCGGTTCTTCAGGTCCGTCACGGACCGTGTGGAGTGCGGCAAATCGCCCACGTGATGCAAGGAGAAACCGAGGTTCTCGGCAATGTCTGCAATGACGTGCTGGCTCAGCGGCCCGGCGGTGTAGCCAACCCCTTTGAGGACCTTCTGCGCCTCGGCCTCATACTCGGGGAAATAGTTACCTCGCTCGCGCATCATGGCACGCAACTCACCGTTGGCACGGCGGGCTTCTTCCGGCGTCGCGACCTGCTCATTAAGTTTGCGTTCAAGCTCCTGAAGCAGCCCCACCTGCGACTCCAGCACATCCAGCGGAAGCCGCGAACTGATGCGGATTTTCGGCAGGCTCAGGGACTCGTAGAGCGGCCCGCGCTGGTACCGTTCCAACTCGATTTCCAGCGCCGCCCGACGGCTCGGCGGCTCGGCCCCCAACAGTTGGTCGATGCTCACATTCAGCGAGGCGGCCAGCTGCTGCAGCAAACCCAGTTTGGGCTCCCGCTTGCCGTTTTCAATCAGGCTCAGCTGGCTTGGCGCGGTCCCGACGGCGGCACTCAAGTCGTCCAGCGTCAGTCCGGCCTGCTTGCGCAGGTGGCGCACGCGGCGGCCAAGGCTGATGACGTCCAGTTCAGGGGACGCGGGCGACAACGACGGCGATGCGACTTCACGATTCCAGCTCACAGGCGACATTTCTTGAGAATACGCGAAGAAGTGCGTTTCTTTCCATAGTTTTCCTCTAGTAACCCTCTTGGAAGTGCAGAAAAGTAGGACTTACGAAAAAGAAATACAGACCCCGGACAAGCCGGCCGATGCAGCAAAGGCGCAGCGGAGGCCGGCCCGGGCACCACATAGGAGATCAAGATGACCGCTTCATTTGAACCCGCAGAGCCGTCCGCAGAGCAGCAGGCCGCAGCGCTGGAACTTGAATGGTCCGCCAACCCGCGCTGGGAAGGCGTCACCCGTGATTACTCGGCCACCGACGTCGTCCGCCTCCGTGGTCGCGTCTCCGAAGAGCACACCCTGGCCCGCCGCGGTTCGGAGAAACTTTGGAAGCAACTCACTGAGGAAGCTCCCACCGGCGGCTACACCAACGCTTTGGGCGCTCTGACCGGCAACCAGGCAGTGCAGCAGGTCAAGGCCGGCCTCCGCGCCATCTACCTTTCCGGCTGGCAGGTGGCCGCAGACGCCAACCTCTCGGGCCAGACCTACCCGGACCAGTCCCTGTACCCTGCCAACTCGGTCCCCCAGGTTGTCCGCCGCATCAACAACGCCCTGCTCCGCGCAGACCAGATCGAATATGCCGAGGGCGTCAAGACCGTCGAGGACTGGCTGGTCCCGATCGTGGCCGACGCCGAAGCCGGCTTCGGTGGCCCGCTGAACGCCTACGAACTCATGAAATCCATGATCACCGCAGGCGCCTCGGGCGTTCACTGGGAAGACCAGCTCGCTTCCGAAAAGAAGTGCGGACACTTGGGCGGCAAGGTCCTGATCCCCACCCAGCAGCACATCCGGACCCTGAACGCAGCCCGCTTGGCAGCCGACGTCGCCGACACCCCGACAGTGGTCATCGCCCGCACCGACGCCGAAGCAGCAACCCTGATCACCTCCGACGTTGACGAGCGCGACCAGGAATTCACCACCGGCGAGCGCACTGCCGAGGGCTTCTACAAGGTCCGCAACGGCATCGAACCCTGCATCGCCCGCGCCAAGGCCTACGCACCGTACTCCGACCTCATCTGGATGGAGACCGGCACCCCGGACTTGGAACTGGCCCGCAAGTTCGCCGAATCGGTCAAGGCCGATTTCCCGGACCAGATGCTCTCCTACAACTGCTCCCCGTCCTTCAACTGGCGCAAGCACCTGGACGACACCACCATCGCGAAGTTCCAGCGCGAACTCGGCGCTATGGGCTTCACGTTCCAGTTCATCACCCTGGCCGGCTTCCACGCACTGAACTACTCGATGTTCGATCTCGCCCACGGTTACGCCCGGGAAGGCATGAGCGCCTACGTCGAGCTCCAGGAAAAGGAATTCGCCTCCGAGTCCCGCGGCTACACCGCCACCAAGCACCAGCGCGAAGTCGGCACCGGCTACTTCGACGACATCGCCACCGCGCTCAACCCGAACGCATCCACCCTCGCACTGGTCGGATCGACCGAAGAGGGCCAGTTCCACTAATCAAACGCCCAAAGGTGAGCTGTTCGCTTCGCTCACCACAGGGCACGACGGCGGCACTCACCGCCATCGGCCGGGAAGGGGAATCCGGAAGCGTGCGTAAAAGGGGCCCTGACCCGAACGCCGGCCGAGCTCTGCGAGGTCATGCGGTCGGGACGGGGAATAGCACGCGGAGGATTTCTCTTCCCGACCCACCCAACCAGGCGAGTGCCGCCGTCGAACATTTGCTTCTCATAGGAGAGATTGAAATGAACAGCTTCACTGACAACTTCACTATCAATGGCATCACTATCACCGCGCAGCCCATGTGCCGGCAGAACGAGGTTTTGACGCCGGACGCCCTTGAGTTCATTGGCAAGTTGCACAGGGCGACGGCGGATCGCCGTCAGGAGCTGATGCAGGCACGGCACGCCCGCCGTAACCAGATTTCAGGTGGCCAGGATCCGCGGTTCCTGCCGCAGACCGAGGGTATCCGGAATGATCCGACGTGGCGTGTGGCTCCCCCCGCACCGGGTTTGGAGGACCGTCGCGTTGAGATCACGGGGCCGGTGGATAAGAAGATGACCATCAACGCCCTGAACTCGGGTGCCAAGGTGTGGCTGGCTGACATGGAGGACTCGTCCACGCCGACGTGGCGCAACGTGATCCAGGGGCAGCTGAACCTGACCGACGCTTTGGAGCGGCGTATCGACTTCACGTCCCCTGAGGGCAAGGAGTACAAGCTCAAGGCTGCCGAGGACCTGCCCACCATCGTGGTCCGTCCTCGTGGCTGGCACCTGCCGGAGAAGCACCTGCTGATCGACGGCAAGCCGATCGCCGGTGGCATTGTGGACTTCGGCCTGTTCTTCTTCCACAACGCCCGCCGCCTGCTGGCCCAGGGCAAGGGCCCGTACTTCTACCTGCCGAAGATTGAGAACCACCTCGAAGCCCGGCTGTGGAACGACATCTTCGTCCTGGCCCAGGATCTGCTCGGCATCCCGCAGGGCACCATCCGGGCCACGGTGCTGATCGAAACCATCACCGCCGCGTTCGAGATGGAGGAGATCCTGTACGAACTGCGGGACCATGCGAGCGGTTTGAACGCCGGCCGGTGGGACTACATCTTCTCCCTGATCAAAAACTTCCGTACCCGCGGACCACGTTTCGTGCTCCCGGACCGCGGCCAGGTGACCATGACCCAGCCGTTCATGCGCGCCTACACCGAGCAACTGGTCCGGGCCTGCCACCGTCGCGGGGCCATGGCGATCGGTGGCATGGCCGCCGCTGTTCCCAACCGCAAGGATGAGGCCGCCAACACCGCGTCGTTCGAGAAGGTCCGTGCCGATAAGACCCGTGAAGCCAATGACGGTTTCGATGGTTCGTGGGTGGCCCACCCGGATCTGGTGCCGGTGTGCCGGGAAGTTTTTGACTCAGTTCTCGGAGACCGCCCGAACCAGTTGGACCGCTCCCGCGAGGATGTCACCCCGGATGACCGGGCGCTGATCGATATCGCCAGCACCGAGGGAACCATCACTGAGGGCGGGGTCCGCCTGAACATCGAGGTGGGGATCCGCTACATCGAGTCCTGGCTGCGGGGCAACGGGGCCGTGGCCATCCACAACCTCATGGAAGACGCCGCCACCGCCGAGATCTCCCGATCCCAGCTCTGGCAGTGGATCCACGCCCACGCCATCATCGAGAACGGCGACATCATCACCCGCGAATGGGTGGAGGACATGCTGGACGAGGAGTTCGCCCGCCTGGAACGCTTCGACGGAGACCGCTTCGCTGACGCACGCGCCATCTTCGAAGAAGTCACCCTGGCCGAAGAATTCCCCACCTTCCTGACCATCCCCGCGTACGCCCGTTTCCTCACCGAGGCCCGTGAAGAGGCCACGGAGGAGGAACTCGTCGCCGCCTAGCTTTTGCTGGCCAGCGACACACCAAGCCCCGACGCTGGGCTGCCTGCACTCTTCGCAACAAGTGACCCCGACCGTCGGGGAGGCAGCCCAGCAGCGGGGCTTACCCATGCCCACTCCACCCCATTTCGATGGCTTACTGCACGTTAGATGTCTCCTACCGTCTAATCCGCAGCTACCCGTCGAATCGGGCAGCGCACGACGGCGGCGCTCACCCCGCGGGCCCAGCTCACCTGCCCGTCTGCTCACCCCGCGGGGCCAGCTCACCTGCCCGCGGGCAAACTTACCGTTGCCGGGCCACCCAGCGCACGGACAACGTAGTGCACACACAGAACGTCAGCACCGAGCCGAGGATCACGAACAGGGGCACCGTCCAGCCCTCGGTAACACTGTGCACGAACCCGATGGCAGTGGGTGCCAACGCAGCGAAGCAGTAGCCCACCCCCTGCACCACGGCGGACATCCTGCCGGCGGCGGCCTGCGACTGGGCGAACTTGATGATGGCTATGAAGATCACCGTGATGCCGCCGCCCTGGGCCACACCGCCCAGCGAGGACCAAATCCACCACCAGGACGGCGCCAGCAACAAGCCCACTGGTACGGTCAGCCACAGCGCGCTCAAGGTGACCGCAACCGTCGTCGTACTGGCGAAGCGGGCCAGGAGCGGCACGCCCAGGCCGCCCACAATGGCGAAGATCTGGAACAGGGATGATCCTGCCCCGGCGTCGGCGGTGCCCATGGCAAGTTCGTCGGAGAGGAAGCTCGGAAGCCAGGCGGTAACCCCGTAGTAGGAGAACGCCTGGCCGGCGAAGCCGAGTGTGAGGCCCACAGTCAGCCAGCGCACACCCGCAACGCGACCCGCCGAGGAAGCAGGCGGGGCAGGAACCGCAAGGGGAACAAACGCCCGCCGAGGACCAACAGTAGGAACCCAGAACAGGATCGCGACCAAAGCCAGCAAAGCGCTCGCCGCGAGGGAAAGCCGCCACCCCACCAGCTCAGCGAGGGGCGCAGTCGCCACGGAGGTAAGGAACGAGCCCACGTTGAGCGCGGCGGTGTAAACACCCATCGCGGTTGCCTGGCGTCTGGGTGCGAAGTCACGCCGGATAATGAGCGGCACCGCGATGTTGCCGATAGTGATGGCCACACCAATGACCACCGTGCCCACCATCACCGAGGCACCGCCACCGCTGGAGCGGATGATCACCCCTGCCAGGACACCGAGCAAAGTCAGCATGACGGCGAACTCGGCCCCGAGCCGACGTCCCGCCAGCGAAGCCAAGGGTGAAGCCAGGGAGAAGCAGAGCACCGGAATGCCAGTCAGCAGTCCTAGCTCAACAGGCGAGAATCCGAGGTCCTGCTGCAGCGAATCCACCACGGGAGCCACGGCCACAAACGGGCCGCGCATGTTCAGGGCAATGAGGCCGATGCACGCCAGGATCAGCCAGCCGCGGGGAACTCTGGCGAGGATACGGTTCATCGGGCGCACGGGGAAGCGAAGAAAGTACTCATCACTTTCATTGCTATCACGCCGCCACCCGGCAACCGGCACCGAACAAGGCCTAGCCCGTCGCTTGGAGCGTGGCCTCAATCACTGCCGGCGACAGGACGTGCTGGGTGACCATCTGGCTGGCGCCCAGGATGGCTGCGCGGTCACCGGCCATGGCGATGCCGATGCGCAAGTGGGTGGTGGCCAGCGGCAAGGACCGACGGTAGACCACTTCCCGGATGCCGGCCACGAGGTGTTCGCCGGCCTCCCCCACGCTGCCGCCGATGACGATCATGGACGGATTGAGCAGGTTGACCACGGTGGCCAACACGTCGCCGACGTCGCGGCCCGCCTGCCGCAGCGCCTGGATCGCTTGCAGGTTTCCTTCAGCAACGAGCCGGAGGACATCACCGCCGGTGGACGCGTCCAGCCCCTGCGTTTGCAGTTGACGCGCGACGGCGGGGCCCGAGGCGAGCGCTTCAAGGCACCCGTGGTTGCCACAACGGCAGAGGACGTCGTCGCCGCGCGGTACACGGACGTGGCCGAGGTCGCCGGCGGTGCCGTTGGCGCCCCGCTGCAACTCACCGCTGCTGATAATGCCCGCGCCGATGCCAGTGGCAACTTTGATGAACAGGAAGTTGTGGTGGTCCGGCCAGTACGCGGTTCGTTCGCCCAAGGCCATGATGTTGACGTCGTTGTCCACCAGGACGGGAACGGGCAGCGAGCGCTGCACGTACGCGACGACGTCGAATCCGTCCCAACCCGGCATGATGGGCGGTTTCACCGGCCGCCCGGTGTCGTGCTCCACGGGCCCGGGCAACCCGATTCCTATGCCGGCGAGGTCGCCGGGTTTCCGTCCGGCTTCAGCCAGGAGTTCACGGCCCGCAGCTACCACGCGGCCCAGGACAACTTCCGGCCCGTCGGCAACCTCTTGCCCTAAACGTCGCTCCGCCAGGATGGTGCCGCCGAGGTCGGTGACGGCAACAATCACGTGGGTAGCTCCGACGTCGACTGCCAGGACCACCCTCGCGGCGGGGTTGAAAGCAAAGCGCGACGGCGGCCTGCCGCCACTGGAGGAAGCCTCACCGGCGGGGCCCACCAGTCCTGAACTGATGAGTGCGTCAATGCGGGAAGCGACGGTGGAACGGGCAAGCCCCGTGGTCAGGGCAAGCTCGGCCCGGGTGCGGGCCTGGCCGTCGCGGAGGAGCTGGAAGAGGTCGCCGGCTCGCGAAAGGTTGCCAGCCTCCAGGACGGAGGTATTTCCGGCGTCGTTTCCGGTGGCGATTGTCATGCCTTTAGTGAAGCACGATTGCTTATGCGTGTCATGCAACAGAAGTTTGTCGGCAATATTTCAACTTTTGCTTGACGCTCGGCAAAAGTCCCCCTAGGTTGTGATGAGTAGCACACCAGTCCGCTTACGAAGAGGTAACTGAACTTGTCCAGCCACATAGACGCCGCACCTGCCTTGGGAGTCGGCATCCTCGGCGCCGGCCCGGTCACCCAGGCCATCCATTTGCCGTCCCTCGCCCGTCTGGGCGACATCCTCACCGTCCGCCACATCATGGACGTCGACCCCAGCGTGGCCGAGTCCGTTGCCAAACGGGTTGGCGCTGCGCACAGCACCAGCATCGATGCCCTCCTGGGCGATCCGGCCGTTGACATTGTTGCCATCTGCAGCCCGCACCAATTCCACGCAGCGCAGGTCATCGCCGCCTGCCGCGCCGGAAAGAAGGCCGTCCTCTGCGAAAAGCCCTTCGCCATGAACGCCGAAGAAGCCGCAGAGATCTCTGCGGTCAGCCAGGAAACCGGCGTACCCATCATCGTGGGCGCCATGCATACCTTCGATCCGGGCTGGCTCGCCGCAACCGACAACTGGGGAGACCTCCCGGAGGACGTCCACACGATCCGTTCATCGATCGTCCTTCCGCCCAACGCCCGCTTTGAAGACTTCGCCACCGAGATCATTACCCGACCAGCCAGCGGCGCTCCGGACTACTCGGATCCGGAGGTCATCAAGGGCGCATTGCGCGGCGGCGTCATGGGCCTGGCCATCCATGACCTCCCCTTGGTCCGCCGGTTCACCCCCGACTTCAACGAGATCGAAGTACTGGACACCCGGCATGTCCAACCGTTCGGCTACGTCATCTCGCTCCGCACCCCGAGCCGCACCATTGAGCTCCGCGCAGCCATGAACAACACCTGGAAGCCCGAATGGAGCTTCGAAGCCATCTCAGACGACGCCGCCCTCCGCGTCGACTTCACACCGTCCTACGTCCAGGCGGGCTCAGCCGTAGCCACATTCACACGCGGCAGTGAAACGACCATCCACGGACCGTTCGAGCACAACGGCTATGAAGGCGAATGGCGCGAACTGGCTGCCCTCGCAACGGGAGCCAAGCAGCCGCCCACCGCGCAAACGCTGATCGACGATCTGACGTTCGCGCTGGACATCGCGGAGGCCACCGTGGGCACGGTCGGGAACCAGCAGGCAGCCCAGACCGCCGTCTCCGAAGGAGCCAACGCATGAGCGTCCCCGTGGAAGCCCAGCACTACACCGTCCAAGCCACCCCGGCGGCGCAGGAAGCCGGCGCCGTCGCATTGGCCGTCGCTTCCCTGCCCGAATCCTTCGGTCCGGCCACTGGCGAAAACCCGCCACACGTCCAGGTCATCGCCGGACAGCCCGGCTGGACCGTGGAAGCGGCGAAGGCCGTCACCGCCGGAGCCCGTGGCATCGTGGTGGTCAACCCCGCCGCAGAAAACACCGACTCACTTCAAGCAGCCGCCCAGCAAAGCGGCACTGCAGTAGTCCTCGACCAGCGCTGGGCGTCAAACCCCGCCATTGAGGGCGCCGAGGACGCAGTTCGATCCATGGCCGGCCGGTCCGCTCTGCTCGACACCGTCGCCACCGCTCCGGTGGGAGCCGACTCCGGCGAGCTGCTCGCGGACCATCTTGCCGTCGTCGTACGCGTCGCTGGACCGCTGGGGAACCTCCGGGTCCTGGCCCGCGGACCGCATGGGTACACGGCGACGGCGGTCCTCGCCAACGGCGCGCCGGTTGCCCTTCAAGGCATCGTGACCAGCGCCCGTCCGGCCGGCGTGCACGTCGCTGTATTGACCGACGACGGCGGCGTCAGCGTCACGCTGCCGGAACCCCTTGCTGCCTGGCCGGCGACCGTCAGGGTCACGGGCCCGCAAGGCGAGCTGCTCCTCCCCACCATCTACGAATCTGCCCACCGCGCCACGTGGCGCCGGCTCAAGGAACACCTCGACGCCGGCACCATCCCCTCCGACCTGCACAGCTTCGCGGTGTTGTCGGACTCCATCACAGCCCTCACCCAGACCCACCGCTAGAAAACGCACCACCAGCCATTCAGTAAGTTGCCCTACTCAAAGTTGAGCTGGACCGGCCCAGAAAAACGCTTCTCAGCGTTACCGGTCCCGAAAGGAATCATCATGAATGTTCAGTCCGCAACGTCCCGTTCCTTCTCCCGCCGAGGTTTCCTCGGGCTGACGGCAGCAGCTGCTTCAGTACCGCTGCTGGCCGCTTGTGGCGGCGGCTCCGCAACCCAGGGCGGTGGCGGCGGCGCCGGCGGGACCATCAAGTTCTGGGACATGCCGTGGGCAACACCGGCTTACAACGACGCCGCCAAGAAGATCGCTGAAGGCTTCTCCGGAACCAACAGCAAGGCCAGCTACCAGATCATCCAGTGGAACAACTTCTACCAGACCTTCTCCTCGGCCATCGCGTCCAAGACCGGTCCGGCAGTATCCACCGGTGGTGGTTTCCAGGCCTTCCAGTTCGAGCAGCAGGGCCAGATCGCCTACGCGGACAAGGTTATTGAGAAGCTGAAGTCCAACGGACAGTTCGATGACTTCCTGCCCGGCGTGGTTGAACCGTTCAAGACCGACAAGGGCTACGTCGCGGTTCCGTGGCAGCTGGATATCCGGCCCCTCTGGTACCGCAAGTCCCTGTTCGAGAAGGCCGGAGTGGATGTCCCCACGGACTGGGCTTCGCTGCTTGAGGCCGGCAAGAAGATGAAGGGTATCGGCGCTGTCGGCTTCGCTACGGGCTCCGGTGCCGGCAACAACATCGGAAACCACCTGATGATCATGATGATGTTGAACAACGGTGGCGGCGTCTTCAGCAAGGACGGCGGCCAGCTGGATGTCATGAACGACCGCAACGTGGAGGCTATCGAGTTCATGCTGGAGCTGGTCTCCAACGGCGTGGTTGATCCCGCAGCTGTCAGCTACACCACGGACAACCTGAACGCCCAGTGGAAAGACGGCAAGGCCGCGTACGGCATGTTGACCCTGGGTGTTCCCGAGCGTGTAGGTGACACCTCCGGCGACATCGTGGTGGCCAGCCCCATCGCCGGTCCACACGGCGACAAGGCATCACTGATCTTCCCGAACAACATCATGATGTACTCCAACACCCCGTCGCAGGAAGCGTCCGAAGAGTTCGTGGTCTACTACCTGGGCAAGCTCAAGGAACTGTGGCAGCAGAAGCTCATGAATGCCCTGCCGGTGTTCAAGTCCATCACTGAAATGCCCGAATTCACGGCTGACCCGAACAACGTCAAAATCGTCAAGGAATACGTGCCGATCGCTAAAACCTTCGCGGCCCAGGGAACAGCTCTCAGCGCCGATCTCGCTGCCCTCGACGGCGGCCAGGCCTTGAACCAGTTCACGCAGACCGTGCTGACAGGCAAGACCGATGCCAAGTCCGCACTGCAGGCCTTCGAATCCGGCCTCAAGTCAGTCCTGAAGAAGTAGGCGGCCCGCACCATGTCCTCCACTACAGCACCGTCCGGCCTGGCCCGGGCCCGCAAGGGGTTGGCCCCCGGTGGGCCCGGGGGCGGGTCGGGCAACCGCAAAAGCAAACTGTCGGCGCAAACATCCAGGACGTTCTTCTGGCTCCTGCTCCCCTCGGTCATCCTGCTGGTCCTGATCCACGGCTACCCGCTCTTCCAAGCAGGAATCCAAGCTACGCACGACGGGAACCTGATCCAAACCGGTGACTTCGTCGGAATCGAGAACTTCCAGCAGGTCCTGGCCTCACCCGCCTTCTGGAAAGCTGCCCAGTTCACCTTGCTGTTCACCATCGTCGGCGTGTTTGGCTCCTGGGCCGTCGGCCTCGGACTGGCCCTGCTCCTCCGCACCAAAATCCCCGCCGGGGGAACCTTCAAGGTGCTGCTGCTCCTGCCTTGGGTGGTCCCCATCGTGGTCTCTTCCACGGCATGGAACTGGCTGGTAGCAACCCCGGACAGCCTCATCCCGTCGATCTTCAGCAACCTCGGACTCGGCACACCACTGTTCCTGGCGGACCCCACCCTGGCAGCCGTGACCGTCATGATCTTCAAAGTCTGGGTCTCGTTCCCCTTCATGATGATGATGACCTCCGCAGCCCTGGCCTCCGTGGACAACACCGTTTACGAAGCTGCCAACATGGACGGCGCCAGCCGATACCAGCAATTCACCCAAATCACCCTGCCGCTGATCGCCCGCTCCACGTACATCTCGTGGATCCTCATGACGATCTTCTGCGTCAACGACTTCCCCACCATCTACCTGCTCACCGGCGGCGGACCCGTTGACGCCACCACCTCCTTGGTTGTCCTGGCCTACCGCACGGTCTTCCAGGACTTCGCTACCGGTCCCGGCGTCGCCATCGCCTTCCTCATGACCATCACCCTGGTAGTCGTCTCGGTCATCCTGTACCGCCAGATCCGAAAGTCGAGCGTCGAATAATGAGCGCAGTACTGCACGCCCACCCCGAATCCGGGCCCGCACTCGGCGTCGCCTCCACCGGCAAAGCCCGCCGCACACTGTCTGAAGCCGGCATGCGCGGACGCTGGTGGCGGTTCGTCCTGATCCTGGTCATCACCGCGATCGTCCTGGTCCCCATCATGGTCACCGTCATCCTGGCCCTGACTCCAGCACCGAACAGCACTGCCACAGGCCTGACCTTCGAGAACATCACCGGCGTCTTCTCCAAGACCCTCGCCGGCGTTTGGCTGCAGAACAGCCTCGTCACCACCCTGTCCACCGTCCTGGTCTCCGTCGCCGTCGCCGCGCCTGCCGGCTACGTGCTCTCCCGCGGCCGCTCCAAAGCTGTCTCCGGCTATTCCCTGCTGCTCTTCGTCATGCAGTCCCTGCCGATCATCACCTCGGTGGTCCCGCTGTTCATCCTCTTCGCCGCCATGGGACTGGTGGACAACCTCATGGGCCTGACCATCATCTACGTCGGCTCCACCATGACCGTGGCTACCTGGATGATGGCCGCGTACTTCGACTCCATCCCCATCAGCCTCGAAGAGGCCTCCTGGATCGATGGATGTTCAGTGTTCGGCTCCTTCACCAAAGTGGTCCTCCGCAACTCGCTGCCCGGCGTCCTCTCCACCGCGATCTTCGCTTTCCTCCTGGCCTGGAACGACTACCTGGTAGCGATCGTGTTCCTGCGCTCCAACGAGATCTTCACCCTCCCCATGGGCGTCCAGTCCTTCTTCCAGCAGAACAACACCGACTGGTCCGGAGTCATGGCCCTGGCCGTGATCATGATGCTCCCGCCCATCATCGTCTTCGCAGCCCTGAACAAATACTTCAGTGTCGGCGGAATCGGCGGATCCCTCGCAGGCCGCTAGCTAGACTGGCCGCACGTCCCTGAATTCACGGAAAATCCAACTCCCGAAAAGGAACCCAATGTCTTACTCACTCCAGCTGTATACCCTCCGCAACGCCATCCAGGAGGACCTGCCTGGAACCATCAAGAAGGTTGCCGAGATCGGTTTCACGCAGGTTGAGCCGTACAACTTCGTGGCCACCGCCAAGGAACTCGGCGCGGCGTTGAAGGAAAACGGCCTCACTGCTCCCTCCGGTCACGCCCCGCTGTTGAGCCAGGACCAGGACGAGATCTTTGCCGCCGCCAAGGAACTGGGCATCACCACGGTCATTGATCCCTACCTCCCCGCGGAGCACTGGCAGGATGCCGAGACCATCCAGGCCACGGCCGCCAAACTCAACGCTGCAGCCAAGAAGGGCGCCGAGTACGGCATCCGCGTGGGTTACCACAACCACGCCTGGGAGCTGGAGTCCACCATCGAGGGCACGACCGCACTGGAGTACTTCGAAGGACTGCTGGATCCCGAACTCGTCCTCGAAGTCGACACCTACTGGGTGGCCGTTGGCGGGCAGGACCCCGTGGAACTGTTGGCACGCCTCGGCGACCGCGTGAAACTCATCCACATCAAGGACGGCCCGGGCAACACCGACACCAAGGCCCAGCAGCCCGCTGGCCAAGGCACCATCCCGGTGCTGGACGTCATCGCCGCAGCCAAGTCCCTGGAAGTTGGCGTGGTGGAGTTCGACGACTACGCCGGTGACATCTTCCAAGGCATCACGGAGAGCCTGGCATACCTGACCGCCGCGGCCAGCGCAGAGGCAGCGGCCAGCGCAGAGGCAGCAGAAGGAGCCAAGGCATGACCTTCGCACCGTCCACCCGCAAAGGCCCCGTCGGCGTTGCCGTCATCGGCGCGGGCAACATCAGCAAGCAGTACCTGGACAACCTCACGGTCTTCCCCGACCTGAAAGTCCTGGTCATCGCGGACCTCTTTGTCGAGGCCGCCGAAGCACGGGCCAAGGAATACGGGATCGCCGAGTTCGGTACGCCCGAGCTGGCACTGAACCATCCCGACGTCGAAATCATCGTGAACCTGACCATCCCGGCAGCGCACGTCGAGGTGGCCACGGCGGCTGTCAACGCGGGCAAGCACGTCTGGACTGAGAAACCCTTCTCACTGGACCGCGAGTCCGGGCTTGGCCTGCTCAAGGCCGCTGACGCCGCCGGCATCCGCCTCGGCACCGCCCCGGACACGTTCCTGGGCGCAGGGTTGCAGACGGCCCGCCGCATCATCGAACGCGGCGACATCGGCACCCCGCTGACCGGAATGACCACCTTCCAGACCCCCGGCCCCGAGTCGTGGCACCCGAATCCCGCGTTCTTGTTCCAGCACGGCGCCGGTCCCCTGTTCGACATGGGCCCGTACTACCTGACCGCCCTGATCCAGACCTTCGGATCGGTCCGCAAGGTAGCCGCCGTCGGCTCCTCCGCCAAAGCGACCCGCATCATCGGTTCCGGGCCCAAGGCCGGCGAGGAATTCGCCGTCGAGGTTCCCACGCACGTTTCCGCGATGGCGCAGTTCGAGGGCGGCCAGTCCAGCCACAGCGTGTTTTCCTTCGAGTCACCGCGCCTGCGGATGGGCTTCGTGGAAATCACCGGCTCCGAAGCGACCCTGTCCTTGCCGGACCCGAACAACTTCGACGGCGACCTGAAGCTGTGGCGTCCGGGCGCGGAAGAACCGGAGATCATCCCTGCTACCGGACCGGCCAACGGCCGTGGCCTGGGCGTGCTGGACATGGCCCGGGCCTTGCGTGCCGGCACCGCCCACCGCGCCACCGGCGATCTCGCCTACCACGTGCTGGACAGCATGGTCTCGATCGCCGAATCCGTGGAATCGGGCGCGTTCGTGGACGTCAACAGCAACGCACCCGTCTCGGCTGCCCTCCCTGAGGACTGGGCACCCGAAACAGCCACACTCTAAGAAGCAGCGAGGAAGAAGAACATGACCACCCCCGCCCACCCATCCGACCACACGCCTACCAGGGACAACGGCCAAGCATCCTCGCCGGCCTCGCGCGGGGATAAGTCCCCGTTGGGGGTTGCCGCCATTGGCTACGCCTTCATGGGGAAGGCCCACTCGAATGCGTGGCGGAACGTGGCCAGTTTCTTCGACGTCCCGGCCTTCGAGCAGAAAGTGCTCGTCGGCCGGGACGCCACCCAGGTAGCGGAGGCCGCAGCCAAGTACGGCTGGGCCGAGTCTGCCACGGATTGGCGTTCCGTGATTGAACGGGACGACATCCACATCATCGATATCTGCGCGCCGGGCTGGATGCACGCCGAAATCGCCATCGCCGCACTGGCCGCCGGTAAGCACGTGCTCGTGGAAAAGCCGCTGGCCAACACCCTGGGTGAGGCCGAGTTGATGGTGGCCGCAGCCGCCTCCGCGCGGGCCAACGGCGTCCAGTCCATGATCGGCTTCAACTACCGCCGGGTCCCCGCCCTGGCGCTGGCCCGTGAACTCATCGCCGAAGGACGCCTCGGCACCATCCGGCACGTCCGCGCCGCGTACCTGCAGGACTGGCTCTCCGACGCCGAGTCCCCCATGACCTGGCGCCTCCGCAAGGAAACCGCCGGTTCCGGCGCGCTGGGCGACATCGCATCGCATGCCATCGACCAGGTCCTCTTCCTCTTGGGTGACTCCGTCACCGAGGTCTCCGGCCGCCTGCACACCTTCGTGGACCGCCGCCCCGGACCGGATGGGCTGGAAGACGTCACGGTCGACGACGCCGCCTGGGCCACGCTGTCCCTCGCCTCCGGGGCAATCGCCTCGGTGGAAGTGTCCCGGGTAGCCACGGGCCAGAAGAACTCCCTCAAACTCGAAATCTATGGCGACAAGGGCACCATCCTCTTCGACCTCGAAGCCCTGAATGAGCTCGGGTTCCTGGACGCCACCGTGCCAGTCCGTGAGCAAGGTTTCCGCAGGATCCTGGTCAACGAACCCGAACACCCCTACCTCGAAGCGTGGTGGCCGCAGGGCCACATCATCGGCTGGGAACACACCTTCACCCACCAGATCCGCGACTTCCTCACCGCCATCGCGGCCCGTGAGGCTCCGTCGCCGTCGTTCGAAGAAGGCCTGAACGTCCAGCACATCCTCGCCGCCGTGGAAGAGTCCGCCGCCGCCAAAAGCTCACTGATCCAGCTCAACGCAACCACTATTGAAGGAGCCTGACATGCCCCGCCCGTACACCCTGTTCACCGGCCAGTGGGCCGACCTCCCCTTCGAGGAAGTCGCGCGCCTAGCCTCGGGCTGGGGCTACGACGGCCTGGAAATCGCCGTCTCCGGAGACCACCTGGACGCCTGGCGCTGGGACGAACCCGGCTACGTTGACTCCAAACTCGCCATCCTGGAGAAGTACAACCTCAAAGTCTGGGCCATCTCCAACCACCTCAAAGGCCAAGCAGTCTGCGATGACCCCATCGACTTCCGCCACGAAGCCATCGTCGGCTCCCGTGTCTGGGGCGACGGGGAACCCGAAGGCGTCCGCCAACGCGCCGCAGAAGAAATGAAACACACCGCCCGCCTCGCCCGCGCCCTGGGTGTGGACACCGTAGTCGGGTTCACCGGGTCTTCCATCTGGCAATACGTCGCCATGTTCCCGCCCGTCCCCGAGAAGGTCATCGAGGCCGGCTACCAGGACTTCGCCGACCGCTGGAACCCCATCCTGGACGTCTTCGACGAAAACGGGGTCCGCTTCGCCCACGAAGTCCACCCCTCCGAGATCGCCTACGACTACTGGACCACCGTCCGCACCCTCGAAGCGATCGGCCACCGGCCCGCGTTCGGCCTGAACTGGGACCCCTCCCATTTCATGTGGCAAGGCATCGACCCCGTCTCCTTCATCTGGGACTTCAAAGACCGGATCTACCACGTGGACTGCAAAGACACCAAGCTCCGCCCCACCGGCCGGAACACCGTCATGGGCTCCCACCTGCCCTGGGGCGACCCCCGACGCGGCTGGGACTTCGTCTCCGCCGGACGCGGCGACGTGCCCTGGGAATCATCCTTCCGCGCCCTCACCGCCATCGGCTACGACGGACCCATCTCCGTGGAATGGGAAGACGCCGGCATGGACCGCCTCCACGGCGCCCCCGAAGCCCTCGCCGCCCTCAAAAAGTTCGACTTCCCCGCCTCACAAACGTCCTTCGACGCCGCGTTCAGCAGCAAAGACTAGCGCGTGGCTGAGACAGAAACGCACGACGACGGCGGGTTCGTCCCGCTGTTCGACGGCACCACCTTGGCCGGCTGGCGGGCGGTGCCGCGCGTCTACGGGACCGAATACCCGGGCGGCCCTGCCCTGCTGGACCGCTTTGCTGATCTGGGGCTGACGCCGCCGGTGGAACCGGAGAAGCACCCCGCCCACTGGTTCGTGGAAGACGGTGTTCTGGTGGGCGAACAGGACTCCCCGGGCAGCGGCTACGGCGGCTACCTGGTGACTGAAAAGGCCTACGGCGACTTTGAGCTCGTTCTGGAAATGCGCCCGGACTGGCCCGCGGATACCGGCGTGATGATCCGTCGCCGGCCGGACACGTGGGAAGGCTTCCAAGTCCTGGTGGACCACCGGCCTTCGGGCGGCATCGGCGGGTTCTTCGGCAATGGACTCGCCAGTTTCTCGGCCGTTCCGTTTGCCGTGGACGTCGCGCGCGACGCCTCCGGGCAGCCAACCCGTCTGATAGCCGATGATCCAGCCACGTCCGTGGAACCTGTCACGGAAGAAAAGCGTGCCCGCCTGGCGTACGCGGCCGACGTCGACGACTTCCTCAGGGCTTGGCGCTGGGACGACTGGAACGAGCTCCGCATCCGCTGCGTTGGCGCGCTTCCGGTCATCACCACCTGGATCAATGGAGTGAAGATCGCTGAGCTGGACACCGCCACCCTGGACTCGCCCAACTTCAACCCCGCCGATGTTCTGGACGTCCTGGGCGAGCAGGGGCACATCGCGCTGGAAGTGCACGACAACGATGACATGTTCGGCGAAGCCCGCTGGGGCAAAGGTGCACAATGCCGCTGGCGGAACATCCGCATCAAAGAACTCACGCCTGTGGGCACGGAGGTGACCGCATGATCCGCACCCTTCACCCAAGCCAGCGCTGCGAGGTGTGGGTCGCGTCTGTGGGCGGCCAGGCCGAGCTGGTGTACTCCACCGATGACGTGCTGCTGGAGGCTCCCAACTGGACCCTCGACGGCGGGGCACTCGTCCTCAACGGGGACGGAAAATTGTGGCGCTTGGATCTGTCCACCAGGTCTCTGGACGCCGTACCGTTGACGGGCGTTCCTGACCTGAACAATGATCACGTCCTGGCCCCCGACGGCGAAACAATCTTCCTCTCCGCGAACGACGGCCACATCTACCGAGCCTCGCTGTCCGGTGGTCCGGCCAGCTTGATCACCGAGGAGGACGGTACGTTCCATTTCCTCCACGGCGTCAGCCCCGACGGCAAGGAGCTCGCCTACGTGGGAATCGAGGCAGGTGACTTTACGCAGCCGGGCAAGCTGATGACCATAGCGTCCGACGGCGGCGCTACCGCCCGCGTTGATGTTGGTCCCGGCCACTGCGACGGGCCGGAATACTCGCCCGACGGCAAGTGGCTCTACCTGAACACAGAGTCCTTCACCTCGGCACCCGGCCACGCACAACTGGCCAGGGTCCGGGTGGACGGCAGCGTGTTCGAGCAGCTCCTTGAGTCCGGCACCGTCGACTGGTTCCCGCACCTTTCGCCGGACGGCCAGTACTCCACTTATGTCCGGTTCCCCATCGGAACGGAAGGCCACCCCGCTGACTTGCCGGTCGCCGTCGTGCTCGTTTCGACCGAGGACTGGACCACTCCCCTCCATACATGGCCACTTTTCGGCGGCCAAGGTACCCTCAACGTCAACAGCTGGTCGCCGGACTCCGGGCGCTTTGCGTTTGTGGCGTACCCACGCGGTGACTCGTTTCAAGATTCAGCAAAGGACTAAGCACGTGACCCTCAGCAATGGCACCTCCGACGGAACGATCCGCTGGGGAATCCTCGGCACCGGATTCATCGCCGGGCTGCAAACGAAAGACCTGAACGAGAACGGCTTCACTGTGCAGGCTGTGGGGTCCCGTTCGCTGGAATCGAGCGCAGCGTTCGCCGAGCAGTACGGCGTGGCAACCGCGCACGGCAGCTATGAGGATCTGGTGGCTGACCCCTTGATTGACGTGGTGTACATCGCCACGCCGCACCCGTTCCACCACGCGAATGCCCTGCTGGCACTGAATGCTGGAAAGCATGTCCTGGTGGAGAAGGCGTTCACCATGAACGCCCGCGAGGCGCAGGACATCGTTGACCTCGCGGAATCCAAGGGGCTCGTTGCCTTGGAGGCCATGTGGACGCGGTTCCTCCCGCACATGATCCGCATTCGCGACGTCATCGCTGCCGGCACCATCGGGGAGGTCCGCAAGGTGGTGGCCAGCCACAACCAGAGCCTCCCCCAGGACCCTGCCCACCGGCTCAACGATCCAGCGCTCGGCGGCGGAGCGCTGCTGGACCTGGGCATCTACCCGGTCTCCTTCGCGTTCGACATCCTGGGCACCCCGGCCGCAATCCGGGCCAGCGCCTCCATGTCGGCCACCGGCGTGGACCGGCAGACCGCCGCGATCTTCGAGTACGCCAACGGCGCCCAGGCCCTTGTGGACTGCGAACTCGATGCTGCCAGCGCCAACCGCGCCATGGTGATCGGGACTGACGGCTGGATCGACATCGAACACACTTGGTACAACCCCGTTCCCTTCACGGTTCATGCCGTGGATGGGAGCGTTGTTGAACGGTATGACCAGCCCGTGTCCAGCCGTGGAATGCAGTTCCAAGCCGCTGAACTGGAACGCCTGATCCGCGCCGGCGAGACTGCTGGGACCATTCTGCCGCCGGCCGAGACCGTGGCCATCATGGCTGCCATGGACGAGATCCGGAAGCAGATCGGGCTGAGCTACGAGTCCGACGCCGTCTTGGAAGGGACTAACAATGACTGATTCACCGCGCCTCGCTGAGCTGCGCCAGCAGGAAGAAGAGCTGGTCTTCGCTGCGTTTGATCACCATGACGCATGGCGGCTCGGATCGCTGATAGCCAACCATGCCATCGCCTCGGAATTCGGGGTAGCGATCGACATTCGCCGGCACAACATTGTGCTCTTCCACTGCGTCCTTCCCGGGGCCACGGCCGACCAGGAAGAGTGGGTCCGCCGCAAGTCCGCGTCGGTGCTGCGGTTCGAGCACAGCACGGCGTTGTTGTCAGAGCAGTTTTCAGCCCGCGGGCACAGCCCCATCGGCGGCGGCTGGCTCGCTCATGAGGACTACACCCTGGCCGGAGGTTCGTTCCCCCTCCGTGTCCGCGGCGCCGGCGTGATCGGTGCGATCACAGTGGCCGGACTTGCCTCGGACGAAGACCACCAGTTGGTGGTGGATGGCATCCGGAACTATCTGAAGACGGTGGGGGTTTAGAGCGACGCGGCAATGCGTCAGCCCTGTTGGCGGGGTTGTAGAAGTGTGTGTGCCTCGTGTATTTCCAGGGCTGGCACTGGAAGCTCTGTAGGCCCGGACTTCGAGGTACTCAGTCCGTCCAAGACGATCCACAGGTAGCGGAGGTACAACCGGTCGGTGTCACCGCGCCCTTCGGGCACTGTCCCGTCCTGGACTGTGCCCGAAATATCGGTCAGGGCGATCTGGAGGAATATCAGGTCGGTGCCTGTGACATCCCCGCGGAGAGATCCGGCCTCGCGCGCCCTGGAAGCGATTTGGTCAACCAGCGGGGCAAGCCGATCGCGTTGCTGGTCATAGTGGTCGGGCCATGTGCGCCCTGCAAGCATCTGAGCCATGCCCCGGTCGGCGGCCTGTGCAGCAAGGGACTTTTCAAGGTACAGCACCAGCCCGTCCCATGGGTCCGGTGCCGCAAGCGCTTCCTGCAGGATAGCCTCCAGCTCATCCACCTGCTGGTGCCAGATGGCTTCGATCAGCTCCTCTTTGTTGGCGAAGCGCCGGTAGGCGGTACCTACTCCAACACCGGCATGGTGGGCCACGTCGTTGAGCGTGGCAGTCAGTCCGCGTCGCGCAAACAGGTCCCGTCCGGCGGCGATAAGGAGGTCACGGTTGCGGGCAGCATCCTTACGCAATATTTGCTGTGGCATCGTCCCAGCCTAACAAGTGGATGCCTAATATCCGATTATCTGCTAATGTGAAATAAGTGGATGCAAACTATCCGCTTAACAACCACTGGGGCAACGTAGTCGAGAGCGGCGCCGTTCACCGCCAGGATTACCCGCTTGGCTGCGGGCCCACAACGCCAACGAATGTTGAGCCATTCGTGTGCCCTCGGTCTTTCCTCGCGATATAGCTCCCCGTTCCGAAAGGACGCCCTTATGCCCTCCACTCAAGCCCCGACTGATGTATCGACGGGAGATATCACCGCCGATACTGCAGCCCGGCAGCGGCTCCCCTTGCTCGTGTGGATGCTCGGCGTTGTCACTTTCGTCATGGGCACTACGGAGATGATCGTGGCCGGACTTCTGCCACAGGTTGCATCCTCTCTCGAGGTAACGATCCCCCAGGCGGGGCTGCTCATCACTGTTTACGCACTGGGAATGGTGATCGGAACTCCCATCATGTCGATTGCCACCTTGCGACTTCCCCGTAGAGCGACGCTCATCATGGCGCTGCTCTTGTTCGCGGTTGCCCACGTCGTGGCCGCTTCCACCGACGACTTCGCGATCGTGCTCAGTGCCCGCTTCGTCGCAGCGATAGCCACTGGAACGTTCTGGGCTATAGGCGCTGTTGTTGCAGCAGCCGCCGCAGGTCCTGAGGCTGGAGCGAAAGCGATGGGAATCATGGTTGGCGGCGTCACCCTCTCAACAGTCCTTGGCGTGCCCATCGGTACCGCTGCTGGGCAACTCCTTGGCTGGCAGGGACCATTCTGGGGTCTCGCTGTGCTTGCCGCGGGCTGCGCAGTTCTTCTATGGAAGGTGCTCCCCGGAAGTAAAGCCACGGACGGGAAAGCCAACCTTCGCGCCGAATTCCGACGCCTGCGCAACACCCGACTCTGGGTCATTTACGTCGCAACCGCGCTCATCCAAGCCGCTTTCCTCGGCGTCTACAGCTACATCGCTCCACAGCTGACCGAACGTGCCGGTATGGCAGAAGCCATCGTGCCCCTCATTATGATCGCTTACGGCGTCGGCGCCCTGGCCGGCACCACCATCGGCGGCCGATTCGGTGACCGCCGCCCCTACAGCGTGATCGGTATCGCCGTAGCCGGACTCATCATCACCATGGCCGCGCTCTTACTCTGGGGCAGCGACCCCATCATCGCGATCCTGTTCTTCACCCTTATGGGCTTGTTCGGATTCGCTGCGGCCCCGGTCCTCGTCTCAGAAGCGCTCCAGACTGCCGGACCGGACGGGGTGCTCCCGATCGCGTTGAGCAACTCATTCTTCAACATCGGCGTCGCCGTTGGGTCCGGCCTCGGAGGCGTTGCGATCGCATCATCCCTGGCCGAACAGGGCGTACCGGCGATCGGCTTGGTCCTCACCATTGCCGCCGCGGTACCCTGCATCGGGCTCGGCCTCACTGCAAAAAAGACAATACGAGACCAAGACCAGCCCCTAACCGCATGAGCCGCGCGACCAGGGCTCACCGCCCCTTCAGTACATATCGCCGTTCAGGACGTCCGACGCCGTACTTGAGTCTGACTTCCAGCGCCCCCTCATCGTGGAGGTACTCAAGGTAACGGCGGGCGCTGACGCGGGAGGTCCCGAGTTGCTCGGCAACCTCCGCCGCGGACACGTCGCCCTGCGCGGACTTGAGTGCGGCTTCCACCAGCTCCAGGGTCTCCACGCTGCAGCCTTTGGGCAAAATCCGCTCGGAAATGCCCAGCCCGAAAACGCGGTTCACATCTGATTGCTCAGCTTCCACCTTGGACGCATCCAGGCCCTGGTAGGCGCTGAGGTAGTGCTCCAGCCGCTCCTGAAGATCCGACTGGGAGAATGGCTTGATCAGGTAATGGACTATGCCACCACGCAGTGCCTTACGCACGGTCTCCACTTCGCGGGCGGCGCTGATCACCAGTACATCGAGGTCCGGGGCAACATCCCGGAGTTGGTGCATGAGTTCCAGCCCGTTGATGTCCGGCAAGTGGATGTCCAGCAGCACCAGGTCTGGCTGCAGCCGCTCGGTTTCAATCAAGGCCTGGGCGCCGGTGTGTGCCACGCCTACCACCTCGAACCCCGGGGTTCGCTGGATAAAGCCGGCGTGGACTTTGGCCACCATGAAGTCGTCGTCCACAATCAGAACCTTGATCACCGCTGGTGTGCCCCTCTACTGATGCCTGAGTCGGTCTTGCTGAACTGCGCAGTAAACACAGCCCCGTTGTCGTTGGATACCGAGAGGTCGCCTCCGGAGCGCCGGCAGATCACCCGTGACAACGCCAACCCAAAACCGCGGGCATCGCCCGGTCCGGGCTCTTTCGTGGAGAAGCCCTGCCGGAAAATGTCCTCAGCGGAGCCGGAGGGCACGCCCGGTCCATTGTCCCGGACGGTGACCGTGACTCCGTCCGGCGAGTTGACCACCAACACGCGGACCGAAGCCCCGGCGCGGCCAGTGACGGCGTCGAACGCGTTATCCACCAAGTTTCCCACCACGGTGGTGAGGTCCCTGGAGAGCTCCTCGCGAACACGCGGAAGGCCGGACTGCGGATCCAACTGCAGTTCCACGCCGCGCTCGGTGGCCAGGCTGGCTTTGGCGATGAGGAGGGCGGCGAGCGCGGGGTCTTCGATGCGGCTGGTGACATCGTCATTGAGCCGGGTGCGGTCCACGGTGGCGCCGTTGACGAACTGCACCACGGAGTCGTATTCGCCAATCTGGATCAGGCCGGAAATGACGTGGAGTTGGTTGGCGAACTCGTGGGCTTGGGCCCTCAGGGTGTCCGTGACTGTGCGCGTGGCGCCGAGTTCACTTTCCAGGGATGACAGCTCGGTCCGGTCCCTCAGCGTTGTCACCGAGCCGATATCGCGGCCGTGCGAGCGGAGGGCCACACGGTTCATGACCACCAACCGTTCACCCACCAGCACCAGTTGATCGGGGTCGGATTGTTCGCGGGTCAGGACGATTTTCAGTGCCGGATCCACGTGCAGGGAGCGGAGCTTTTTGCCGACGCAATCCGGGGGCAGGCCCAGGAGTTCACGGGCGCTCTGGTTGGCCACCGTGACGCGCTCGTGCGGGTCCAAAGCGACGACGCCTTCTTTCAGGCCCTGCAACATGGCCTCCCGGTTTTCCACCAGCCCAGTGATCTCGCGCGGCTCCATGCCCAGGGTCTGCCGTTTGACGCGGCGGGACAACAGGAGGGATCCGGCGACGCCCAGGACGCTGGCAACACCCAGATAGGTGAGGAGGTTGGGCACGGCATCGCCCAGGCGCTCGATGGTGGAAGGGTAGTTCCGGCTGATGGAGGCTACGCCGATCATGATTCCGGCGTCGTCCAGGACAGGAACGTGGGCGGAAAGTACTGCCCCTCCGCCGGCCGGCAGGACGCCGGTCCACGCCCGCCCCTCCATGACCCTGCTTTCACCGAGGGGAAGCGACTGTCCTACCAGGCTTGGATCGGACGAGGCCACCACTGTCCCATCCAGCTTGGCGAGGGCCACGTGGGAGGACCCCGATACGGTGCGGACGGATTCGGCCACAGCGGGGAGGGCTGAACCGGCGCGGGGTTCCGCGGTGGGCAGCAAGGCGCGGACGGTGGGGTTGTTGCCCAAAGCCTCGGCAGCGGAAAGCGCCCTGCGGCCTTCGGTCCGTTCAAAAACAGCGGCCGATTGGGCGAGTGAAATGGCCACCACGGCCACCAGGACGGCCAGGACAATGAGCAACTGCAGCACAAGGTATTGCCCTGCCAGGGACATCCCTCTTCTTCGAGACAGTCGGGTCACTGCGTTGGTTCCTTTGGTGGTGCCGGTGATTGGAGGGCTTCTGGGGGTCGCTCCGTGTGGCGTACCGGAACTATACCGCAGGGGCGCAGAAGACCAGCTCAGGCCTGTGTACGCAGCAAAAACCCGTGAACGCAATGAACTTAAAGATCACTGCGAACACAAGAGTGATCCCTATCACTTACGCGCCTAGCATCAAAACAGCGGGGCACAACGCTGATTGCCCTGCACCGAATTTTCAAAGATGAGAAGAGGAACACCATGCGCCAGATCCGCGCATTGCGAGTCGCCGCCGTCGCCGCCGGCATCGCCCTGATGGCCACCGCATGCGGTGCCACAGGTAAGTCCACCGGTTCTGAAAGCTCCGGGGCAGCAGGACCCGTCACCGGTCTCCAGATCATGGTTCCGAATACTCCCGGCGGTGGCTACGACACCACGGCCCGGGCCGCCGCCAAGGTGCTGGACGACGAGAAGATCTCCACCAACACCGAGGTGTTCAACCTTGCCGGGGCCGGCGGCACGGTGGGCCTCGCCCGCATCGTCAACGAAAAGGGCAACGGCGACCTCACCATGCTCATGGGCCTGGGCGTCGTGGGAGCCAGCTACACCAACAAGTCCGAGTCCAAGCTGACCGAGACCACCCCGTTGGCAAAGCTGATCGAAGAACCCGGCGCCATCATGGTGGGCAAGGACTCCCCGTACAAGACCATTGATGATCTGGTGAAGGCCTGGAAGGCCAACCCCGCTTCCATCTCAGTTGGCGGCGGCTCCTCGCCTGGCGGCCCGGACCATCTCCTGCCGATGCAGTTGGCGGGCGCTGTTGGCATCGACGCTACCAAGGTCAACTTTGTTTCGTACGACGGCGGTGGCGACCTTTTGCCCGCCATCCTCGGTAACAAGCTTGGTTTCGCCGCTTCCGGTGCAGGCGAGTACTTGCAGCAGATCAAGTCCGGCGAGATCCGTGTCCTGGCCACCAGTGGCGAGAACCGTTTGGAGGGCGTGGATGCTCCCACGCTGAAGGAGTCCAACATTGACTTGGTCTTCACGAACTGGCGCGGCATCGTGGCCCCTCCGGGCATCAGCGAAGACGATAAGAAGTCTTTGATCGCGGCCCTTGAGAAGATGCACGCATCTGCAGGTTGGAAGGAAGCGCTGAAGACCCACAGTTGGTCTGACGCCTTTGTTACCGGCGACGAGTTCAAAACCTTCCTGACGGACCAGGACAAGCGCGTGGCGGATGTCCTCACCAAGCTCGGGTTGGCGTGAGCTCCATAGCCACAGGCCTTAAAGGCCGCGCCGAGCTGGGGGTAGCCCTCCTGCTCGGCGCGGTGGGCGTCTTGGTCTTCCTGGACGCGAACGGCCTGGTGACCCCGTACTCGCAGTCGGACCCGGTTGGTCCGAAGACTGTTCCGTTCATTGTTTCGGGCCTTCTGATCGTGTGCGCCATCCTCCTTGCCATTAACGTCCTCCGCGGCGGCAAGGGTGAGGCCGAAGGCGGCGAAGACGTTGACCTGGCCCACCCTGCGGATTGGAAGACCGTCCTCCCGCTGGCCGGAGCGTTCATTCTGAACATCCTGCTCATCGACTGGGCCGGCTGGGTCATCTCCGGCACCGTCCTGTTCTGGGGCAGTGTCCTGGCACTTGGCAGCCGCCGCTACATTCGTGACTTCCTCATCTCCGTGGCCCTGGCCTTGTTGACCTTCTACGGCTTCTACCTCGGCCTGGGCATCGCACTGCCTGCCGGGCTCCTGGAAGGAATCCTCTGATGGACGTCTGGTCCTCCTTGATGGACGGTTTCGCCACCGCCCTGACCCCCATGAACCTCTTGTTCGCCGTGATCGGCGTCCTCCTGGGCACCGCCGTCGGCGTTCTTCCTGGACTGGGCCCGGCCATGACTGTGGCTTTGCTTCTTCCGGTGACCGCTGCGTTGGAGCCCACCAGCGCCTTCATCATGTTCGCCGGCATCTACTACGGCGGCATGTTCGGCGGTTCCACTACCTCGATCCTCCTCAACACACCGGGTGAATCGTCGTCGGTGGTGACGGCCATCGAAGGCAACAAGATGGCCAAAGCCGGCAGGGCCGCGCAGGCCCTTGCTACAGCGGCCATCGGTTCCTTCATCGCCGGTACCATCGGCACCGCACTGCTGGCAGTGTTCGCACCCATTGTGGTGCAGTTCGCCGTGAGTTTGGGCGCTCCGAGCTACTTCGCCATCATGGTCCTTGCCCTGCTGGCCGTCACCGCAGTCCTTGGCTCCTCAAGGCTCCGCGGGTTCGCGTCGCTGGCCCTCGGCCTGGCCATTGGTCTGGTGGGCATCGACTCCGTTACCGGACAACGACGCCTCACCTTCGGCCAGCCCCTGCTGGTGGACGGTTTGGACATCGTGGTGGTTGCTGTTGCGATCTTCGCCGTGGGTGAGGCCCTCTGGGTTGCCGCCCATCTGCGCCGCACGCCGCTTCACGTCATTCCCGTGGGCCGTCCCTGGATGGGGAAGAAGGACTGGGCACGTTCCTGGAAGCCGTGGCTCCGGGGCACTGCCTTCGGCTTCCCCTTCGGCGCTTTGCCGGCCGGTGGCGCAGAAATCCCCACGTTCCTCTCGTATGTCACTGAGAAACGGCTGAGCAAGCATCCGGAAGAGTTCGGCAAGGGCGCGATTGAAGGCGTCGCCGGACCGGAGGCCGCCAACAATGCGGCCGCTGCCGGAACACTGACCCCGATGCTGGCACTCGGCCTGCCCACCAACGCAACCGCCGCCGTCATGCTCGCAGCCTTCACCTCCTACGGCATCCAGCCCGGCCCCCAGCTTTTCTCGAGCCAAGGTCCCCTGGTGTGGGCACTGATCGCAAGCCTCTTCATCGGCAACTTCCTGCTCCTGCTCATCAACCTGCCCTTGGCGCCGGTGTGGGCGAAGCTGCTGCAACTCCCCCGCCCGTACCTCTACGCAGGCATTCTGTTCTTCGCCACCCTGGGCGCCTACTCGGTGAACCTGCAGGCCTTCGACTTGGTGATCCTGCTGGTACTCGGCGCTTTGGGCTTCATGATGCGGCGCTTCGGACTTCCGGTCCTGCCGCTGATCCTCGGAGTGATCCTGGGTCCGCGCATCGAAGGCCAGCTTCGCAAGACGTTGCAGTTGAGTGCCGGCGATCCCGCGGGCCTGTTCAGCGAACCCATCGCGATCGTGGTCTACATCATCGTGGCGATCATCCTGGCCTGGCCGTTCATCTACAAGCTCATCCGGCGCAACCGGCCCGTGCCAGCCACAATGATCCCGGGTAATTCCGGGGCGACTGTCCCGAGGGAAGCCGGCGGCGTAAACCACGGCAGCCACCGCGCGGACGGAACGGCAGACGGTGACGGCGACGGCTAGCCTGGCGCCTGGCAAGGCCGGCCGCCTCCCCAACAACAAGTACAACAAGGAGAAACCATGACCATCGTGGTGGGATACGTCCCCACACCAGAAGGCGAAGCAGCGCTGACTCAGGCCATCGCCGAGGCCAAGAAGAGCAACGACACCCTCCTGGTCATCAACTCATCCAAGGGCGACGCGTTGGTGGACAACCGCTACGCCCAGGAACCGGACATCCAGAGCATCGAGGAGCGCCTGGCCGAGCACGGCATCCAGCACATCATCAAGCAGCCGATCCGCGGCCACGATGCCGCTGCCGAAGTCCTGGACGCCGCCGACGAAAACGACGCAAGCCTGATCGTTATCGGCCTCCGGCGCCGCAGCCCCGTAGGCAAGCTCATCATGGGCAGCGTCTCCCAACGGATCCTGCTGGAGGCGGACTGCCCGGTCCTGGCGGTCAAAGCCGACTAGGAGTTTTCGTCCAGCTAATGCCCTTAAGATTCGTTCTTAGGGGCATTACCTGTACAAAAACTCCCGGGGGGACCACGTGACTGAAACCATCCGCACCGCAACAACGCACGACGCCGGGAAGCTGGCTGAGCTCGCCGCCGTCACCTTCCCGCTGGCGTGCCCGCCAGGTTCGTCGCCTGCTGACATTCAGGCCCACCTCGAAAAGACGCTGAGCGAGCCAAACTTTGAGGAATACCTCGCCGACGCGAACATCACCATCGTGGTGCTCGACGACGACGGACAGCTCCTCGGGTACACCATGCTTATTGCCAAGCCGGCCACCGACCCCGACGTCGCCTCGGTTCTTTCCGCTCTCCCCTCCACGGAGTTGAGCAAGTGCTACGTGCACCCCGACCATCATGGCAAGGGTGCCGCATCACAACTCATCAAAGCCTCCCTGGCCGATGCGGCGGACAAGGGCGCATCAGGGGTGTGGCTGGGCGTGAACAGCGAGAATGCCAAGGCCATCCGCTTCTACGAGAAGAGCGGTTTCCAGCGCGTAGGCACCAAGTCCTTCACACTCGGCAACACTGTGGAACACGACTTCGTCATGGAGCACCAGCTCTAAAAACGCTAGCCGAACAGATCCCCTGTCAACGGCGGCCGGGGATCGGATCTCAATTCGAGCCCTGCCGGCAGCCCGGTCACTGTACCGGAAGAACCGGAGGCCTGCACCGTGATCCGCGAGCGCCCCAGCAGCACGTTGTCCGCGCGGAACGACCCATAAGCGTCGGGCAATATCGGCGCCAGGTGCAGGACGTTCCGGGTGAAGTCAGGATCGAAGCGCAGCAGGATCCGGGCCAGTTGCACGGGCGCCGCAGCCGCCCACGCTTGCGGGGAACACGCCGTCGGGTACGGAACCGGCTCCGCGAAGTCGCTGCGGTCAAAGCCGCAGAACAACTCCGGAAGTTGACCGCCAAAGTGCTCGGCGGCGTCGAACAATCCGCTCGCAATCCGGCTGGCTTCCTTCACGAAGCCGTACCGCATGAGCCCTGTGGCGACCAGCGCGGTATCGTGCGGCCAGACGGAGCCGTTGTGGTAGCTGACGGGGTTGTACGCGCCCATGTCCGAACCCAAAGTCCGGATGCCCCACCCCGTGAACATCTCGGGCGACATCAGCCGCTCCGCCACCAGCGGTGCCTTGTCCTCGTCCACGATGCCCACCCACAGGCAGTGCCCCATGTTGGACGTACAGGAATCCACGGGCTTCTTGTCCTTGTCCAGAGCCAACGCAAAGTAGCCGCGGTCCGGGAGCCAGAAGGCCTCGTTGAAGGCGGCCTTCAGCGTTTCGGCGCGGTCCGCGCAACGGCGTTCGACGGCGGTGTCGCCGGCCGACCGTGCCAGCAGTGAACGCCCAACGTACGCCGCGTAGGCGTAGGCCTGCACCTCGCAGAGGGCGATTGGGGCCTCAGCCATCCGGCCGTCCGCGAAGTTGATGCCGTCCCAGGAGTCCTTCCAGCCTTGGTTCACCAGTCCATGGCTGTTTGGCCGCTGGTATTCGATGAAGCCGTCACCGTCGCGGTCGCCGTACTGCTCCATCCATTCGATGGCACGGTCGGCGTGCGGAAGGAGCGAGTCGATGATGTCCGTGCCAAGGCCCCATCTGCTGAGCTCGCCCAGCGTGGAAACGAACAGGGGCGTCGCGTCTGCGGTTCCGTAGTAAGCGGTCCCGCCCAAGGCGAGTCCCGCCGTGACCCCCAGCCGCACCTCGTGGGGCATCCGTCCAGGTTCTTCCTCGGAGTCGACGTCAACCTTGGTTCCTTGCAGCGCTGCCAGGGTTTGCAGGGTACCGGCTGCCAGATTGGGATCCACCATGAGCGACATGTAAGAGGCCAAGAGTGAGTCGCGGCCAAACAGCGCCATGAACCATGGGGCGCCGGCGGCCACCGCTGCACGTCCTGGGTGGGCGGGGTCGAAGATCCGCAGCGAGCCCAGATCGCGTTGGCTCCGCTCCAGGACTTCCTCCACGTTGGCATCGGACACGGCAATCCTGGGGACGTGCTCTTCCCAGGCGGCGTGGCGGCGGACGCCGGGGGTGTGGTGCAGCGGAGTGGTTTCGGTGAAGGGATCGTTGGGGCCTTCTCCGTTGACCAGGGGAAGCGCGATGATGCTGGTGGACCATTGGCTGCGCGCGGGGATAGTGATGTGGAATTTCAGTCCTTCGTCGGAGACCTTGGCGCCCGAGGCCCGGAAGGACACACCCCTGCGTTGACCGCTGGAGTGGAGGGAGTCGATATGCAGTTCCTTCTTGTGCGCCTTCTTCGTAGGTATCCCGGCCTTGTTGGCCCTGCCGCCTTTGACGTCGAAGAGGTCGGCCAGGTCGGCGTCGATCAGTAGTTCAATCTCGCAGGGAGCGGCCTGCCCGGAGTAGTTCCTGACGGTGATGTCGTCCCGCAGGCCGGCACCCACGTGCCGTTGATGCTGGACCACCAGAGGGCTGTCGAACCTGCCATCCGCTGAGCATGCCCTGCCGACGTATTCGGCCTGGAAGGCGGTGGGATTCCTGGCTACAAGCGGTTCCCTCAGGGCCCCGTTGACCCGCAGGATCCAGCGCGAGACTATCCGCGTGTCCTGGTAGTACGCACCTTGGGACCCACCTCCGTGGATGTCACCCGAGTGCGAGGAAATACAGAAGGATGAACCTTCGACGACGGTGACGGCACCGAGCTCTGACGCTCCGGCTTCAGTGTCTTCGTTCCAAGCGGTCATGGCCAACCGGCTTCCTCGGGAGTCTTCCTTGAGGGTGGGCAGGCCCTACAAGGCTTGCCTCTGATTTTCTTGCAAAAGACTCCGACCGGAAAGAGGTCCAGCCGAAAATTGTTCGATCACTTTGGCGTAAAGGTCCAGGTGGTCCGCAGCCATTCGTGCTGAGCTGAAAGACTCCTCCACGGATCTTCGGCAGGCATCCCGGCTGAGGAACGGAACCTGTTCGAGGCAGGCAACCAACTCGCGGGGGGACCCCAGAAAGCCCGTTATCCCGTGCCTGACGATTTCCGGAGCAGCGCCCATCGGCGTCGCCAGCACAGGGGTTCCCGTGGCGAGGGCTTCGATCATGACCAGCCCGAAGGGTTCGTGCCATTGAATGGGGTTGATCAGGGCGATGGCATCACCCATCAGCTCGAATTTCTCCGGATCTGAGAGCTCTCCAAGGAACTCCACTCCCTGCCCCAAAACGGGCTGCACCACATCACGGAAGTACTCCTGCTCATCCGGGGTGTGCATCTTTGCCGCGATCTTCAGGGGGACGCCGGCTTCCTGAGCAATAGTTACGGCTTCCATCAATCCCTTGTCGGGGCACATGCGGCCCACAAAGCAGGCGTATCCTCCAGTGCCCCGGCCGACGCTCACTGCGGACAGGTCGATTCCGTGGTGGATGACCGCGGAAATCTCCACATTCGGGATCCTGCTGCACTGATCGTGGGAGATCGCGATGATGGCGGTGTCCCGGGCCATGTCCCGGTACAGATTTGCGGCCTGCGGGGATAGCTGGCCGTGGATGGTGGTCACTACCGGCACATCCATTGGCCTGTGCGCATAAAGGGGACCGGCCAAGGTGTGATCGTGGATAATATCCACGCCGCGCAGGCCGCGGTACGCCCTGATGACGTGGGCCAGCTCGCTCAGGGAGAGCCCCATTTCCTCGGGTTCGCTGGGCCCAAAGCCGGGTACTTGGGGCACCGGGCAGGTGCTGTCCGAGGCGGTTGCCAGCAGGACATCGTGTCCCGCGTCCGCCAATGCCCGCGCCAAGGCATCCACTACGCGCTCTGTTCCGCCATATTTTTCGGGCGGTACGGTAAACCAGGGTCCAACGATGAGTCCGATGCGCATGAGGTTTGTCTCCGCGTCAACCCCCAAGCCAAAAGGCTGTCTGCATAACCCGTTTCAAGAGTATTGGGCTTCACATGGCACGGCAATGGGTGAGGAAAATAACAGCCGTGTAAGGAATGTTCGGCCGGTTCAACAGGTTGCCAACAGCATGAAGATTGAGATCTGGTCAGACGTCGCGTGCCCGTGGTGCTACATCGGCAAGCGCCGTTTCGAGACCGCGCTGGCACAGTTCCCGCACCGTGATTCGGTGGACATTGAGTGGAAGAGCTACCAGCTGGACCCCTCCGTTCCCGAGCATTACGACGGCACGGAGCTGGATTACCTGAGCAAGCGCAAGGGTATGGCTCCTGAGCAGGTCAAGCAGATGTTCGCCCACGTCACCGAAACCGCCAAGGGCGAAGGCCTGGACTATCACTTCGACAAGGTGGTGGTGGCCAACAGCTTCACCGCGCACCGCCTCATCCACCTTGCTGCTTCCCACGACCGCCAGGACGCAGCCAAGGAGCAGCTGCTCAGCGACCACTTTGAGCATGGCAAGGACATCGGCAACCAGGAGTACCTCACGGAACTCGGCGCCGCCTTGGGGTTGCCGGCCGATGAAGTGGCAGAGCTTTTCACTTCCGACAAGTTCACCGAGGAGGTCAACGAAGACATCAACGAGGCCCGCGCCATCGGCGTCACCGGCGTCCCGTTCTTTGTTATCGATCGCAAGTACGGCATCTCCGGCGCCCAGCCCGCCAACCTTTTCAGCGAGGCCCTGAACCAGGCCTGGCAGGAAGCCAACCCCCTGATCCCGGTGGGCGCTTCGGACGCCGAGGCCTGCGGCCCTGACGGCTGCGCCGTCTAAGTAGCCCCCGCCGTCGTGCGTTAACCCAAGTAGGGGACAGCAAACGTCGCTATGAGCGCTGATTGCGACGTTTACTGTCCCCTAGTTGGGTAAGCCGCTAGCCTTTCACCACGTCAAGCTCGACGACGGCCCAGGACAGGGCGGGCAGCGTCAGGCGAAGCTCGGAACCAGTCGCCTTCACACCTTCCAGGGCCGTCAGGCCAACGCGGCCCGGCTGATCCTGGCTGTTGATGGTCAAGCGGTCGCCGCCCTCAGGAATTTCGAGGACCTCGGCGCGGATCACCTGGCGGGCGTCGAAACCGCGCAGCGCGACCTCGACGTCGGCCGCTTCTTCCAAGCCGCGGTTCGCGAAGAAGAGTGCCACGCGGCCCGTTTCCTCGTTCCATGTAGCGCTGACATCCACCAGGTCTGTGTCGCCAAACCGCGCATTCGAGTACTTGTCCGAGTCCACCGAGAGCCGCAGAATCTGGCCCTTGGCGAGCTCGGCCATGCGGGCAAATGGGTGGAAGATGGTCTGCTTCCACGCCGGACCGTTCTCTTCCGAGAGGATCGGCGCGATCACGTTGACCAGCTGCGCCTGGTTGGCGATTTTCACGCGGTCACCGTGGCGGAGCAGCGAGTTGAGCAGCGTGCCCACCACCACGGCGTCGGTCACGTTGTACTTGTCCTCGATGACGCGGGGGTGCTCACGCCAGCCTGCCTTGGCCACATTGTGCGGCTGGTCCTCGGTGTCGAGGCCGCGCTGGTACCAGACGTTCCATTCGTCGAAGGACAGGTTGATGTGCTTCTTGTGCTTGCCCTTGGCGCGCACGGCGTCCGCGGTAGCCACCACTGATTCAATGAAGTAGTCAGTATCGACGGCGGAGGCCAGGAAGCTGCCCACGTCACCTTCGTGTTCCTGGTAGTAGGCGTGGAGGGAAACGTAGTCCACTTCGTCGTAGGTGTGGGTGAGGACCGTCTGTTCCCAGGCACCGAACGTGGGCATCGAAGAGCTGGAACTGCCGCAGGCCACCAGTTCAAGCGAAGGGTCCACGAACCGCATGGCTTTGGCGGCTTCCTGTGCCAGCCGGCCATACTCGTCGGCGGTCTTGTGGCCGATCTGCCATGGCCCGTCCAGCTCGTTGCCGAGGCACCAGAGCTTGATGTTGAACGGGTCCTTGTGGCCGTTCTTGGCGCGGAGATCGGACAGGTAGGTTCCGCCGGGGTGGTTGGCGTACTCCACGATCTCGCGGGCCGCGTCCACTCCCCTGGTGCCCAGGTTGATTGCTTCCATGATTTCGGTGCCGGCCTGCTTGGACCAGTCCACAAACTCGTGCAGGCCAAAGGCGTTGGTCTCCACGGTGTGCCAGGCTCCGTCAAGCCGGCGGGGCCGTTCGCTGACAGGGCCGATCCCGTCTTCCCAGTTGTAGCCCGAGACGAAGTTGCCGCCAGGGTAGCGGATGACGGTGGCGCCGAGCTCCTTGACCAGCTTCATGACGTCCTGGCGGAAGCCGTTTTCGTCAGCCTCGGGGTGCCCGGGCTCATAGATGCCGGTGTAGACGCAGCGGCCCATGTGCTCCACGAAGGAGCCGAAGAGTCGTCGGGGTACCTCGCCAATGGTGAAGTCGCGGTCGAGGGTGATGCGTGCGCGGGACATGTATCTCCTTGGTTGTGTTCTGAAAACTATTGGTTTCTGAGAACTGTTGGGTTCTGGAACTGTTGGGAAGCGCTGGGTGCCGGTCAGGTTCCGGCGAGTCCCGTCGTCGCAACGCCCTTGATGATCTGGCGCTGGAAGAAGAGGAAGACCACAATCAGCGGCAGCGCGGCCAGCAGCGCGGACGCCATGTTCTGCGCGTACTGGATGCCGTAGGCGCTCTTGATGGTTTGCAGGCCGACCGGGAGGGTCAGCAGGTTGCCGTCGTTGGTGGCGATGAACGGCCACAGGAAGTTGTTCCACGCACCGATGAAAACGAAGATCGCGACGGCGGCCAGGATGGGACGGGACAACGGCAGGATGATTTGGGTGAAGATCCGCAAGCGGCTGGCGCCGTCCATCACGGCCGCTTCTTCGAGCTCGCGCGGGATCTGGTCGAAGAACTTCTTCAGCACGAACACCATGGCCGGGTGGATGACCTGCGGCAGGATGATGGCCCACGAGGTATCGATCAGGTTCAGCGCCAGCATTTGGTAGAACAGCGGGATGATCAGCACGGGCGGCGGGATGATGATGGACGCGATGATCACGGTCATCAGCACCTTTTTGCCCTTGAAGTCGATCCTCGAGAGCGCGTAGGCCACCAGTGCCGAGATCACCAGGGTGATGGCCGTGATGGCCGCCGAGGTGTACAGCGAATTCCACGTCCAGAGCGGGATGTTGCCGTCCTGGAACACCTTGACGAACGCGTCAGGAGTGAAGCCCGACGGCGGCAGCCAGGTGACGTCCGGAGCGGCGGCATCCGTCTCGGTCTTGAAAGCGGTGGCGGTGGCCCACGCGAACGGGATCAGCCACAGTACGGCAATAAAGGCGGCGACCACGATGGCCGCGATCCTGCCCACCGTCAGCTTTTTACGGGGCTGGCGGATCGTGGGGCTGTTGCCGCTGGTGGTACTGGGGGCGGGACGGGTCAGGGTAGGGGTTGCCATGGTTATGCGCTCCTGCGGCGGGTGATGACGAACTGCATGACAGAAACAACCACGATCAGTCCGAAGAAGATGTAGGAGATGGCTGCGGAGTAGCCCAGCCGGTAGCCGGTGAACCCGGTTTCAAAGATGTACTGCACCACGGGGCGGGTGGATCCTGCCGGCCCGCCTGCGGTCATTTGATACACCTGATCGAAAATCTTCAGTGACGCCAGGATCTGGAGGAGCACAATCATCACGGTGGTGGGGGTGAGCTGCGGCAGCGTGATGGAGAAGAACTGGCGCCAGGCTCCGGCTCCGTCCAGCGATGCCGCCTCATAGTGCTGGGCCGGGATGTTTTGCATGGCGGCCAGATAGAGCAGGAAATTGAATCCCACGGTCCACCAGAGGGTGGCGATGACGATTGCCCACATGGCCACGTTCGGGTCATTCAGCCAGGCAACCCTGGGGAGTCCGATTCCTGTGAGGAACTCATTGATCAGGCCGAGCTGCGGGTTGTACAGCCAGGTGAAGAACAGTGAAACCACCGTGGAGGCCAACAGGTACGGCGCAAAGTAGGAGAGCCGCCACAGCCACTGGGCCGGAAGCCCCACGTTGAGCAATGCGGCCATGACCAGGGCCACGAGGACCAGGGGTACGGTGCTGATCACCGTGAAGTAGAGGGTGTTGCCCAGGGACCGCCACATATCTGCGTCGGCCAATGCCTCGGCGTAGTTGGCGAAACCGATCAGGCTGTCGTTGGCCCCGGTCAGGGACTTGCCCGTGAGGCTCATGTAGAAGCCGTAGAGAATGGGCCAGACGAGGAAAACGAGGAAGAACACCAGGAAAGGGGCGGCAAATCCCCAGCCGCTCAGGTTGCTGCGGGTGCGGCTCCCGGGTTTGCGCAGGCTCTCCGGCCTCGGCCGGGACAGCGTAGAGGTACTCATTCAAGAACTTCCTTTGGTCGCTCGGTACGTGGGCCGGTTAGACCGGGTTGGGACGGGAGAGGAGGGTATTGGTGCGCTGTTCGAAGGCATCCCATCCGGCGGAGGCCTTGTCCCTGCCCAGGAGGACGTTCTGCACGTTCTCTGCGAAGTAGGTCTGCCAATCCGAGCCGGAGCCGCTGAACCAGGCCTCGGGATCGTAGGCGATGATGTCCGCCGCGTTGGCGTAGTGGATCTGCGGCGTGAGTTCGCGGTACGCCTGTGACTGGACCACGGGCTGGTATCCGGGGATGTGTCCGGCTTCTGCCCAGGACAGCGATCCCTTCAGGACATCGGTGACAAATTTGTAGACGTCCCTGCGCTTGTCCTCGTTGACGTTGAGTTGCCGTGGCAGGACGAACGAGTGCGAGTCGGCGTAGGATGCCGGCGTCCCGTACAGCGTGGGAATGGTGGCTGCGTCAACGGGGATGCCGGCCTTCTTCATGGTTGGCAGCTCCCAGACTCCGCTGAACAGCATCCCGGAACCGCCGCGGGCAAACTCGGCGATGCCGGTGCTGATGTCACCGGCCTGGGCTGCGATGGTGTCATCAAACAGGGAGGCCATGAATTCCAGCGACTCTATGGCCGCGTCCCGGTCCACCTTCATAGGCTGGCCCGGCGTCAGTTCCATGTCCACGCCGTGCTGCTTGTAAAGCGTGTAGAACAGGCGCCACATCTGCGATCCACTGCCCAGGTAGCCGAAGGACAGGCCGTGGGCCTTGGTCACTTTCTGCATTTCCAAGGCCATGGCTTTGAACTCGTCCGGCGAGCTCACCTCTTGTAGCTGCCCGTTGCTGCCCAGGACGCCCGCTTTGCCTGCTACATCCGTGTTGTAGAACATGACGAACGGGTGCGAGTCCAACGCGATGGAGAAGACCTTGCCGCCATGCTGGCTCTTTTCCCAGATTCGGGGAGCAAAGTCGGAAGCCGTCACGCCGTTCTCGGCAAGAAGGCCCAGATCCCAGGGATCGATAAGTCCGCCCGGCGCGTATCCGGGAACCCTGCTGGCGTGCATGATGGCCACCTCGGGTGGGCGGCCTCCTGCCGATGCCATGGCCAATTTGGTGTAATACGGCGGCCCCCAGGCCAGCACCGTGGGGTGCACCTTGAAACCGGGATTGGCCTGGTTGGCCGCGTTGATCATGGTCTGCATCTTGATACCGTCACCGCCGGAGAGGAGGTGCCAGAACCCAATGTCCTGCACGGCCGCGGCCTGGGCTGCCCCTCCACAACCGCTGAGGCCCGTAGCCAGGAGTCCCCCGCCAAGGAGGGCCGATCCTGTCAATAACTGTCTCCGGGACAATCGTTTCCCGGTCAAAGATTCAAACTGCTTCACCCGTCACTCCTTTGGATGGGTCCGCTGAAAGGTCACTGCTGCATTGCGGTGTTGCTGCGCTGCATAGCTGCTGCACCGCATAAAGTCCGGCTCCGGTGCGCCCGCACTCGGGTATATGGTGGCCCCGGGGTGACGCAGATCTCACATTACATCGATGTAATAGGCAGGGCAAGAGAAAATTGTTAGCGCACACAATTTAGTGGCCGGCTCTCGCTTCAGGCCTTGCTGCTGTCCCGTTCCACGATGCTGTAGTCCACGCTGATGACCCGCTGGCCTTGGGCCCTGTCCCCCATGCGCTCCGTGAGGAGACGCAGGGCTTCGCTGGCAATGGTTCGCTTGTCAAAGGAAACCGTGGTCAGCGAAGGGACGGCGTAGCGGCCATCGGCAATATCATCAAAACCCGCCACGGCGATTTCTTCGGGGATCTGCAAGCCCCTCTTCCAGAGCACGCTCAGGGCACCAATCGCCATGGAGTCCGTGAAGCAGAAGAGAGCTTCTGGAACAGGATGCGTATCCAGGTAAGCGTCCAGGGCTTTGGCGGCGGTTTCGGGCGTCCACTTTTCGCAAGGAATCAGCAGCGACTCATCCCGCGGAATACCCAGGATGTCCAAAGCGGCTTCATACCCTTGGGTACGCTGGATGGCCGCCGCAGATCCTCGCCCCTGGGTTGTTCCAAGGACCGCAATGCGCCGACGCCCGGGCTTGGCCAGCGCCAGCGTCATGTCCCGGGCCGCCGTCAGGCTGTTCACAAAGACCCGGTCGGCCAACTGCTGCGTCACCTCGCCCAGAAGAACCACAGGAGGCAGGGCCACACCAACTTTGACTGCGCTCTCATCCAACACCACGGGGTTGAGGATCAATCCGTCGATCAGGTTGGAGCGGGCCCGGGTCATCAGCTCCTGCTCGCGGTGCGGGTCAGAGCCAGTTTCCTCGATCTGGACAATCCAGCCCTGCTCGTGGGCCACCTCCACAATGTGATGGGCCACCTCTGCCGAGTACGGTGTGGCGAGGTCTGGCAAAGCCAGGGCAATGACCCCAGAGCGGCCATTCCGTAGCCCGCGCGCAGAAAGGTTCGGGACGTAATCCAATTCCGCCATGGCCTGCTCAACCCTGAGCCGGGTAGGACCACTGACCGGCACGACTCCGTTCATCACGTTCGAGACCGTTTTGGGCGAAACCCCCGCACGACGCGCCACGTCCTTGACCGTTGCGCGCAATACGCCCCCTAGCTACAGTGTTGACCGGCGCTGCGACTGGCCGGTTTTCCTTGATGCTACGCGAGATTTCGCGCCCGGATGCAGCGCCCCCGCGCCAGTTACGGCCAACGCGAGGGCGTACGGGGCCACCCCGGCCCCCGGGCAGTCCACTTTTAGCTAGCTTTCAAAGGCCGCACGGAAAGTCGCCAGTGCGATATCCCCCGCTTCCAGCCCGGCTCCCCCGGCGGCCTTCGCCTCGAGACCGACCACTCCCGTGTATCCGGCGTCCCGAAGCGCGGCCGCGACGCCGCGATAATTGACTTCCCCGGTGCCGGGTTCACATCGGCCTGGAACGTCGGCCACCTGTATTTCACCCACCCAGGGCAACGCGGCCCGGACCAGTTCGATCAGGTTTCCCTCGCCGATTTGGGCGTGGTACAGGTCCAACATCATCCTGACGTTGGGGTGGTCAACCGCCGAGACCAGTGCCAGAGTGTCTTTTGCCCGCGCCAAGGGGATTCCCGGGTGGTCCAGGACGGTATTCAGGTTTTCCAACGCGAAAACCACACCGTACTTTTCACCCAACACCCCCAAACGCTCAAGGGTGTCCCGCGCCGTGAGCCACATTTCGCCGGTAGAACGGTGAACGGGCCGGACAGCCCGGCCACCCTCACCCAGCTCCGCAGGGTGAACCACCATGCGCTCAATGCCGAGTTCCAGTGCATTCGGAATTAACTTCTCCGCCGATGCCAGCACTTCATCGGCGCTTTCAGGATCAGTGAGGCTGCCGCCAAAATAGCCGCTCATCGACGAGAACCGCGCTCCCGTTGCTGCCAGGGCTGCGATATCCCGGCCCCGGGTGTCCCACAGCTCCACCTCGAACCCTTGCCCATGGATCCTTTTCACGCGCTCCGTTAAGGGCACTTCGCCGTAGAGCATTTCAGCGCAAACGGCCAAGCGGAAGCTCATGCTATATCCCCCACAGTGAGCAACGCGGGTTCCGCCGGACGCAGTGCGGCAATCGATGCCACATCAACCGGCAGCCCGGTGTGGGCCGAACGGGTCGCAGCCAGGGCAACGGCCAGTGCGTTTCGCGCATCGGTTCCGCCAGCACCTTGGGCCGCAGGAGCCTGGGTACCGTCGCGGTCAGCCTTCACCACATCCACAAAGTGGGCGAGTTCAGCCGTGTAGGCATCGTGAAAGAGGTCCACGTTCAGACGGACGGTGGCCGAACTGACACCGGCAGCGGTGTAGCTCGTGGCCGAGTTGGTTTGCGGGCCTCCCGCCGTCACCATTCCCGCAGAGCCAAAAACCTCGCCCCGCACGTCATAGCCGTACAGGGCATTGAAGTTGGCCTCGGCCACGGCAATGGCCCCGTTGCTGTAGGTCACGGTGACCACAGCGGTATCCAACAGCCCGCCCCCTTTTGCCTCGGGAGCTACCAGCGCGTCGGCCACGGCATGGACTCGAACAGGGACAGCGCCGGGATTCAGCCAGTTCAAGGTATCAAAGTCGTGGATGAGGGTCTCAAGGAAAATGGTGCCGGGTGCAATCCGCTCCGGATTGGCAATCCCGTCCTTGCTGCCCGGGTCGCGGGTCAGGGACCGCAACAATTGCGGGGTTCCCACAGCGCCATCATCGATGAGCCTGCGGGCGGCAGCGAAATCTTCGGCGTAGCGGCGGTTGAAACCGAACTGGACCACCACACCCGCAGCCTTTGCTGCTTCCAGTGCCTCGTCAAGTTCTTCCACAGAACGGCCGCCCGGCTTTTCGCAGAAGGCATGCTTACCCGCGCGTGCTGCCGCCGCGATCAGCCCGGAATGAAAGCGGGCCGGCGCGGAGATCAGGACAGCATCCACTTCGGGATCATTCAGCACATCCTCCGGGTCAGTACTGATCTTGCGGACGCCCAGTCGGCCAGCCAGTGCCTGGACGGCCGGAAGGGCCGGATCCACGATGGCCTCAAGCCGGGCATTGGGGATGCGCTGCGCGACGGATTCGGCGTGGAAACTGCCAATCCATCCCGCTCCGATCAGAGCAATACGAACCGGTCGGTCTTCATTGACCTGGTGCTGAAGGTAAACCATTAAGAGCTCCTGACGCATGTCTTCTAGATCGTTCTAGTTTGACCATACTGACACGTGGTTTACGTCCCGTCTAGATCGTTCTATACACTGGTTGCAACGGGAGGAAACATGTCAGAACTGCAGCGCCGCCCCACCCTGATGGACGTAGCCGAGGCGGCCGGCGTCTCGCGGGCCTTGGTTTCCATCGTGATGCGGGGCGCACCCGGCGCGGCGGAATCCACCCGGCAAAGAGTCCTGCAGGCGGCCAGCGATCTCGGTTATCGGGCGGACTCCCGCGCGAGGCTGCTGCGGAGCAGCAGGACGAAACTCCTGGGCCTCGCCTTTTCCAGCTCACAGCCGTTTCACGCTGAAATCGTCGATGCCGCCTACGCGGAGGCGTCTGCCAGGGGATATGAGATAACGCTGAGCGCAGTGGCCGGCGGCAGGCCCGAGGCCCGCGCCATCGAGACCTTGCTGGATGTCGGCGCCGAGGCGTTGATCATCATCGCCCCCACCCTCAGCGTGGATAACCTGGCACAGCACGCCCGCCAGGTCCCGGTGGTCAGCCTCCTGCGCGACGATGTGGGCGAGTATGTGGATTCGGTCAGCAGCGACGATTACGCCGGCATCGCACTGGCCGTTGACCATCTGGTCAGTCTGGGTCACCGCCGGATCGTCCACGTGGACGGCGGCACGGCCATCTCGTCGGACAAGCGCCGGGAGACGTACCGCGCGGAAATGATCCGGCACGGCCTGCAACCTGTGGTTGTTTCCGGCGGCACCGGAGAGGAGGACGGCATGAGAGCGGGTCACACCCTTCAGGCTGATCTGCCAACGGCTGTTATTGCCTTCAACGACAGGTCGGCCCTCGGAGTCATGGAATGTTTCAGGGCCGCGGGAATCGGCATTCCCGCGGATGTCTCGGTACTCGGCTATGACGACAGCAACTTCGCCAAGCTGAGTTACGTCCAGTTATCCTCAGTCAGCCAGGACGCTCCGCTCCTTGCCGCCGCCGCCGTTGGCCGCGCCGTGGACCGGATCGAAGGAGTCTCGTCGCCGGGCAGCGTGGTCCGGACACCGCACCTGGTCATCCGTAAAACCACGGCCCGGGCTCCTGAAGGAAACAGCGACACCTGACAAACCCGCAGCTCTTAGTGACAGATCACTGTAAAGTGTCTATATGCCCAGGATCACGGCCGCCACGAATGCTGCCCAACGCGCCGAGACCCAACGGAGGATTCTCACTGCCTTCGGTGAACTCCTCTTCACCCATGGCCTCCCCGGCCTGACCATGACGGACGTCGCCCGTCACGCAGGAGTAGGCCGCACCGCCGTCTACAACTACTACGCTGACATGGAGCAGCTCCTCATCGCCTACGCCCTGGACGAGACCGAACGCTTCATTGTCGATCTCCGCGATTCGCTGGCGGCGCTGGAAAACCCGGTGGACAGGCTGGCCCTCTACGTCCGCGCGCAGGTGGAAGATCTGAGCCGCCGCCACCTGCCTCCGGGTCCGGCCATGGCCGCGGTCCTCTCCCCCGGTTCCTTCGCGAAGCTCGCGGACCACGTGGGCGACCTCAATATCCTTCTGCAGGACATCCTTCAAGACGGGGTCCGCCAGGGCTACCTTCCTGACGTCGACGTCGCCCAGCTGGCGCGACTCATTCACGGAACGCTGTCTGCCAGCGCCGCACGACGCAACCGAACGCCCGACGGCGGGACTACCGCGCCTGCCCCGGCCTCCGACGTCGAGATCAAGGCAGCTGTTGAGGCACACGAATCTGTTGAAGCCCATACTGCGCAGACCGTACATTTCATCCAGCTCGGGGCCGGCGCACGCTTCGACGAAGCCGGGCGGCCGATTCGGCTGGAAGCAGCCGTCCAGGAAGCACCCATCCACGACGCCCTGGCGGGCTAGTACAGGGGCGCGGCGCCAGTGTTGCTTCCTGCCGCTACTGTCCCGCCGGAAGCGTCGGAATGATCGGCCACTTGGAGTTGTCCGCAATACGCAGGTCTTCGCGGGGGCACAGCAGCTTCCCCGGGGTCTGATCCACCAGTTCGGGCTCCACCAGGCCTTCGTATCCTGAGGTGAGGATGACGTCCACGGACTCGTCCTCACGGTTGTCCTGGAAGTAGTCCGTCCCGGCAAGGTTGCGCTGGACATTGAAAGCAGCCGCCTGGCCCTTGACGCCGGAAACCACTACGGCCACTCCGGCATAGGCGGTCTCGCTATTGTCCACCGAGGCCACTTTGAAGCCCCGGGCAGTAAATTGCTCCGCCACGGTGCCTGCCAGACCGCCGCGGGACGTGGCGTTGAAAACGTTGAGGTTAACTGCTTCGTTCGGAACGTAGTCGAACGTTGTGGTGGGGCACAGGCTGATGGGGGCTTTGCTGGCGATCGCGGTGGGGACTTTGATCACGCCATTCATGATCGCCCAGGCGCCAACGGCCCCGGCAGCGATCAGACCCACGAGAAGGACCAGAACAATTCCGTGGAACAGCCGGCGCCGGAAACGGCTCTTCTGGGCCGCGGCATCCTCAGCAAAAGTTGCCCGGAGCTCTGGGCCGGTGACCACATGGTGGCCATGGAGCTGCGTCACATCCTTGGGACGCTTACGTTTTTTTGCTGGGGACTCCTCCGGGCTGGTCGGACCCGTCCGCCTAGCCATCGATCACCAATACGCGTGCGTGGATCGCGGTCCTCTGGTGGAGCGCCGTACGGACGGCCCGGTGGAGCCCGTCCTCGAGGTACATGACGCCCTGATACTGGACAACGTGCGGGAACAGATCGCCAAAGAAGGTTGAGTCCTCAGCCAACAATGCCTCCAAATCCAAGGTTCGTTTGGTGGTTACCAGTTCATCGAGGCGGATAGGGCGCGGGGGCAAGGCAGCCCAGTCCCGCGGCGCGGAGTATCCATGGTCAGGGTACGGGCGTCCCTCGCCCACAGCTTTGAAGATCACCCTGCAAGCCTATGGAAGTTGGCGCCCTAACGGAACTTGTGACCCGCGGCACAGGCAGGTTGTAGCCAAAAGGTGACTTCCGGCTTCTGCTCCTACGGCCCCTGACCTGGATGCCCGCAAATCACTGGCTCAAGCAACGCCTTGCTTTGCTTCACTGACACATTCAGTTCCTCGGCCACCTGTTCCGTCGTCAGGAATCGGTGCTTCATGCTTTCATCCGGCATGCATCCCTCCTAAAGGCGTCGAACACCATGGACCTCCGATCGGAACAAAGAGCAGTTATGCTAGTCGTTGGATTTATTGTTCTGGTTTGGGGGCGGGCATGGTAATTGCTTTTGATGACGGCGCGGCCGACGCGCTGATCACTGCCGCGAACTCCGCCGACGAGGTTCTGCGTGCCGAGGGAGGCTTCCTGTGCGGGGCCGTGGAGCAGGCAGTGCAGGATTTCAACGGGGGCTACGGGCGCTTGTTCAAGGACGCCTGCGCCATCAGGTCCGATGATCGCGGCAAGCTTTCAGGTGTCCTCGCGGCTCTGGCCGAGGACGTCGGCGAGGCCAACCACAGGGCCCAGCAAGAGAAGGCCCGGCAAAAGAACATGGAAGCCTGGCAGCAACGCGACAACATCCGCAAACAGCACCTGCTCTCCGGTGACATCGCCGAAGCATCAGTGACAGTTGCCACCATGGTCCTGGACCCGATGCCCGAGAGCACGCCGGTCCCTGCACCGGCTGTTTCAGCGGTGTTTTCTCCCCGGGACCGGCCCCGGTTCGCCGGCGGACCAGGAACCGGAACCACCTCGGCTGACCCGGAAAAGCTCCGCGGCTTTGCCTCAGTGTCCCGGACGGCCACGAACACCTTGAACTCACACTTTGTCGCAGTCCGGAACGCCTGGAGCAGCTTCACAGCATCGTGTTCCTGGGTGACCATCGAGACTGAATCTTTTGTTGCTGGTTTCGAGATGCTCCTCGCCGCCAACGCAGCAGATGCCGATTGGATAGAGCAGGTCGCCACCGCATTCGAAACAGCAGGCAGCGGCTCTATCGCGGACAGCATGCTCAACGGGCTCTTCATCCAGTACGCAGCACCAAACCAAGTCGGCTTGAACGACATCGCGGGCCTGAACGCCGCGCAACTGACAACCTGGCTTGCCGCACCTGCGAACAAAGCCCGGCTCCAGGGACTCCTGCAGAACCAGGAATACAACCCTGCGGTGACCGCAGCATGGTGGACCAGCCTCGGCCACACAGTAGATAACGGCACCGGCAAAGTTACCCTCGGCGAGACCCAGCAGCTCCTCATCAATACATTCCCGTCGATCATCGGGAATCTGCAAGGGGTCTCCTACACTGCAAGGAATCAGGCCAACCAACTGGTACTGACGCAGATGCTTAAAGAATTCGACGTCTTCGTGCATGAAACTGCGGTGGGGCGGCATCCCATTGCACCACCGTGGATCAATACTCCGGGATATTTGGATCGACTTCGGAGCATCAAAACCGCCCTGGAAACCGGGCAACATGGCGTTGCGAAGCAACTGATCAGCCTCAATCTCGATCAGCCCGGCGCTGCTATCAGTGTGGGAGACCTCGATGCAGCCAAAGTCACCACCTACCAGGTCCCTGGCGTCGACACGACCGTGGCCAAAAGCATGCCGGACCTCGCCCTGGCCGCTGACACGCAATATCATCAGCAACTTCGTGTTGCACAGCTGAACGACACCCACGCGGGTATCCCACCTCGACTGGCTGTGGTGGGATGGGTAGCTTTCGAACCGGCCCCGGCGGCTGGGGTCTTCGATGATGCCAATGCCCGGACAGGCGGGTCGTTCCTGAGCAAGGACATCAACACCCTTGCCGCCGTTCAAAACAGTTTGGGAAACACCGCCAGCAACAACATTTCAGGCTTGTCCTATGGCACGTTGACGGCCCAGGCTGCGGCAGTGGAGGGCATGGCCGTAGACAGCATCAATCTTAATGCCGACATTGGCGTACTGAAGGGTGTAGCAGGTGTCCAAGACTTCCATCTGAACCCGGGCGCTGATGTGTACCAAACCAAATTCACCGTCGACAACGTATCCGACATTGGAAATGTGAGCAGAGAACGCATTCAGGGATTCCACTATCAGACCAATCAGGCTCCCCAAGGTGGACCTTCGTTCACGGTTCCCGTCCCGGCGTACGGAGCAATACAGATCGGGGCCGACGGCGTGGGTACTGATGCGGGAAGTCTAACGCCACTGTCAACAGAGAATCATGGCTGGCTCGAGGACGGTGAGAAGCTTGGGTATGCATCTCTCAATACTGAGTCGAGCTTCAACCAAGCATATGTCTCTCTGGGGCTCACGGATAAGCTGACCAATTCAGGAGAACCTGTGGAAAATCACGAATGAAGGAAATCAGATTGTTGAATCGACGACGACTGACTGCAGCAGCCGTTTCCGCGGGCACCGTCCTGATGCTGCTGATATCCGGATGTGCCTCCGCCCCGCAGGACGGCGGCAACACGACACCGACTGTGTCTTCTCAAGCCACGTCAACGAACAAACTTCCCGACGACGGGAAAGGGGCAACTATGACACCGGAAGATGCCAGTAAGGAGTTCTTCGGACTCCTCGATGAGATCCAAGCCCTGGCACCAAATGAATGGGTGAACGAGGACGTTCCGGCAGGTGGATACTGCAACTTCCAGGACACCGGAAGCGGCAAGCAGTTCTCCGGCGGCCGGACCACGGGACCCCTTAGCGCCACCGAGCGCGAGACACTCAGGCAGAAAGTCTCAGCATTTTATGAATCACGCGGGTACAAAATTCAGACCCTCGATAAATCAACCACCACGAATAATTTGCTCATCACTACTGCATTCGGACCCGATGGGTTATCCGTCGCCCTATACACGGGCGACCTCGGCACAATAATTGATGGCAGCAGCCGCTGTGTCCCGGACCCGGAGGTAGCAAAATAGCCTCTCCACGGGCACGGTAATGGTTACAGCGGCCAAAGAGGGAATCAAGAAACGTTGAATCGACTGCTGATGCCGTCTAGGTCCAGGCGCGCCCTTCCCGCCGCGGCGATCATTCTTCTCACCCTTGCAGGGTGCGGGACAACGCCGAGCACCACCCCACCTACCAGCGCCGCGGAGCAGACTATGGGACCAGAACAAGCCCGCACGGAATACCTCGACATCTTCACACAAATTCAAGCTCTCGCCCCGGGCGATTGGACGAAAATTACACCCGATAAACCCGGTATGGCGTGCCCCCTCCCGGACGGGACCGAGGGCACTCGGTTCAATTACGACAGTACGCAGGGCGCGATCTCAGAAGATCAGGCTGAAGCGATACACAAGACGGTAAAGGAAATCTTTGAAAGCAAAGGGCTAAGAGTCGTACAAACCCAGCCCTCGGGGGCGAACCGAGACCAGACGACCACAGGCTATGGCGATGGCAAGTTCTCCATGCAGCTTGGAACGAGCAGCTTCGGAACCACGCTCGGCGGCAACACCCGATGCGCGCCGGATCCCGAGGGAAAATTCCGCTAGGAAACGATGACGACGATGCACCACCGCCGGTACTGGCGCGTACTTTCCACGAGTGCCGTCTTGCTGCTGCTCGTGTCCGGATGCGTTCCTGGGTCTTCGGGTGAGGGCACAGCCCCATCAACCTCTCAAACCACCGCAACGAGCAACATGCTTCCCGAAGACGGGAAAGGAGCAACCATGACACCGGAAGAGGCCAGAACGGAGTTCTTCGGACTCCTCGACGAGATCCAAGCGATGGCACCGGGCGATTGGACCAATAAGGATGTTCCGGCGGGCGGCTACTGCAATTTCCAGGGAACTGGAAGCGGCAAAGAATTCGGCGGATCCAGGACCAGAGGTCCCCTTAGTGTCACGGACCGCGAGGTGCTCAGGCAAAAAGTCGAGGAGTTCTTCAAGTCCCGCGGATACGACGTGAAGGTCTTTGATCAATCAACGGCCACGAACAAGCTCATCATAACCAACGGCTTCGGGCCAGATGGACTGGTTCTCCAGGTTTATACCGGCGATCTCGGCACTACTGTCGCCGGCAATAGCCGCTGCGTTCCGGATTCGCAGGGTAGCAATTAGCGTGTCCTGCGGAGGCTAATGGTTAGCGGCGAATGAGGGAATCAAGAATGTTGAATCGACTACTGATGGCGTCTAGGTCCAGACGCGTCCTTCCCGCCGCAGTGGCCCTTCTTCTCACCCTGCCAGGGTGCGGGACAACACCGAACACCAACCCGGCGATCAGCACAGCAGAGCAGACCATGAACCCGGTACAAGCCCGCACAGAGTACTTCGACCTCTTCAACAAGATTCAAGCCCTCGCCCCGGCGACTGGACAAAAGTCACTCCAGAGGCACAGGGGGACGTCTGCCATCTGCCTCTGGGCATGGGAGGGACTCAATTCAGCTTCGACAGTACGCAGGGCGCGATCTCAGAAGATCAGGCTGAAGCGATACACAAGACGGTAAAGGAAGTCTTTGAAAGCAAAGGGCTAAGAGTCGTACAAACCCAGCCCTCGGGGGCGAACCGAGACCAGACGACCACAGGCTTTGGCGATGGCAAGTTCTCCATGCAGCTTGGAACGAGCAGCTTCGGAACCACGCTCGGCGGCAACACCCGATGCGCGCCGGATCCCGAGGGCAAATTCCGCTAGGAAACGATGACCAGCCAAGTCCGCCGGTATTGGCACGTCCTTTCCACGATTGCCGTCTATATCCTTCGTGGGGCGTCACAGACGTCACAGCTGTGAGGGTCACCGTGCGGACTGACAGAATAGGGGCATGACTCAACCGCTCCAAGGTACTGACCGGACCGCTGCCCACGCTACGCCTGCCCTGGCGTTGCTGTTGGATGTCGACGGCCCCATCGCCAGCCCTGTGACGCGCGACGTCAAGCCGGACATCATCGCGGACATGGTGGCGCTGGCCTCGGCGGGTATTCCCGTCATTTTCAACACGGGCCGCTCCGACGCGTTCATCAGCGAGCAGGTCATGGAGCCCATGATTGCCGCCGGGATGCCGTCCAACACCGTCATCCACGCCATCTGCGAGAAGGGCGCTGTGTGGTTCAGCTACACGGCGGAGGGCCCCGGTCCCATCCATGTGGACCACGAACTCGCAGTGCCCAAGGCCTACGGCGACGATATACGCCGATTGGTTGCCGAGGACTATTCCGCGCACATGTTCTTTGACGAGACCAAGCGCGCCATGGTTTCCGTGGAGCAGCACCTCGACGTGGCCAGTGCGGACTACCTGGCCGAACAGAAACTCTTCGACGCCGACGCCTTGGACATCATGGGACGGCACGGCCTCAACGCGGCGATCCTGGACCACCATGCGCCGGAATCCGATGACACGGCGGATTACCGCTTGGACCCCACCATCATCTCCACGGACATCGAATCCGTCCGCCTCGGCAAAGACCTCGGAGCCAGCCGCGCCGTCGAACTGCTCGCGGCCCAGGGCATCACTCCGCTCTCTTGGCGGACCGTGGGTGATTCCCGCACGGACTATGCCATGGCAGACTGGCTTCACCACAACGATCACGACGTAAAGCACGTGGACGTCCGGCCCGCAGACGGCGTACCGGTGAAGCCCTACACCATACTGACGGCCGCTGACCTCCAACTGGCGGACGACGTCATCCACGATGACGCCGGCGGCGCTTTCCTCCGCAGCTGGCGCGAGGCCCTTTCCATCTAACAACCAGCGAGTCCAGTTTCACGCACCGACGATCCCGGAGATACAGCCATCACACAAGCACAGGTCGATCCGATTTACCACGGCAGCCCGTCCATTGAAGAGGACACGATTGCTGAGGCGATCTCGCCTGCCGTCGTCGCGCATCTTAAGCACAGGTCCGACGTCGTCCGTCACCGTGGGCGGTACGCCCTGATCAACGCCGACCTCACCCCGCAACAGGCCATGGTGTCCGATCTCCTGGCTGTCAGGGCGGCGCTGGACGCTGCCGGCATCGATTTCATCCTGGTGCGCGGCAATGACGAGAGGCCGGTTGTCGCTGTCGACTGGGAGTCGCGCAAGGAGGTCCGTGAGGCGCTGGTGTCAGCGTTCCACAACGAGCCTTTCTACTCCATGACTGTGGACGCCAAGAAGAAGACCTCGGTCCTGGTAGCCGACGGCGAGTTGTCCGCCAACAGGAAAGCCCGCATCTTCCGCCTGTACCGCCCGCGCGTCGAAACAGGCGGTGGCCTCTGGTACGGCCCGGCGCTGGGTGTGCAGCTGGAGCTGTGGCGGTTTGAAGGCGACCACCTTGAGTTGCCCGTGGAGAACTCCCTGACCCGCCGCACCATGCTGCGGCAGGACGCCGTCCGTGGCACCGTCCAGCGGCACGGCCTGACCTGGCCCACCATCGAGAACATGTTCGCGGACCACGCCAGCGACATCGACTTTGATGTCGATATGGTTTTCTCGTGGGTGGATGGCAGCGACCCCGAGTACATCGCCAGGCGGCGCGCGCAGCAGGCCGATACCGTCCTGGGCGAGGGTGACGACCATGAGGCACGCTTCCGCCAGATCAACGAACTGAAGTATGCGCTGCGATCAGTGCACATGTTCGCACCGTGGGTACGGCGTATCTTCATCGCCACCGACTCCCCCGCCCCGGAATGGCTGGCAGACCACCCCTCTGTCACGATCGTTCGCAGCGAGGATTTCTTCGCCGATACCTCGGTCCTGCCCACGCACAACTCGCAAGCCGTGGAATGCCAGCTCCACCACATCGAGGGGCTTTCAGAGCACTTCCTGTACTCCAATGACGACATGTTCTTTGGCCGCCCAGTGGGCCCGGACATGTTCTTCACTCCAGGCGGCATCACCAAGTTCATCGAGGCTGACACCCGGATCGGGCTCGGCGAGAACGACACCGAACGCAGCGGCTTCGAGAACGCGGCACGCGTCAACCGCAAGCTGCTCTGGGAGCGCTTCGGCCGGATCACCACCCGGCACCTGGAACACACCGCGGCTCCCCTGCGGCGCAGCGTGGTGGCCCGCATGGAGAAGGAATTTCCGGCGGAATTCGCCAAGACCGCCGGCAGCCGTTTCCGCGCCGCGGACAACATCTCGGTCACTAACTCGTTCTACCACTACTACGCGCTGCTCACGGGCCGCGCCGTCACGCAGACCAACGCCAAGGTCAGGTACGTGGACTCCACCATGTGGGCCGGTCTTCACTACCTGCCCAAGCTTCTGGCGAAGCGCCACATGGACTTCTTCTGCCTTAACGACGGCAGCTTCCCGGAGGTTGAAGCCAACGAGCGCGCCGATCTGGTGACGGACTTCCTGGAGAAGTACTTCCCGGTCAAGGCGCCTTGGGAGAAGTAAAGCCACCGGGAGCAACAAGCGGCATCGACGAGGTGTGCGTGCCCGGTGACGTGTGGGCACCCACCCGCGATTCGTGGGGAATGCGGATGCCGGCTTCAGCCAGCCGACGCTGAACCTCGTCAGCGTCCACGGGCTCGCCCACGGTGACCCCGCCTGACATTGGCACCACCGAATGCACGATCGTGTGCTCGTATACGTGGATCATGTTGTACGACTGCGCGCCGTCCCTGCCTCGCTGTGCCCCTGCACGGACGCCAAGGTCCTGTGTGTAACACGTGGCCGAGGCCACCGATACCGGAATGCCGGCGAAGCCCGCCGTCGTGGAGTAATGCAGGTGGCCACCCAGGATGGTGCGGACGTCGGTATTACGCACGACGGCGGCCAGCGCGGCTTGGCCGCGCAGCTCCACCAACACGGCGAGGTCCTGGACGCACGGGACGGGCGGGTGGTGCAGGGCAAGGATGGTGCCGTCGGGGGCCGGGGTGGCCAGCTCGGCAGCGAGCCATTCCAGCTGGGACTCCGACAGTTCACCGTAGTGGTGGCCGGGGACAGTGGTGTCCAGCGTGATGATGCGGAGCCCGTTGACGAAGTAGCTGCGGTCCACGGGATCGTGGGGCTTGCTGTCCTCGGAAGCATCCACGAAGGCGGAACGGAAGTTGGCACGGTTGTCGTGGTTGCCCATGGCCCAGATGGCTTTGGCGCCGAGGGCGTCGCAGACGGGTTCGATCATGTCACGGAGCCGCTTGTAGGCTTCCAACTCACCTTTGTCCGCGAGGTCTCCGGTGAAAATGATGGCTTCCGGCCTGATCCGGGAGGCGATGATCTGGTCGCAGATCTCCTGGAGCCTGGTGGCGCTGTCCACAGAGCCGTAGAGCGTGCCCGGACCACCCACCAGGTGCAGATCACTCAGGTGCAAAAGCACATGACCTGGTTTGGGGTACTCGGCCTCGATGAGCTCCATAGCTTGCCTTAGCGTTTGGTGGGAGACGGCGTCTCCCGTATCAATCCAGTAGGGCTAATCCAACCAGACAACTAGCCAACAACTGGCTAACACCCGGCGGAATGTTGGAAAATTACTTTCCTCCCTTCAGAATTGATGGCTTTATGCCAGCGCCTTTTCCACTGCCTTTACAAGGTCTTCGGAGTCAGGCTCCACTGTGGATGGGAACCTCGCCACGAGATCTCCGCCCCGGTTTATGACGAACTTCTCGAAGTTCCATTTCACCTTGGCAGGCTGGCCGTCCTCGTCCTGGGTCAACTCCGCGAACAGGGGGTGCTGCTGCTTCCCCAGGACGTTCGCTTTGCTGGTCAGGGGGAAGGTCACGCCGAAATTCCGCTCACAGAATTCCGCGATCTCCTCATCCGCGCCGGGTTCCTGCCCACCGAACTGGTTGCAGGGCACCCCGAGGATCTCCAGTCCCTGTTCGCGATATTTGCCGTACAGCTCCTCGAGCCCGGCGTACTGGCGGGTGAAGCCGCATTCAGAAGCGACGTTGACCACCAGGACTGCTTTCCCCTCGAACCGGCCGAAGTCCGCTTCGGTGCCATCGTTAAAGGTGAGGGGAATGCTGTACAGGCTGGTCATGGGATTCGCTTCCTGACGACGTCGGCTGGCGGGCTTGCCGCCATCGAGCTTACGGGAGCCGGCTTTGGGGCGCGAAACGCAGGCGTTCAGGCGTTTCGCGTGTCCTCAGCGTCGTGACCTTTAGGGCGTCGGAGGAAGTACCAGGGTGGACAACAGGACCACCGTGCCATTGGGCAGCCGAACCTTGTCCGGTGCCACCAGGACATATCCAGGCGGAAGAACTACCGCTGGGAGCGTCGAGGGCAGGACCGCGACGGGAGCCGGAGCAGGCACAGGAGCCACCGGCGCTACGGGTGCCGGAGCAGGAGCCACGGCCTGCGTTACGGCCGGCGCAGCAGGCGCCGGAGCGACCACTACCGGAGCCGGGACTACTGCGGCCGGCACAGCAGGTGCTGGAGCGGCCGGGGCAACCACAGCGGGCGCCGCCGGCGCTGGTGCCACAGGAGCGGGAGCAGCCGGGGCTGGAGCCGCCGGAGCCGGTGCCGCAGGGGGCACGACGGCGGTCGGCGCGGAAGCGTCCGACGACGTCACTGGCGGTGCCACAGTCTTCGCGGCAGGCGCCGTGGTCGTAGCAGGCGACGTGGTGGTCGCTGGTGCCGTGGTGGTCGCTGGTGCCGTGGTGGTCGGCGAAGGTGTCGGAGTCGGGGTAGCGGTCTGCGTAGGCGTGGCCGTGGGTGAAGCAGTCTGTGTAGCGGTCGGCGTCGGGGTGGGCGTAGCAGTCTGCGTCGGAGTCGGGGTCGGCGTTGCCGTCACGGACGGTGAGGGGGTCGCCGTCGGCGTCTGCGTTGGCGTCGGCGTGTGCGTAACCGGCGGCGTCGTGGTGGTAGGCGGAACCACTACCGGCAGCGGCTCGGGCTCTTCGTGCTCGCCGCCGATGACGGCGCGGTTGGTGCCGTCGGCTACCGGCACGGCCCAGACCGGAGTCGCGGACGTTCCTGTTCCGACACCGGGCTGGTAGTTGACCATGGAGATGGTCTGCAGCGGATCAATCTGCCGCATGGGCAGATAGGTCCAACCGTTGGGGTTGGTGTGCAGGCCGTTCACGATTGTTTCGAAGTGGAGGTGGCAGCCTGTGGACCAGCCGGTAGTGCCAACCTGGGCGATGACCTCGCCAACCCGAACGGATTGGCCCTTGGTGACACCGATGGCCTGCAGGTGGTTGTAGGTGGTGACCAGGCCGTTGCCGTGTTCGATCTCCACGCGGTTTCCGCCGCCCCAGAGGTGCCAGCCGACGGCCCGGACCACACCGGCGTCGGCCGCGTAAACGCGCGTGCCGCAGGCGGCGGCGTAGTCCTGGCCCCAGTGGAACTCACCGGCCAAGCCCGTCAATGGGCTGTAACGGTAGCCATAATTGGAACTCAGATTGAGGACCTCAAGGGGTGCGTACAGGGCACCGGTGGGCGGACGGGACAGCCCAGCGGACGCTACCGTGAGGCCTGTGGAACCGTCTTTGCTGACAGTTCGGACCATGGCGCGGTCGAAGTAGACCATCGGCGTTCCGGGAAGTTGCTCCGGGGGTTCGGGCATGGGGTCGATGACGAGTGTCTCGGCCTCCGGCGGCACCAAGGTCCCCAATGCCGTGGGCCCGACGACGCCCTGCGCCAGGGAATTATCAACCGTAGTGGTGGGAACCGCATTGAGCGGCTGGAAGCCAAAAGCGAAGAAAGCCAGAACTGCGAGGCTTCCCGCGATGAGAACGCGATGGAAACCTTCGGCGCGGATCAAATCAATTGCCCGGTCTGAATCATGATGCTTGCCCACAAAACACTCCCCAAAGCCAGCGGCACCAAACCCCAGCCTGGCGTGCAAGCACCATTGTTGCGGGTATCAGGGGAGAAATAAAGGCTTCATGGGTCCTTGTCGCGGAAAGGTTCCATCAGTTTTAGCTCAAGATGTCTTGAGCTTCGATCTGAGTGCAAGCGTCAACGACAGTCCAATCCTTCCTGGCCTGCGTTGAGGCGAATCGGATCTAGTATTCGTTCTTCTTCGTAGGCCGTTCAACTTTCGATTCCTTCACCATGCGCTACGGGCGTTCGACGGCTTCGGCTTCATCGAGCCATCCACGGGTTCTTTGCCCAGCCCCGCTGCGATAGCCGAGGCCGTTTCACGCCAGGAGGTAAGCTCGGCAATCGCGAGGTGGGGCTGATGGGTGGCGAATGAGGCACGGGCTGCTGCCAGCACAGCAGTCGCGCAGGCTTCCTGGTCAGCCGGGCTCAGGGCCAACATCCAGGGGAAGCGGTCGCTCATGCGGCAAGCCAGGGTCCCTTCGACGGTCGTGGATACCGCAACGAGTTGCGCCGCGAGATCCAGCAGTGCATCGCGCGCTTTGTCGGCACTCTCGGACATCAGCACCAGCGATTCGCCGTCGCGTCGCGTTAGTCCATTAGCCCAAGGGGCGTTACCTAGCCCAGGTTTTCCTTCAGCAGCGCGCGGTGCTCGACGGCGGCCGTGGAGTGGAGCGCACGGCCGGCGTCCGTCAGTTCCAGGAACAGCGAGCGGCGATCATCCGCACAGGTTTGGCGGGACACCAAGCCTGCTTTTTCGAGCCTGTCCACCACCTTGGAGACGGCGCTCTGCGTCATGGGGGTACGCTCCCCCAGGGCCTTCATCCGGCAGGCTGATTCTTCGCTTTCAGCCACGAGGTCCAGGATTTCGAACTCATTGAGCCCAATGTCGAACTTGGCTTCGAGGGCGCGGTCGATCGCTCCTGCGGTGCGGAAGTAGGAGTTCTGGATGCTGCGCCACTGCTCAACCAGTTGACGGTCACGCGTCGTTGCCATGTGCCGATTCTAGTTCATTACGCGATTTGAATCCACGTCATACAATTCTGCGTCACCCAATGACATGTCATCGTAGTCCTTGTCATTGAATGACGCGTCATATAGATTGAAGCGCATGACATCACCCACCACCCTCAAAACCTCAACTGAGCCGCCTTTGGTTTCAGCCGTTCACTGGACCCGTGCCCAGTGGCTGCTGCTGATGGTTGTCTGCACCGTTTTGGCCCTCGACGGGCTGGACGTTTCCATGGTTGGCGTTGCCCTGCCTTCCATCGGACAGGAACTCAATCTCGGAACCGATTCACTGCAGTGGATCGTCTCCGCCTACGTTCTCGGCTACGGAAGCCTGTTGCTCCTGGGCGGCCGACTCGCGGACCTGTTGGGCCGCCGTCGTATCTTCCTGATTGCTTTGACCGTTTTCGCCGCGGCGTCGCTTCTTGGCGGGCTGGTGGACGACCCCGCCATCCTGATCGCCACCCGGTTCATCAAGGGACTCGCGGCCGCCTTCACCGCGCCCACAGGATTCTCCATCATCACCACCAACTTCGCGGAGGGACGCGAGCGCAACAAGGCGCTGTCCATCTTCACGACGTTCGGCGCCAGCGGCTTCTCGTTGGGCTTGGTGGTGGGTGGCCTCATGACCAGCCTCAGTTGGCGCTGGACGTTCCTGGTCTCGGTGCCGATCGCGGTGGTGGTTGTCCTTCTGGGCATGAAGTTCATTCCCAAGGACAAGCCGTCCGTTGAGGACAGCGGCCACGATGTCTGGGGCGCCGTGACCCTGGCACTGGGCATGCTTGGCCTCGTCTACACCTTGGTTTCAGCACCGGAACAGGGATGGGGATCTGTGGCAACAATCGCCGGATTCGCAGTTTCCGTTGCCGTGCTGGCAGCCTTCGCGGTGATCGAGAACAAGGTCAAGCACCCCCTGATCCGCTTCAGCATCCTCAAGGAAGGCTGGGTGGCACGGGCCAACCTCAGCGCGGTGGGGTTGTTCGGGTCCTACCTGAGCTTCCAGTTCATCGTCACCATGTACCTGCAGTCGGTGCTCGGCTGGACCCCGCTGGGCATGGCACTGGCCCTGCTGCCGGCTGGCCTGTTGGTGGCGACCAGCGCACCTTTTGCGGACAAGCTCATCGAAAAGTTCGGCGCCACCCAGCTGATCCTGACAGGCCTCACCGCCCTCGGATTGGGCTACGTCCTGTTCCTGCGCGTCGGCACCACGCCCAACTATGTGCTGGATATCCTGCCGTCGGTGGTCTTGCTGGGTATCGGATTTGCCCTGGCTTTCCCGTCCATCAACGTGCAAGCGACCGCCGGGATCAAGGATTCCGAACAAGGGCTGGCAGCCGGCCTGATCCAGACCAGCACCCAAGTGGGAGCCGCGCTGGTTCTGGCCGTCACCACAGCCTTGGTCAGCGGTCACGGCCAAGCCGCCGGAACCGTCAGCGCCCAAGCCATGCTGGAACAGTACCGGCCGGGGCTCATCCTGAGTGCCGCCGTCGCCATTGCCGCCCTGCTGGTGGCAGCGGCACCATCCAGGCGCCGCGTCCGCTCCTGACCCACCGGAGTTTTTGTACAGATAATGCCCTTATGTGACCCTCATAAGGGCATTATCTGTACACAATCTGCTCTGTACACCTCCGCCAAATGGAGGTCTCATGGGACCTATGAGTAATTACCTCACGGAGTACAGGCACGAATTGCAGCGCACCTTCACGGGAACGTCGGGCACGCCTCCGGAGTGGGTGCCGCGCCTCGCAGACGGGAACGACGCCGGATATCACCTTCCGGGCTCGGCCGTCTGGGCGGTGCATGGCCATGTGGCCACCATCGTGGCGGGCATCCGCGTCCTGCTGATGCAGGCCCTCCATCCCGGCGCTCTTGCCGGTGTGTACGAACACTCCGGCTTCCAGAAAGACCCCTTGGGCCGGCTCGCCAACACCGTGCGGTGGATCTTCACGGTGACGTACGGCTCTACGGAGGCCGCCGAGGCCGCGACCGCACGGGTCCGGAAGATCCACGAACGTGTCCGCGGATCCTACCTTGATGGACAGGGCGTGGAGCGCGAATACGCAGCCAACGATCCCGAACTGCTCCGCTGGGTCCACGTCACCTACGCGGACTCCTTCATCACGGCCAACCGGATCTGGGGCAGACCCATCCCCGGCGGACCGGATGCCTATGTCCGCGAGTGGGCCGCGGCCGGCCGGCTCATGGGGGTCACCGATCCCCCGCTCACCGAAGCCCAGGTCCGCGAGGAACTGGAGCAGTGGTACGCCTCGGGGATACTCCGGGCCGATGAGCGGCTGGCCGAGACGGTGTCGTTTATTCGCTACCCTCCCCTGAGCCCCTTGCTGGCGCCTGGCTACCGCATCCTGTTCGCGGCCGCCGTCGCAAGCCTTGAGCCCAAGTATCGGGACTTACTAGGCCTTCGCGCCCCGCGGGTTGGGCCAGTTCCTTTGCCGGTGGTCACCGCTACCAGGGCCGTGCTGGGCATGGTCCGGTTTGCCCTGGGCTCCCATGGACCGAGCGAGCTAGCCGCCCGTCGCAGGCTGCAAAGGCTGGGCTACGCGGAGGCTTGAGGTGCCTTTCGCTCTCCCCACCTCCGCCGAGGGGTCAGCTCTCAACCCTTAGGCACCTATCGCTTCTCCCCCACCTCCGAGGGGTTAGCTTTCAACCCTTTTCACGCGCACTTTACTGCCGGGAATTCACCCCTCGACGCAGACCCCTTAAGGCGAAAGCCAACCCCTCGGCGGGGACCCACGTGGTGTGGACCTCGCCGAGGGGCTGGCTTTCAACCTTTTGAAGCGTGATTACTGCCGAGAGCTCACCCCTCGGCGGGAACTTACTGCCGAGAGCTCACCCCTCGGCGGGAACTTACTTCCGAGAGCTCACCCCTCGGCGCACACCGTGACGCGCCCTAGATCAGGTGATCGGACAGGTGGTTCGGCGTGCCGAAGCGGTGGGCGGTGATGGACACTGCCTGTTCGTGGAGGAATGGCAGCATCTCGATCCGACCGGCCTGGGTCACCACACCGTGGTACACCGCGACGTCCGGACGGCCACCCATGGCTGCGCTCAGCGCAGCGAAGTCGCCACCGATCAGGCGGATCCGGCCGGCGTCGAACTTTGACGCACGGGCCAGCCACGCGGCGTCGTCCTCGATCCGGACGCTGACGCCCAGGTTCGCGAACACAGTCACCACGGCATCGGGAAGTACGACGGCGGAGCTCACCTTGAGCGCCGAACCCGCCACGGCGCCGGCTGCTGCAACACGGAGCAGGTCAGCGAGCCGTTCGCCTTCGGAGAGGCGGATGGTGACAGGGAGGGAGCGGTAGCGGAAGACGTTGCGCTCTGCGGAGAGGGCGGAGACGTCCTTGGTGGTGCCGAACTCGGATTCCCATGCTGCGGCATCGCTGAACAGTGACTGTTGCAGGGACTGGAGCTCGCTACCGGAGACAGCGGCAGACTTCGCAGCAGCGAGAAGCTGCGCGGCTGCACCTTGGAGCACGGTGCCGCGCTTGGCCTTGGCTTCGGCGGGGAGCCAACTGCCCAGTCCGATGAGGTAGTTCGGTCCACCGGCCTTGGTTCCGGCACCGACAGCGGACTTCTTCCATCCACCGAACGGCTGGCGCTGGACGATCGCACCGGTGATGCCGCGGTTGACGTACAGGTTTCCGGCCTGGATGGTGTCCAGCCAGACGCCCATTTCAGCGGAATCCAGGGAGTGCAGGCCGGCAGTGAGGCCGTACTCGATCTCGTTCTGGATGGCGATGGCTTCCTCAAGGGTCTCGGCGGTCATGACGCCCAGGACCGGGCCGAAGAACTCGGTGAGGTGGAAGTAGGAGCCACGCTTGACGCCCGAGCGGATGCCCGGGGACCACAAACGGCCGGTTTCGTCGAGGCGCTCAGGCTTGACGGCCCAGGTTTCGCCGTCGCCCAGGGTGGTGAGGGCGTTGAGGAGCTTGCCGTTGGCGGCCTCGATGATCGGCCCCATTTGTGTGGTGGCGTCCTCGGGGTAACCGACGGTCAGGGAACGTGCGGCGTCGATCAGCTGGTTGTGGAAGCGGGCACTCTTGGCGACCGAGCCCACCAGGATCACCAGTGAGGCGGCCGAGCATTTCTGGCCTGCGTGGCCGAACGCCGAGTAGACAACGTCCTTGGCAGCCAGGTCCAGGTCAGCACTGGGGGTGACGATGATGGCGTTCTTACCGGACGTCTCCGCGAGCAGCGGCAAGTCCTGGCGGAAGGAACGGAACAGTTCGGCGGTTTCGTAGCCACCAGTGAGGATCACGCGGTCTACGCTGAGGTGCGAGACCAACTGGGTGCCAAGCTCGCGCTCTTCGAGCTGCACCAGCGCCAGCACTTCGCGCGGCACACCGGCTTCCCAAAGGGCATCCACCATGACTGAACCGGAACGACGGGCCTGCTTTGCAGGCTTGATCACGACGGCGGAGCCTGAGGCGAGCGCTGCAAGCGTCGAGCCTGCGGGGATCGCCACCGGGAAGTTCCACGGCGGGGTCACCACGGTGAGGTTGGCTGGGACGAACGTGGCGCCGTCGACCGTTTCCAGGTCCTTGGCGCGCTCGGCGTAGTAGTGCGCGAAGTCGATTGCTTCGCTGACTTCGGGGTCGCCTTGGTCGATGGTCTTGCCGGTTTCCGAGGCCATGACTTCCAGGAGCTCAGCGCGGCGTGCCTCAAGGATGTCGCCGGCGCGGTGCAGGATCACTGCGCGCTCGGCGGCCGGAAGGGCGCCCCAGGCCTTGCCGTGGTCCACGGCGGTGGCGATGATGCGGTCCAGTTCGGCGGCGTCGGAGACCTTGGTGGACTCGACGATCTTGTTGCCTGCGGTAGAACCGGGGATGCGGCTGAGGATGTCGCGGCCCCAGGCGCGGTTGGCCGGGAGTGCCGGGTCCGTGTCCGGGGTGTTGCCGAAGCCCTCGAGCGGTGCGGGCTCGGCGGGGAGACGGCGGTCCTGCTGGCGGTTGGGCCCAGGAACCTCGTCCGTCATTCCGGCCAGGGAGTCCAGGAAGCGCTGCTGTTCGCGCTTGAACAGGGCTTCATTTTCGCTCAGTTCGAAGACCGCGCTCATGAAGTTTTCCTGGCTGGCGCCTTCTTCAAGGCGACGGATCAGGTACGCGATGGCGACGTCGAATTCGCCCGGGTGGACCACCGGTGTGTAGAGCAGGAGGCTGCCGACGTCCTTGCGGACTGCGGTGGCCTGGCCGGTTGCCATGCCCAGGAGCATTTCGAACTCAATGCCCGTGGTGACGCCACGTTCCTTGGCGAGCAACCATGCGAAGGCGACGTCGAACAGGTTGTGGCCTGCGACGCCGATGCGGACCGCGTCAATGCGCTCCGGGGTGAGGGCGTAGTTGATGACGTTCTTGTAGCTGGTGTCCGAGTCCTGCTTGGTCCCCCAGGTGGCCAGCGGCCAGTCGTGAAGGGAAGCTTCAACCTGCTCCATGGGAAGGTTGGCGCCCTTGACCACGCGGACCTTGATGGGGGCGCCACCCTGGGCGCGGCGGGCGGTGGCCCATTCCTGCAGTTCCTGCATGGCACCAAGGGCGTCGGGGAGGTATGCCTGGAGGACGATGCCGGCTTCCAGGTTCTTGAACTCCGGCATGTCCAGGATTCGCTTGAACACCGCGATGGTCATGCTGAGGTCTTTGTATTCCTCCATGTCCAGGTTGATGAACTTGGGCTTGGGGAAGGACGCTGCAAGGCGGTACAGCGGGGTGAGCTTCTCCACCACGTGGTCGACGGCTTCGTCGAAGGCCCACGGGGAGTGCGGTGCAACTGTGGAGGACTCCTTGATGGAGACGTAGTCCACGTCATCGCGGGCAAGGAGCTTGAGGGTGCCTTCCAGGCGGCGCTGCGCTTCGTGCTCTCCCAAAACGGCTTCGCCGAGGAGGTTCACGTTCAGGTGAACGCCGTCCTGGCGGATCTTGGCGATGGCCGGGCCGAGCTTGGCGTCAGTGGCGTCCACGATCAGGTGGCCCACCATTTCGCGGAGCACGCGGCGGGCGATCGGGATAACTACCTGCGGGACGATCGGAGCCATGACGCCACCGACGCGGACAGCGCTGCGCATGTACCACGGGAGGAACTTGGGCACCTTGGGTGCCAGCTCTGCGAGTTTACGGCCGGCGACCGACAGGTCCTCGGGGCGGATGACGCCGTCGACGAATCCAACCGTGAAGTCCAGGCCGTTGGGGTCTTTCAAGACGCCGGCGAGGCGCTGGGCGGACACGTCCACGGGGATCTTGCCGGCTTCTGTGAGCCAGTGGCGGACCAAGGCGATGGCTTCCTGCGCCAAGGCGTCGAACTGTCCGGAATCCTGGCTGCTCGGGGCGGTGGCATCCGGGATGGTGCTGGTCATGGGGGCTCCTTCTGGGACGGAGAAGTTTGTTTGTTTCCATCAGTATGGATCTACAATCACGTTAGGAAAAGCGATCTTTTCTGACGAATATTGATTACCCATCCCGACCTTTTGGAGGCCGCCGTGCTGGACGTCCGCAGGCTGCGTTTGCTGCACGAGTTGAAGATCCGCGGAACCCTCGCGGAGGTGGCCGATGCCATGCAGTACAGCCCATCCTCGGTCTCCCAGCAGTTGACTCTGCTGGAGAAGGAAGCCGGCGTGGAATTGCTGCGCAAAGCGGGTCGTCGCGTGCAACTGACGCCCCAGGCGGAGATCCTCGTGGCACACACCGCGGCGCTGCTGGAAACCCTTGAACGCGCGGAAACCGAACTTGCCGCCTCGCTGTCCATGGTCACGGGAACAGTTCGCTTGGCCGTCTTCCAGTCCGCGGCGTTGGCCCTGCTGCCGGATTTCCTCACCATCATGCGGCACGAGTATCCCGAGGTGCGGGTGGAGATGACCCAACGCGAGCCCGAGACCGCCCTGTACGAAACGTGGGCGCGGGACTTCGACCTCGTGGTGGCCGAGCAGTACCCCGGCCACGCCGCCCCGCACCACAGCGGGCTGGACCGCGTCACCCTCACCAGCGATGCCATCCGCCTGGCCACTCCCCCGGTGGGACTCGGCGGTGAAACGGTGTCGACCCTTGTGGACACCGCGTCGATGCCATGGGTCATGGAACCCCGAGGCGCAGCTTCACGGCACTGGGCGGAACAGGCATGCCGGTCTGCGGGCTTCGAACCCGACGTCAGGTACGAAACGGCCGATCTCCAAGCACAGATCCGGCTCATTGAATCCGGGAACGCCGTGGCACTCATGCCGGACCTCGTCTGGACCGGGCGCTTGCGTACCGTTCAGCTGCTGGATCTTCCGGCCCTGCCAAAGCGGACCGTATTCACCTCCACCAGGACAGCCGGCCGCATCCACCCCGCAACCGCAGCCTGCCGCGAAGTGTTGGAACGGGTGGCGGCGGCACAACAGCAGGACGCCGAGCAGCAGGCTGACGCGGACTAGCGTCCTGCTGTGCAAGAACCCATCCGGGAACGCAAAAGGCCCCAGTCCAAGGACTGGGGCCAAACGCGGAGAATGGGGGATTTGAACCCCCGAGGGCGTTAACCCAACACGCGTTCCAGGCGTGCGCCATAGGCCGCTAGGCGAATTCTCCTTGCTTCCGATTCGAAAGCAGATACTACTGTACCTGAGAATTTCGGCAACGTGTAATCGGGCCGAATGACCACCCCTGGAAGGCCCAGGAAACTCCCCCGTTAACGGAAAAATGGACGCCCCCAACGCGCCCATTCTTGCGGTACATCGTTGAGCCACCGGGTCCGGCCCCTCGCCCCCAGGCCCCGCAGCTCACAATCTTGAGATTGCCCCAATCGGTGTACATATCCATGGTCCGCTGTGATACCGGCTTTTGCAATGGTTGAGACCTGTTTGTAGCCGAACTTTATTGACAGGATGTTCCCATGACCCAGCTCCACGCCTTGGTGGTTTACGTTCCTGAGACCCAGATCGAAGAGGTCCTCCTGGCCATTGGGGACGCCGGCGCCGGGCGGATCGGCAACTACTCCCACTGCGCCTTTACATCGCCTGGCACCGGCCGCTTCACGCCCCTGCCAGGAGCGCGGCCCTCCGTTGGCGTGGTGGGGATTGAGGATCAGGTGCCCGAGACCCGGGTCGAGTGCGTGGTGGAGGAAGACATGCTCGACGGCGTTGTGCGGGCCCTGCGGGCCGCCCACCCCTACGAGGAGCCGGCTTTCATGACGTGGCCGGTGAGTGGGTGGCGATAAATCGCGAACCAAACCACCCGCCGTCGAGCCTTATCCACAGCCACTCAAGCCGATTCGAACCCCAACCCAAGTTCGGGTAAGCTTGTCGACGGCCCCTCATGTGGCGTCATCCTGTTGAACTCCCCCAGGACCGGAAGGTAGCAAGGGTAGATGGGCTCTGGCGGGTGCATGAGGGGTCACTTATTTAAATGTCAGTCTCTATAGGTAGGTTTCACTTGTGACTGTTACAACTGCCCTGTATCGAAGGTATCGCCCGGACTCTTTCGCGGACGTTATCGGGCAGGAACACGTCACGGAGCCGCTGATGACGGCGCTCCGCAAGAACCGTGTGAACCACGCCTACCTCTTCTCCGGCCCCCGCGGCTGCGGCAAGACCACGTCGGCGCGCATCCTGGCCCGCTGCCTGAACTGCGCCGAGGGCCCCACTGACACCCCCTGCGGCAAGTGCCCCAGTTGCATCGAACTGGCGCGCGGCGGCTCCGGCTCGCTGGACGTCATCGAAATCGACGCCGCCAGCCACGGTGGCGTTGACGACGCCCGGGATCTCCGGGAACGCGCGACTTTCGCGCCGGTCCGCGACCGCTACAAGATCTTCATCATTGACGAGGCCCACATGGTCACGTCGGCCGGCTTCAACGCGCTCCTGAAGATCGTCGAAGAGCCGCCGGAACACATCAAGTTCATCTTCGCCACCACGGAGCCGGACAAGGTCATCGGGACCATCCGCTCCCGCACGCACCACTACCCCTTCCGGCTGGTGCCGCCCGAGCCGCTGATGCAGTACCTCGAGCTCCTTTGCCAGCAAGAGAACGTTCCGGTCGCCCCCGGTGTGCTCTCTCTCGTCATCCGCGCAGGCGGCGGCTCGGTTCGCGACACCCTGTCCGTCCTTGACCAGCTCATGGCAGGCGCCGGCCCGCATGGACTGGACTACGAACTCGCTGTGGCCCTGCTCGGCTACACCCACGCTTCCTTGCTGGACGACATCGTGGATGCCGTTGCCGCGACCGACGCCGCAACCGTGTTCCGCGCCGTAGACCGCGTTATCCAAACCGGTCACGACCCCCGGCGTTTCGTCGAGGACCTCTTGGAGCGCTTCCGCGACCTCATCATCGTTCAGGCGATGCCCGAGAGCGCCCAGGCCATTCTTCGCGGCATGCCGGCGGACCAGATCGCCCGGATGCGCAACCAAGCAACCAACCTTGGCGCTGCCGAGCTCTCCCGGGCAGCGGACGTCACCAACACCGCACTCACCGAGATGACAGGCGCCACATCGCCGCGCCTCCACCTTGAACTGCTGTGCGCGCGCATCCTGCTGCCCAGCGCTGAGCAGACCGAACGAGGCATCGCTGCCCGCATCGACCGCGTGGAACGTCGCCTGAATTACACGGGCGACGGCGGTGCGCCTGCTGTTGCTGCTGGCCCGCCGGTTACTGCGGCTGCTGTGCGGGAAACTGCGCCGGCTTCGCAAACCGCACCGGTTTCCCAGCCCGCGCCCGCTACCCACGCCGCGCCGGCTGTGTCCGAGCCGACCTCTGAGCCTGCGTCACGGGAAGCCCTGACAGCACCGCGGGTATCAACCAGTGATTGGCCAGTGGAGGACCGGCAAACCTCCGGTCGCCCCTCACAGTCCGCTCCTGCGCAGGAGGCCGCACCCCAAGCTGCTGCCTCGGCACCAGCACAGCAGCCCGAAGCCACCCAGGCACCGACGTCTCGTCCAGCCCAGGCAACGCCGCAGGCACAGCAGCCGGCACCTGCCCAGCCAGCCCCAGTGCGCCCTGAACCAGTGCGCCCTGAACCGGTGCAGCCGGCACAGTCCGAGTCAGTGCAGTCCGCACCAGCGCAGGTTGCACCTCAAGCACCGACACCGCAGCCGAACGCAGCCGGAGGACCGCCTGCATCCGGCGGAACCGGAGACGTGGAGGCTCTGCGCCGTGCATGGCCGGATGTCCTGCAGACGCTGACCAAGATCAAGCGCAGTACCTGGGCGCTCGTGGAACCCAATGCCCAGGTTGCCCATTTCGAAGGCCAGATCCTGACTTTGGCATTCACCACCGGCGGCCTTGCAGGTGCGTTCGGACGTGCGGATCACTCCGAGAACCTTCGGCAGGCGATTCATAAGACCATCGGCATCGACTGCCAGATCGTCGCAATCGCTGGCGGCAACAGCTCAGCGAGCTCTGAGCCAAACCCAAAAGCACCTACTAGCCGGGAAACTCCGGCTGCTGCAGCACCAGCGGGCGCCCCGGCGTCGGCGGGTGCTGAATCCCCCGAGGCAGCAGCGGCAAACGCCACGTCGTCGCCTGCGGAAACAGCATCGGCGCCGGCACCGGTGTCTGCTGTCGACTCCGCGTGGGGTCTGGCACCAGCTGCCGCACCGGCAGCAGCATCCGTGCCGGCAGAGGCAACCCCTGCCCCTGCAGAACCCGCCGCGGCGGTAGTTGCCCCCGCACCAGTAGCACCGGCACCACCAGCACCCACGGCCCCGACGCCGGCTGCGCACATGCCGGAACCGGCTGCTTCAACGCAAGCACCCACCACACCGATCCCGGCCGCTCCTCCGACTCCCGAGCCATCCGGCGACTACTCGTACCCCGACGACGACTGGGGTCCGCCGCTCGACGAGGACGCTCCGCCCTTGGACGAAGAGCCACCTGCGGATTGGGAACCCCCCTCGGGTTACGGCCAACCAAGTAAGGCACCGGCAACTGCGGCGCCGGCAACCAGTGTCCCAACATCCCCTTCGAGCGCCTCGGCGCCTTCAGCGGCCACCACTTCGGCTTCAGCAAGCAGCGCAACAGCGGCTGCACCTTCGCCCTCTGCCGGCACGACGAAGGCGACGGCGTCCAACGACCCCTGGTCCAGGGCAGTCGAGCAAGCGCCGGGTACTTGGGTTGTGGGCACGGAGTCCAATGTGGGCAAGAAGCCCGCCGAAGCGGCCGAAGTAACCGCAACGGCAGCAGACGCTCCTGACTACGAGCCAGCCGCAGCCCAGGTTCCGGAAACAACCACGGGCGCCTACGGTCATCCAACCAACGCGGAGCAGAACCCAAGCTCCAGCTGGGACGTCGCACCGGCGTCGAGCTGGCCCGCATCGCAATCGATGCCCGAGCCCGTCGGCAGCAGCGCCCCGGGCGTCAGCAGTGGCGCTCCGGCCGTCAGCAGCGGCGTCCCCGCCGGAAGCGGCAACGCCGCCGCGCCCACCTGGCCCTCCTTGGCGACCCAACCCGAGGAAGCCCACGGTTCGGTTGCGACGCTGGAGGAGGCCGCGCCGTCGGGCAATCCGAATGGCCGCCAAAGCCTGTACCAGCGGTTGACCAACAGCCCCGAAGCCCAAGCGGGTCGCGTTCAGGCGCCGGTGAGGACGCAGGCGAAGCCGGAGTCGGTCGCGGACGACATCCCCAGCCCGGAAGATGAAACCATCGAAGAGTCCCGTGTCTTTGGGCGGGCTGCGGTGGAGCGTATTCTGGGCGGAAAGCTGATTGAAGAGCGCGCCTTGGACGGTTCTCCCCTGCTACCCCGCTGACTCCAGCATTGATTTCAACCTAACGAGGACATTGTGTACGAAGGTGCAGTTCAAGAGCTGATTGACGAGCTCGGCCGGCTTCCCGGTGTGGGTCCCAAATCGGCGCAGCGCCTGGCGTTCCACATTCTTGAGGCCGATCCTGAGGATATGAAGCGCCTGGTTACCGCGATCACCACGGTCAAGGAACGCGTGAAGTTCTGCTCCGTCTGCTTCAACGTGACCGAGCAGGAAAAGTGCAACATCTGCCGCGACCAGCGCCGTGACCCGTCGGTTATCTGCGTCGTTGAGGAGTCCAAAGACGTCCTGGCCGTCGAGCGCACCCGGTCTTTCCGCGGCCGCTATCACGTGCTGGGCGGGGCCATTAATCCCATTGCGGGTATCGGTCCGGAGCAGTTGCGGATCCGGGAGCTCCTCACCCGCCTCAATGACGGCGCCATCCAGGAAATCATCATCGCCACCGACCCCAACCTTGAGGGTGAAGCCACTGCAACGTATTTGGCCCGCATGCTCAAATCGATCGGCATCACCGTGACCCGGTTGGCGTCCGGCCTGCCGGTGGGTGGAGACCTGGAGTACGCCGACGAAGTGACCCTCGGCAGGGCCTTCGAGGGCAGGCGCAACGCACTGCTGTAGTCTCGCAATCACCAACAACAACCGTGATGGGGGTCCCGTGCGGGAGCTTGTGTACTACGTTGCCGTCAGCCTGGATGGGTACATTGCCGGCCCCGGGGGCGAGTTCGACGCATTTCCGGTGGAAGGCGACCATATGGCCGCCCAAAATGAGCGCTTCCCGGAGGCGATCCCCACGGTTATCGCCGATGCCATGGGCATCGAACGCACCGGGTCGATGTTCGACACCGTGGTGATGGGATGGAACACTTACGCGGTGGGTCTGCCTGCCGGCATGACCAGCCCTTACCAGCATCTTCAGCAAGTGGTCTTTTCCCGGAAGCGGACCGAGGAAGACATCCCGGGCGAGCACCCAAATCTGCAGCTCACCCATGAGGACCCGGTGGACGTGGTGCGCCGCTTGAAATCCGGGCCAGGAAAATCGATCTGGCTGTGTGGAGGTGGCCAACTGGCTACGCAGCTTTCCGGTGAGATCGACAGGCTGGTTCTGAAACGAAGCCCACTCCTGTTCGGCGATGGCATACCGCTCTTCGCGCGAGGCGCCTACCAGCCAAGCGCCTTCGAAGAGGTCTCGACGACGGCCTTCGGCTCCGGCGTCGTGATTTCCGAGTACGTGCGCCGACGGGCCTAGTCAGAGCCCGCCGCCAGTCGCCGCGCCCTCAACCACCGGCCGGGTACCAGCACCAAGGCAGCCACTAGGGCCTGCAGCGCGAGGCCGGTCACGGAGACAGGAACCGACGGTGCCAGTCCGTCGCTGGATTCGCCACCAAGGCACGGCACTTCCCGTGAGGGCCCATCGGCGGCCCACTGCAGGCCGGCCAACAACCAGCCAAGTTCATTGTCCGTAGGCACCACGTCGGCGCCCACGCTCCCCAAAAGCAGGGCCGGGTTGGCTGCCGCAATCCAGGCAACCCGTTCTGTGTGGACCACTTCAACCGGGCGGAGATTGCCCACGCACTCGTAGGCAATGATCCTGCCGGAATCGTCGCGTTCCACATTCACCGGGATAGTCGCCTGGTCCATCACCGTGGTCCCGGGAACCAGAAGGATGGTGGCCACCACGTTTCCGATGCAAAGGAAAGCCACCACCACAGCGGTCAATGCCGCCCCCGGCGCCGCTGCCGCAAAGCATGCCCGCGCACCCGCACCGATCAGTCCGAACAGGGCCACTTCCAGGACAATAACGACGACGGCGGCACCGGCCAACGCTATCGGCCCGCCGACGCTGGCGCCAACCACGAGCAAAACACCACCCGCGAGCGCTCCTAAAGCAACACCTCGAATACCTCCGGCCAGCAACAGGACAAGGAGGCGCCCGTGGGAATGCCGGAAGCCCCACGCCGCTCCCAGCACGGCGGCAGCGAGCGCCAGGAATACCGCAGTGATCAGGTAGATGGCACTGGCAACCTTGGTATCGAACCATCCGTTGGCTTCTGCAAAGGCAACCACGGCCGCAGCCATGCCCCAGGCGGCGGCAATCCCCAGTGCGCAGGCAAGCCAGAACCACCACGTGGTGAAGGACGTCCGGGCACTCCGCCATGCCTCCGCTGCAGCAGCCCCAAAGTTTCCCGTGGTTCTGGGCGGGGACCCGGCTCCCGGCTTATGGCTGGCCAAGCCGGAGGGCTGATCGTCGATCACGCCGCCGATCACTTCGTATTCGGGCTCGTTACCCGCCGGACCCGATCCGCCCGTGTGATCAGGTCCGGCCATCGCCTGCCGAAGTCCTCATGAAGTGGATGGTACGCCGGGCACGCCACCACCGATACGCCGAGGCGCCGGGGGTTTCACGGGGAGATCCCAGCCGAGGGTGCCACCATGGGTGGATGGTCTCCCATCGCAGTGTTTCCGGCGTCTTTCGGCGTCCCCGTCCCGTCAAGCCCGCCCCAGGACAGGAATCGGTGTGGGATTACCCGCGGCCGCCCAAGGTGGAGCCTCGCTCCGAGCGGGTTGTGGTGCGGCTGGGAGGCCAGGTGATTGTTGATACCACTGACTCCGTCAGGGTCCTGGAGACCAGCCATCCTCCTGCTTACTACGTGCCGTTGGACGCCTTCCCGGACGGTGCGCTGGTTCCCGTTGGGGGCACAACTTTCTGCGAGTTCAAGGGCGAGGCCAGCTACTTCACGATCACCGCCGGCGGGACGGTGGTTGAACGTGCAGGATGGACCTACCCAAGCCCCACGCGGGGCTTCGAAGCGCTGGGCAGCAGAGTGGCGCTTTACCCGGAGTACATGGACTCATGCGAGGTAGACGGCGAGCGGGTGACGTTCCAGGAAGGCAACTTCTATGGAGGGTGGATCACACAGCAGATCGTCGGCCCGTTCAAGGGTGGTCCGGGCACTGCCGGGTGGTAGTCATCGCAGGTAGCCGCCATGTGGTCACAATTCCTGCAGGGACAGTGCGCGGCGATAAACTGGGCAAATAAGCTACGCTGGCGTGCTCAAATTTGAAATTGGCATGCCGCGTTCGAACCCTATTGATGCAGTGAGGGTGCGCGCATGACTATGCCCACTACCGAAGTGAAGATCGAAGAGCTCTCCAACGAGGCTGCCATTACCAAGCAGCTGATCGTTCAGAAGTTCGGCGGTTCCTCGGTTGCCGATGCCGATGGCATCAAGCGGGTCGCACAGCGCGTCGTGGATGCGCAGAAGGCCGGCAACGAGGTTGTGGTTGTTGTCTCCGCAATGGGTGACACCACCGATGAACTCCTGGACCTCGCGGGGCAGGTCACTGATTCCGCTCCCGCCCGCGAGATGGACATGCTGTTGTCCGCCGGCGAACGAATTTCCATGGCCCTGCTTGCCATGGCCATCAACAAGTTCGGTGCCTCCGCACAGTCCTTCACGGGCTCCCAGGCCGGCATGATTACCGACGGCATCCACGGCAAGGCGCGAATTATCGACGTCGACCCCCACCGCATCCGCACCGCCCTGGACAAGGGCCACATCGCGATCGTGGCCGGCTTCCAGGGCATGAGCCGCAGCACCAACGAGATCACCACGCTTGGCCGCGGCGGCTCCGACACCACCGCCGTCGCCTTGGCCGCAGCGCTGGAAGCCGATGTTTGCGAGATCTACACGGACGTGGACGGCATCTATACCGCCGACCCCCGCGTAGTGACGTCCGCCCAGAAGATCGACCGCATCTCCAGCGAGGAAATGCTGGAGTTGGCCGCTTCCGGCGCCAAAATCCTGCACTTGCGCTGCGTCGAGTACGCCCGCCGTTTCGGGGTGCCGCTGCACGTCCGTTCCTCATTCAGCCAGCACGAAGGCACGTGGGTCATCCCGGGCGCCGACGAAAAGTTCAACATTCAAGAGGGAGTTGCCTTGGAGCAGCCAATCATCTCCGGCGTTGCACACGACCGGTCCGAAGCCAAGGTCACCGTAGTAGGCGTCCCGGATATCCCCGGCAAGGCTGCTGCGATTTTCCAGGTGATCGCTGATGCGCACTCGAACATCGACATGATTGTCCAGAACGTCTCAACCCACGGCACCGGCCGCACGGACATCTCGTTCACGCTGCCCATCGTTGAAGGCGCCGACGCCCTGGCCGCCCTGCGCGCTGCCGAAGGCCAGATCGGCTTCGAGAGCATTGAATACAACGAGCACGTCGGCAAGCTCTCCCTGATCGGCGCGGGCATGCGTTCACACCCGGGCGTTTCTGCCACGTTTTTCAAGGCCCTCTCCGACGCCGGGATCAACATTGACATGATCTCCACTTCGGAAATCCGCATCTCTGTGGTCACCAGCGCGGACGCCCTGGATGACGCCGTCCGCGCCATCCACAATGCGTTCGAGCTCGACGGCGACGCTGAGGCTACCGTCTACGGCGGCACCGGCCGCTAGCAGCACCCTGGGCACGCCCCCAAGTAAAACGCCCCAAGTAAGTAGCAGTTAAGGCCGTTCTGAGAACTCAGAACGGCCTTAACTGCTACTTACTTGGGTGGGGCGGTGCCAGCAAAACGTCAATGAGCTGCCGGAGTCCGTCGGCCATGTCCACGTCCTTGTCATACAGCCATTGCAGCTGGAGCCCGTCGAAGGCGGCCACGGTCAGCCGTGCCAGCATGACGGCGTCGACGTCGGTGCGTACCTCGCCGGAAGACTGGCGCCGTTCGATGTCGACGGCGATGTCCCGCACCACCGTTTCGTACCGCTCTTTGAAGTAGCCGTGTGAGGCATGCTCAGGATCGTTGGCGGTAGCTGAGGCGACCGCGTAGAGAGTGGTCAGTCCGGGCTCGCCCACGTTCCGCTCGGCGATGGGCGGCATCAGGTTGAGGCCCACTTCGACCTCGCCGCCAACGGCCAAAGAGCGGCGATCCCGTTCGGCGAGGACTGCAGTCAACAGTTCCTGCTTGCCCTTGAAGTAGTGGAACAGCGTGGCTTCCTTAACGCCCACCAACTCGGCAACGCGCTTGAGTGCAGTGCCCTCAAATCCTTCGGTAGCGAAGACATCGGTTGCCGTCTGGATGATCTGTTCGCGGCGTTCGGCCCCCTTGGCGTACTGGCCCCGGGCCCTCGTCGTAGACATCCGTTCAGTCTATTTCACGGTTCAAATATCCCGGGTCACTCGACTTTTCAACCAAAACCTAGTCACACTAGATTTTTAGGGCTAGAGTCATTGCAGCGGCCCAACGGTGGGCCACCCGTTCATCAGGAGGCAATGTGGCCCTCAATATCGATCAGCAGATGGCAGGCGCAGCAACCGCCGCCCCGGGCGCCGGAAGCACCCCGCCTCAATCCGCTTCCCGCGCCTACGTCATCGGCATGCCCATCGCGAGCGCCGGTCTCTGGATGGCCGTTCTTGCCCCGGCGCTGGTGGTCCTCGCCATCAAGGTTTCGGAGATCACCACCCCCGATACGCGAGCCGGGGCACTCAGCCTTGTTGCTGGAGTCGGGGCAGCCGTCGCGTTGCTCGCCAACCCATTCTTCGGACGCCTCAGTGACCGCACTACGTCCCGGTTCGGCATGCGCAAACCCTGGATCGTGGGCGGCTCCCTGATAGGCCTGGCAGCACTCTTTCTGCTTGGTTCGGCCACGGAAGTCGGCGCAGTCCTCGTAGCCTGGGTTGTAGCACAGCTGGGCTTCAACGCTGCCCTGGCCGCCCTGGTCGCAACCCTTCCCGACCAAGCGGGCCCAGCAGAGCGCGGACGCCTCTCCGGCCTCATCGGCATGACGTTGCCCATTGGCCTCGTGGCAGCGGCCTTCTTCGCACAAATGTTTGAGACCGCCCTGCAGATGGCCGTAGTCCCCGGGATCGTCGGCACGGCAATAGCCATTGCCTTCGCCTTCACCTTTAAGGACCGCGTCCTCACCGAAAAACCGGCACCGCTGAATCTCAAGGAAATCCTCGGTTCCTTCTACTTCAACCCCAAGGATCACCCCGGCCTGGGATGGGCTTGGGTCACCAAGTTCCTGGTCTATGTGGGCTACTGCGCTGGCCTGCTCTACCTGCCGTACTTCTTTACGGACCACCTCCACGTCGCCGAAACCCAAGTCACCAGCCTGGTGTTCCAAGCAACCCTGGTGAGCTCTGCGGGAACCGTCATCACCAGCCTCGCCGGTGGCTGGATCAGCGACCGTCTGGGCAAACGCAAGAGCATGGTCATCATCTCTGCCCTCATCATGATGGGCGGCTTGGTGGTTATCGCCACCAGCACCGACACCGGCCAGGTCTTGCTGGGCCAAGGAATCCTGGGCTTGGGTCTCGGTGTCTTCAGCGCCGTGGACGTCGCGCTCATCACGGACCTGTTGCCCAAAGACCAGTCGGAGAACGCCAAAACGTTCGGCGTGTTCAACATCGCCCAGGCCCTCCCCCAATCCCTGGTGCCTGCCATTGCCTTCCCTGTCATCGCACTGGGCGGCTACCCCGCATTGTTCCTCGGTGGTGCTGTTGTCGGCATCATCGGTGCCCTTCTCGTCACACGCATCAAAGGAGTCAAGTAAATGAATCCCACACTTTCGGCCGCCGTCACAGCACCATCAGCAGGAGCCCAGGATGCGGAAACCAGGATCCAGGAACTCGCCCGGAGCCTCACGCTTGAGCAGCAGGTGCAACTGCTGACGGGCGCAGATGTGTGGTCTACCCACGCCATCCCGGAGATCGGGCTGTCCCGCGTGGTCATGTCCGACGGACCGGCAGGCGTCCGGGGTGAAGACTTCGATGAGCGTCACGACTCCGTCTCCTTGCCGTCGTCGTCCGCTTTGTCCGCGACGTGGAGCGTCGAAACCGCGCGCCGCTACGGGCAGGTCCTGGGCCAGGAGGCCCGCCGTAAAGGCGTCCACGCCGTCCTGGGCCCCACCATCAACCTGCACCGCTCCCCGTTGGGCGGCCGCCACTTCGAATGCATGAGCGAGGACCCACGGCTCACCGCCACCATGGCCGCCGGCTACGTGGCCGGCGTCCAGTCCATGGGAGTCGGCGCCACGCCCAAGCACTACCTCGCCAACGAGGCCGAGACCGACCGTTTCACCGCCGACTCCGTGGTGGAAGAACGACCTTTGCGGGAGCTCTACCTGGCAGCCTTCGAGGACGCCATCACCGAAGCCCGCGCCTGGCTGGTCATGAGCTCGTACAACTCCATCAACGGCACCACCGCCAGCGAGAACCCGCTCCTTGAAACGCCGCTGTCCACCGAGTGGGGCTTCGACGGCGTCGTCGTCTCCGACTGGACCGGCGTCCGCTCCGTCGAAGCCGCCAACGCCCACCAGGACCTGGAAATGCCCGGCCCGGTAGGCCATTGGGGTCCCAAGCTCCTCGCCGCCGTCAACGATGGCCGCGTCAGCCGGGAGGCGATCCTGGAAAAGGTTACCCGGATCCTGCGCCTCGCAGCCCGTGTTGGCTCCCTGGAAGGCTTCGAACCTGCAGTCACCCAGCTCCCGGCGTCACTGGACGGGGCCGCCGTCGCGCGTGAAGTCGCCGTCCGCGGCGCCGTGCTGGTCCGCAACAAGGGCCTTCTTCCGCTGGATGCCAAGGCACTCAGCAGCGTCGCGGTGATCGGCCACAACGCCGACGAAGCCCGCACCCAAGGCGGCGGCAGCGCCACCGTGATGCCCAAGTACACCGTCTCACCGCTCGAGGGCCTGCAGAAAGCACTGCCCGACGACGTCACCGTCACCTACGCCCGCGGCGCCAAGGTGGCCGAAGGCATCCAGGCCTTCCCCCGCACCTCCCTCCGCAACCCGGTCTCCGACGTCCCCGGAATCCGCGTGACCTTCCTCGCCGAAGACGGCACGGAAATCTCCGGAGAAGACCGCCTGGCCTCGCACCTGATCTGGTTCGGCGTGGGAATTCCCGACGGCGCCGCCTCCATCCGCATGGAAGCGGACTGGACAGCCGAAACAGCAGGCGTCCACTACCTGGGCGTTGGGACCGTGGGGCAGATCCGCTTTGTCCTGGACGGAACGGAAGTCTTCAACGACGAGATCAAGGACGACACCGACGTCCTGGGCGCCGCCCTCTTCGATCCCCCCAAGACCGTCCATGCTGTGGAAACCACCGCAGGCCAGACCGTCCGGATCGAGGCCGAGTACCAACTGCCCAAGGAACAGGTCATCCCGTTCACGGCCATCCTGCTGGGCGAGGAGACTGTGGTTACGGACCCGCAAGCCGAGATCGATGCCGCTGTGGAAGCTGCCCGGACTTCCGACGTCGCTGTGGTTGTGGTGGGCACCAACGCCGCCATTGAGTCCGAAGGCTTCGACCGCAAGGACCTGGACCTCCCCGGCTACCAGAACCAGTTGGTGGAGGCCGTCGCAGCAGCCAACCCGCGCACGGTAGTGGTGGTGAACTCCGGCTCGCCGGTGCTCATGCCGTGGTTGGACACGGTGGATGCGGTCCTGTTGGGCTGGTTCGGTGGCCAGGAATTCGGCAGCGCCATCGCAGACATCCTGCTGGGCATCGAAGAGCCTGGCGGACGCTTGCCCACCACATGGCCCGCAGCGCTGGAAGACGTCCCGGTGTTGAACACCACGCCCGTTGACGGCAAGGTGGTCTACACCGAAGGAATCCACATCGGCTACCGCGCCTGGCTCAAGCAGGAAGCCGCCGGCGGCGCAGCTCCTGCCCTGCCGTTCGGCTACGGACTGGGCTACACCACCTTCGAACTCGGCACAGCCCACGCCCCGCAGGCAGTGCAGGCCGGGAAGGATGTTGTGGTGCACGTTCCGGTCAAGAACACCGGCACACGCACCGGCCGGGATGTGGTCCAGGTGTATCTGGACCGCGCCGATTCCGCCGTCGAACGTCCCGTCCGTTGGCTGGCCGGCTACGCCGGAACGCACCTCGCCGCGAACGGAACCGAGAGTGTGGAAATAAGCATCCCCGCCAAGGCGTTTGCACATTACGACGGCGGCTGGCAGTTTGAGCAGGGCACGTTCCGCCTGTTGGTTGGTCGCCACTCGGCCGACCAATTCCAATCATTGGACATCGAACTCCGGTAACACATGGGCAAAATCACGCTGGGTGGCGGGTTTTTTTGCCCGTCACCCACGTGGTTTTCGCCACAAGCGGTAGAACTGGGGTATGGTATGGAATTTTCGTGGCATGCTGTACGTTGCATACCCGGTAACCCCCTAACACGAAGAGGCATTAAAAAGTGGCAGCCGATTACGACGAACTCCGTACCGATGTAAAAGAGAACCAGGAGCAGTCCCTCCAGGCTCTTCAATCCGCCAGCGCTCCCACGGCCAAGAGTGTCGTGCTTGAACTGGACGAAACCGATGGCCTCGACGCCAACGGCCCCGGCGGCGAAATCGTCGCCGAAGAACTGGTGATCCAGGTTATTCCGCAGGCAAATGACGAGTTCACTTGTCACTCCTGCTTCCTGGTTCGCCACCGCTCGCAGATCGCACGCGAAAAAGATGGCGTCGCCTACTGCACCGACTGCGAAGGCTAAGACAGCCCACCACCCCGGCGGAATGAACATCGTCAGGGAGTGCCGCCGTCGGGATTAAATTGCGGAAGGACCGGAGCACAAGCTCCGGTCCTTCCGCAGTTAACAGCTCCTTGGCAGCACGCGCTCCTATGGCGCCGCCCCCGGGCGGCCCACGGTCTTCTTGCGGCGATGATTGACCATTCTGAGCTGGAGGATCCTCGCACCGCCGGCCAGGGCCACCAGCACGCCTCCGCCCACAGCCGCGATGAACAGCGTGGTGCCCAGCGCGAGGGTTCCCTGCAGCCCGAAGAACCGGACCGTGATCATGTCCTGGTTCTGGACGAAGAACACGATCAGCATCACCAGGACCACCAAGCCAACGGCGACTGCCACCCACAAGGCGGCCGTGCGGGTTGGCCTGGACGCACTGGCCACCGGAGGTGGGACGGCACGTTCCTGACGGGGAGCCCCACTGGGAACCCCTGCAACATCATCCTGGAAACTCATCGACGACCCCCTCTTGTCACGGCACCACCCTGCTCTTTACATACTAAGCATGCTGATGAGTTAGGCGATAGTCAGTGACGCACCGAATAGTCAGTTGAGGTAGGGCCAGGATCGTTGTTACGGACAGCGTAGTGATGGCCTTCGGAATCGGTCTCGACGTCGAAGTTCTTCAGGTCCGCCTCGGAAGCCGTCTCAAAATCGTCATGCCTGTGCAGCACCGGGGTGTCAGTGTCACCGTGGGTTGCCGGTCCAAAAACGGACTGCAGTCGCTCGGTCACATGCTGGAAACCCTCCAATTTGCGTCCCATATTCTTCCACCTCCTTTCTTACGGGAGAGAAAGAGCGGCAGGGTCAGTGCGTGCCGTTCAGTGAGGCAATTTTACGCCCAAAATCCAACGCCGAGATGGCATTTGATGACAATGTTTGTCGAAAACATGGGGGCCAAGTGCCAACTCGGCGGGGAGCAGAAGGGGGTTACCGCAGCGACTTGTCGTCCGGGTTGCGGGGCACCACGTAGGTGCTGCCATCGGGGCGGCGGAGTGTTTCCCACTGCTGGGTCTCGGCCTGGCGCTGGGCCAGCAGCTTCCGGTTGGCTTCGGTCATTTCATGGTCGAGGGAACTGCTGTGCGCGGGGCCGAAAACAACCCTGAACTTCCCTGTGGCGCGCATGAACTTCCGGGTGAGGGATTCCTTGGCCACGCGGATCGACTCCTTTTTAGACGGTTCAATGAGTCCATAGTACGCTAATCATTAGTACACTAACTAATTGATCGGCGTGAGCGGATGCAAGCACAGGAGGCAGCCATGACGGCCACAGACCAGAGCACCCAGGAAGTCGACGACCTCCTTTTGGAGCGCCAACTGTGCTTTGCCCTCACCGTTGCTTCCCGCAGCGTGGTGGGCGTTTACAAGCCCGTGCTGGAACGCCTCGGGCTCACGCACCCCCAGTACCTGGTGATGCTGGCCCTCTGGGAACGGAGCCCCAGGACATTGAAGGACATCAGCGACAGCCTCCTCCACGAGCCCGCTACGCTCTCCCCCTTGCTGAAGCGCCTGGAAGAAGCGAAGCTCATCACCCGCGAACGCGTGCCGGGCAACGAACGCGCCTTGGCCATCACACTGACCGAAAAGGGCGCCGCCCTCCGCGAACAGGCCACAGCCGTCCCCGGTGAAATCCGCGAGCGCCTCCAGCTCAGCCGGGAAGAGGTAGCCGAGCTGCACCAGGCCATGACGGGCCTGATCGCAGCAACCCAGCGGAACAACTCCCACTAACCAACCGCCAATCCAGGCAGACCACCCGCGTGCCCCCTAGCCAAGCGCCCTGCCCTGGTGGTCTTCTTGAAGCGAACACAGAAACGGGCACCACAAGTGCCACGTAAAATGGACGCAACCTAGGAGATTCCATGCGCATGCGATTTGTTCGGCCCTTGTTGGCAGTCCTGGCCGTCGCCGGCTTGGCCGCATGCTCAGGCACCCCAACCCCAGGTTCCACAGGCAGCGCAAGCCAGGCCCCGTCGTCGTCGTCTTCCAGCAGCAGCGCAAGCAGCAGCCCCAGCAGCAGCGCAACTCCCAGCGCGTCAGCAGCCACCGGCGCCGGCAGCGCCGAACTCTCCATCACGCTGGTGGAATCCCCCGACGCCGCGCCCCAGACCTTCACGCTCGTCTGCGCGGACGGCGTCCCGGCCGCTGAAAGCAACCACCCAACAGCCGCCGAAGCCTGCACCTCCATCAAGAACAGCCCGGCCATCCTGAGTCCTGCCCCCACAAAAACGGACCAAGCCTGCACCATGCAGTACGGCGGCCCGGCAACGGCCAAGGTGACCGGCGCGGTGGACGGCAAGGAAGTCTCTGCGGCCTTCAGCCGCACGGACGGCTGCCAGATCGCACTATGGGACGCCGCCAAGAGCATCCTCGGATCAGATGGCGGCCTCTAGGCTGCGGCACCTCCCCCAGGAGCAATGGCTCGGGCTGGAGGCAGCCCATCACGCCCGGGTAGCGCGCTACGCGGACCCGTACCTGGCCAGGCGTTCGGCCGGCCGGAAGCACCCTGTTGAAGATTTCCTGTTCACCTACTACACACAGAAGCCGGGCCAATTGCTGCGCTGGCATCCGGGCGACGGCACTGTCCTCAGCGGTCCACGTGCCCTTGAGCGCGCCACGTGGAAGTTCTACCGAACGCTCGACGACGGCGAACTCACCTCCCTCGGGTTGCCGGCGGGAACGCCGGCGGTCACCTTTGACCGCCGCGGCTTCCTGGCCGACCGCGCCGAAGCTGTCCGCTTCGCGGGCATCATCCTCGCGGGCACGGCGAAGCGCCCGGCCCAGTTCGGCTGCTTTGGCCTGCACGAGTGGGCCATGGTGTACCGGCAGGAGAAGTTCGAACTGCGGCACGAATACCTGAAGCTGCGGCTCGGTGGCGAAGGCACGGACACCGTGGTGGAAGGGAACCGTATCCGCTGCTCGCATTTCGACGCTTTCCGGTTCTACACTCCGGACGCCATTCCCCTGAACGAGCTCGAACCCACCCGTGAAAACCAGCGGTCCATGGAGCAGCCGGGCTGCCTGCACGCCAACATGGACCTCTACAAGTGGGCGTACAAGCTGACGCCGGCACTGCCAAGCGAGCTGGTGATGGACTGCTTCGAGCTCTCGTGGAGGATCCGCGCCATGGATATGAAGGCTTCCCCTTACGATCTCGAAGAATGGGGCTACCCACCCATCAGGATCGAGACACCGCAGGGCAAGGCCGAGTACGTTGAATACCAGCGGGCTTTCGCGGCCGAATCCCAGGAGCTGCGGACCCGCGTGCTCCAGGCAGTAGATCCGCTCCTCCATGAGCTGAGCGGATTGGCCGCCTGAGCACCCGCCGCCACCAGCGAAAGGTCACTATGGTTTCCCCCACGAGCGAGTCACCCAACAGCGAGTACGACGTCGACCTCACAGTCACGCTGACAGAGGCACCTGGCGCTGAGAGCCACGAATTCCACCTCCGGTCCGTCGCCGGCCTCCTCTCGCCGGACCCCGGTTCACTGGACTCGAACTTGCCGGACGCACCTGCGGCGCTGGCCGCCGTCGAGCAGTTTGGCGAGGAGATCTTCTTCCCGGAACCCCGGCCGGACCGGATCTGCACGCAGCAATACGGTGGTCCACAGGTAGCCGTAGTCACGGGCTGGTTCCGTGGCCGCAAGGTCAACAGCCAGTTCAGCCGGACAGACGGCTGCGAGATCGCACGCTGGAAGACCCTGGCATCGCTGCTGGGCAACACCGGGGGCTCATCCGGAAACGTCTAGGCGGCGAACCCGCCCGCTCAGCTTTCCCAGGGAGGAACCCGCCCTAAGCCGGCTGATCCATTCGCCGGGCTTGCATCCATTCGACCACTTTGGGCCAATGCGTGCCATCCGGGTTAATGGCTTGCAGATGGTCCAAACGGGGCAGCTCCCAGAAGTCGACTGCGTCGCCAAAGCTCTTGGCTTTAGTGACGTATTCTCTGGAGTGGGCAACCGGGACCCTTTGGTCGTCTGAACCGTGGACAAGGAGCACGGGCGACCGGAGAGGCAACTGGTGGAGAGGCGAGTACGTTTCCAGCAGGGTCGGCAGGTCTTCGGTGTGGTCACCAATGAACCCCTCCACGGCACCTTCACCAAGGCTTTCACTGTGGGTTCGGGGCAAATCGGTGACGGGAGCCAGTGCCACGAACGCATCCAGAAGGTCCATGGTGAGCATCCCGAGTTGCGCCCCTACCGAGTGGCCAATTCCTATCACGTTCCCCGGGTACCCTGACTCGGCACTCCAACCCAGAGCGGACTGCACCGCGGTTGAAACGTCATTGACCATAGCCGAGGGTGTTGGGGCTTGACCCACCCGCCGGTACTCCACATTGGCAACCGCCCAACCTCGCGTGACCAGGTCTGCCGCAAGCGCCAACATGAGGTCGGCAGTGAAGGCCGCACGCCAATATCCGCCATGCACCAGCACCGCCGTCCCCTGAATCGCTTCACCTTCGCGCGGGTGAAGAAAACTGACCACTTGGTGCTCGGATGAACCGTACTGGTGAAGTGAAGAATGCATGGTAATTCAGCCTCTCATATGGATTTGTTGGAGGAGGGGGACGCGGCTAGTCTGGTTTTCAGGAATCAATTCTCAGAGGACCTCACATTATGAGCAGCCACGACGTCCCTCCCGAACTGCTTGATGACTGGATCCGCGCCTGCAATGACGTGTACCGGGTGCTGCGTCGGGGACGCAGCCGGGTGGGCGTGTTGGGTGAAGGCGAGACCCTCACTGAGTCCCAGGTAGCAGTTCTGGATTCCGTCGCCCAGCGGGGCGCCCTTCCTGTTGGTGAGATCGCGAGGCAAGCCGGAATTGCGCAGCCAACCGTGACTCGAATGCTGAACTCCCTTGAAGAACGCGGCATAGTTTCCCGCAGGCCCTCGGACCATGATGACCGGGTAACACTGGTTGAACTCACAACCCGTGGCGCGGAATTGTGGGAAGGAAAAAGGCGTATCCTCCGGGACTTCCAGAAAGATTCGCTTCTTCAATTCCCGCCGGAAACGCGCCGCCAGGTTGTCGCCGTCCTGCAGGACTTCGTCCAGATAGTCGATGCGCAGATCTCCGCCAAATAGCGGGACTTGGACGGCCAGTCCCTGAACCTTCAGCCCACTTCCACCGGCAACTTCAGTCCTGTGGGAACCGTTGACGCCGCACGGGCCCGGGCACGGCCGATCCGCGGCAAGGCTGCGGAACTTTGAGGATTTCCCGACGCGCCTCGTCAGGGACACCATTCAGCTCGCTCACCCGCACGGAGAATCTCTGGGTGTGTTCAATCACCGGCCGCTCCGTGGCTTCCCACAGCGCCAGCGATGCTTCGATGGAACCTCCGGGTTGGGAGACAGCATGGGCCAAGCCAAGCGCCGACATCATGGCGCAGCCGCCGCCTTGGCCCAGGTAGGGTGGCTGTGCATGGGCCGCATCTCCGATGACGGCAACCCGCCCGGCGGACCACTTTGACAGCTCTACCCACTCAAAGTCATCCCAACGGGGAACGGGGCCCAATCTACGGATAAGTGATTCCAAGGCAGGGAAGGACCGGACCCATTCGTCCTGAGGCAGATGGCCGCCCATCGCCCTCAGATCCGACGCTGCGCAAACGAGAGCCACGTAGAGATCCCCTGAACTGCTGGGCGTGTAGAGAATGAACCGTTGGCCTGACATGTACTCGATGTAGCTGTCTTCGATCTCAGCGGGAACATCGCCCACTGCACGTGGCAGGAGTAGCCGTGCGCATCGTTGGCCCAAGGCCTGCCGACGACGCAACAGTCCCAGGCTCTCACGCACTTGCGACCCCACACCATCTGCGGCAATGACCAGATCAGCTGTTTGTGAACTGCCATTGGCGAACCTGAGAGTGCCCTCCGATTCCGCCGCCACGGCCACCGAACCCGTGACAATTTCGACGCCGGACTCGACGGCTGCGTGATGCAGGGCTCCTATCAACTTTTCGCGCAACACCGTAAGAACCCGAACGGATCCGTCGGTGTTGATGGGCGTCTCTCCTATCAGGCCTCCGTGACCGTCCCGACTCTGAATGCTCGGTCCGTAATGGGCGCCTTCGGTGGCCATATCCTCAACTCCCAGCGCGCGGAGCACAGCCAACCCGTTGTCCCACAGGTAGATCCCGGCACCCAAAGCCCGGATGGATTGATTGGCTTCGTGGAGGCGGACCTTCCAGCCGCGCTGCGCCAAGGCAGCTGCCGCAGTCAAACCCCCGATGCCGCCACCGGCAATCTCAACATGACCCTGGGAAACGCTCATTGGAACTCCTCGATCGGTGCTTCTGTGGATGTGAGCTCGCTCACGCCGAGAAGTATTACATAGCTAGGTATGTAATTGATAGACCCCAAATTATTTACATAGCAGGCTATTGACTTGACGGAGTGCCCAACCATAAGCTTCCGGTGACGCTCGTCACATTGAATCAACATCCCCCATCTTTCCGGCGCTCCAGAGTGAGGTCATCGTGCAGCTCAAAACCACGTCCATCAACACCACTACCCTCGAATACGTCGAGTCGGGCGATCCTTTGGCTCCCCCGCTCATCCTCATCCACGGCTGGGCCCAGGACCACCGGCTGTTTCGACTTCTGGAACCCCACCTGAGTGACCACTTCCGTGTGCTGCGGTTGAACTTCCGGGGCCACGACGGCAGCGCAGTGTCGCCTGACGATTTCACGGCAGAGGACCTCATCCAGGACACCGTGGATTTCATCGATCAACTCGGCCTCGAAGACGTCAGGATCGCGTCCACTTCCCACGGTTGCTGGGTCAACATCGGAGTGCAGGAGCGACTGGGTGCCCGGGGTTACGGCCAAGCCGTGGTCATCGACTGGTTGCTCCAGCCTTTCGAAGGTTTTAACCAACAGATCGAGCAGGGAGCCTCGCCCGATACTGTCGCCGCAGCCCGACAGAGCATGTTCGATGAGTGGACCGAAGGCACGGACTCCGTTGACGTGATCGACCACGTTCAGCGGGAGATGACCTGGTTCGGCGAAAGCATGTGGATGCGGGCCTGCCGGGAGATCCGTAAGAGCTATGCACAATGGGAAAACCCACTGGAACGGATGAAAGCTGTCCCCGGAAACCTCGAGGTGGCTCACATCTATTCCCAACCGTTGGACCCCGGCTACCGGAGGTTCCAAGAGGACTTCGCGGCCGGGAACCCTTGGTTCACTCCCATCCACATCCCGGGAAAGACTCACTTCCCCACGCTGGAGAATCCTGAATCAGTCGCCGCCGCCATCAAGACGTTCTTCAGTTAAGCGCCGGTTCCCGACATGAAGAGTCAACTCCAGCAGAGCACTTCCACACGATGGGTCATGCTGGGCGTCATAGCCATAGGGTTCGTGGCCATGACCTTCAACTGGTTCGTTATGCCAACCACGTTCGCCGGCATTTCCGCTGATTACGATGCTGACCTGCCCCAACTGGCCTTGCTGATTTCCGGCTTCGTCATCGGCTACGGAATCATGCACATTCCCGCCGGCTTCATCGCGGCGAAATATGGCATCCGCGCGGCCTTGGTGGGAGGACTTCTCCTGGAAGGCCTCTTCACCACCTTGGCCGGGATCGTTGACGGCTACCCCATGCTGCTGTCCTTGCGGATCTTGGCCGGGCTTGCCGCATCGGTGTATGCCGGCATAGGGATCGCGGCCGTCAGCGTATGGTTCCGAGGGCGCGAACATGCTGCAGCCTTGGGTGTTGTCTCCGCCGCCTTCAGCGCCGGCGTCGCCGTCGGCTTGTACGCCTGGGGGCCAGTGGAACAGTCAATGGGTTGGCGGGGATCCCTCATCCTGGCCGGGCTGGTTGCCATGGCATGCGCGGTTCTGGTGCTGGTGGTGTACCGGATTCCTCGAGGAGTTCCGGCACTACTGGGCACCACACTTAGCGGCCGCAGCATTGCGGCCATACTCCGCAACCGGAGGCTGTGGCGTCAGAGCATGGCGTTCTTTGGCGGCTACGGGGCATATTTCGTCGCCTCCCAGCTGATCGGAGTGTACGCGGCAGAAGAACGCGGCTTCTCCGTGGGAGTGGTCGCATTGGCCGGGCTCTTGGTTGGCCTCGCCGGGATTCCTGGCAGCATCATTGCCGGATTACTCGCCGACCGCCTGTTGAGCTCACGGATCACTTTCCTTCTCTTCCTGGCGATTCAGGGGATCGGCATCCTGACGCTGCCTGCTGTGGGCCCGGAAATGCTGTGGCTGTCAGCAGCGCTCATTGGGTTTGGCTTCAACGGGTGCTTTGCGGTGTGGCAAACCGCTCCGGGCGACGATCCGGAGGTGCCTCCCGAGCTCATCGGGACGGCTGTGGGTCTTCTGCTGACCGTGACGGCTGTCAGCGGGTTTATTCTGCCCTGGCTCTTCGGTGAAATGGCAGCCTCAGTGGGTTACACGGCGGCGTGGTTGATGATTGGTCTCGCGACTCTGATCTTCGGACTGTTTGTCCTTGGGTCCAGCAAAGTCAGGCCGCCTGCAGCCAGCGTGGATGCTCCGCCGATTTCTGAACCGTCCAGCGCCCACCCTTCCCTTAACAGCTAGGCGAAACAGCAGTGGCCGGCGGGAATCCCCGCCGGCCACTGCCGTTATTGGATCAGACGGACACTAGCCGGCGTTGTTGCTCTGCGTCGGTTCGTCAGCGCGGATCTTGCCGCGGTTCTTCTTGTCTTTCTTGTCCTTCTTCGGGTCTTCCTCATCCGGAACCACTACGGTTCCGCCCGGGTTGACCAGGACGGTGACGAAGCTCGGCTCGCTGGTTCCTGCGAAGGTCAGGCGCCCGATGTAGGAGCCAGGTGCCAGGTTCTTCCAGTTCAGCGAAATCTGGCCCGTCTTGCCGTTGGCGAGGCGGATCGGGTTCGGCGTCACGGTGGCGTTGCCCTGGTTGGCACCCAATACGGCGGCATCAACGGTGGCCTTGGTGGCCTGGTTGTTGGGGCTCGCGTAGAGGTTGGCGAAGACGTAGTAGTCGCCGGGTGCCGGGTTGGGCACGGACAGGGTTTCGCTGGCGGACGCCGTGGCGGCCGGCAACTGCTGACCGGACGGGGTGAGCACCAGCATGTCGAAGTCCGCGGCCTCGTTGGAGGAGATGACTGAGAACTTGGCCAGCGCACTGCCTTGGCCAACGGTCACTTTCTTCACGAAGTTGGAGGCATTGGTCTCGCCCGCGAACGGGCCGGGAACCAGCTCAACTGCCGAAGAATCAGCCTTGGACAGTCCATCAATGGTGACGCCCACCGGGAGGTTGGTGCCGGAGGTGATGTTGATGGCGGCGGAGCCGTTGGGGCCCGTTCCCGTGAAGGCCAGGGCCTTGTCCGCGATGACGGACTGCGGCCGGACGGCGATCGGCGAGGTGACGGTCTTGTTGGCACCCTGCCAGCTCAGCGAACCCATGGCGAACTTGCCCAGCTCAGCATTCTTGTTTTCGAACTGGACCTTGAAGGTCTTCTTCTCACCCGGAGCCCCGAAGGTCAGCACGGACGGCGTGACCTTGACGTTGACACCCGGAACGTTGACCGATGCCCGGTAGGTTCCCGGAGTCAAAGCGGTCAGTGTGCGGGTGACCTCGATCTTGCCTGCGAGGTTGCCGAGGGCGAAGGAAGGAACGTTCATGTCACGAGGTGCCGTGGTGCCAAGCCCTTCCATGCCCAGGTCCATGCCTGTGCCCTGGATGAACTTGAGGTAATCCTCGGTGGTGGCGTCGTACACGAGGCCGGGAGAAAGGACCTTTGCGGGGTCCACCTGACCGGCACCCGTGGCGAAGACGTCCTTGTTGACGGCGCCGTTGGCCAGCTTGACCGGTCCGGCGGTAGTCATCATGGCTGACTTCACGGTGGCCGGGGACCACTGCGGGTTCTTGCCCAGGATCAGTGCGCCGAAACCGGCAACGTGCGGTGATGCCATGGACGTTCCGGAGAGGAAGCCGAAGTTGTCTCCGCCGGTTCCGATCGGCGAAACACCAGCAAGGATCGCGACGCCGGGAGCGGACACGTCAGGCTTCAGCAGGTCCGAGTCGGTGGCGAGCAGCGGACCTCGGGAAGAGAAGCCGGCAATCTGCGGCTGCGCTTCGGCAGGCAGGCCAGTGGTGTCGCGGTTCAGCAAGGAGACGGTGATGGCCGGGTTGGCTGTGACTTTGTCCTTGATGGTCTGCGTTGCAGGCGGGTTCACGTGAACCGTGGGGATGACGTGCTTGTCCGTGTCCAGCGACGAATCCGTCAGGTTCACCAGGATCATGCCGACGCCACCGCCGCGCAGGACTTCAGCGCTCTTGGCAGTGCGGTCAACAACGCCGCGGTCGCAGACTACAACCTTGCCGGTTACCTTGGCCGGGTCAAGCGAGCCCGGGGCGCAGAGTGCCGCGTTGCCTTCACCGCTTGCAGCGTTGGTGGAAAGCACGACGCCGGCCCCGCTCACCTCGCGGTTCATGATGGAAGCTCCGCGGAACTTGCTGCCATCGGAGAACTCAACGGTGCCCTGGAGTTCCTGTGAGAACGAGGTCGCGGCAACCGTGGTCAGCCAGGGCGCTCCGTGGTTCACGGTGCTGGCCGTCGGACCGGAGTTGCCGGCCGAGGTGGCCACGAAGATCCCCGCCGAAGCTGCCGACAGGAACGCCAGCGAAACAGGATCCGTAGTGGTCGTGGTGGAACCGGAGATGGAGTAGTTCAGGACGTCCACGCCGTCCAGGATTGCTTGCTCGATCGCGTCCACGGAAGCGGAGCCGTAGCAACCACCCGTGGCGGGATCGGTGTCTTCCCAGCAGACCTTGTACACGGAGAGTTTGGCGGCGGGTGCGATCCCGCTGGTGGTTCCGAAGCTGCGGCCGTCCACTACGGCGTCCACGTTGGCGTTACCCGCCGCGGTGCTGGCCGTGTGGGTTCCGTGGCTGTCCACGTCAACGGGAGAAATGACTTCTTCGGGAGCGCGGTTTTCCGGGGCAACGGTCTCAAGGAAGGCGTCTGCGAAGTAGTGGGTGCTGAGGACCTTGGAGTTGCAGGCGCTGCCGTCGTAGTCAGCGCCGGTGTCGGTACCGGGCTGGCATTCACCGATGAAGGTATCGCCGTCAGCCTTGAGCATGGCGATCTTGCCATCTGCCGTGCGGTAGGGAACGCCGACCTGCGGGTTGCCCACCAGTGGACCGACGGGCTCGCCGGCGAAGAACGGGTTGGAGGGGGTGTAGCCGGTATCGATCACGCCAACAACGGTGCCCTTGCCGGCGTTGTCCTGGCCACCGTACTGGGTGGCCCACGTGCCGTTGGGGCCGCTGAGCTTCAGGAAGTCCGTGGTGGAGTAATCCGGGGCGTACTGGGTGTCCGGCGCCACCATGAGGACCTTGGGATCCTTGGCCAGGTTGATGGCTTGGTCTGCCGTCAGGTTGGCACTGAAGCCGTTGACGGCGGTGGTGAAGTCACGCTCGATGGTGATGTTTTCCTGGGTGGCAATGTCCTGCTGCTGCGTCTGCAGGTGCTGCTGGTATTCCTTCACCTCGGCGCTGTCGGCGTCGAGCTTCTTGCCCTCTTCCGGCTTGGTGGCCGCGAAGCCCGCCGTGCCGCCGTCGTAGGTTGCTGCAGGTTTCTCCGCCAGGACAACCATGTAACGGCCGTCCTTGTAGGCGCTGGGGTCAAGGTTCTTCTTGGCCACGCCTGCAACGTTCCCGGGCGTCTCCGGCGTGGGAGCGGCCTGGGCCGGCATCGCCATCGAAGAGAGAAGCAACGGCAAGCCCACGGCCAGCGCCGCGGCCTTTCGAAGTCCCCCGCTTCTGACGAAGCTCTTTCCTTGTGATTTCACGAGTGGTTGCACCTTTCACTGAGGGAGGACCAGGCTCCATCGCCTGGACCTGTCAACTTTTAGTTGGTTGAACCTTTGACAGTTCTTGTCAAAGCCGCGCAACCAGCCGAGTCACAGAGTACCTAGTGAGAGCCGAATATGACATAGAGCACATTTCGGGAATTTTGTCTTGTCACGCCGGAGGTGATTCGTCATGGAACGACCAACAACGGACCGCAGGAATACCCTGCGGTCCGTTGCCGATTTTCGAACGGTTCAAGTCAGCCCTTCGGCGTCACCTGCAGCCGGTCAAAGGAGACCTGAACGCCGTCCCCGTCCAGGACCACCACGTCATCCCGCCCGTTCTTGACGTCCGAGGGAAGGACGAATTCCACGGTGTTCTCCGTGGTCGGGAAGACCCAGCCAAGGCGGTAGCCAGTCTTGTTCAGGTACACGTAGTACCAGTCGCCATACTCGAGGCCGTTCAGCACCACCTTCTGGCCCGTGCGGTACTTGTCCGCAGTACCGAGGTCGGTTGGCGGCGTGCCCAGTTCCTGGACAGTCAGCGCGGGCTCAGTCACCGGCTGAGCAGGCTTGGTGTCACGGACTTTCAGGTCCACCTGGCCACCGCTGACCGTCAGGGTTTTGGTGGTTTGCCCAGCGGCACTGACCTCCCACGTACTCGTAGGCACGAAGAACCCCTGCTCAGCTTCTTCTGCAGTCACCGTGTGGCGCGGGGTGGCGCACTGGTAGCTTTGCCCGGCCGGCAGCACGCTGTAGCGGCAGTTGCCCGGACCTTCCGGAAGGAAGGGGCTGAAGTTGCCGGCCGTCGGGACTACCTTCTCCACCAGCGGGCTCGTGTTCTTCACCGTGAACGTATATGGGACCAGGTCACCTGCAGCGTACGGCTGGGTTGCAAGATCACGCCCGACGTCGGCACGCGCCCCGCTGATGTCGGCCGTCAGCAGTCCGTCGCGCAAGGCGACCGCAGCGCCGGTGAACGGGACAGTCTTGGTGAGCGACGGCGTCGAACTTGCCGTGATGCTGAAGCTTGCCTCCGGCACGAAGTAGCCGCGTTCAACGTCTGCAGCGGTGATGACGTGCCTGGCGGTGGTGCAGTTGTAATTCGCACCTGCGCCCAGGTTGTTGTAACGGCAATTAGGGGCCGACGGCGGCAGGAAGCCGGAGTCGAACGTCCCGGAAACCGGCACAGCGTTGGCTGTGACGTTGGCGGTGCTCTTGACGTTCAAGGAGTAAGCCAGGACCTCGCCCACTTGATAGGGGTTGGCAGCGACGTCACGGGTTGGCGCCGTTCCAGTGATGGTGAGACCCACTTGCGGGGCCATCGGAACTGTGGCGGTGAAGGTGAACTGCGAAACCCGGCCATTCGTCGTCGTGAACGCGGCATTGAGATTCTGCGGACCGCTGGCATGTGCGGGTGCCGTCAGCGCAACGTTGACGGTGACCGAGGCGCCGGGAGCGACGTCGGGAACCGGCACCGTGGTGGCGGACCAACCGGTGGGGGTATGGATGGTGGCGGTGGCACCGGACAGCGTGGTGCTCTCCTGGTTGGTGACGGTCACGGGCACCTGCTGGGTGGCTCCGGGCGCAGTGGTGACGGCCGGGACGGACAACGGTGCGCAGACGTAGTTCAGCCAGGCGTCGTCGAACTTCGCGAACGGCATGTTGTCCGTGTAATTGCCCTCGTAGAGCACTCCGAACTTGCCGTCCTCCAGGCGGGAGACCGTGGAGTAGGCGGAGAAGCCTGAACGGATGGTGCGGACGCCGGGCCACGTGGCGCCGTCGTCGCAGGAGATCCGGGCAGAGACGTTTTCGCGGCCCGTCTTGGAGTTGGCGTTGGTGAAAATGAGCTTCCTGGCGTCAGCAGAACCCTGGGCAGCGCTGGGGAACATACGTGCGATAGCACCGTTATTTGCGGGGTCCGGCAGTTCTGTGTCCTGCGTAACCGGTCCGTAGGTTGCGCCGCCGTCCGTGGAAACTGCCACCTTGCGGTAACCCTGGTTGGCGTTGTCCCGGGAGTTCAGGAGCACACGGCCATCGGAAAGCTCCACCGTCTTGTTTTCGTCCATCCGGTCGCCGACGTTGGCGCCCTTATGCCATGTGACGCCGTGGTCATCGGAGTAGACGCTGTAGGCCTGGATCTTGTTGGTGCCGTCCGCCTGACGGATGTCCCCTGCGTACTGCTGGATCAGGCGGCCCTTGTACTGGCCGTACTTCAGCTGGATGCCCTCGCCGGAGGACGCGAAGTTGGACCGGACATCGCCTGCCGCAGGGCTGGTCTTGCTGGTTCCGGGCTTGGTCACACTGGTGATGAGCCGCGGCTGGCTCCAGGTGACTCCACCATCGGACGACTCGATGACGGCCGAGGAAATGACGGTCCGGTCGGCGTCGCTGTTGCCGAACTGGCTGCCACCGAACCCCTGGTCCTTGGAGTAGACGAAGAAAGCGAACACCTTGCCCGCTTCAGAGTCGTAAATGTAGGAGGGATCGCTGTAGCCGTACTTCGGCCCACTGGCATCCCCCACGTGGCCCGCGGCGATGACTGTCACCGGCCCCCACGTCTGGCCGCCGTCGGTGCTGCGGCGCTGCACGATCGAGTTCGGGTTGGGAGCATCCGCGGCTGAACCCGGGCGCCCGTCCCACGCCGCGAGCACCACGTTGTTGCCGAGGTACGTCAAGGCGGGGATCCGATAGAAGAAGTTTGCAGCTGTTCGATCCGCGCCAATGTTGGCTTCCGTGAAAATGCCGGGCGCTGCCGCGGGGTTTGCGGGTGGGATGGGCGCTGCAGTGGCCGGAAGACCCAGCCCGGCCAGAAGGCCAAGGCTCAGGGTGCCGGCGGCAGCGATGCGRGCGAGAGGTGATGCTGAGGATCTCAAATCCGATGTCCTTTCGAAACTGCTTCGAGGGGAGGATGCAGAACAACGTGGAGAAGCTTGTGTTACGTGCCACGTCGAACGTCCTACAACCATAGGGTGTTGGCCGTCACATTGCTAGGGATGAAGCGTGGGGAGGTTGCCTCCGCTCCAAAGCGGTAGCCTCGAAAGCGAATCGACTACCCGCATTGACCCTTGGAGCCGCAGTGAAAATCCTTGTCCCCGACACCATCGACCTGGACGCCTCCCTCCTCTCTGACACAGAGGACAATGTGGTGGTTTACGCAGTGGACAAGCCCATTCCCAGCGAACACCGCGATGCGGAGGTGCTGGTGGTGTGGCGCAACACCTCGGAGAACCTGACCGACGCGGCCCGCTCGATGCCCACCCTCAAGCTGGTTCAGACGCTCGCAGCAGGCCCTGATTCAGTCCTCGCGGCCGGCTTCGCGGACACCGTGGCCATCACCTCCGGCCGCTCACTTCATGACCGCCCAGTGGCTGAGCACGCGTTGGCGCTGGTCCTGGCTGCCATCCGCCGGCTTGATGTCCTGCTCGAATCCCAGAAGGACGCCTCGTGGAACGCGCCCTATAACGCGGCTCAGTCCAACCCGAAGACCGAACAGCTCTACACGCTCGACGGCGCCAACGTCACCATTTGGGGCTTTGGTTCGATCGCCGGACGCTTGGCTCCCCTGTTGGCAGCCTTGGGCGCAAAGGTCACCGGAGTGGCCAACTCGAAGGGCGAACGCTACGGCTTCCCGGTGGTGTCAACGGAGGACCTGCCGGAAGTCCTGCGCACCACCGACGTCCTGATTTCCATCCTGCCGGCCACGCCGGAAACCACAGACTCCCTCAACGACGCGATCCTGCGGGCCCTTCCGGAGACCGCAGTTTTTGTGAACGTGGGCCGTGGCGCGACGGTTGACGAGGACGCCCTGCTTGCGGCCTTGCAGGAGGGCCGCCTGCGAGTGGCAGCGCTCGATGTCACCAAGGAGGAGCCACTGCCGTCGGACTCGAGGCTGTGGGATGCGCCGAACCTGATCATCACACCGCACGTTGCCGGCAACCGGCCCAAGGGCTCGGCACAACTGGTCACCGCAAATATCACGGCACTCAAGGAGGGCCGGACGCTGACCAACCAGGTGGCCGGCTGACACCTCCCACTTTCTTGCGTGATTTCCTTGCGCGCAAATAGTAAGCATGCTTATGGTGAGGTTTCCGGGGTGGCCAGCAGTGGGTTTCCATCCCGCGGACGCAGCTGGAACAACGTGAGGAATCGCAATGTATCTGCACACCCAACTTCTCATCAACGAAATTGCCGTAGACGAACCCGACCCCGCTGCAGCCAACGCCCTCCAGGAAGGACTGGGGGGTCAGTTCGGTGAAATGCGGACCATGATGCAGTACCTCTTCCAGAGCATGAACTTCCGTGGCGACCCCGCCTCCAAGCCCTACAAGGACCTCCTGCAAGGAATCGGCACCGAAGAGATCAGCCACGTGGAGCTCATTGGAACCACGATCTCCCAGCTCCTCGACGGTTCCCCGCGATACCAAGGCAAGAAGTCCGATCCTGTGGACCAGCCCGGCGCTGGAGGAGCTACACCGCTGAAGATCGCCCTGGACACCAGCAACATCCATCACTACCTGGTGGGTGCCCAGGGCGCCTCGCCGGTAGATGCGGCGGGCAATCCGTGGAGCGGATCCTACGTTTACAACAGTGGAAACCTCGTGCTGGACTTGCTTTACAACCTGATGCTCGAATCCACGGGCAGGCTGCAGAAGTGCCGCATCTACGAGATGACGGACAACAAGACCGCGCGTTCCACCATCGCGTACCTGATTGTCCGCGACCAGGCGCATGAGAACGCCTATGCCAAGGCACTGGAGAGCCTGGGAGTGAACTGGGGCAAGGTCCTGCCGATCCCCAAAACCAATGCGGAGCAATTCCCTGAAGTGAAGAAGCTGCTGGACACCGGCCTCCAGAGCATCCAGTACACCTTCAGTGCCGACAATCTGAGCGAGGCCGGCAAGCTTTACCGCGGGGCTTCTCCCTCCAACGACGGGACCGAGCTCAGCACCGACGTCATGCCCGACGGATTCCCCATCACCATCTCCCCCGAACGCAAGGAAGAGTTCGCGCCGGGGCTGGATCCGGAACTGCTGGCGCTGATCCAGGCCACGGCCGAGCAGGAACTCAAGGACGCCGACAGCCCCAAGGAAGCCGCATCAAAGGATGCCACCAAGCCGAAGGCGACCAAAAAGAAGTAGCACCCACAAAAAGGGTCCCCACCTCAACCGAGGCGGGGACCCTTTTTGTCCGTCGGGAAATATCAGGAGTGCTCGTACGTCAGGCAATCGGCGGCTTCGCGGCCCGGACCGACCTTGACGTCGTGTGCCTCGCACATGAGGTTGTTGTTGTGGACGCACTCCGAACGCTGGCAGGCGCCTACGTGGGCGAGGACCTTGGGAAGGCCACCCATGGCGTTGGTGTCGATGAACGTCGCGCAGGAAGCGTGATCCGCGGTTCCACCAATGGTGATTCCAAAGGCAGTGCAGCCATCGTGGTTGAATCCGCAGCTGCCAACGCTACAGGCGGATACTTCGGCAATGTGTTCGGTCATTGTTCCTCCTGGTGGATCCTGAATAGTACTGGGGTTGAACCCCGCGTGTACTTTCCAAACTACGCCGGAATCACACCTTTTAACCCGATTGAATAGCGCATTTGTATGTGCCCTAATCCGCGCCATTCCGCCGAAAAAAGACCCTTTTCAGCTGAGGCTTCACTTACTGGGAGTGCGTAAGGCATCACTGATTTTGGCGCGGGTTTCAGCATCCAGCGGAGCGGTCACACGGTGCTCACGCGCCGCCCGGTCCGCCAGGATTTTCTGGATGACCATGCGTCCCAAACCAGCAAAAACTGCAGCGGCCACAACACCCAGCACCATCGATTTCGGTTTCTCAGCCATGCCGCAATCCTAGTGACGCCGGACACCCCCTGCCAGTGCCGGCGCCAGCCCCGCCAGCAAGCACAACCAGCCCCCGCCGTCGAGCCTTCAGTTGGCTCTTTTTTCCCCGCCGCGGCGGGGTGTCCTCGCGCAATCGCGCTGAATAGGGTATGTGCGCCCGTCCCGGTAGAATAGGTGTGCAAGCTCGCGGAGCGCCCCCCATGCCGTTCAAACATTGCAGTTCACCACCGTGTTTAACCCTGTGTTCTAGACGCTGTTTGAATGCGGCTGAACGGCGTGAGACGGCACCTCCGCGGCAGCCTTATTTAAGGTTCACCCAACTCACCGCACAGGAGTTACCGGATGCCCCGGATCGTCGTTGACGTCATGCCCAAGCCCGAGATTCTGGACCCCCAGGGGAAGGCCATCGTGGGTGCATTGCCCCGCCTCGGCTTCAACAGCTTCAGCGCAGTCCGCCAAGGCAAGCGTTTTGAACTGACCGTCGACGGCGAGGTGACCGACGCTATCCTGGCCCAGGCCCGCGAAGCTGCCGAGACCCTCTTGTCCAACCCGGTGATCGAGGATGTTGTCAACGTCGAGGTCGTCGAGGCCTGATATGACGTCGATCCCCCTGATTGGCGAGGCTGTAGCCGTCGCCGCAGAACCCCGGTTGGCAGGCGCCAAGATCGGCGTCGTCACCTTCCCCGGCACCCTTGACGACCGCGACGCCGCCCGTGCAGTGCGGCTTGCAGGCGCCACGGCGGTGCCGCTATGGCATGCCGACAGCGAACTCGGCGATGTTGACGCGGTCATCATCCCCGGCGGCTTCTCCTACGGTGACTACCTCCGTGCCGGCGCCATTTCCCGGTTCGCTCCGTTGATGTCCAAGATCATCGACGCTGCCAACTCCGAAGCAAAGCTCCCGGTTCTGGGTATTTGCAATGGTTTCCAGATCCTGACCGAGTCGCACCTGCTGCCCGGGTCCATGATCAAGAACGACCACCTGAAGTTCATCTGCCGCGACCAGACGCTCCGCGTGGAGAACGCCAACACCGCCTGGACCGTGGACTACACCGACGGCCAGGAAATCATTGTGCCGTTGAAGAACCAGGACGGCCAGTACATCGCCGACGAGAAGACCCTCGATGCCCTTGAGGCTGAAGGCCGCGTGGTGTTCCGCTACGTGGGCTTCAACCCGAACGGCTCCCGCCGCGACATCGCCGGCATCTCCAACGCAGCCGGCAACGTAGTGGGCCTCATGCCGCACCCCGAGCACGCTGTGGAGACCGGCTTCGGCCCCGAATCCCTTGATGGCGCCCCCCGCGACACCGACGGACTGGGCTTCTTCACCTCCGTTTTGACCAAGATTGTGGGAGGCGACAAGTGACCACGGAAACCACCAAGAAGTTCAACATCGATACCGTTGAGCACGCTGCCAAGACCCCGGACACGGAACTCCCGTGGGCCGAGCTGGGCCTGAAGCAGAACGAATTCGACGAGATCGTCAAGGTCCTTGGCCGCCGCCCCACCGGCGCCGAGCTGGCCATGTACTCCGTCATGTGGAGCGAGCACTGCTCCTACAAGTCCTCGAAGAACCACCTCCGCCAGTTCGGCGAGAAGGTCACCGAGGAAATGAAGAAGGACATGCTGGTGGGCATCGGCGAGAACGCCGGCGTCACCAACCTTGGCGACGGCTGGGCCGTGACGTTCAAGATCGAGTCCCACAACTCGCCGTCGTTCGTTGAGCCTTACCAGGGTGCCGCTACCGGTATCGGCGGCATCGTCCGCGACATCATTTCCATGGGCGCACGCCCGGTTGCCGTGATGGACCCGTTGCGCTTCGGTGCGATCGACCACCCGGACACCGCCCGCGTCATGCACGGTGCCGTTGCCGGCATCGGCGGCTACGGCAACTGCCTTGGCCTGCCGAACATCGGCGGCGAAATGGTCTTCGACTCCGTCTACCAGGGCAACCCGCTGGTGAATGCACTGGCCGTGGGCGTCATGCGCCACGAGGATATTCGCCTCGCCAACGCCTCCGGCAAGGGCAACAAGGTTGTCCTGTTCGGTGCCCGCACAGGTGGCGACGGCATCGGCGGCGCCTCCGTGCTGGCCTCGGAGTCCTTCGACGACACCAAGCCGTCCAAGCGTCCTGCCGTCCAGGTGGGCGACCCCTTCGCTGAGAAGGTCCTGATCGAGTGCTGCCTGGAGCTCTTCAAGGGCTCGCTGGTTGAAGGCATCCAGGACCTCGGCGCTGCAGGTATTTCCTGCGCCACGTCTGAGCTCGCCTCCAACGGCGACGGCGGCATGGAGGTCGAACTGACCTCCGTCCTGCTCCGTGATCCCACGCTGACCCCGGGCGAGATCCTCATGTCCGAGTCGCAGGAGCGCATGATGGCCGTGGTCACCCCGGAGAACATCGCCGCTTTCGAAGCTGTGATGGACAAGTGGGCCGTGGAGTACTCCTGGTTGGGTGAGGTCACCGACACCGGTCGCCTCATCATCACCTGGGAAGGCGAAGTAATCGTCGACGTCGATCCCCGTACGGTTGCGCACGACGGACCGGTCTACGACCGCCCGTTCGCCCGCCCGGAGTGGCAGGATTCGGTGCAGGCCAACACCTTCACCGGTTCCGTTGAGGATGCCGGCCGTCCGGCAGCTCCGTCCGAGCTCGCCGCAGCAGTCACCGAACTCGTGGCATCGCCCAACATGTGCAGCAAGGCCTGGATCACCAACCAGTACGACCGCTACGTTGGCGGCAACACGGCCATGGCTTTCCCGGATGACTCCGGTGTGGTCCGCGTTGACGAGGAAACCGGCCTGGGCGTTGCCCTGGCCACCGACGCCAACGGCCGCTACACCTATCTGGAGCCGTACCAGGGTGCACAGCTTGCGCTGGCCGAGGCCTACCGCAACGTGGCCACGTCCGGCGCTGTTCCGATGGCCGTCAGCGACTGCCTGAACTTCGGTTCCCCTGAGGACCCGGATGTCATGTGGCAGCTCGCCGAGGCCATCCGTGGCCTGTCGGACGCCTGCATGGAGCTCGGCATCCCGGTTACGGGCGGCAACGTCTCCCTGTACAACCAGACCGGCACCACGCCGATCCACCCCTCCCCCGTGGTGGCAGTCCTGGGCAAGCTCGACGACGTTGCCCGCCGCACGCCGTCGGGCTGGCGCGAGGACGGCCAGGCCATCTACCTGCTGGGCACCACCGCAGCAGAGTTGGACGGCTCGGAATGGTCCAACCTCCGCGGACACCTCGGTGGCCTGCCCCCGAAGGTGGACCTCGCAGCAGAGCGCGCCTTGGGCGAGATCCTGATCAACGCTTCCCGCGACGGCATGGTTGACGCAGCACACGACCTCTCCGAGGGTGGCCTCGCGGCTGCCTTGGTTGAGTCCTCGCTGCGCTACGGTGTGGGCGCCCGGATCGCCCTTGAAGAACTCATGGAGCGCGACGGCGTGGACCTGTTCACGGCCCTCTTCTCCGAGTCCCAGGCCCGTGCGATCGTGTCCGTGCCGCGCTCCGAGGAAGTCCGCTTCAAGGACATGTGCACCGCCCGCGGCTTCGCCCACCTCCGGATCGGCGTTGTTGACGCTGCCGGCGGAAAGTTGGAGATCAACGGCGTGGACGAGCTGTCCCTGGACGCTCTCCGCGAAGCTCACGAAGCCACGCTGCCGAAGTACTTCGGCTAAGGACTGGCCAAGCAAAAGGCCCCTGCCAGCGTCCGCAAGGACGGTGGCAGGGGCCTTTTGCTTGGCCACATCGAGATCAAGCCGGCCAGGTCCACTGCCGGGCCAACTGCTCCGTGAACTCAGCCTCGGGCAAGGGCCTGCCGAAGTAATACCCCTGGCCGCTGGCGCAGCCGATACTCCGAAGGGCCGCTGCCTCCTCGGCGGTTTCAATGCCTTCCCAAACACCTTCCAGCCCGCAGGACCGGATGACTTCCTGGATGGCCGCCAGGAACGCGAGTTGGGAGGGGTCCTTTCCAAGGTCCTTCACGAACTGCCGGTCCACTTTCACCCGGTCCACGGGCAGTTTCCGCAGGTAACCCATGGACGAATATCCGGCACCGAAGTCATCGATTTCAAGTCCTACACCAAGCCTGTGCAGGCTGGCCAGGGTGTAGCGGTCCAGCTCGTTGTTCTGGATGATGGCGCTCTCAGTCAGCTCCAGGACCAGCGATTCCGGAGGCAGGCTTTCCTCGGCAAGGGCTTCGCTGACGTCGTCCACGAACTCCAGGCTCTGCAGGTCCGCGGCGGAGACATTGATGCGCATGGAGAGGTCATGCTGGGCCGTGGCCGGGTTGTCCCGCCACCGCCGCAGCTGCCGGACGGCGGTACGCAGGACCCACCTCCCCAGTTCGGCGATGAGTCCGGTGGCCTCGGCCACGGGAATGAACTGGTCCGGCATGATCAGTCCGTGTACGGGGTGGTTCCAGCGGACCAGGGCTTCGCAGCCTTCGATCCTTCCCGTGGCCAGTTCCACGATCGGCTGGTAGTTCAGGACCAACTGATCTGAACGGATGGCCTCGCGGAGTTCACCCACAATCTGCCGCTGCAGCTGCCGGGCGTGCAACGTGGCGGGATCGAACATCTTGAGCTTGTTCCGGCCCTCGGTCTTGGATTCCTCCACAGCGATATCCGCTTCCTGGAGCAGGTCCTCGACGGTGTGGTGTGGCTCTGCTGTGCGCAGTCCGATGCTTGCACCGCAGCGGACGCTGTTGTTCCCAAGATCGATGTTCGGTTCCAGCGCGGCCAGGATGCGGTTGCCGACGGCGGTGGCCCGGGTTTGCGGGGTGGCGGGCAACAGCACGGCGAATTCGTCGGCACCCAGGCGGGTGACGACGTCGTTCTCCCGGACGGCCGACTGGATGCGCATCGCCACGGTGACCAGAACCTGGTCCGCCGCGGCATGGCCTGCGGAGTTTTTCAGTGCCTTGAAGCCGTCCAGGTTCACGAGCAGGAGCGCGGGCTGAGCCTCACCATGGGCCGCGGCGTTCCGGGCCGCAATGAAGGCCTCCACCAGGGCCAGACGGTTGCCGAGCCCGGTGAGTGCATCAGTGAGCGCTTCGCGTCGCTGCTCATGCCGGACGTGGTGAAGCTCTTCCATGAGCGCGCGAACGTGCCGCTCCAGTTTTTCGATGCGGGAATCAGCGTCAACGGGAACAAGTCGTCGGGGCTTGGTGCTGGTCACGATTCTTCCAGGCGTCGCAGCGTCGTATCGGCGACAGCCTGCGGCTTGGCAACGGGATTGCGGCGCTCGTCAAGGAACAGCCGGTAGGAGGCGATGTCCATCCTGCCGTCGGACTCCACCTTCTTGCCGGCGCGGTACACGTGGGTGATCCAGGAGCCGCCGAGGATGGCCTCGATCCAGGCGTCGCATTCTGCCAGCGGGAGGTGGACGCGGGTCCCGGTGTTCCTGCGGTGACCGGCGATGGACACCGTGATGCAACTGCCCAAGAGACCTTTGTCGGCTGTGAACCAAGCTAGACCTTCCACGTCGGCGACGATGGTCAGGTTGGCGTTTCCGTCCTCCACCGATTGGACGGGACCCATCCGGACTGACCGGCGGTCCGCGTTCAGGGACGTTGGCGTACCGGCCATGTAGGGAGCACTGGTGATGTTTTGCCGGAAGGCGGACAGCTCCTGGGTGTGCTGGATCTGGATCTTGGTGGTGAGTTCGTTGAAGGTCATGATCGTGCCTCATCCGCGATAATGGCCGCCTGATGGCGGTCAGCTCCTACAATCCGGTTTCTTCCTTGCGCCTTGGCGCTGTACAAGGCTGCGTCCGCCACCTCAATCATGAATTTCAAGTCAGCACCGGCGGGGATGCTGGAGGTGACGCCATAGCTGATGGTGGGGAACGCGACGCCCTTGGGCGCCGGGGTGGCTGCCATCCTGCGGCTGATTTCGGCTGCGATGTCCTCGGCCCGGTCCTGCGTGGCCCCGGGCAGGAACAGGATAAATTCCTCACCGCCGTAGCGCCCGATCAGATCGGTGGACCTAACCGAGGCGCCGCAGGCTTCGGCGAAGGCCTGCAATGCCACGTCCCCGGCTCCGTGGCCGAATTCGTCGTTGACGGCTTTGAAATGGTCAAGGTCCGCGAGGACTATGGCTGCGCCGGATCCGGTGGACTGCAGGCGGTGGAGTTCCGTGGTGGCCATGTCCAGGAAGGTTCCCCGGTTCAGGAGGCCGGTCAGGTGGTCGCGGTCGGCCCGTTCCTTGAGTCCCTTGATGAGTTGGTCGCTGGTGAGTGCGGTCATGCTGAAGGACACAGTGACCAGGAGCACCATGGATATCAGGGCCGACGGTGCAGGTCCAAAGTAGGTGGTGAACGTGTGGCTTGACGGGCCTTCAAATGCATAAACCAGCCACCTGCCCAGGTAGTAGCCGGCCAGCAGACCTGCCGCGACGGACAAGGCTTTGTGGACCTGGGAGTGCGAGGACTTGATGAACCACAAGTCGTAAGCGGCCAAGGCAATGCCCGCGGTCATCATCGCCAAATAGACGAATCCGCCGGACCAGACATTGGTCCCTGGACTATCCAGGAAGGACGCGACGGCGGTGACGGCGGGACCGATGGCCAACTGCCATGATGCCGCTTTCCGGTCCCGAAGGGTCTTTGCGCCTGCCCAAACGCTGAACGCTCCGGCCACCACCAGGATGTTGCCCACGGGGTTGGCCCACTGCTGGTGAGGGGTGCCGTTGAGCAGGAAAGCTGCGTTGCCCACCATGAATTCCAGCAGGGCCAGGCTCCACCAGCCGGCATAGGGCGAGCGGGTGCGATGGAAGGAGATACAGAACAGCACCAGGAGGGTCACTGTGACCACCCCTAAACCAACCCGTACCGAGAAAGCATCGAGCACCGTGTCCAACCCCCTCAGCTGGTCATCCTGCGGCTTTGAGTTCAGTGTGGCGAGGCTTACTCAACCTCACTGCGGCATTTGCTCAAGATTTGCTCAAGATCAGGGGTGGCTCCAACCGGGCGCCTTACCCAACCCAGTGGCCGTCGTCGTGGTATTCCGCTTCCAGGCCGTGCGGCGTCTTCTCCCACTTATGCGGGCTGGTGAGCATCTGCCAGGCTGCCCGCCAGGCCGCCACTGAGTGCAGCACCCAATAGAACGGGTTGAGCAGGGCGAAGATCGCGATCCTCCATCCGTGCCGGCGGAGGGTGGCCACACCGGAAACGATGATCATCATGGCGTTGCCGAACAGCATGGACACCACGCCGCCCACCAGCAGCCATTCGGGCAGGACCAGGCCAACAATGTCGTAGCCGATGTAGGTGACCACGGTGAAGCCCACCACCAGCGGGTAGGCCAGGAACGCCAACGGGGTGCCCAGGATCAGGCCAAGGAACCCGACGGCTCCAGCAATCCCTGTGCTCTTGATGTAGCGCACCGTGTTCCGGGTATTGACGGCCGAAGTGACCATGTAGCCCTTGATCCAGCGGGTGCGCTGCTTGACCCACGCCGGCACCTGCGAGCACGCTTCTTCCCACGTAGTGGAGTTGATGACGCCCACGCGGTATCCGTCCACGGCCGCCCGGAGCCCCAGGTCGGCGTCCTCCGTGACGTTCCATGGGTCCCACGCCCCGACTTCCTTCAGCAGGGAGGTCACAAAGTGGTTGGAGGTCCCGCCCAGCGGCAGCGGGATCCCTGAGTTGTCCAGGCCAGGGAGCATCGAGTCGAACCAGTGCGTGTATTCGATGGTGAACATCCGGGTGAGGACGTTCTGGTCCGCGTTGAAGTAGTTGAGCGCAGCCTGGACGCAGATCAGCGGTTTGCGGTCCGGGTTGAGGTGTTCCCGTTCAAAGGCGTCCTGTTTGAACGCGGCGATGGAAGCACGCAGCTGGCCGGGCTCGGGGCGGTCCTCGGCATCGTAAATGACCACGTACTCGCCGCGGGCGAACGTCAGCCCGTAGTTGCAGGCCCTCGGCTTGGTCTGCGGATCACCCTTGGGCACGATGAGGATGCGGACATATTCCGGAGGCCGCGAAGCCTTCGCGGCGGCGATGGTCTCTGCGTCGTCCTCTTCAAGGAGGACCAGGACATCCAGCTTGGAACGTGGATAGTCCAGTTGGCCCAGGTTGGTCAGCAGTTTGTCGATGATGTTCGCTTCCCGGAACACCGGCACCAGGATCGTGTAGACGGGCAAGTCGCCGTCGGGAACCCGTTCCTCCGCCAAGGGAGGCAGTCCGCGGGTGGCCCTCTCCTTATCCCTGGCTTTGGCCACCGCGGCATCATGCAACCGGTCGAAGGGGCTCCGAAGGCTGGCGAGCGTCTTGAAGCCGATGCTCACCAGGAAGACGACGTTTGCTGCGGCCAGGAGGACGATCAAAGCCGTCAGCGGAGACAGCACGAACGCAGTGATTAATCCGGTGAGCAGAACCACCGGGAGGTAGCGCTGCCATGGCGTCAGGGCGGTGCGTGCGGACTCTCCCGGACGCTCCTCGGCAAGGCGCTCGGCGGATTCGTAGAGAAGGTGGCGGCGGAAGGAACGCTGGATGGACTGGTTGATGTCCCAGTCGGTGGTGGTGCGGAATTCAACCGATGCAGCGTGGAAACGACGCGCAGCCTCCTCTGCGATGGCCGTGGACGGAGCCACTGCAGTAGCCACCGTCAGCACGTCAGCGTCCATCCGCCATGGCAGCCATTGCGGCTCGCCAACGCCGCTGTAACCGAGTACCTCCATCAATCGGTCGTCCACAGGTTCAGCCACCAGGTCCACCAGCGGCGCGTCCCAGTGCTGTGCCAGGACTTCATAAATCCGACGGCGGTCCAGCCCCGCTTCCAGGATCAGGTGCCGGCCCAGCAGCCCGCCTTCGCTCGCCGCGCGATCCAGCGCACGCTGCAGCTGTTCCGGGGTGACGAGCCCCGCCGAAAGCAGTGTCTGGCCGATCGATTGCGGGTTGAGCGTGGAGTCCGCCAAGCGTGAAGGGGAAGTCATCAGTGGGAGGACCTTTCATAGATCCGGTGGGTTGGCGTCGAGAAGGCCACGGAGTAGCGGACAGTGAACGACGGGTTCGCCACGATCGCCTGGTACACCAGGTCCGTGGGCCCCGAGTCCCGTGCTCCCGTTCCGGCTTCAACGTTGACGAAGACCCACTGCGCATACTTGGCGGGATCCTCCAGCGCCGGACCAAAGTAGTCTCCGGAGGCACGGTTGTAGATCTCCTTAAGGGGAATGCCCATGACAGGAAGCACGGCGTTGCCCCGGGCGCTCTCATCCATCAGGATTCCGCCGGACTCGTAGTGCTCGTTGAGCCAGCGCGCCGCGGCCGTGGAATTGGTGGTGGACTCGGCGGACATCCGGCCCTCCGCCAAGACGGCAAGCCTGCCCGCGGGGTCCTCAGCCCACCACAGGTTCTGCACCACGAGTCCGGCCAGCAACACACCGACCAGCACAGGCCTGATACGGGCCGGGCGGGTGAACTCCTCCACCGCAACGGCCACCAGGATCGCCACCAAGGGCAGCGCCGTCAGTGCGAAACGGTTATTCCACCACGTTGACGGCAACGAATGGTCGTTGTTGATGGCCGTCTGCCCCAGGAACAAGCTCAACAACGCAAAGGCGTAAGCGCTGCCGGTCACCGCCACCAGCAGGGTGCTGTTGGCAAAACCCCTCCTGAAAACCAGCACGACGGCGCCGCACGCCGCCAACGCGAGCACCACCACGCCGACCGTCTCCAACAGGGACCAATGGAAAGTAGTCAGCGTCAGTCCCAGGTTCCCTTTGGTAGGCAACAGTCCGCCGTCGGTGATGTTTTTTTGCTGCGCGTAAGCGGAGTATTGCCCAAACATGAACTCCAGCGGGTTGCCGTAGATAGCCCAGTTGTAGGAAATCCACCAGAGCACCGCCGCGGCGGGGATCATCACGTAGCCGCCAGCCATGACGAAGGCTTCCCGCCAGCCGCCGGTGCGGCGCCTGGCTACGATCAGCACGAAGAGGGTTCCGGTCATCACCAGCGCCCAACCCTCATAGCGGGACAGTACTGCCGCGGCCGACGGAATACCGGCGAAGACCGCAAGCTCACCGGCACTCATTCGACGGCGGCTGGTAGCCCAATGCGCCAACCCCGCCATGCCGCCCACGATGCACATAATGAGCACCGGCTCGGTCAACGCTGTGGTGTAGACGTAGAGGACGGCCGGATTCGCGAGGACCAGCAGTATGGTGGCGAGCCGCCCGGCCCTGCCCAATCCGAGACGGGCTGCGATCAAGTACAGGCCAGTGGCTGTGGCGGACAACGCCAGGATCCCCAGGATTCCGGCAGCCCAGCCCGTGCTGAACAACCACATGTTCAGGACGAACGGAGCCAGCAACAGGTGCGGCATGGGCAGCCAGACGGTGCCCAACTGCTCAAAGCCGGGTGCTTTGCTGTCGAAGATTCGCCGGGCGATGGTCAGGTGGCTCTGGGCATCCGAATAGTCCAGGTTGGTGCCATGACCGATCGTGTACAGGCAGGCGAGGTACCCCACCAGCAGTGAAACCACCGCCACGATCCTGGTGCCCGGAACCTTGCGCCCAACCACGGGGGCACCGAGCCGCGCCCAGCCCCATGTGGCCAGCCCGGTCAGGGAACGCAACAGTGTCAGCGACAGCGTCGCCGGACGCCGGTGTGCAGCCCGCGGACGGGTGGCGACGCTAGTTGCCATGACCCGGTTTCGCCGGCCCTGCGGCGTCTGCCGGTTGTCCTGCCATTTGCTCAGCATCCACATATGCCCGTGCCGCCCGGGCACGACGCCGCAGGAGCACAGTCCGGGCTGCGAACGCCAGACCCAGCACCACCACTGCCCCGCCGATCCACCAGGCATAGGGACGGTAATCGTCCGTGACAGCCTTCTGCGGGACCACCACATTGCTCTCCAGCAGCACAGGTATTCCCGACGGTTGGGTCACCAGAAGGTTCCGGGACAGCGATGCCCAGCCGCCTTCAGCAGCATCCACATGCGAGGCCAATGAGGACTGAAGCGTAGACGCGGCGGCAGCGTCATTTTCCGGTGCCCACGCACCAAGGAGCAACAGATTCCGGCCGCCCTGCTCAAAAGCCTCCAACACGCCGTACGGAGCCGAGGCACCCACGCCGTATTCGACGTCGTCAGGCGAGATGGTGCGGAACTCCGCCAACCGCAGCGGTGCGGACAGCTTGTTGGCGACGTCGGCGGTGGCACCCACCACAAGCCCTGACTCGCTGGAACCGGCCAGGGCGTCGAGGCCCACCACGCGGGTGTCCAACAAGGAAGCACTGTCACGCTGCAGGGAAGCCAGCAGTGTCGCTGCGTTGACGGTGTTGGCTTGGGCGTTGCCATCGCCGAACGCTACCGGGACGCTCTGTCCGAAGGCCTGGGGGAACCGTGCGAAGCCGGCTTTCGTGGAGCCGCCGCGGACGGCGGTGAGGGTGCTGCCCGCGGTATCCAGGGTGACTTCCATGGGCATGACGCCTGCGGGTCCGGTGCAATCGCCGCCTGCCGGGAGGGCAGCCAGACGGATCCGGAGGCCGTTCCTCGCCTGAAGCTGGCCAGCTGGAACCTCCGCGTCCACCGTGAAGGTGTCACCGCCGTCGAGGTTCTTGGAACTGAGCAGGTAATCGTTCCAGAAGACCGAGAGCTGCGCCTGGGCGTTGTCCGGGACAGCGGTGTGCGTGCCCTTGAGCTGGACGTTCACCGACGAAACCGGTCCGCCGAACTGTGACTGGGTGACGCCCACATAGGATTCCGGGGTGCCGTAGCCGGAGAGTTTGAGGGTGCTGCTGCCCAGGTCCTTTAGGCTCTGGACCAGGCTCGGCGCGGCAGGCAGCGCCGAGGTCAGGCCGGTCACGGAAGAGGTCACGGCCAGCGCTGTCTTGTCGCTGGCCAACGCCCGGGCGGCGGTGCGGAGTTGTTCGTCGTGACCACTGAGGATGAGCTGCGGAAGGCCGGCTGCCGTGGCCAGTTTGGTGGCGGTTTCACCTTGGTCTGCAATGACGCTGAGGATCCGACTGCCGGTCGGGAGGGTGGCAACGCGCGCCACCAGCTCGGCTTCCGGCACCACTGCGACCGTGGCGGCCGGGTAGCGCTGGGCCATGGCGGCCGAGGCGGTCATGATGGCGGCGGAAACATCCGCGCCGGGATCCGCCGGGACGGGAAGTACGACGGCGGGCACGGACGCCGGGAAGAACTCGCCCACCGTGGTGGGAGCCTTGGCGGTCCCGCTGAAGTCGACCACCAGATTGTTCAGGGTCGCCGTGGCGTTGGAGGCCACGCACATCGTGTGCGTTACCGGTATGAATTGCAGCCCCACCGTGAGCTGCTGGCCAACAACGTCGGCGTTGCTGACGGCTTCGTCCAGGGGAACGGTGGCTGCGGCGTTGGCTTCGAGGATGACCCGGCCGTTGACCGTTGCACGGACCGTCCCCTCAGGCTTTCCCGACACCGCGATAGCGCCCTTCACCCGGGTGGGCTCCAAACCTGCCGTCACAGGCACCACGATCATCTGCTCGGTCTGACCAGCGAGCGCTGAAACGCTGGAGCTCGCCCGTACAGCCGATCCTTGGCCAGAAGAGGTGACTGCCGGAGAGGCGTCTGCCGGTGAGGCGGAGGCAGGTGCGGCGGCAACTCCCAACGCACTGACGGTGGCCAGTGCAAAGGTGGCGGCGCAGGTCAGCAGGATCCTGGCCGGATGGGAGGGTGCGTGGAGCCGCGGGCGTAGCCGGGCGGGGGTTTGGGGCACGATGTCAGTCCTGAGTAACTAGCAGCGAATGAGTCCGTCAGCCGTTTGAGGCCAACCTCATTGACACTGCCGAACGGAACTCAAGGCGCCTTGCTGCATTGGCTCAATATTTGATCAAGAACACGGCGCCTCCGGCCCTCACCTGCGGTGATAATGAACCATGTGGATCGGCTGGGTTGAATTCGATGTCCTTTTGGGCGACGTCCATAGCCTCAAGGAGAAGCGCTCCGTGGTGCGCCCGTTGGTGGCCGAGCTCAAGCGGCGCTTTGACGTCTCAGCTGCGGAGACCGGGCTCCAGGACCAGCATCGGCGCGCACTGATTGGCGCTGCGCTGGTGGCCCCGGACCACGCCCACCTTCAGCAAGTGCTCGACGCCGTTGAACGGTTCGTGGCTGCCCGGCCGGAGTTTGAGCTGCTCAGTGCGCGGCAGCGTGAGCTGCACAGCGAGGACTAGTACCCGATAACTGCCAGGCGGGTGGAATCCAGGTGCGCGTCGATTGCTTGGTGCGCTGCGTCGAGGCTTCTGCTGCGGAGCGCGTCCACGATCAATTGGTGTTCGCGGAGGACGTCTCCGGCGCGATCCGTGCCTTGGGTGACGGCTTTGACGCCGATCCTGAGTTGTTTTTGCCGGAGTGAGGCGTAGAAGTCGGCGAGGACGGGATTGCCGCCTGCACGGACCATGAGGGTGTGGAACTCGGTATCGAGCTCGATGAACCTGGCGGGATCATCCCGGGCTTCCTGCTGCTGGTCGATGACGTACTGGAAGGCATCGATCTGGGCATCCAGCATGGTTTCCACAGCAGAGACGGCCCACTTTTCCACCACCGACCTGGCTTGCAGGATGGCGCGGACATCGGGGTCGGAGATGGGTGGCACATAGGCGCCCTTGTGCGGGATCCGCTTGACGAATCCCTCAGCTTCGAGGCGCAACAGGGCTTCCCGCACGGGTGTTCGTGAGGTACCCGTGGTCTTGGCCAGGACTCCCTCGTTCAGGAAAGTTTCTTCCTCTCGGGGCAGGGCTGCGATGTAGCTTTTCATCCACTGGTAGGCCACTTCTGGCTGCGACTGTGCAGTGGGGGTCATCTGGATCATGCAGAGCCTTTCTCGCGTAGCCCAGTATACGAGTTGCATTCAAGACTGTTCGGGACGTTCCTGAAAACTTCTTCCTCAAATATAGACAGCTTGTATACAACTCGTCTACAGTGTTGTTCAGTGACTCCGCTCACGCATCGGAAATACCCCAATTTTCCTGGGGGCCCGCGGCCCGACTCACCGGAAGCTCCGCGGCTCCCACTCGCAAAGGATCCCCACAATGACCGATTTGAAGAAAGCAGAACTGAGGCAACAGAAGCACTCCAGCTTGCCCGTGGTGGCTGCTTCGAGCCTGGCCGGCACGGCCGTCGAGTGGTATGACTTCTTCCTCTATGGCACCGCCGCAGCGCTGGTATTCAACAAGCTCTACTTCCCCACCGACGATCCCATGGTGGGCACCATGCTGGCCCTCGGCACCTTCGCTGCCGGCTTCCTGGCCCGCCCCATCGGCGCCATAGTCCTGGGGCACCTTGGCGACAAGCACGGCCGGCGCGCCACGCTGGTGGCCAGCTTGATGCTCATGGGCGTCGCCACCACCCTCATTGCCTTCATCCCGTCGTACGCAGCGATCGGCCTCGCAGCACCCCTGTTGCTCCTGCTGCTCCGCTTGATCCAAGGATTTGCCCTCGGCGGCGAATGGGGCGGCGCTGTCCTTCTCGTCTCCGAGCACAGCAATGAAAGCGCCCGGCGCGCGTTCTGGGCTTCATGGCCCAACATGGGCCCGCCCCTCGGCAACCTGATGGCTGCCGGCGTCCTGGCCATCCTCGCCGCCACTATGCCGGAGAGCGAGTTCCTGGCATGGGGCTGGCGAATTGCGTTCGGATTGTCTGCCCTGATGGTGGTCATCGGCCTCATCCTGCGCCTCTATGTGCAGGAAACCCCGCTGTTCAAGGAAGCACAGCGGAAGCGCGAAGCCGAGGGCAACAAAGAACGGAAGATGCCGTTGACCATCCTGTTCCGCCGCAATTGGCGAGAGATCCTCATCGCCACCGGCAGCCGGATGGGCGAGAACGCAGGCTTCTACATTTATTCGCTGTTCATCATCACCTACGTCACCCAGATCATGGGGCTGCAGCGGCAAACAGGCCTCACGGCCGTCATGATCGGCCAGGGCGTGGCCGTGCTTGCCATTCCCATCCTGGCGCTTTACGCAGACAAGGTAGGCCGGAAGCCCATCCTGATCGGAGCGTCGATTGCCACCATGGTGTGGGCCTTCGCGTTCTTCGCCCTGCTCAATACCGGACAGACCTGGGGAATCATCGCAGCTGCCGTGGGCGGCCTGCTGATCTTCGCGGCGTACAGCTCGGTGATCGGTGCGTTCTTCTCCGAACTCTTCCCCACGGACGTCCGGTACAGCGGCACCTCAGTGGCCTACAACCTGGCATCGCTGATCGCCGGTTCGTTGTCACCGATCATTGCCCTGGCCCTCTACGGTGCTTTCGGCACCGGCTACGCGATCGGCATCTACCTCGCCGTCATGGGCCTGATCTCCATGGTCTCGGTGATGTTTGCCAAGGAAACCAAGGGATTGCGCCTCAGCGACCTGGACAAGGATCCACACGGCGCACCGGAAAAGGAAAAAGCATGAAAATCGCACTCGTCCAGGTAGCCAGCCCGGACTCCGAAACCCGCGAAGACCGGATTGACCGTGTGGAAGACATCCTTCGGGGCATCAACGGCGCCGAACTGATCGTCCTGCCGGAGCTGTGGAGCGCGGGCTACTTCCACTTCGACGAATACGAGGCCTTGGCGGAGACGCTCACCGGCCCCACGGTGACCATGTGCTCACGGGTAGCCAAAGACCTTGGGGTATACCTTCATCTCGGCAGCATCATCGAGGGGGGCGACGACGGCCGGCTCAGCAACACCTCCATCCTGCTGGGACCGGACGGCAGCGTGGTCCACACGTACCGGAAGATCCACGTCTTCGGGTACAAGTCCAAGGAGGCAAGCCTCCTCACCGCTGGATCTTCCCTTCCCGTAGCTCCCCTGCCTTTCGGGTCCGTTGCAGGCATCACCTGCTACGACCTCCGCTTTCCAGGATTGTGGATGGAGCTGAGCGACCGTGGCGCGGAGATCGTGATCGTTCCAGCATCCTGGCCCGCAGCCCGGCGGGAGCACTGGCGCCTGCTCACCACGGCCCGGGCTGTGGAGCACCAAATCTTCGTGATCGCCTGCAACGCCGCAGGCAGCCAGGAAGGTGTGGAACTCGGCGGGCACAGCCGGGTGGTGGATCCCGCCGGCAACGTCCTTGCCGAAGCGGACGCCGGGGAATCAGTGCTCCTGGTGGACATCGATCCCCTGCAGGTCCAGGCAGTCCGCAGCGAGTTCCCCGTCATCGGAGACCGCCTCGACGCCTACGACACACTGACCGTTTAGAACCAAGCCCGTTGAAAGGCATTCAAGGAGACGGAATGGAAACAACAAGGCAAGTCCCGCTCACCTTCCAGGTGGTGGGCACAGAGAAGACCATCGTGGTCACGGAATTCCACGGAGTGGTGGCCGGCTACACAGGCCGGGACCCGAAGGCAGTCCAGCACCACATCGATGAGCTGGCGGCCATCGGAGTGGCTCCACCACCAGAGGTCCCCATGTTCTACCGGATGGACTCGGACCTTTTCGAGACCTCCGGTGAGCACGACACCACCCAGAATCTGACCTCCGGTGAGATCGAGCCCCTCTATATCCGCCACAACGGCCAGTACTACCTCGGCATCGGTTCGGACCACACGGACCGCGACATCGAGGCCCAGGACATCGGCGATTCCAAGCGCGCCTGCCCCAAGCCTGTCGCAGCCCAGGTCATCGAAGTGGAGTCGCTGGAAGACCTCGACCTCGACCAGTGCACCGCACGCTCGTGGGTGGACGGCGAGTTGTATCAGGAGGGTTCGCTGAGCGGCCTGCGCAAGCCGGCCGACGTCGTCGAGCGCCTCCTGGAGCGTACCGACATTGGCGACGCCGACTTCATGTGCCTTGGTGGCACGCTGCCGTTGCTGGAGGGGAAGTTCATCGATGGAACTTCCTGGAAGTTGGAGCTCTCCTTCCCGAATGGGACCACAATCGAACATAACTACAAAATCAAGAAAGGCTCACTTCGATGAGAACCGGTAAGCAGTATTTGAAGTCCCTGAACGACGGCCGGACAGTGATCCTCGATGGCGAGGTGGTCGGCAACGTCCTGGAACACCCGGCCTTCGCGAAGGTTGCCCGGACCATGTCCGAGCTGTTCGACATCGCAGCCGATCCCGCCAACGGAATGCAATTCCACTCCGAGGAGATCGACGGACCGGCCAACCGGACCTTCGCCGCTCCCCGTACCCAGGAGGAACTCGTCCTTCGCCGCCAGGCAATCGAAAAGTGGGCCAAGCACACCCACGGCTGGGTTGGCCGCAGCCCGGATCACGTCGGTACCTTCTTCGCCGCGTTCGGTTCCCACCCGGATGTGTTCAAGAATGATGAGCGGGACTTCGCGGGCAATGTGGAGCGGTACTACAAGAAGATCCTGTCCGAGAACCTGTACCTTTCCTACGCGATCATTCCCCCGCAGGTTTCCCGCGCAACCACAGCGTCCGGTTGGGAAGGCGAGTACCTGCAGGTCGGCGTCGTGCGTGAAACCGAAGAGGGCATTGTTGTCCGCGGCTCGCAGATGCTCGCCACAGGCGCCGCGATCGCCGACGAAGTCTTCGTCACCTGCATCAAGCCCTTGGGCCCGGACGACGTTGACTTCGCCGTCAGCTTCGCCATCCCCGTGGCCACCGACGGCCTGAAGCTCTACTGCCGCCGCCCGTTTGCGCCGGCTGCTACCAGCGACTTCGACTACCCGCTGACCAGCCACTACGACGAACCGGACGCGCTGGTGGTCTTCGATGACGTGCTCATTCCTTGGGACCGCGTGTTCATCAACCGGAACATCGACACCCTGCGCCGCCAGTTCTTCGACACCGGCGCCCACGCCCTGGGCAACTGGCAGGCCCAGATCCGGTTCTCCACCAAGCTGAAGTTCATCGCCTCAGTGGCCCGCAAAGTGACGCAGGTGAACGGCACGGACAAGATCCCCGGCGTCCAGGAGAAGCTCGGCGAACTCGCCGCAATCGTGCAGTCCGTTGAGTCAGCGGTTCTCGCCGCGGAATACACGGCAACAACGGACGACGCCGGCATGAGGGTTCCCGGAAAGAGCGCACTGTATGGGGCCATGGGCTTGCAGTCAGAAACGTACCCCCGCGTGATCTCGATCCTCAGGGACCTGGTGGGCGGCGGCGTCCTGCAGTTGCCGTCCAGCATTGCCGACATGACCAGCAGTGTGACCCGGCCGGACATGGAACGCTACGTCCAGTCCCCCGGCGTCAGCAGCGAGGACCGCGTCAAGCTCTTCAAGCTCGCCTGGGACATCATCGGGTCCGAGTTCGCCGGCCGCCACCAGCAGTACGAGATGTTCTACGCCGGTGCGCCGTTCGTTGTCCGCGGCGCCTACACCTACCGGAACTACGGCTATGACGCGCTGGTAGCCGAACTGGACACGTTCCTGGGTTCCTACAGCATCGACGGCGCTACCGCATCGGAGGGGATCTGACCATGGCAAAGCCCGAATTCGAGTTCACCCCCGTATCCTCGGTGGACTTCGCACCCTGCAACCCGCACATCGAGGGCCTGTCGGAGGCCATCCTCGCCCGCGACTCGGACAACGACAGCGTCACCCGGGTCCTCAAATTCGAGCCCGGCACGGACACGTCCCCCAACGGCGTCCTGACCCACGATTTCTGGGAAGAAGTGTTTATCTTCGAGGGCTCGTTCGTGGATCAGCGTCTCGGCAGGACCTTCACTGCGGGAGATTGGGCCACCCGTCCGCCGGGGATGGAACACGGTCCGTGGGTCTCGGAGAATGGCGCAAAGATGTTCGAAGTCCGGTACTACACGGATCCGGCACCAGCGGAGCGGAGCAACTGACATGAGCCTGGCACCAGCCTTCACCATCCCCGACGCCATGGGGATGCGCCGCGCCATGGGCCGTTTCCTCACCGGCGTCGCCGTGGTCACCACCCAGCACGAGGACGAGCAATACGGGATGACCATCAGCTCCCTGACCTCCATCAGCCTGGAACCACCCATTCTGATGATCTCCCTGAACTTCGGCACCCGGACCGGCGAAGCACTGCTGGAGAGCGGCAAGTTCGCGGTGTCCATCCTCGGCGCAAAGCAGGAGTCCGTGGCCCGGCGGTTCGCCGTCCGGGGCGGGGACCGCTTCGGCGACGGCGATTTCGACATCACCGACAACGGTCTTCCGGTCATCAAGGGCGCCCTCGCCCAGGCGGACTGCAGCGTGGTGCAGCAGTACGACGTCGGCGATCACCAGGTCTTCTTCGGCCAGGTCACCACGTGCCGGGACCGGGACGGCGAAGTGCTCGCGTTCAAGGCAGGCCGCTTCGGCTCGTTCAGCGACTTCGGCCATGCCGAGATTCCCTGGATGTTCTGAGGAGTAGCGTTTAAACAGGCGGTGCCGGGCTCAACGAGTCCGGCACCGCCTCTTTCTTTGCTACGCGATGGTCAGCTCACCCATGCGGTCCCAGCCGCTGCCCTCGAACTGCCGGCTGATGATGTGCGGCGTCTCCACGAGGGCCTGGGGCATGTCCGCCATGGCCTTCTTGAAGTGGGCGCTGTTGACGTGGGCTTCGGCGGCATCGTCCTGGAAGGCTTCCACCAGGACGAACTCGTTGGGGTTATCCACGCTGCGGGACCAGTCGAACCACAGGTTCCCGGGCTCGGCGCGGGTTGCTTGGGTGAAGTCTCCCACGAGATCCAGCCAGCGCTCGGACCAGTCGGGCTTGACGTTGAACTTGACCACAATGAAGATCACGGGCTGTTGCCTTTCGTTGCACTACAGAATCCGTTCCATCCTGACAGAGTTTCTGTACAGGAGATGCCCTTAACCGGCCTTCCAAAGGGCGGGAGCTGTACAAAAACTCGACGGCGGCCCGCACCATGGGTGAGGACCGCCGTCGAACGCTGTTTTTAGCGTGGATGTGCTACTTGGATGTGCCCTGCGAAACGGAACCCTGCAGCTGACGCTGGAAGATCACGTAGACAATGAGCACCGGGATGACGGTGACGCTGACGGCTGCGAACAGCGCGCCATAGTCCACTGCGTAGCCCATCTGGCCGGCGAACGCCGCGAGTTCCTGGGACAGGACGCGCGGGCCGGCGGCGTTGATGGACACCGGAATCAGGAACTGGTTCCAGAGGCCCAGGAAGTTGAAGATGGCAACCGAGGCGAGGCCCGGCTTGGCCATCGGCAACATGACCTGGAAGAAGGTCCGCCACTCCCCTGCGCCGTCAAGGGCTGCTGCTTCGGTGATTTCGTGCGGCAGCGATTTGAAGAAGGAGAAGAGGAAGAACACCGTGAACGGCAGGGCGAAGCCCACGTACACCAGGATCAGGCCTGGCAGGGTGTTCAGCAGTCCCATGTTCTTCAGTACGAAGAACAACGGCACCATGGCAAGGAAGATCGGGAACGTCAGCCCGGCGAGCATCAGGTAGTAGATGGCCCTGCTGCCGCGGAACGTGTACCGGGCCAGGACGTAGGCACACATCGCGCCGAGGACCATGACGATCACCAGGGCGACAGCCACCACCAGCACCGAGTTAAGGAAGGCACTTCCGATGCCGGCCTCACTCCAGGCCTTGATGTAGTTATCCAGCTTCCATTCCGCCGGCAAGGCGAACGGCGAGGCAAAAATCTCGCTGGACGTCTTGAACGATGACATGAACGTCCACAGCAGCGGAAGGATGACGATGAGGGTCCAAATGGTCAGAGCCGTGTGCGAAACGGCTCCCACCACTTTGTCGCCCGTGGTTGTTGCCGGTTTCCGCGGTTGGAAGTGCAGGGACTTCATTTCCGGAGTCGAGAGTTTGGTTGTCATTACAGGCTCACATCCTTGTCGCCGCCGGTGAGCCGGTTGACCACGAACACCAGTCCGGAGAAGATCAGCGTGGCAATGGCGAGGACAACGCCCATGGCGCTTGCGAGACCGAACTGTCCCTTGCTGAAGGCGGTGAAGAACAGTTGCTGCGCCATCACCAGCGTGGAGTTGTCCGGGCCGCCGCCAGAATTCAGCGCGGCCATGTAGACGAACGCGTCAAGGGCCAGGATACCCATGTAGATGTAGGCGGTCTGTATGTTGTCGCGGATCAGCGGGATGGTGATGGACATTGCAGTGCGGAAGCGTCCCGCGCCGTCGATCCTGGCGGCTTCGAAAAGCTCGGCGGGAATGCCCTTGATGCCGGCCACGAACAGGACCATGTAGAAGCCAACGAAGCCCCAGACGATCACGAACATGGTGGCGATCATGGCGGTGTTCTTATCACCCAGCCAGGCGAAATCCTTGAACTGGTCCAGCCCCATCCCGGTGAGGATGCCGTTCAGCAGGCCACCGGAAGGATCGTAGATCTGCCCCCACATGATGCCGATGGCGATTGCGGGGATGGTGTACGGGAAGAACGAGACAACACGGTAGAAGCTGGAGTTGCGCAGACCCTTGATCTGGCCCTTGCTGCTGCCCCCGACGGTCACCAAGGACGCGAGCACGAGGCTCAGGATGATGGTGATGATCGGGAGGAAGATGACCAGGAGGATGTTGTTTCCCATGGCCTTCATGAAGATGTCGTCCGTGAAGATCTTGCCGTAGTTCTCAAGTCCGATGAAGTTCTGGGTGGGCGAGAACCCGGACCAGTCCGTCAACGAATAACCGAAGGCCTGCACGAACGGCCAAATCACGAACAGGAGATAGATCGCCAGCGGCAGTCCGAGGAAGACCGCGAAGAAACTGACCTTGTCCCACGTCAACGGCTTCCGCCGCCGCCTAATCACTTGCGGTGGAGCCGGCGCCGGAACGACGGCGGCCAGGCCGTCGTCGTTCCGGCTCTGCTGAGTTTTCACTGACGTCACTTCACTTCGATCTTCTTGACCGAGCTGTCGTTGCGGACCTTGTCGGTGATGTTCTGCAGCGCGGAGGTCAGGGTTGCAACGTCCGACTTGCCGTCCAGGAAGGAGTTCCAGACAACCAGCTGGTCCTTGTTGGTGCCGTACAGGTCGATGAAGTTCCAGGTGTAGATGTTCTCACCGGCATCGCTGAGCAGCTTGGTCTGCGAAACCAGCGCCGTGGAACCGAAGCCGTCAGCGGGAACGGTGTCCTTGACGATGGTGGGAGCCAGCTTGGTCTTGGCGAAGTTGGTGGCAGCTTCCTTGGAGAGCATGACCCGGAGCATTTCCTTGCCACCTGCGGCGTTCTTGCCCTGCGTCGGAACAATGAACGGTTCGCCTGCGGCACTGTGCAGGGATTCGTACGGTTTCTTGGGGCTGGAGCTGACGGAGGGAACCGGAGCACCCATCATGCTGAAGCCGGACTTGGTCTGGTCCTTCATTTCGTTTTCGATCCACGAACCCGACGGGTAGAACACGGCTTCCTGGGCGTTGCTCCACTGTGCCTGTGCGGCCGTGAACTGGGTACCGGCGCCACCGGGCTTGAAGAAGCCGGCCTTGACGATCTTGTCCAAAGCGGTGAAAACGGACTGGACGGCCGGGTGCGACCAGCAATCTGCCGTGAGGTTCTCCAGGCCGAGGCGGACGTCGTCGCCGCCTTCCTTGATAGCTGAGGCGATGGCCATTTCCTGGTAGTACGTGGCTGCTTCCTTGCCCCAGAGGAACAGGTACTTGCCCTTGGCCTTGGCTTGCTCGCCGAGCGCGTACATCTCATCCCAGGTCTTGGGAACGGTCCAGCCGTTCTCCTTGAGCAGGGCGTCTGAGTACCAAACAGCGAACACGGTCAGGACGTAGTTCAGTGCTGCAAGCTTGCCGTCGAACGTGCCCGGAGCCAGTACGCCTGTGTACAGGGTGTCCTTGATGACCTTGCCTTCAAGGTTCTTGGCCTCCACAACGCTGGTGAGGTCTTCGAGCTGGGCAAGGATGGTGCTGAAGCCGATGGACTTCGCGCCGGAGTTGTCGATCAGGTCCGGCGGGTTGCCACCGACGAAACGCGGCTGGAGCTCCTGGGCGATGTCCGTAGACGGGGAAATCTTGGCCGTGGAACCCTCATGCGTCTTCTCGAAGGTCTTGCCTGCGAACTCGACGTAGTCGATCCCGTAGCCGCCCTTGAAGATCACGGCGTCTACTGTGGACTTGTCTGCCATGCCGAACGGGTTGGTGTCAGAGACGGTGCCTGTGGGGCCGGCGGTGGTGGTGCCGCCACCTGCGGCGCATGAAGCAATGGTTCCCCCCATGGGCACGAGCACGGCTGCAGCGAGTGCTCCGCGCAGGAATCCACGGCGACCGACGGACTGGTGCTGAACGTTCATTTCTAAACCCTCCAGTGACTCGTAGTGTCGACTGTTGCGGCGGGAAAGCCGTTCAGTCAGACAGTCTGGGTTGGCGCTCTGGCAGCACCAACCTTCTGTGACATAATTCACCACGAATGATCGAAAATCAATATTTCGCGGCAGTTTCGATCAACATTTGTCAAAGCGTGATCTTTCTACGGGCCTTCGGCGAGGGCCTTCCCGCACTCCGTGATGGCCTCCCTGGCCAAAGCCTTCTGCCCCTCGGATCCCAGTCGTTCCGCCCATTGTTCGGCCAATTGGAACTCCACCATGGCCTCCGTGAGCCGCTTTTTACCGCTAAGAAACGTGCCGAGGCTAACGTGCAAAGCAATCATCCAGCGCTTGGTTCGCTCATCACGGGCTGTCGAGGCATATTCGAGGGCACTTCGCATCCAGACCTCGGCGTGCGCGGCATCCGCGAGCGAGAGCATGTGCAGTGCATCGACGGCCAGGAATTCCTCACCAAGGTGGTCCCCCAACTCGGCAGCCTGCTCCAGAAGGGGAACGGCCATGGCGGGGCGTCCGCCGGCATTCAAAACCCGTCCGCGCTCCAGGAGGACGCGCACGCCTACGGTGGGCTCGTCGTCGTCGATGTCATCCAGAAGCGCATCGGCTTCCTCGAACCGGCCTTGCAAACTGATGGCCCGCCCAAGCTGGGTTGCCAACTCAGCGCGTTCGTCGGCGTCGTACATTTCCTCGATCATCGCGGCGCGGAATCTGGCTTCCGAGGCAGCAGGATCGCGAAAGTTCCATAGGTGGTCCAGTGTTTTCTGATCCAGCATCAAACCGCTCCTGACCAGCCCGCAGCTGAGGTCGTTAGGTATGCAGTATCAATCTAGCCCCATGTCAGCACCGTGGGGAGGGTGTGCGCGGGCGTGTCAGTTGCCCTGCGGTTTTGCGAGCCGCGCCCAGCCGAGTTGCTCTTGCTGCTTGCGGCTCAACGTGGCCACCACCAGGTCATAGGAGTCCTCCACCATGTCCCGCACCATGTGGTCGGACAGGGTTCCATCCAGGCGGACACCGTTCCAATGGGTCTTGTTCATGTGCCAGGCACCCGTGATTTCGGGGTTCGCTGCCCTGAGCTGCTCCGCCAGCGCGGGCTCGCACTTAAGGCTCACGGACCAGTTGTCCGGATCCATCGTGGAGAGGGCGAACATCTTCGCCTCGTGGCGGGCACCACCGGCGACGGCGGCACGCACCTTGAACACGGACGTCTCGGGTCCGAAGGGGAAGTCTTCGAAAGCGCCGGGAAAGCCCAGGCAGATGTCGCGGAGGGTGGAAACGTCCATGGAGCGAGCCTACTGGTTTGCGGCGGGGCGTGGCCCCATCTCCGCCACTGCCTCAACCAATGACTACGCCACGCCCAGGAAGTCCTCCAGCAGCACCACTTCCAGCCCCGCAGCCAACTGGGCCGCGCGGAAAGCAGCGAGGTCGGCCGCGAATTCGGCTCGGAAATGCATGAGCACAATGTCACCCGGGCGCAGGGAGTTCCCCACTTGATAGTCCATCTTCCCCGCGTTGGCCTTGGCTTCCCAGGTGACGATTGCCTTCATGCCCGACGCCGCCACGGCCTGCCGCATCACGTTGGAGTAGGCCCCTCCAGGCGGCCTGAACAGCGTGGGACGGCGGCCGTAGTGCTGGAACGCGTACTCCTGCATTCCCACCATGTCGTTCACCTGCTGCTGGTAACCCCACTGCCGGACCATGTTGATGTTGTGCGTGACCGTATGGTTCTCAATCAGGCTGCCTTGGGCCTTGAAGGCGTTGAAGAAGGCCGGGTTCTCCGCCACGGTGTCCTTGGTGAGGAACAGTGACGCGGGGTAGTCGTACTCCGCCATCAGCTTCACGGATTCCGGCGTCTTAATATTGCCGTCATCGATGGTAAGGAACACCACCGGGTGCTTGGTTTCTATCTTGCTGATCACCGGTGCAAGGCCGCCCACGATCGGCGGGAGCTGGTAGTCCGGGATGAACGTGCGCCGGATGCGCTTGGTGGTGGTGGGCGTCTGGGTCGGCGTCGGTGTCGGCGTCGGCGTCGCGGACGACGTCGGAACCTCGCCTCCGACGCCCAGCGCACCATTCGGCCCCGGCACCTCGTGCGGCCCGGCAGTGCCAGTGGGCGACAGCACCGGCGTCGAACTTTCAGGCGCAGTACAAGCCGTCAGGCCGGCCACAACGGAAGCGCCGAGTATTCCGAAAGCGGCCCGTCTGCTGGGAGTGGAAAATGGCACCGCAGAATGGCCGCCGAACATGGCTGTCCCCCAAGACTCAAGAAATGATTCAGCTGAAATCTAGCAGATGAATCGGGCCCGGAATCACAAGCCGAAGTGCCAGCCTTCGCGCGCCGGGCAGGAGTTCACTACCACTTCGAGGCCCGCGTCCTTGGCACGCTGGGTAGCTTCGTCATCGAATACGCCCAACTGGAGCCACACGGCCTTGGCGCCGATGGCAATCGCCTGGTCGATCACCGCGCCAACGCGCTGGGAGTTGACGAAGCAGTCAACAACGTCGATGGGATGCCTGGCTGCCGGAATATCCGCCAAGTTCTCATACCCCTTCTCGCCGTGCACGTCCTCGCCCTTGAGATTTACGGGAATGATTTCCATGCCCATCGTGTCCCTGACGTAGAGCGAGACCTCGTACGCGGAACGCCATTGGTTGGTGCTGAGGCCCACGATTGCCCACGTGCCTTTTGTTCGCATCAGGCGTTCTACGACAGCCGGATCGTTGACATGCATCATTCCCCAAGCCTACTCCCGCTCACCGGCAGGCATCCTGGCCGAATATTCTGCATCTTCCAATGCCGCTGAGGCTGCTGCGCGCCTAGCGGTGACCCTGCTTCAGCCACTTCTTCCACTTGTCCATCACGGCCTGGAACTGTTCTTCGGTGCGCGTCTCAGACACCGGAGGAAGAAGCGGTCCCTGCTTACTGCTGGTCTCGGGCCTTGTCGGCTTTCCGGTGTCGTTTTTTGACGCTTCACCCCTAAGGGCGTCCGCGCCCTGCCGCCTGAGTTGGTTCGCCTTGGCCTGCGGATCCTGGGCTGCGCCCTCAAGTGACTTGTTCGGCTTGGCAGTTCTTGGCTGGGCTGCGCTTGCGTCGGTGCCCGAGTCGGCAGCGCCCGAGTCGGCAGCGCCCGAGTTGGCAGCGCCCGCGTCGGCAGGCTTCGGTGCAGGCACTGCCGGGACGGGCGCCTGTGCCTGTGCCTGTGCCTGTGCCTGTGCCTGTGCCTGTGCCTGTGCCTGTGCCACATTATCGGCGGAAGCAGCCGCGGGCGCGGGGATGGATGAAACTTCCGAGGTAGGTGGAACTGCCGCGGGGTCGGCGGCGGGAGCCCGTTCCGTGGTGACCCGGGGAGCGTCGGGCGACGGCAGTTCGGGTGCCGCGACTGGTGGCTGCGGCTGGAAATTGCTGATGAGTTGGTTAATGAAGGGAGGGTTGCGGGTGAAGCCCGAGCTGGCCGCGGCGACGCCGCTCACCCCAAGTCCCATTGCAGCCACTACCGCGATGCTGACCACTGCGGTCCGGTGCTTGTGCCGCCAACGACGCTTGGACAGTTCATCGTGCGGGCCGGCGATCATGGCAGCGAGCTCCGGGCTGGGAGCGGGAGCCGGAAGGTTGGCAAAGGTACCCAGCGACACCAGCGCTTGGTGGAGGTCTGAAGCGTCGGCGAGATCGGCGTCGAGCAGGAGCTCGTCCACGATCGCTTCGCGTTCTGTATCCCTGTATGTCATGGCGACACATATTCCTTTACTGCCGAATGCTCACGGAGCGTAATGAGGGCCCGGCGCTGTAATTGCTTGACCGCGCCAGCGGATTTCCCCATGATGTCGGCTACCTGTTCAACCGTCAGGCCGGCCACGATGCGGAGATGCAGGACCTCCCGTTGGTCGTCGCCCAGGTTGTCCAGAAGCGCCGCAACCTCATATGGCGCCAGCCTGGACAAGGCTTGGGCCTCTGCAGAGCTCGATTCGCGCGTATCCCGTTCGGGCTCGAACTCGTGCTGTATCGGCGCCCGGTTTTGCTTCCGGTGCTCATCCACCATGCGTGCATGGGCCACCGAGAAGATGAAAGTCCGCAGTCCATTGACACCACCGCTGAGCTCGTCGAGCCGCGGCAACACCGCCAGGAACACGTCCTGTGTACTTGCTTCAGGATCGGGCACGCCTTTGGCTGTCAGATATCCGAGGACCTGGCCCGCGCAGGCCTGGTAGACGGCGCTGAACAGTTCCGCGGTATTGCCCTTGAGCGCGTGAAGCGCTTCGTCGGTCAATGCGTCGGTCACAATGGTGGGACTTTCGATCGGCGGCAGGTCCGTGGCTTTCGGCCAGGTCACCCGCCTTTGCACGACGGAGGACCTCACCAAGGGTAGCTGCTCTGCCGGGCCATCCCCAGGGAGGACCCGCTTGTCCGGGAAAATCTGATCGGGCAAACTGCTCCGGACAAGGAAGAGCCGAGCTGGAACATGATGGGGGACAAATTCCAGCTCGGCCCTTTCACAGACGTAATCGACGAGGCACGCCAAAGGGTTACGCGGGGTACAAACTTTTTTTGAAAACTTTTTTTGAGGGCTGTTCCGGCTTCCCCGCATCACGTTCTGGATGGGCTGTGTCCGGGTAGTGGCGGGGCTTTGGATTGGTAGGTGTGTCCGGTGGGTGTGCTGATGTTCAGGGTGTGGGTGTCGGCGGGCATGGTTGCTGCGGGCAGGGCTTCTGCGGTCCAGCCGGGGTTTTCTTTGGTGTGGTTGCAGGCTTCGC
>NZ_JBFRDF010000008.1:0-236646 GCF_052113445.1 Paenarthrobacter sp. YAF11_1
CCCCCAAAAATGGGTCGATAAGGGCACTCGTAACATGGATTGCAGAACCTCCGACGGGCAAGACGGCGTGAACTACAGCATCCTGACCCAAACGCCTGACCCCGTGGACCTGGAAGCATCAGTAAGCGTGGTCAGAGCGTTCTGGGAATCCAAGGGCTTCACCACCCGTACCGAAACCAACCCCCGAGAACCGGGCCTTATCCGCCTCTACGCCAACGAGAATGGCGGACACCTCGTGTCCTACTTCGCAAACATCAAAGGCTCCGGCCTGGAAATGGACACTATCTGCATCGCCGGAGACCAGACCGCAATCTACAAGGAATTGGACAGGCAGGAAGCGAGTGCCAGTCCCTCGCCGAGTACCAAGTAGAGCTGAAGAGCCCCGGCCCCTTGTTGACTCTGGGCCGGTGCACAGCAATCACTGCGCGTAGGTGGGTTTAGCCATCCAAGGTCGGAGTGAGCAGCCGCTTCGCGACGATAGCCGCGTGGGGACGCACTCCAGGGTCGACGCGGGAGTGCGTACCGACAATGCTGAAACCGGCTTCCTGCAACAGTCCCGACAACTCCTCCACAGACCAGAAATAGGCGGACGTCACTGCGTGCGGGAACGGTTCACCCGCCGGGCCATCGAAGAAGCCGAGCAGGAGGCTCCCGCCGGGAGTGAGGCAGCGGGCAAACTCGTCCAAAACCTGGCTGACCCCATCAGGGTGAGTGTGGATCAGGGAGTACCAGGCGAGGATCCCCGCCAATGAGTCATCCGGCGTCGGCAGCCGTTGAAGTGACCCGACAGAGAACCGAGCCTCCGGACAGAACCTCTTGGCCGTCTCAATGAACTCCGGTACGAAGTCCACGCCCTGGACGTCCACCCCGGCGGAGTGCAGGAAAGCTGTCCACTGTCCGGGCCCACAGCCGGCGTCGATAACCTTCCCGGGCAATCCCCGAGCCCATGACAACACCAGCTCCCTATCGACCGGATGCGTGCTGCTGATGGACCCGAACAGCGAGGTGTACTCGGCGGAACGCGCAGAATAGGCGGCTCTCACTGCTCCAAAGGACATGCGTCTCAGCCTAGAGGCAGTTAGCGCCCGAGCATGTTCGAGTCTCCGGCCACACAACGGCTTGCCCGGCGAACAAAGGCGGGAAGGATGCGTCCCGGCAAGAAATCTCTTGACTCCCAGACCAAGGCCACGTCAGCATAGTTTCTATAACGTTGTAAATCAGCAATGCAGACCACGCAGCACAAGCAGACAAGGACCGCCCTTTGGGAACCCCGGAAAACCCCACGGCCAAAATCACCATCGACCCCGCGTTCGTCGTAGGCCCCGTCAGGAGGAAGACCTTCGGCGCCTTCGTCGAGCACCTCGGCCGCTGCGTCTACACGGGCATTTTCGAGCCCGAGCACCCGAAAGCAGACGACGACGGCTTCCGCACCGACGTCCTCGACCTCACCAAGGAACTCGGCGTCTCCACGGTCAGGTACCCGGGCGGAAACTTCGTGTCGGGCTACCGTTGGGAAGACGGAGTGGGACCCAAGGAGGACCGCCCAACAAGGCTCGACCTCGCCTGGCACTCCAGCGATCCCAACCTGGTGGGCGTGGACGAGTTCGCCAAGTGGTCGGAGAAAGCCGGGGTTGAACCCATGATGGCCGTGAACCTGGGCACCAGGGGGACCCAGGAAGCGCTGGACCTGCTGGAGTACTCCAACATCAAGGGTGGAACGGCCCTGTCCGAACAGCGCAAGGCGAATGGCGCCGTCGAGCCTCACAACATCAAGATGTGGTGCCTCGGGAACGAGATGGACGGCTTCTGGCAGATCGGCCACAAGAAGGCCGGCGAGTACGCGCGGGTTGCCGCCGAAACGGCGCGGGCGATGCGCATGGTCAACCCGGACCTGGAACTGGTGGCCTGCGGAAGTTCGGCACCCACCATGCCCACGTTCGGCGAATGGGAGCGCGTGGTCCTCAACGAGACGTACGAGTTGGTGGACCTGATCTCGGCGCACCAGTACTTTGAGGACTTCGGGGATCTGCAGGAGCACCTGTCAGCCGGGCACCGGATGGAGGCGTTCATCAAGGATCTGGTGTCGCACATCGACCATGTGAAGTCGGCGAACAAGTCCGGGAAGCAGGTCAATATCTCGTTCGATGAGTGGAACGTGTGGCACATGTCCCGCGACGAATCCAAGGCGCCCTCGGGAGATGACTGGCCGGTGGCGCCTGTGCTGTTGGAGGACCGCTACACGGTTGCCGACGCCGTGGTGGTGGGAGATCTCCTCATCACGCTGCTGCGCAACACGGACCGCGTCCACTCCGCGAGCCTGGCGCAACTGGTCAATGTGATCGCACCCATCATGACCGAGCCGGGTGGCCGGGCCTGGAAGCAGACCACGTTCCACTCGTTCGCGCTCACCTCGCAGCACGCCTCCGGCACGGTGCTCAACCTCGCCGTCGAATCCCCACAGCTCGCGAGTGAAAAGACTGCCGGCTTTACCGCGCTTTCAGCGGTGGCGACCTATGACGCAGACGCCAAAGAGGCCGTGGTGTTCGCTGTGAACCGCTCGGCGACGGACGCGCTGACGCTGGATGCCGCCGTCGGAAGCCTCAACGCAAGCAAAGTCATTGAGGCCGTCACCTACTCCAACAAGGACCCGTACTGGCAGGCCACTGCCGACGATTCGACGTCGGTCCTGCCGTCCGAGAACGTCAGTGTGAAGCTCGACGGCGGCCGCCTCACAGCCGGTCTTCCGGCCGTGAGCTGGACCATGATCCGGTTGTCACTGGAGGACCAGGTCAACTGAAAGCTAGGCGATCTGCTGCGAGCCGTCGTGGAACATGGGGTACGCGGAGATCGGTGTGACCGTGGCTGACGGAGTTGGCTCCGGTGCCTGCGCTGCAGGTGCCGGGGCCGGCTGGTCAACCGTCACTATCTCCATGGACTCCATGTCCAGGAGCCGCCTGCTCCCGGTGTCGTCCGTGAGCCAGAAGAGGTCGGTCCCCGCGACGGTTTTCACCACGCTGCCCCGGTGATAGAGGCGGCCGTTATGCCAAGCCTCGATGTAGTCACCAGGGCTCAACGGATGCTGTTCTTCCTTGCTGCCCGGCATGCTGCCGAATGCCTGCGCCAAGCTGGCCTGGGTCTTCAGCGCCTGGAAAAGATCCCTGTTTGCAATGCTCATGTCTGCTCCCCTCAGCTGTCGCCGTCCGTTGGCATCAGCATTACGCATGTATGTTGCAGGCGCGTTGCATGGAAATGAGCGGCGTGTGACGGCTGCTGGGGCTTAGGGCACATGATGGGATGTACCCATTCATCCAAAGCGAAGGACCTCCATGCCGGGCGCTGTCACTCTTATTCATTCCGACCGGCTCAGTTCGGCAGCCGAGTACGCCTATGCTGCAACGGCCCCTGCCGGCGCACGGCTGATCTTCCTGGCGGGGTCCTGCCCGCTGAACGAGGACGGCACCACAGCAGATATTGGGGACTACAGAGCCCAAGCGGAAAAGTCGGTTGAAAACATGCTGCTGGCTTTGGACGCCGCCGGAGCGGGGATCGGGGACGTCATTTCCACCCGCGTCCTTGTTGCATCGGCGCAGCAGTCCGACTTGGTGGCGGCGTGGGAGGTGGTGCGCGCGGCGTTCGGTGACCATGACGTCCCAAGCACCCTCATGGGCGTCACCGTCCTCGGCTACGACCACCAATTGGTGGAGATCGAAGCCATCGCCGCAGTCATCGACTGACTCCATGCCGGCCTGATCTGCAACGATGTATGCCAACAGGACAAAAGGAGCACTTGAATGGCCGTCACCATGAACGACGTCGCGCGGGTCGCCGGGGTCTCGTTGAAGACGGTTTCCAACGTGATCAACAACTACGAGTTCATCCGGGCCACCACCAAGCAGCGCGTCCTGGACGCCATTGACGAGCTGGGCTATGAAACCAACCTGACGGCCCGGAGCCTTCGCTCGGGCAAGACCAGCATGCTCGGATTGGTCCTGGCCGATCTCTCGATTCCGTACTACGCCGAGTTGGCGTCTGACATCATGAAAGCCGCGTGGACCCGGGGCTACCGTGTCCTGGTGGAGCAGTCCGGGAATGAGCCTGAGCACGAAAAGGCGGCGCTCCAGGGCCAGTTCCGCACCCTGACTGATGGACTCCTTTTCATTCCACTTGCCTTGGATGCTGAGCAGATTATTGATGCGGCGGGCAAGAAGCCGTTGGTCCTGCTGGGTGAATTCGTTCAGGATCCGCGGCTGGATATGGTCCTCATTCAAAACCACCGAGCCGCTGCTGCGGTCACCGCGCACCTGCTGGCCGGCGGCCGCCGTCGTATAGCCGTTGTGGGGGCGCGCGACGGCGACACGACAGGCAGCAACGGCCTCCGCCTTGAGGGGTACAAGGCTGCGCTCGCTGACGCCGGCGTTGCGTACGATCCCGCCTTGGTGGTCGATTGCGATTGGCGGCGCGACGGGGGTGCTGAAGCCAGCGGGCGGCTCCTGGACAGCGGCGTGGAGTGTGATGCCGTGTTTGGGCTCAACGACGCCCTCGCGCTGGGTGCGCTGCATGAGCTTCTGGTCCGCGGCAGGAAGGTCCCCGAGGAGATCGCCGTTGCCGGTTTCGATGACATCGATGAGGCGAGGTTTGCCTCGCCGTCGCTGACCACTGTGGCGCCGGGGCGGGCGGAAATTGCGGAGCGCGCCGTCGAACTCCTGATCAACCGGATTGAAAACAAGGATGCCGCGCCCGCTGTTCAACAGCCCGAGGCGTCGTTTGAGCTGCGGGTCAGGCAGTCGGCGCCGTAGGGCGCCCACGCCCGGGCCGTTAGTGTTTGAGGAATGAACGTGATCCCCGCTGAAGTTGTTACCCCTGCTGTCATGATCGACCTCGATGTCCTGGACCGGAACATCGAACGCATGGCAGCAAGCATGCTCAGCAGGGGACTCAAGCTCCGGCCGCACGTCAAGACGCACAAGACCCTGGAGATCGCGCGCAGGCAGCTGTCAGCTGGGGCCGTGGGGATCACCGTTGCCACCATCGGCGAGGCCGAGGTCTTCGCAGCGGACGGCGTGAAGGACATCTTCATCGCGTACCCGCTCTGGGTTGAGGCCACGCACGCTGATCGCCTGCGGGCCTTGACGGCAACGTGCCGCCTGGCCGTTGGCGTGGATTCGGCAGAAAGCGCGACGGCGATGGGCCGGCAACTCGGCGCAGGCGCTGGAAGCGTTGAGGTGCTGATCGAAGTGGACAGTGGTCATCACCGCAGCGGCGTTCTGCCGAATGAAGTGGTGGACGTCGCCCAGGCAGCGGCCGCCGCGGGGTTGATGGTGTCCGGCGTTTTCACGTTCCCCGGCCACAGCTACAAGCCCGGCATGCCTACGGGGGCGGCTAGCAACGAAAATGAGGCGTTGGGTTTTGCAGCAGCGGCGCTGACGTCGGCTGGTTTCGAAGTGAAAACCATCAGCGGGGGATCAACGCCCACGGCCCTGATCTCCGGCGATTCCGCAGCCACTGAACTGCGTCCCGGAGTTTACGTGTTCGGCGATGCCCAGCAACTGGAGCTTGAACGGTGCACGTGGGACGACATCGCGTTGACCGTCGCAGCCACGGTGGTCAGCCGACATGAGGCAACAGGCGGGAACGTGCGTCGGGTGGTGGTGGATGCCGGCAGCAAAATCCTGGGCAGTGACCGCCCGGACTGGGCCACCGGCTACGGACGGCTTCCCGAATACCCCGAAGCCAAAGTGACTGCGCTGTCAGAGCACCACGCCACAGTTGTGTGGCCGGACTCCTCGGAACTGCCGCCTTTGGGCACTCGGCTCAGGGTCATCCCCAACCACGTGTGCCTGGCCATGAACCTCGTAGATGAAGTTACTGTGGTGCGCGATGGTGCCGTCGTGGAGCAATGGGCCGTGGCAGCACGCGGGCGCAATAACTAGAAGTCTCCGCAATTCCGTATTAGCGCACAAAAGCTTTACCTAATACATGTCCTGTGACAGAGTGTCATCAAACGTGCTTTTCCGCCTGTTTCGATTGATGACTGGAGTTTCCATGAACCTCTTCTCCGAAGAGCTCAAGCGCCACACCTCGGCCGCCCATGAGCATGCCGAGCAGGCGGGCTTCGTGACGGAGCTGCTGGCGGGTCGGATGGACGCAGGCCAAGTGGCCGCCATGCTGCTGCAGAACCTGGTCATCTATAGGTCGCTGGAGTCAGCCCTGAAGGTCAATCAGGACCCGCGGCTCGCGGCCTTCGCTGACCCAGCCCTCATGCGGGTCGAGGCACTGGAAAAGGACCTGGATGTCCACTACGGCCACGACTGGGAGTCCAAAGTGGCATCAGGCGAACTTCACGTAACGCCCGGCGCCAAGGCGTACGCTGACGAGCTCGCAGCACTCGGTCCGATGTCAGCCACCTATCTCATAGCCCACCACTACGTGCGTTATCTGGGTGATCTTTCCGGTGGCCAGATCATCTCCGCGCTTGTTCAGCGGCACTACGGACTAGGCCCTGAGGGTCTGAATTTCTACGCGTTTGACCATATCGAAAAGATCAAGCCGTATAAGGACGCGTATAGGACCCGCTTGGACGAGGCCGACTTCTCAGAGATCGAGAAGCAGGAAATCCTTCACCATGCCGTGGTGGCGTTCGAAACCAACCGGCAGGTCTTCGTGGACCTGATGGAGCACTACCTGGAGCTAGGCCACGGCCCGCACGGACTGGAGCAGGGTGTGGAACTCCCGGTTGTGGTAGACCAGCGGGGCTGAATCGGCGGGGCTAAACCGGATATCCGTAACGGTTGCGGCCAACAGCACGGAGCCACCCAGAGGCGCCCGATGGACGATCTCGCACCGCAATGCCCATGGAGCTTCCCTGAGCAGTGGCTCGCCTGTGGCCAGCACTTCCCAGTCCATGTCGCTGGTGAAGCGTGGGGCTGTGGGGTCGGAGAAGGTGCGCACGAGGTCAACTTGGTCCGCGCCCACCAGGTGCACGACGATCGTTTGCGCGGCAGCGATATGCGAAGCTGACCGGCCGCCGGTGACGGAGAAGGCGAGCGTCGGTGGATCCACCGCCACCGATGCCACCGAGGACGCCGTGAGCCCTACGGCTCCTTCCGGCCCTGACGCGGTGATGATGGCAACTCCTGCTGGGTGAGAGCGGAAGGCGGCCTTGAAGAGCTCGCCGACCGGCTCTGCCGGCAAGGGGGTCTGATGGGACATTCATGAACCTTCGTGGGACTGGTTGGGGTTGGCGCCGTTTTGCGGAAGCGCACCTGAACGATCCTAAGACCTCAACTTAAGTTGAGGTCAATTCGGGCAAATTCGACCCCCGGTTGAGACAGGTTGGAAACGTCGCCGAAACTTCCGCTCCCTACGCTGGTCACATCTGTCACGGACGTGCCCACGTACAAGGAGAATCCATGCATCTTTTGCCCCGCGAGCAGGAGAAACTCATGATCGTGGTCGCTGCCGATCTCGCGCGGCGCCGTCAGGGACGGGGGCTGAAACTGAACTACCCCGAGGCCGTGGCGATCATCAGCTACGAGCTCATCGAAGGTGCCCGTGACGGCAGGACCGTCGCCGACCTCATGAGCTACGGAACCACCCTGCTCCGGCGCGAAGACGTGATGGAAGGCGTGCCGGAGATGATCCACGACGTCCAGATCGAAGCTACCTTCCCTGACGGCACCAAGCTTGTCACCGTCCACCACCCCATCCGCTAGGAGCCCCCATGATCCCCGGTGAATACAGGCTCCTGCCCGGTTCCATCACGTGCAACAGCGGCCGTGAGGCAATCGCCGTCGAGGTAGTGAACCGCGGCGACCGCCCCGTCCAGATCGGTTCGCACTACCACTTTGCCGAGGCGAACCGCGCCCTTGAGTTCGACCGCGACGCCGCCTACGGCCGCCGCTTGGACATCCCGGCCGGCACCGCCGCGCGGTTCGAGCCTGGTGACCGGAAGACCGTGCAGTTGATCGAAATTGCGGGGGCGCGCGAGGTCTTCGGGCTCAGTAACGCTGTCAATGGAAAGCTCGACGGCGGCACTCGCCTGAGCGGGTCTGTTTCGGAAGGAGACGCCAAGTGAGCTTCAAGGTTTCCCGCAAGCAATACTCCGAGCTGTACGGCCCGACGACGGGCGACGCCATCCGCTTGGCCGACACCGAGCTGTTCCTCGAGATCGAAAAGGACTATACGGTCTATGGCGAAGAAGTGGTGTTCGGCGGAGGCAAAGTCATCCGCGACGGCATGGGCCAGAACGGCCAACTGACCCGTTCGGAGGACATCCCGGACACCGTCATCACCAACGTGATCGTCCTGGACTACAGCGGAATCTACAAAGCCGATGTAGCCCTCAAGGACGGGCACATTTTCAAGATCGGCAAGGCCGGCAACCCGCAGATCGCCGACTCCGTGGACATCGTGATCGGCGCCAGCACGGAGATCATCGCCGGCGAACGGAAAATCCTCACCGCCGGCGGCATCGACACCCACATCCACTTCATCTCCCCGGAACAGGTTCCGGCAGCCCTGTGCAATGGCATCACCACCATGGTGGGCGGTGGCACCGGCCCGGCCGAAGGCACCAAAGCCACCACCATCACACCAGGCGCCTGGCACATCTCCAGGATGCTCCAAGCCGCCGAGGGACTCCCCGTTAACATCGGCCTGTTCGGGAAGGGCCACGCATCCGCCGTCGAGCCCCTCGCCGAGCAGATCCGCGCCGGCGCGGTCGGGCTCAAAGTGCACGAGGACTGGGGCTCCACCACCTCGTCCATTGACATGTCCCTGCGCGTTGCCGATGAATACGACGTCCAAGTGGCCATCCACACCGACACCCTCAACGAGTGCGGCTTCGTGGAAGACACCATCAGGGCCATCGACGGCCGCGTCATCCACACCTTCCACACCGAAGGCGCCGGCGGTGGGCATGCCCCGGACATCATCAAAATCGCCGGCCTGCCCAATGTCCTTCCCGCCTCCACCAACCCCACACTGCCGTACACCCGCAACACGATCGAAGAGCACCTGGACATGCTCATGGTCTGCCACCACCTCAACCCGGACATCCCCGAAGACGTGGCCTTCGCAGACTCCCGCATCCGCGCCGAAACCATCGCCGCCGAGGACGTCCTGCACGACCTCGGCATCTTTGCGATCACCTCTTCCGACTCCCAGGCCATGGGGCGCGTTGGCGAAGTAGTGACCCGGACCTGGCAGGTAGCCGACGCCATGAAACGCCAGCGAGGCGTGCTGAAAGACCCGACCGGCGCTGCCCACGGATCTGCCGAATCGGACAACTTCCGGCTCAAACGGTACGTGGCCAAATACACCATCAATGCGGCCATCGCCCAAGGCATGGCAGGTGTCATCGGTTCCGTGGAAGAAGGAAAATTCGCGGACCTCGTCCTCTGGGACCCTGCCTTCTTCGGCGTGAAACCCGAGCTCGTCATCAAAGGCGGCCAGATCGCCTACGCACTCATGGGCGACGCCAATGCCTCCATCCCCACGCCGCAACCCCGCACCATGCGGCCCATGTTCGCCACGTACGGCAAAGCCCTCCAGCAGACGTCCATCACTTTCCTGTCCAAAGCAGCGATCGACGCCGGAGTGCCCGCCGAACTCGGCCTCGAACGCATCATCAAACCCGTCACCGGCATCCGCAACCTCACCAAAGCGGACCTCAAATACAACGGCGAAACCCCGGACATCGTCGTCGACCCCGAAACCTACAAAGTGAGCGTCGACGGCGTCGAAGTCACCTCCCAGCCCTCCGACGTGCTGCCCATGGCGCAGCGCTACTTCCTCTTCTAAACCGTTTAGGAAACCACATGATCATCGAAAAAATCCTGGGCAACCTCCACGAACAGCCCAACGCCTACGCCGGGCACCACAAAGAAAAAGTGGTCCTCCCCAGCGCAATGCTCGTCAAACGCATCCAACGCGTCACCACCGACCACGGCAAAGAACTCGGCATCCGGCTCCCCACAGGAACAGGAGACCTCCGCGACGGCGACATCCTCGCCGTCGACGACCACAACGTCATCATCATCTCCGTGCTGCCCACCGACGTCCTGGTGATAGGGCCGCGGAGCATCCACGAAATGGGGGTGGTGGCGCACTCCCTTGGTAACCGGCATTTGCAGGCACAATTCTTCGACGCTGCATCCGAATACGGGGCCGAAGTTATGGTCTGCCAGTATGACCACACTGTGGAGGACTATCTGAAGAGCGTCGGCGTCCCCTACGACAGGCAAGAGCGGGTCATGCCGGTGCCGTTCCGCCATGCTGAGCATTCGCACTAATACCGCGGTCCTGCTGCCGTCCGGGGGTGGCCGTGGCTGGGGCGCCGTTCTCGGCGAGCCTGCGGCGGATGATAGGGGCCGTGCCCGCTTCGCGGTGCCCACCACGCCGCGGCCCCTATCCTCCGCCTCCGTCGAGGTTCGCCGCGGCGGCGTCGCGGTTGACCCCGCCAGCGAGGCAGTATGACCTCCTATCAGCTTGCTCTTCAACAGTTGACCGACTCCGCGTTGCCTACGGGGGCGTTTGCTCATTCTTTGGGGTTTGAGAGCTACGTACATCGTGAGTTGGTGTGTGATGAGGGGTCTTTTGGGGTTTGGCTTTCCGCTTTTTTGGGGCAGCAGTTGGTCTATTCCGATGGGTTGGCCGTTCGCTTTCTTTATGAGGGGGTGGATGTCGAGGTTTTGGATTCTGTTCTTTCAGCGCAGCTGTTGGCTCGGGAGGTTCGGGAGGCTTCGCTCAAGATGGGGGGACGACTGTTGGAGATTGGTGGGGAGGTGTTCCCTTCGGGGGAGCTGGGAGCGTATCGGGAGTTGGTTCGTGGGGGTGGGGCTTCGGGGCATCAGCCCTTGGCTTTTGGGGTGATCGCCCGGTCACTGGGTGTTCCCTTTGAGGCCGCGCTATCCGCCTATTTGTTTGCCACCGTTACTTCGCTGACGCAGAACGCCGTGCGTGCCATCCCGCTCGGGCAGAACGCCGGGCAGCGGGTACTTCGCCAGGCGCACGACGCCGTTGCTACCGCCGTCGAGGATGTAGCACAGCTGTGCTGGGACGACTTCGGGGCTGTGAGTCCCGGCCTTGAAATTTCACAGATGCGGCACGAACGGCAACGCGCCCGCATGTTTATGAGCTAGCTAGTGCAAAGGACAGAAAACATGACAGAACCCATCAAAATCGGCATCGGCGGACCCGTCGGAGCAGGCAAAACCCAGCTCGTGGAACGCATCACCCGGCACATGAGCGGCGACATCTCCATGGCCGCCATCACCAACGACATCTACACCATCGAAGACGCCAAAATCCTCGCCGCCAACGGAATCCTCCCCGAAGACCGCATCATCGGCGTCGAAACCGGCGGCTGCCCCCACACGGCCATCCGCGAAGACACCTCCATGAACACGGCAGCCATCGAAGAACTCAAATTACGGCACCCCGACCTGCAGGTTATCTTCGTCGAATCCGGCGGCGACAACCTCTCCGCCACCTTCAGCCCCGAACTCGTCGACTTCTCCATCTACATCATCGACGTCGCCCAAGGCGAGAAAATCCCCCGCAAAGCCGGGCAAGGCATGATCAAATCCGACCTCTTCATCATCAACAAAACCGACCTGGCGCCCCATGTGGGGGCGGACCTCGCTGTCATGGAGAGGGATTCCACGGAGTTCCGCGGCAACAAGCCGTTCTGCTTCACGAATCTCAAGACGGACGAAGGTTTAGAGGAGGTCCTTAACTGGATCCGCCGGGACGTCCTGATGCTCGACTTGGCTCAATGAACCGATGCGAGTTGGCAGTTAGGTCACCTTCGGTGGCGCCCGCGGATGAAGGGGGCCGTGCCCGCTCCGCGATGCCCGCCACGCCGCGGCCCCCTTCATCCGCGTTCGCGGATCGCCCCCGTCCGCCATACGCCGCCACTTCGCGGGCTCCTGACCCCGGCGAGGCCGCCGTGACTGCCCAGCTACCTTGCGGGTGTGCCTTATGAGCACGCACGTAGTGATCCCGGACGTCGACTCCAGCCTTTGGGGGAACGTGGAGCCCGGCTCCATGTTGGCTTCCGCGGACCGCCCGGTGCGGGGGCGGTTGGAGCTGGGTATTAGTTTGCGCGGGGGGAGGTCCGTTGCTTTGCGGCAGTTTCATGAGGGCGCTTTGAGGGTGCTTAGGCCGCATTATCTGGATGAGAGCGGGCAGGTTTGTTATGTCATGGTCAATCCTGGCGGGGCGTGTTTGGGGGCCGATCTGTTTGTTGTTGAGGTGGAGGTTGATGCGGGGGCGGAGCTGTTGCTGACCACGCAGTCTGCCACGAAGATTTATCGGACTCCGGCGTCGTTTGCTGAGCAGCGGATGAGTGTCCGGCTGGGGGAGGGCTCGCGGTTGGAGCTGATGCCCGACCAGTTGATCGCCTACCGGGAGGCGAGCTACCGGCAGAATACGCACATCAGTCTCCACCCGACGTCGTGCCTTGTCATGGCGGAGGTGGTAACGCCGGGGTGGTCGCCGGACGGCGCATCTTTCAGATTCGAAGAGGTCCGGCTGCGGAATGAGATCTGGATAGAGAGCGGGAACGGACCAAAACTGTTGGCCCTCGATAACCTTCTGATTCGCCCACCCGTCAACGACGTAACCGGGATGGGGTTCATGGAGGGCTTCAGCCACTTGGGATCTTTGGTGGTGGTGGACCCGCGGGTTGACCAGGGGCTTGCTGATGACTTGGACCGCATATCCCGTGATTTTGATGCGTACACGGGAGTTTCCTTGACGGCGACTATTGCCGGGACTACTGGGCTTGTGCTGCGATCGTTGTCCAACAGCACTGAGGAACTCAACACATTGCTGGGTGTTTGCTCCGGCGTCCTGCGGGAACGTTGGTACGGGCAGGGACCCTTGAACCTGAGGAAATACTGATGACTGCACTGACCGAGTTCGCCACCATGTACCGGCAGCGGGAGACGTTGTCCCTGCGGGCCCGGCTGCTGTTCACGTTCGGTGCCGTGGCCGCATTGCACGTTGCCGCCGTCGTGCTGTTGCTTGCGGGTACGGCAGGCGCCGCGCAGCCGCTGGCGCTGGGACTGGTGGTCACCGCATATGTGGCCGGCATCAAACACAGCTACGACTGGGACCACATTGCCGCGATCGACAATTCCACCAGAAAGTTCGTGGCACAGCGCAAGGACCCCGTGAGCGTGGGGTTTGCGTTCAGCCTGGGGCACAGTTCCGTGGTGATCCTGGCGGGGCTGTTGGTGGTGGCGGGTGCCACGTTGATTGGGCAGTTCATGGAGGACGGCACCACCGGCAACAAGGTGCTGGGCTTGATCGGCAGCGGTGTCTCCGGGCTGTTCCTGTTGGCGATGGGCCTGTTCAACGGCTCCGCGTTCGTCCGCGCCACGCAGGTTTACCGGAGGGTGCAGGCCGGCGGGGAAGTGCGCCAAGAGGACCTCGAAGCGAAGGGTTTCGTGGCCCGCCTGCTCGCCAAGCCGCTGTCCAAGGTGGAGCGGCCACGGAACATCTATGTCATCGGTTTCCTGTTCGGGCTCGGGTTCGACACTGCCACCACCATCGGGCTGCTGGTCATCACCACGACGGCATCACTCGCCGGGGTCTCACCGCTCGCCTTGATGGCCCTCCCGCTCGCGTTCACTGCCGCCATGACCCTGTGCGATTCAGTCAACGGCGTGGCCATGATGAAGATGTACACATCAGCTATTCGCAACCCGCGGCGCAAGCTCGGCTTCAACGCCGTCATCACCGGCATCTCGGCAGTCTCGGCGCTGTTCATCGCGGTCATCACGCTGGGTGGGTTCGTGAATTCCGCATTTGAACTTGAGGACCCTCTGACCTTGTGGCTCGGCGGCATTGACCTTGGCGACGCCGGCCTCATCCTGGTGGGACTGTTCGTGCTCGTGTGGGCCGTATCAGCCTGGCGTGGCCGGCATGGGCGGTCAGCGCAACCCATCTAAGTCGCAGTTGAGCGCGTTTAGCGGCCTCAAAACGCGCTCAACTGCTACCTACTTGGGCTAGGAAGCTGCCACCGCGTTGAACAACTCGTTCGTATCCACGCCCAGGTCCGGGGCGTCCAGCACGTTCGTCAGGAACACGACGCAGCGGTCCTGGTCCGGGAACATCCACCACTCGGTCCCGGACCAGCCGGGGTGGCCGTAGATCCCCTTCGCCAAAAGTTCCGACTCGTTGGCGGGCAGCTGGAAACCCAAGCCCGTGTGCCGCAGGGGAGCGGGCCGGGTAGTGATGTGGGAAACCTCCGTGGTGCGGGGCCGGCGCATGGCAGCAAGGGTTGCGGGCCGTACTGCTTTCCCCGAATCCCGCAACAGCTCCGAACCGAGATTGAGCAGGTCCGTGGCGGTGCCGAACAGGCCCGCGCCGGGATGCCTGTGCTGGTACATACCCTCCACGTTCAGACCCGCAGCCTCGGTGCCGTGGACCGTGTGCGGGTTGCAGTCCGAGCTGAACGTGAGCGATCCAGCGCCGGTGTCCGCTGCCAGGGCAAGCAGTTGCTCCTCGAACGGGCGCCCATCTGCCCACTCGGCCATCGCGGCGGCCCCTTCAAAAGCGATGTTGCAGTACTGGACCAGGCTTCCCGCGTAGAAGGCTTGCTCCGCTGAGGTGAGAGTCTCGCGGAGGGGAGTGCCGCCGTCGAGCGCCGGGTCCGCAATACCGGAACGGTGGCTGAGTAACTGCTCCAAGGTCACTGTGTCCGTGCGTCGGGCGCCGAATCCGGGCACGGCCGCGTCAAGGGAGGCACCCAGGGACAACCTGCCCTGCTCCACCTGCCGCATCACGGTCAAGGCGCTGATGGGTTTGGTCACGGAGAAAAGCGCAAAGTGGTCATCGGCCGTGGCTTGCCTGCCGCCGTCGGTCCCGAAGGCCACAACGTCCTCGATGCCGTGGCTGGACGCGATCCCCAGCACAGCAACCGGCACGCGCCCAAGGTCTACCTGCTTACGGGCCCAGTCTGCGGAGGGTCCTGTTTCCATCATGGTTCTTCCACGCTCTCGTTTAGGGCTTTGTGCGTCGAATCTATCGCGGGTGACTGAAGAAACTTGCCAACGCCTGTAACCGTGGCGGCCTGGCCGGAAACTATACAAGTATCCTGCAGTTCAGGGCTCTATATCAGGGGGAAATAATCGTGCTTTCCGAGCGCGAATTGGCGTTCATCGCCATTCACAAAGACAGCTACCCATCCGTCTTCAAATTCGTCTGTCGACGCGTTGAATCCGTCGAGGCAGCGGAGGAGATCGCAGCAGACGTGTTCCGCATCGTCTGGCAGAAGTGGACCGACGACTCACGCCCGGAGCTCCCGTATTTACTGACGGTAGCGCGGAATCTGGTGGGGAACGCGTACAGAAGCCGCGACCGGCGGCTGGCGCTGCAGGAAAAGCTGCGGACGACGGCGGTGGAGCGGTTTGGCGGTGAGTCCGAAAACGTCGCGGTACAGGATGCCATGATCCGGTTGCGTGAACAGGACCGGGACATCCTCCAGCTGGCCTATTGGGACGGCTTGAGTACCGCGGAAATAGCGGGCGTGCTGCAGTGCAGTGAATCGGCGGCTAAAGTCCGCCTCCACCGGGCCCGAACGGCATTCCGGAAACAGATGCCTGCAGGGGCCGAAACCACCACACAAAAGATGGGGGTCTGAAGACAATGGATCCGATCAAGAACCAGATTTCAGCGATTGACCCGCTCACTGTCGATCCAATTGCTGAGCCCAACGGCGAAGAAGCGCTGCACAGGATACTCTCGGGCTCCACGGTGTTCAGCGACAGCCACCCGGTGGCGGCAGTGGCGTCCCTTGACCAGCGCAGGCGGCGTAAGGCACAGATTGCGGGAGGGCTGTTGCTCGCCGCTGCGGCCGTCACGGCGGGAGTGCTGGTAGCCGCCAACCTTGGCTCGGTGAACACCGCGCCGGCACCTGCTGTCACGGTCACCTCCACTGAAGCGACACCCACGCCCAGCGTTTCGGTCACGCCAACACCCTCGGCGACACCGTCGGCTACGCCATCAGCGACGCCCACGGCTACGGCAACGGCTGCCGCGCCCACTTCCCCGCCGGCTCCAACCGTTCCCGTGGTGGCACCTACCCCCGTTTCCACCACGACATTGCCGCACGCTTCCCTTTCGCGGACCTTCACTTTCCCCGACGGGCACCTCTCCTTCACGCTTCCGGTTGGTTGGAGCGCATATACGGAGCAGGGGCCCTATCTTTCCGAGGAAACGAAGGCTGCGTCCCAAGGGGCCACCATCCTGGACAGTGCAGGCACCAAGGTGGCAATGGTGGGCAGCGGGTTCTACGGAGACGGCACCGCGGGCGAGGTAACCCGGACTGTCTACGACCGGGCTGCCGTCCCAGGGCTGAGGGATATCTCCGGCAATCCTGTGGAGTTTGGTTTCGCGGCCAACCAAGCCAGGTACGTTCCGTACGGAGCGCCGGAGGGCAGTGCCAAAGTCCTGGGTGATATGTACTATTTCATGGACGTTCGCCTGGCCTCGGAGCTTCAGTCCGGGGAGACGGACTCGGGAACCAATCTGATCAGGATGCCCAACGGATTCATGAACGGCTACGTGCTGTTCGACTTCGACAAGCAGCCCACCTTCGCAACCCCCGAGGCAGCCAAGGCCTGGATGGGCACCACGCAGTACGCCCAGCTCAAGTCCTTGCTCCTGAGCCTGAGCTACAAATAGCCCATCTGAGTAGCAGTTGAGGCCGTTCTGAGAGCTCAAAACGGCCTCAACTGCAACTTACTTTGGGTCGGCGGACGGGTTGGTTAGCGGACGGGTTGATTAGCGGACGGTGACCAGGTGGCTGGCGGGGTCGTATAGGAATGTGACAGCTCCGCCAGCATGCTGCAACACCACGTTGGCGCCGTCCAATTCACCGCCCGCACCATAGTTTTCAGCCCAGGAGCCGTTGATGGCGGCCTTGAATTCGTAGCTTCCGGCGGGCAGGTTGGGCACGTTGAGTTGCCACAGCCGATGCGTCGGCTCGTAGGTCATCAATGCCTGCTCACAAGACGGCTGCCAGTCCTCGGTGCAGCCCAGTTCGGTGTTGAGGCTGCCGGCCACGGAAACGGACTCGGGCTGGGTGGGTTCACCCACCACACCGCTGCGCGGCTCACTGGCCGATGTCTGCCCCCGGTTGTCCAGCACCACGGCGCGGTATTCCACGGACGTTCCCGCCTCCAGCGAGGACACGTCATGGAACACTTGGTACGGCGCGTTGTCGTCCGTGCCGATCGCTTGCCACTCGCCGCCGGCCGTACGCGACTGGAACGTTACCTCATAGAACGAGCTGCCGTCGACGTCGGCTGTCACCTTCACACGGGACGCGTCGCCGGCCGCGGTGACTGGCTTCTTAAGCACGACGGCGGGCGCCGCCTTGGACTTCGCGAGTCGCCCCGCTGCTTCGTACACCACGGCGGAAAGCGGCGGGACGGTGACGTTCAGCTTTGCCTGTGCATCGGTTTTCGCATGAGCGGCGGCGTCACCGTAGACCAGGTTGAACGGTTGCTTCGCCTCATACGTGGGAATTGCGGCTGTTTGGGCCGTCTCGCTGTTGTTCACGGCCACGAGGTATTCGCGCTGGTCCTTGGCGTCGATACGGGAGAAGGCGTAGATCCCGGCGTCGTCGGCGGCGTAGCGGTTTTGCTGCGCCCCGGTGCGGAGGGTGGGGTGCTCAGCGGTGAGCGCGGCGAGTTCGCTGATCTTTTTGTACAGCGGGTGGCCGGTGTTGAAGTTGTCCGTGGCGTGGGTGGAGTTGGTGCCCAGGAGGTCGTCATCCAGATACTCCTGGACCTTGCTCGCGAACAGGGTCTGCCGTGAATCCTGGTCGCCGCCGGCGCCCGTGAAACCTTGCTCGTCTCCGTAGTAGACCACCGGGTTGCCTCGCGAGAAGTACATCAGCTCATGGGCCAGCTCGTCGCGTTCCACCAGTTCGGCGTCGGACGCTCCTGCGTTGTCCTGGGCGATGAACGTGCCGATACGGCCCATGTCGTGATTGCCCAGGAATGTGGGCAGCTGGTAGACGTTGGAATCGGCGTCGGTGTACCAATCATCCCCGTTGAAAAAGTCGGCCAGCCCGGTGGCCTTGCTGCCTCGGGATGCGAAGCTGCGGGCCGCGCCCTGAAAGCCGAAGTCCAGCACAGCCTGCATCTTGTTCCTGGTGGTGAATTTGGACGTGATGCTCTTTGAGGTGTCGAAGACCTCCCCGAACATGAAGAACTCGTCCTTGCCCTGTTCCTTGGCGTAGCTGAGAACCTGGGGTCCGAATTGCTGCCAGAACTCATCGTTGACGTGCTTCATGGTGTCGATGCGGAAACCGTCGATGCCGAAGTCGCGGATCCAGGTTTTGTAAACGTCCATCATCCCGTTGACCACTGTGGGGTTTTCGGTGAACAGGTCATCCAGGCCGAAGAAGTCGCCGTAGAGGGAGTCCTCGCCGGCAAAGTTGGTGTTGCCGCGGTTGTGATAGAGCGTGGGGTCGTTCAGCCAGGACGGAACCTTGACGTCTTTCTCGGCGGCCGGGACCACGGGCGTGTACGGGAACGACGTCGCCGGGTCCAAGGCCGGGAAGTCTTGCGTTCCGGCGTAATCGCGGTCGTCGAAGACGTCGCCCGCAGCCGTCCGGTAGGGCTCGGCTTCCTTGGAAATGTAGGGTGCGGACTGAGTCTCCTGGTACTGGATGACATCCGCCGTGTGGTTGGTGATGATGTCGAAGTACACCTTCATGCCCCGCGCGTGGGCAACATCAATGAGGGTCTTCAGCTCGGCATTGGTGCCCAAGTGAGGGTCGATCTGCGTAAAGTCCGTGACCCAATATCCGTGATAGCCAGCGGAACTGTTCGCTTCGGTCCCGTCACCCTGGACTGCTTTGTTCTTGAAGCTTGGCGTGAGCCAGAGGGCGTTGGTTCCCAACCCTTGGATGTAATCCAGGCGGTCCTGCAAGCCCTTCAGGTCACCGCCGTTGAAGAACCCTTTGCGGGTGGGATCGAATCCGGACACCATGGGATCCGCGCCCAGCCCGCCGTCGTCGTTGGTGGTGGTCCCGTTGTTGAAGCGGTCTGCCATGACGAAGTAGAAGTTCTGGTCGCTGACCCCTCCGCGGATGGAGTGCTGGGCTGCGGGATCCGGCTTTTTGGCGGCGGGAGCGGCGCCTGCGGGGAGGATCGCTGTGGCGGTGAGTGCCGCCGTCGTGAGGACGACGGCGGCGAGGCGGCCCAGGGGGCGGCGTTGTTGGGGGAGGGCAGGTCTATAGCTGCGAGTTAACAAGTGATGGAACCTTCCGCTAAGCGACAGTGCTGTGGGACAAGTCACAACTGTAAGCGCTTGCGTACTCTTAATCCAGATTCTGCCTTAGTTACTGGAAGTGAAGAAGTCTGTAGGGCACCAATTACTGGAAGCGTTTGCAGCAGCCCTGGCTGGAAATTCGGGATTTCGGCACTGTGCTCCTGCATCAGCGTCCCCTGGAATGCTATGCATTTGTCCATAACGCAGCCCTTGTGACTTGCATAGGGTTGAAGAGATCTGCTTCACACCACGCAGTGCCCCGATCTACTCCCAAGGATGAGTTTCAACGATGAAGAGCATCGCCCTCCTGCGCGAACGAGCCACCCGCACCATGCCTACCGGTTCCCACTGCCCGGCATCGGGCCTGTGGAGCCCGGAGTCCGATCCGGACGCCGTCCAGGTGTTCCCCGAGGGCCACGTGCTTCCTGCCCACAACGGAGTAGCAACTGTCTGGCGGCGCCGCACGGCCGCCGAAGTGTCAGCGTGACCAGCTCCATCCTGAACCGGCCCGCCGACTACCGGCACGTTCCTGCCGCAGAGTGGTCCGAGCTCAGCTCCGGCGATCCTGTGTGGATTTACGACGTCGCCTGGGGCGCCGGGACAGGCCGCGTTGACGACGTCTCCAAGCACCAGGAACTGCTCTGGGTGGTCCTCGAACCGACGGGCCGCAAGCTGCTCTGCGGCACGGACGACGTCCAGGTCTGGTCCGTCTAAAAAGACTCGCCGAGGTGGCATTTAATACCAATGTCTGAGCGGATCATACGTATTAAATGCCACCTCGGCGGTTGTTAAATCAGCATGCTGGGTGAGCCAGTCTCCACGCGGCCGACGGGGCCGTCCGGCAAACCGGTGGCCGGGTCCAGCCTGAAACTTACGACGTCGTCCGAGCCTTCGTTGGCGACGTACAGCCAGCCTTCGCGGACCAGGTGATGGCGGGGCCAGTCACCGCCACACGGAACGTCTGCAAGGGGCTCAAGCCCAGTGCCGTCGTGGGTCACCTTCAGCACGCAGATGCGGTTGGATCCGCGCACGCCCATGTAGGCGAAGCGGCCATCCAGTGACAACGCGATCTCCGCTCCGGAGTCGCCGTCGAACGGCTTGTTGATGCTGGCCGGAACAACTGCGGTGAGCTCGTACGTGCCATCCGGTTCCATCCTGACAATGGCCACCTCCACCGAATACTCGGTGTCCACGAACACGGATCCGCTGTGATGCGGTGCCATATGCCGCGGTCCCGAGCCCTTGGGCAGCACCAGCTCATGATCGGGCTGCAGGCCTTCGCCGGGAGCATACTTCCACACGCGGACCAGGTCATGCCCGAGATCAGTGGTCATTACCCGGCCGTCGGGGAGCATCAGGCTCGAATGCGCGCGACTGGGACGTTCGCCGTCAGTGGGTGCCGTGAAGTGGGGATCGACGGCGGCTGCCGCGCTGGTGCGCGAGGTGATGGCGCCGTCGTGGTCCAGTTCGTAGAGGATGACTTGGCCATCGCCCCAACAGGTGGCCACAATGAAACGGCCGTGGGGGTCCACGGCAACGTGGCAAGTGGCGTCTCCGGCAGGCCAGGGCTCACCGAAGGCCTCCAGTTCTGCCTCGCCCCTCCGGCGATAGGCCCGGACCGTTTTACCTTCCTCGGCGACTGCGTAGACCAGCGGAAGCGTGGGGTGCAGCGCAAGGAACGACGGCGAGTTGGCAGCAACCGCCAAACCGGCGGACGTCAGGTGCCCGTGGTCGTCTGCCGAGAGCACGGCGATGCCTTTGCCTTTGCCGTTCCGGTCCGCCGTGTAGGACCCCACCCAGATCAGCGTGTCAGTGGTTTTCGATTCCATGCTTAGTGCCCCTGCACGTCCGAGTCGACGCCTGCGTCAGGTCCGGCGTCGAGGGTTTGCAGTTTGGAGAGGTCTTCCTGATCCAGCTCGAAATCGAACACGTCCAGGTTCTCCTGCATCCGTTCCGGATTGGCGGTCTTGGGAATGGCAACCAGCCCCTGCTGGACATGCCAACGCAGCACCACCTGGCCCGGAGTCTTCCCGTACTTCCCACCGATGCTTGCCAGCACCGGCGCGTTGAGCAGATCGCTGCTGGCACCCAACGGGCTGTAGGACTCTGTGATGATGCCGTGCCGCTCGTTGTAAGCACGGGCTGCCGGACGGGGGATGGAAGGGCTGACCTGTACCTGGTTCACCGCCGGCACCACCTCCGTTTCCCGGAACAGTTGGTCAAGGTGCGCCGGCTTGAAGTTGGAGACGCCGACGGAGCGAACTTTCCCGGACGCCTGCAGTTCCTCGAAGGTCTTCCACGTGGAGACGAACTCGCCGCGGCGCGGGAGCGGCCAGTGGATCAGGAGCAGGTCAACATACTCCAGGCCGAGGCGTTCCAGCGATCCTTCAAGCCCGTCAATGGCCTTGCCGGAGCCTTGGAATTCGCCATCCAGCTTGGTGGTGATGAACAGTTCTTCACGACTCACTCCACAGGCGCGGATGCCGTTGCCCACACCCGTTTCATTCCCGTACTTTTTTGCCGTGTCCACGTGCCGGTAGCCATGTGACACCGCCTCCACCACGGCGTCGGCCACCTCAGCATCATTCAATGGCCACGTGCCGAGTCCCAGTTGCGGGATTTTGAAACCGTCGTTCAGTTCGATCAGTGGGGCAAGTGCCATGGGCTGGGTCTCCTCTGGGTTTCTCTGTTTCTACGCTGACCGCTGGCTGCTTGGCAACAGTTATCTTCGTGACCAGTCATGGAGCCGATCACTCAACTCCATGAAATCTTCCTTCACTACCTGCAGCTCCGGGTGGGCATCGTGCCACTCCACGATTTCCCGGGCGCCGTCCGCGAACGGGATGGTGGCCCGGTAATCAGGAACCAGCGCCTTGATCTTGGAGTTGTCGAACACCACGGAGTGGGAGCGATCGCCCAGCAGGTTGGGGCCCAGCTCCGGGCTGTGGGCGGCGATCGTCTCTGAGGAAACGTGGAAGAGTTCGGGCTCCGCAACGCCGGCTGCCCTCGCGAACAGGCGATAGACCTGATTCCACGGCAGGAACTCGTCCGAGGTAATGGTGTAGCTCTCGCCAATAGCCTGCGGCCTGCCCAGCAGCCCGACGAAGGCCTTGGCGAAATCCCTGCTGTGGGTCAAAGTCCAGAGCGAGGTTCCATCTCCATGAACCAGGATGGGCATCCCCGCGCGCATGCGGTGAATGTCGGTCCAACCGCCCACCATGGCGATCTTGGTGCGATCGTAGGTATGGGAGGGCCGCACCACCGTCACCGGAAAGTCCTGGTCGCGGTAGGCCTCGAACAGCAGTTCCTCACAGGCGATCTTGTCCCGGGAGTACTGCCAGAACGGGTTCTTCAGCGGGGTCGATTCACGGATAGGCAGTGTTGTTGGCGGTTTTTGGTACGCCGAAGCGGAACTGATGAACACGTACTGACCCGTCCGCCCACGGAACAATTCCATGCCGGCCAGCGCCTGGTCCGGGGTGAAGGAGATGAAGTCCGCAACGGCGTCGAACTCCCTTCCCCCCAGTACTTCCCGCACAGCGAGCGGGTCGCGGATGTCCGCGTGGAGGACTTCGGCACCCTCGGGGGTCGGCCGCCCGGCTGACAGTCCCCTGTTGAGGATGGTCAGCCGGTGGCCCAGTGCGACGGCGCGTTCAGCCGCCGCCGCACTGATGACGCCGGTTCCGCCGATGAACAGGATGTTCCGCGGCGCAACGGTGTCCGACGCCGTTCCGAGGTTGCCGGGGAAACTGGGGTCGCTGAAGCTGCTCACCAGGCGTAGTCTTCGGGGGCGGGGCGATGGCCCGGGAAGATGTCGTCCAGCCGCTTGAGGGCGTCCTCGTTCAGCGTGACGTCCAGTGCCCGGATGGCTGCATCCAGTTGTTCCTGCGTGCGGGGGCCCACGATCGGTGCCGTGACAGCGGGTTGGTGAAGCAGCCAAGCCAGCGCTACGTCGCCGGGCGCGTGGCCCAGTTCGTCCGCGAAATCCTCGTACTGGCGGATCTGGTCCTCGTGCTTCTTGAGGGTTTCCAAGGCCCGGCCCTCAGCACGGCGAACTCCCTGTTCCTCCTTCTTGAGGACGCCACCCAGCAGCCCGCCCTGCAGTGGCGACCACGGAATCAGGCCCAGACCATACTGTTGGGCCGCCGGAATGACCTCAAGCTCGAGTTCGCGCCGGAACAGGTTGTAGATGGACTGCTCGCTGACCAAGCCGGTGTAGTTCCGCCTCCGGGCAGCTTCCTGCGCCTGGGCAATGTGCCAGCCCGCAAAGTTGCTGCTGCCCGAGTACAGGATCTTGCCTTGCTGGACGGCGACGTCAATGGCCTGCCAGATCTCGTCCCAGGGGGTATCTCGGTCAATGTGGTGGAACTGGTAGATATCGATGTAGTCCGTCTGCAAGCGCTTCAGGCTCGCGTCCAGCGCGCGCCGGATGTTCAGTGCCGACAACTTGGACTCGTTGGGCCGGTCAGTCATGGTGCCGTACAACTTGGTGGCCAGAACGGTCCGTTCGCGGCGCTCGCCGCCCTTCGCGAACCAGCGGCCGATGATTTCCTCGGTCCAGCCGCGGTGCCCGGCCCCGCCGTATACGTTGGCGGTGTCAAAGAAGTTGATGCCGGAATCCAGCGCGGAGTCCATGATCGAATGGGCCGTTGCTTCGTCCGTCTGGGGACCGAAGTTCATGGTGCCCAGGCAGAGGCGGGAGACTTTCAGGCCGGAGCGGCCAAGGTGCGTGTACTGCATGGTTGTTGAGTTCCTTTGTTTTGTACAGTCAGGGCTTAGAGCTGGGTGAAAGCTGCGACGGCGGGATCGGAGCCGATGCGCGCGCCCGCCTCCAGTGCCGTGATGGCTGCCAGTTCGGATTCGGTGAGGGAGAGGTCGGCTGCGCCAAAGTTCTCGCGCATTCTGGTGGAGTCCGCTGATTTGGGGATCACGATGGTTCCCTGTGCCAGATGCCAGGCCAGGATTACCTGTGCAGGAGTAGTGCCGTGGGCTGCAGCCACCAACGCCACCTGCTCGGCGTTCAGGTCCTTGCCCTGCCCCAAGGGACTGTAGGCCTCCACGGCAATGCCCAAGTCGCGGCACTTAGCGGCCAGTGCGCCCTGCTGGAACGTGGGGTGGACTTCGATCTGGTTGACGGCCGGAACCACGGCTGCCTCTTTGAGCAGCGTGTCCACGTGGTCGGAGAGGAAGTTGGAGATGCCGATGGCACGGATCTGCTTGTCCTGGTACAGCTTCTCCATTTCTTTCCACGCCTGGGTGAAGAGGCCCTGCGACGGGACCGGCCAGTGGATCAGGTAAAGGTCGATGACCTCCAGCCCCAAGGCATCCCGGCTGCGCTGAAACGCGTCATAGGCTTCGCCCTGCTCACCGTTGCGGAGCTTGGTGGTGATGAAGAGTTCCTCGCGGGGAATCCCCGAGGCTGCGATGGCAGCGCCTACCCCTGCCTCATTGCGGTACGCGGCAGCGGTGTCGATGTGGCGGTAGCCGGCCTCAAAGGCATCTTCCACTACCCTCTGGGTTTCCTCGGCAGGTACTTGGAAGACACCGAATCCGAGCTGGGGAATGGTGACGCCGTTGTTCAATGTCAGCTCTGGCATGACGGTCTCCTTCGACGGGATGGTTATGGCGTTGACGCTCCAGCTTCTTGGTGTCCCTGGCGGGGACTGGTCAAGAAAGCGTTTTCGGAGGCCCTGTACTGAGCCTATGCAGTTTTGTCCACAGAGTCAGCAATCCAGCCTGATCCTGTTTTTCCTAGGTCTGGGAGTCCTACCCACAATGGTGGTCTTTCACACAGCCCGAACGGCAGAATGGAGGGATGGGTCAAAGCGCCGAGTTCGGTAAATTCCTCAAAGTCATGCGTGCCCGCCTCTCACCCGACGACGCCGGGGCGCAGGAGTCCGGCGGTGCCCGCCGAGTGCCCGGACTCCGCCGCGAAGAGGTGGCACGCCTTTCCGGCGTGAGCACTGACTACTACACACGCCTGGAACAGGGCCGGAACATCCACCCCTCCAAGGCGGTCCTGGATTCCGTGGCCCGCGCACTGCGCCTGGACGCGGGGGAGCAGGCACACATGATGGACCTGCTGGAACACTGTGCCAGCTCGGCAGGAAGCCCCGGCCCCGTGCAAAAGGTGCGGCCGGCCCTGCGGCAGCTGCTGGACGCCGTCGGAGATGTTCCCGCCTTGGTGCTGGGCCGCCGCGCGGATGTCCTGGCCGGAAACCGGCTGGCCCACCTGCTGTTTACCGATTTCGCGGCTTTGCCTGCAGCCGAGCGGAACCTGACGCGGTGGACCATCCTGGATCCGGCGGCCGGAGCGCTGTTCAGGGATTGGAAGACCGTGGCCGCCGAGGCCGTCGGGGCGTTGCGCATGGATGTGGGCCGGCATCCCAACGACCCCCAAACCAACCAGCTGGTGGGCGAACTTGCTGTCCACAGTGAGCATTTCCGTCAGTGGTGGGCCGGGCACAGGGTGGCCACGCGCTCCGCAGGTACGGTCCGGTTGCACCACCCGGTGGTAGGCGACCTGGAACTGAACTTTGAAACCCTGGGTCTCCCGGACGACCCCGACCAGCTCCTTCGGGTCTATTCGGCCAAGGCGGGTTCGCCGTCGTCGGACGCTTTGACGCTCTTGAACTTTGGCGACATGGGCACCCAAGCTGAAGTCCCCGCAACCGAACCCGCCCGCCGAGAAGGCAGTTAATGACAATCCGGAGCTCCGGAACTGTCATCAACTGCCATCTCGCGGGTGGGTAGAGAGGGTGTCAGCGCCAGAGTCAGCGCTCCAGGCGGAAGCCGAGCTTGATGGTGACCTGCCAGTCGGCCACTGCGCCGTCCTCGAGGTGGCCGCGGATTTCCTTGACCTCAAACCAGTCCAGGTTCCGCAGGGTCTGGGAAGCTGTTGCGATGCCATTCTTGATCGCGTCGTCAACGCCTTCGGTGGAAGTTCCTACAATTTCGGAAACGCTATATGTGTGGCCAGCCATGGTGCTCCTCATCAACGTCTTACGAATCTGGAAAATCCGGCCCGCCAGGCAGGCCGTCCAAGCAGACTAGCCCACGGATCTCCGTGCGGCCAGAGCCTGCACTGGCCTAGCTTTCGCGCCAATCATTGCTGGTGATGTGCGAACCGGCCTGCGGTCCCATCTGCAACATTCCACCGTCCACGGGCCAGGACGCTCCATTGACATAGCTCGACGCCGGGGACGCGAGGAAGGCGACGACGGCGGCGACTTCGCGTGCATCACCGGGGCGTCCCAGCGGAACTCCGGGCCTTTCCTTCTGTGTGGGATCCTCGTCTTCCTGCCCGGTCATGGGCGTCGCAATCTCGCCCGGTGCCACGTTGTTGGCGGTGATCCCGTACTCGGCCAGTTCCAAGGCCATGGTTTTGATGAGCCCGCCCAATCCGTGCTTTGAAGCGTCGTAGGCGGAGGCACCCACCCGCGGCTGGAATTCGTGCACGCTGGTGACGGCGATGATCCGCCCGCCGCGGCCGGCCTTCACCATGCGCTTCGCCGCGGTTTGCATGGCCACGAACGCCCCGTTGAGGTTGGTGTCCAAGGTGGACATCCAGGTTTGGAAGTCGAGGTCAAGGAACTTGGTGCCGTCACCGGCTCCGGAGTTGTTGACGAAGACGTCCACGCCACCGAGTTCCTCAGCGAGCTGGTTGATTGCTTCTACCGTCCCCTGGACGTCTGTGGTGTCGAGGTGATGCACCACGGCTTTCTGGCCGAGGCCGCGGACCTCTTCCGCGGTTTCCTCTGCGCCCTGCTGGTCCGTGTGCCAGGTGATGCCTACGTCCATGCCGGCCTTGGCCAGAGCCACTGCCGTGGCCCGTCCGATGCCTGAATCCGATCCCGTGACAATGGCTGTCACCGGGGAAAATGGTGCGTCGCTCATGGTCCTGCCTTTCGCTCGGGTGATCATTCCGATAGATGTATCCCTACCCAGTGATACTGGGCATAAACACTCCCGGCACAAAAGGGTCATCCCGGCAGATGATGATGGAGTGTAGATTTTCTTGCAGCAGCACCCAGTGAATCCCCACAACCAGGAGTACTCATGTCAGAAGTTATTGTGGTCGGCGTCGACAACAGTGAAACCGCCAAGCGCGCAGCAGTGGCAGCAGCGAAGTTCGCCACCGCCCTCGGCGCAGAACTGCACGTGATCAGCGGCTTCTCCGATGACCGCATCGAAGAATTCGGCAGCGGCAGTGACCGCATCACCGTCTCCTCCGCCGACTCAGCGGAATACGTTGCCCGCAAGGTCTCCGAGGAGCTGGACGTTCCCGCCGGAAACATCAAGTACTTCGCAGCCCGCGGTACTCCGGCCAACGCCCTCATCAACTACGCCGAAACCAACAACGCCTCGCTGATCGTGGTCGGCAACAAGCGCATGAAGGGCCTGGGCCGCGTCCTGGGCAGCATCGCCAACAGCGTTGCCCACGGTGCGCCGTGCGACGTGTACATCGTCAACACGGACGTCGACGCGTAACCAGCCCAATGTAGGTAGCAGAGGCCGTTGTGGAAGTTCACAACGGCCTCTGCTGTTACTTGGCGGGTTACCGCGTTGGGTTCGCCATCTCAAGCACCTGCTGCCGGAGTCCAGTCACCCAGGAAGGTCTCCTTGGTGAACTTCAATGCTTCCTGGTCAGTGAGCTGGGGGTGGAACTCGTTGACGTACGCGCCGGACCCCGTGTTGTTGTACTCAGCGAAGCGGCCCTCCGTCCAAGCATGTCCGCTCATGTCGGACCAGCCCTGCACCGCGATGTGGCTGCCCAGTTGTGAGTCGCGGATGACGGCCATGGGGTGGGCGTCGGGATCGCTGCTGGCAAACCAGGGGCGGCCCAGGCTGACGGTTCCTGGCGCGGCATCGGACGTGAGGGTGCTGTTCACGATCAGGAAGCCGTACGGGTTGGAGTTCTTGGTGCTGGGGGCAACGATGTAACCGTTGTTGGTGTCACTGCCACGGTTCAGGGAGTGGATGGTGCAGTCATCGAAGACTGCGGTGCCACGGCCGTAGAGGAAGTCCACATCGCCTTCGATGTAGCAGTTTTTCAGATACGTTCGCGCGGTCGCATCCCGGCCGGTGGTGTCAGCCAGGTAGGTGTCCTGGTTGCCCAGGAAGCGGGTGTTGTCGAACGATACCTTGTCCGCCACGGTCCTCACTGCGAGGGCCTGGCTCCCGCCGTTGGCGGCTTCGTCATAGGCGTTCTCCACGGTGAGGTTGCGGACGGTGGTGCCCTCCGCCAGGACGTTGAGCGTTGCGCTGCCGGCTGCGCCCCACGTGCCACCGAAGAACTTGGCGCCGTTGGCCGGGAGGTCATAGGAAATCACGACGTCGGACGGGTCACCTGTTGCTCCCTGAAGCGTCACGTTGGGCCGGTCGGCCCAGACATTGACCATTTCCCTGTAGAAGCCGGGCTTGATGGTGATGGTCCGGGGCCGGGTGTTGCCCACCGGAATTGAGCCGATGGCCGCCTGCACACTGGCGAAGTCACCGGTGCCGTCCAACGCTACGGTGACCTCCGTCGTCGTGCTTGGCGCTTGGTTTTCGCGCGGTCCTGCACCCGAGTTGACCAAGCCGGGAACCTTGGCGGCGTCGTCCTTGGCGTAGGCGTAGAACTGCGTGGGGTCGAAGGCGCTGCCGACGCTGTCCTTGCGGCCACGCGTCGCATCGAAGATATTGTCCCTGTTGACGATTTCCGTCGCTGGATCCTTGGCCACCACAGGATCCGCAACCGCGGTGAAGTAGTTGCCCTCCAGGACCACCTTGGCGGCGTTGCGGCCCATCATTCCGTACTGGCCAATGTCCTGCAGATAGTTGTTGTAGACGTGTGCCGCTGCGGTGTTGTCCAAACTGAAGTTGCGCTGGACGGTGTTGCGGATCCAGTTATGGTGGACTGTCATTTTGGTGACCGCGTTGCTGGTCCAGCCGACACCCAGGGCTTTGTTGTTGTCCGCGAAGACGTTCCAGGAGTACGTGAGGTAGTCCGAGTCCTTGCGGGTATCGATCATGCCATCGCCCATGCGCTCAAACTTCATGTGGTCCACCCAGACGTGGTGCGAGGTATCCAGCTGGATCCCGTCGCGGTCATTGTCCGGGCGCTTGCCGTCCCAGTCACCGGGAATGTAGGAATCACGGACCGTGAAGTTCCGGAAGATCACGTTGGACACGTTGATGAGCTTGAACCCGGCATTGACCAGTTCCACGCCCGCGCCGGTGCCAATGAAGCTCTTGTTGGAGGTGACGGGAATCTTCACGTAGTCCTGCGCGGTGATCCTGCCTTTGAGGAAGATGACCAGGGGTTCCTCTGCTGCGGCATAGGCCGCCAGCTCCTCAAGCGACGACGCACTGACGTGCCTGCCGGCCTGGCCGCCGGTGGTCCCGTCCAGTCCGTTGCCGGGCAGGGAAGCGAACCCGTCAGGGCGCTGCTTCCACAGAGCGGCCGGTGCGGACGACTCCGTACCGCTGTGGATGGGCTCCGCCCGGGCGGGCGCAGCGGTAAGGCTTCCAAGAATGACGACGGCGGTGACCGCGCCGAGCAGGCGTCGCAGGCGCATGCAAAACTCCTTTGTCTTGTGAGGTGGGGCTTGTCAGGTGGGGCTTCAGGTGGAGGGACTACTTCAGCCCCGTGGTGGCAATACCGTTGATCAGGTACTTCTGCCCGGCAATGAAGAAGCCGATAATCGGTGCGATGGACACCACCGACATCGCAAACATGGGACCCCACATGCTCTGGCCTTCGGAGTCCATGAAGGCGCGCAGGGCCAGGGGGACGGTGTAGAGGTCCTGGTTCTGGATGTAGAGCAGCGGCCCGAAGAACTCGTTCCACGTGGAGATGAACGTGAAGATCGCGGTGGTGGCCATGGCCGGAACACAGAGCGGCAGGATCACGCGGATGAACGTCCGGAAGGGGCCGCATCCGTCGATCTGGGCGGCGTCGTCCAATTCCTTGGGCAGGGACTTCATGAACTGGACCATCAGGAAGATGAAGAAGGCGTTCGTGGCCATGAAGTTGGGCACGATCAGCGGCAAGTACGTATCCAACCATCCCAGCTGCGAGAAGATGATGTACTGCGGAACCAACAGCACGTGGCCCGGCAACATCAGGGTTCCCAGCATGAGGGCGAAGAACAGCTTCCGGCCCGTGAACTCCATCCGGGCAAAGGCATAGGCCGCCAGCGCGCAGGAGAAGATGTTGCCGATGATGGAGAAGATCACGATGACCATGGAGTTGATCAGGTACACGTGGAACGGCTGGTCCAGGGCGGTCCAGCCCTGTGCATAGTTTGAGAAGTCCCAGTTCTCCGGCCACAGTCCCAACTGCCGGAAGATATCGTTGCTGGGCTTCAGCGAACTGGAGATCAGCCACAGCAAGGGGTAGAGCATTACCAGCCCCACCAGGCAGAGGATCAGGTGCCGCGAGAAGCGGGTAGCCGGCGTGCCTGTCAAGGCATCTTCGGGCTGTTCCTGCTTGGCCAGCTTGCGCTTGAGGGGTAGATCAAGGAGTGCCATGGGGTTGCCTTAATTGTCGTAGAAGACCCAGAACTTGGATGCGATGAAATTGATGGCGGTGAAAATCGCGATGATCATCAACAGCAGCCAGGCCATGGCCGAGGCATATCCCATCTCGAACTCGGTGAAGCCCTTCTGGTAGAGGTACAGGTTGTAGAACAGCGTGGAATCCGCCGGACCACCCGTACCGCCACTCATCACGTAGCCCTGGGTGAAGGTCTGGAAGGAACCGATGAGCTGCATGATGAGGTTGAAGAAGATGATGGGGCTGATCAGGGGCAAGGTGATGTTCCGGAACTGCCGCCACTTGGAGGCCCCATCAATGGAGGCTGCCTCGTAATACATGCCCGGAACCTGCCGCAGCCCGGCGAGGAAGATCACCATGGGGGAGCCGAAGGTCCACACGTTCAGCACAATCAGCGTGCTCAGCGAGAACTGCGGATCGGTCACCCACGCAGGGCCCTGGATCCCGAACAATCCCAGGAACCCGTTGACGATGCCGTCGTTGCCGAAGATGTAGCGCCACAGCATCACGATTGCCACGCTCCCGCCCAGCAGGGATGGCAAGTAATACACGGAACGGTAGATCGAAAGGCCCTGAAGCCCCCGGTTCAGCACCAGGGCAACCAGCAAAGCAACAGCCAGGGAGATCGGCACCGAGACAAACGTGTAAACGAAGGTGACCTTCAGCGACTGAAGGAGCCGCGGGTCCTCGAACATCGCCTGGAAGTTCGCGAGTCCCACGAAGTTGGGCTCGGTGAAGAGGTTGTAGTCCGTGAAGGCCAGGTACAACGAGGCGAAGAACGGAATGACGGTGAACAGCATCCCCAGGAACCAGGGGAGCAGGAACAGATACCCCGACCGCTGCTTCTTCCGCCGGGAAGGACGGATGCGGGGCTTGCCGTCCGTTGTCGGAGCCGGAGTGGAGGCGCCGGGAGGCTGTTTGGTCAGAACCGACATGGTGCCGCCGTCCTCTCAGGAACAGGTCCGGAGTTATTTGTTGATGGCTGCATTGCTCTTCTCCATGAAAGTCTTTGCGGCATCGGCGGGACTGACACGGCCGAACTCCACCTCGGTGGTCAACTGCTTGAGGGTGTCGGCCACAACACTGGCGCCCTTCGGATACACATACGCAGCAGGAAGTTCGTCTTCCTGGATGGCGGCCATCATGTCCACGAACGTCTTGTCATCGGCACTCAACTTCGGGGTGATGGCATCAGCCACCTCCGGGTTGATCGGAACACCACGCTGGGTGAGGACCTCGGCCGCGCCTTCGGCATCGTTTGTCAGGAAGTCCACCAACTTCGCAGCTTCCTTGGGGTGCTTGGACTTGGCAGCGATGGACCACAACATGGTGGGGTCCGCGGAGTAGCCACGGCGCTCGCCGGTGGTTTCGCCCGGAATGCGCAGCAGGACCACTTCGCCTTCGACGGCCTCGTTATAGCCGCGGAAATTGTTGATGGGGATGATCTGGGAAGCCACAGTGCCCTTGGCCAAGTACGACTGTGCCGGGGAACCACCAATTTGCTCGAAGAACCCAGCCGGTGGGTAGCCGCCGGCCTTGCGAAGGTCCACGCTGTACTGGAACCAGTCCTCAATGGTCTTCTCGCTGACGCCAAGCTTGTTGTCCTTGGTGTAGAAGTCCTCGCCGCGTTGACGGGCGAGGATGATTGGGCCGGTTTCGGTGGCGACGTCGTAACCGGCTCCGTAGACTTTTCCGCCGGTCTTCTGCGTGACTTCCGTGGCAAACCTGGCGTAGTCCTCCCAGCTCCAGGTCTTGTCATCCGGGATGGTGACGCCCGCCTGGTCCGTGATGGTTTTGTTCACCACCATGCCAATGGTGGTGACACCGGTGGCGAGGCCGTAGAGCTTGCCATCCACCTCGCCTCGGCTGAGCGTGGTTTCAGGGACCTTGTCCAGGTTCAGCTCGGGGAATGACTTGAGGTCGGCCAACGTGCCGCGCTGGGCGTACTCCAGGAGGCTGCGGTTGGCCATGGCCAGGACGTCCGGCGGGTTGCCGCCGGCGAAGCGCGTGGCGAGCTTGTCTGCGTAAGGACCGCTGTCCTGGTATTCGGTCTTGACGGTGATGCCCGGGTTCTTTTTTTCAAAGATCCGCAGGGCCGCCTCGGTCATCTTGGCGCGGTTCGCGTCGCCCCAGAACACGAAATTCAACTCCACGTTTCCACCGCTGCCCGACTGCGCGCCGCCACCTCCCCCGCAGCCAGTGAGGGCCAGGCCTGCCGCAACCACCGCGGCCCCCAGGACCATCCTGCGCGGGATAGGAGTGCTTGCTGTCTTCTTCATTGAATGACGCCTTTCTGATGTCCGTGAGTGGACGTGGGTGGTGGTTTTGAGCTTGAGAGTGCAGAAACTTTCTGCACCTTGAGGCCGGAGCTGGGCAGCTGAATCGGCTTGAGGGATCGTTTGGGACGTTCAAAAGTAGCGAGTAAACGATTTCTAGCAAGGAATCGCTGTGACTGTCAACACATCGGGGATGCATATCGAGAAATTACTCAAGAAACTTTCTTAAGATGTTGCCGAACTCTTTCTGTCGTGATTATGCTGATTCCCACACCAGCCAATGCCAGCCAACCCGCCGTGAAGGAGATCCAATGGGTAGCTTCCAACTACGTGGAACGCACGTGATGCAGGAGAATGCCGGACAGGATCTGGCCCCCCGCATGGCTCCGAGGCCCTACCTTCACCCCATCCGCTCGGGGGCCGGAGTGATACTCACCGAGGCCGCCCCCGAGGACCACCCGCACCACCTGGGCTTATCGCTGGCCCTCTCTGACGTGAACGGAACCAATTTTTGGGGCGGGTCGACCTACACCGGGAACGGTCCGGCGGTCCTCCCCAACCACGGGCGGCAAATCCCGTCGGGCTGGCAGCATCTGGACGGGCACTCGGAAGGAGACATCGCCTGGATCAATCACAGCGACCAGCAGGTGGCCAGCGAACGCCGGAGTTACTCCTATCAGGAGCATCCGGTTCGGAACGCGTGGAGCTTTGCGTTTGCCTCGGTGATCCGCCCCGCCGGTGCCGTGGAGCAATTGTCCGTGTCGTCGTCGGCCGTTAAGGGGCGTACAGGAGCCGGCTACGGTGGAATCTTCTGGCGCTTTCCACCCGGGGACGGCCCCGTGCAGGTGCTCTGTTCCGATGGGTCGGGTGTCGAAGCGGCGCACGGTTCCCTGTCCCCGTGGCTCTTGGTGGGACTACGGCAGCAGGGCAAGGATGCCGGCGTGATACTCGCGCAGGACCCCGGGCAGCTCCGTCCCTGGTTCGTCAGAACCGAAGGGTACGTCGGCGCAGGGCCCGCCGTCGCGTGGGACAAACCAGTCACTGCGGACCGGGACAAGCCCCTCACGCTCAACCTCCACGCGGTGATCCACGACGGCAAAGTGGCCACCAGCCACCACGCCCAAGAACTCCTTCAGCAGCACTTTCACTTCAGCAACTCACCCGACAGGACGACATGACAGCCCGACCCCGCGTGCCCGAATACAGCAACCCCATCCTGAACGGTGACTGGCCGGACCCGGATGCCGTCCAGGTTGAGGGCACCTATTACCTCATCGCCTCCAGCTTCAACCGGGTCCCCGGGCTGCCGGTGCTTCGCTCCAAAAACCTGGTGGACTGGGAGCATGCCGGGCATGCCCTTCCGGAACTGCCGCAAACCAACCACTACTCCCTGGTGCGCCACGGAAGCGGTGTATGGGCTCCCGCACTCCGTTATCACGACGGCAAATTCTGGATCTTCTACCCGGATCCGGATCACGGCATCTTCGTCCTGAGCGCGGAGAAGGCCGAGGGTCCTTGGAGCGCGCCACACCTTCTGTATGCCGGCCGCGGCCTGATTGATCCCTGCCCGTTGTGGGACGAGGACGGGCAGGCGTACCTGGTGCATGGCTGGGCGAAGAGCCGCATCGGGGTGAAGAACCGGCTGACGGTCCACCGGATGAGCCCCGACGCAACCCGATTGCTGGACCACGGAACCCACGTCATCAACGGCGAAGACCTGCCCGGATTCACCACTTTGGAGGGCCCCAAGTTTTACAAGCGCGAGGGTTGGTACTGGATCTTCGCACCTGCCGGCGGGGTTTCCACCGGATGGCAGTCGGTGTTCCGCTCGCGGTCTCCTTTTGGGCCCTACGAGGAACGCCGGGTTCTGGAGCAGGGTGGTTCGCCGGTGAACGGCCCGCACCAAGGCGCGTGGGTCACCACTCCCGAGGGGCAGGACTGGTTCCTGCACTTCCAGGACCGCGGAGCCTTCGGCCGTGTGGTCCACCTCCAACCCATGGGTTGGGATGCGGACGGCTGGCCGTGGATGGGCGCAACCGCGGACGACGACGGACCGGGAACCCCGGTTTTGGTCCACCCCTACCCGGCGGGTACTTCGCCGGAAGATGTGGCTCCTCCCACCAGCGACAACTTCACGTCCCCCGGACTGGGGCCGCAGTGGCACTGGCAGGCCAACCCACGCAAGGAGTGGCTGTCCACTTGTGGAGGAGGGCATCTGGTCCTGCGTCCGCAAGCCAACGATCCCATCAACCTGCGCGAACTCCCCAACGTCCTGGGCCAGATCCTCCCCGGCGTGCCGTCCACCTTTACCACCACGCTGGAACTGGACGATGTTCCGGCAGGTACCCGGGCCGGCGTCGTGGTTCTTGGCCAACGGTATGCCTGGCTGGGGATCGTACGGACGGGTGACGGGTATGTCCTGGGCAGCGGCACTGGCAGCGAAGGTCCGCAGGAGCTTCCCGTGGGGCGTGCGGTGGAACTTCCGGGGCCGCGGATCGAACTTCAGATCAGGACGGATGAGACCCCGCGAGCCACCTTTGCCTGGCGTGTAGGTCCCACTGATCCGTGGCAGATCCCGCTGTGGGATTTCGATGTGATGGAGGGACGCTGGATCGGGGCTGAGCTGGGGATATTCACGGCCTCACCCTTGGGTTCGAGCGAAAGCGGCAGTGTTATCGTTGGACCCGTGCGGGTCGAAACTGCGCCGGTCCGCCGGACAACGGCTCCGCGCATTGCCGCTTCAGTTTCCCCATGAGTTCAAGGACTGCCCCGTTGACCGCAACTCCGCGCCCCAGGATTGCAGACGTGGCTGCGGCCGCGGGCGTCTCCGTGCCCACCGTTTCCAAGGTGCTGAACGGCCGTTCGCACGTTTCCGAGGCCACGCGTGCCCGTGTTCAGCAGGCCTTGGAAGAGCTCGACTACACCAAGCGGAACACTGCCACTGAGCCCGGACTGCTGCAATTGGTGGTGAACAACTTCGATTCCCCGTGGGTCCTGGAAACCATGGAGGGAGTGGAAGCTGCAGCTGCGCGGCTCGGCTACACCGTGGCCTACACGCGGGCCGTCAACGCCACCGTGGAGAACTGGCAGAAACTGCGGGAGCCCTCCGGCAACCGCCTGGATGGTGTGATGCTGCTGGCTCCGCGCCAAGGATCAGCCTTGGTGGACCAGGCGCGGGCACTGAAAATTCCGGCCGTCGCCATTGACCCCGAAGGTTCGGAGGGACTGCAGATTCCCAGCGTCAGCCCGGCGTCGTTCTCCGGAGCGTTGGGCGCGGTGTCCCATCTCCTGGGCTTGGGGCATGAACGCATCGGCATCATCACGGGCCGCGTGCACAGCCCCGGCCACGGCCGGGCGCGCTACGCCGCCTACGCCGCCGCCCTGCACGAAGCCGGGCTCCCGGTCCTTCCCGAGTTTGTGCGCGACGGCGACTTCAGCATCGAGTCCGGCCTTCGCCTGGGCGGGGAACTCCTGGATCTCCCCGAGCGGCCCACCGCGATCTTCACGGGCAGCGACCTGCAGGCCCTCGGAGTCATGAACGCCGCAGCGCAGCGATCCCTGAAAATACCTGACGACCTCAGCGTGGTGGGCTTCGATGACATCGCCCAGGCCGCCCTCACCTCCCCGCCGCTCACCACGGTCCGGCAGCCGCTCGCTCAGCTGGCATCGATGGCCGTGGGCATGCTCGCGGAACAGATCGACCAGCCCGGCCTTGGCTCCTCGGCAGCCCTCGAGGTGGCCACGGAACTGGTAGTCCGCGCGAGCACCGCCCCGCCCAACTAGCCCCGCGCTTAGTGGCCCTGGAACGCCTCCGCCAGCCACCACGATCCGCCGTCGGACGCGATCTTGGCGTCGATCACGAGGGGCCGGTCCTGCGTCCCGGCTTCGTAGGCCTCGATCCACGGGCGCACGGCTTCCAGGTCCGCAATGGTCCGTACGGTCACGCCTTCGGCGCCGAATCCGCGGGCTATGGCAGCGATGTCCGTTTCCGGGAACACGACGCTGGAGAGCTCGGCCTCGGTGTGCTCCGACGCGAAGTGGTGGACCTCGGCCCCGTACGCTGCGTCGTTGTAGACGATGCACACCAAAGGCAGTTTGAGCCTCGCGGCGGTCTCCAACTCGCTGATGCCCATCAGGAATCCGCCGTCGCCCGCGCCCAGCACCGGCAGCCGGTGCGGCTGGGCAAGCGCGGCGCCAATGGCCGTGTAAAGCCCCAGCCCGATCGCCTGAAACGCCTGGGTGAAGCAGAATCCGAACTCGTCCGGCACAGCGAGGTACTGGCTGGGGTAGCCCATGAAGTTGCCCGAATCCACGGCCACGATCCGCTCCGCCGGCAGCAGCGAATCCAGTTCCCGGGTGAGGACGCGGGGGTCGATGGACGTCGCCGTGGACAGATCTTCTGTGGAAACGTCCCGCCATCTGGAGCCCTGCTTGATGGCCAGGGCATTGGCTTCGGAGCGGTATTTTTCAGCAGGCTCAGGCTGCACGGTCCGCAGCGCCGGCAGGGCGTCAGCGGCAGTCAGTGCCGAGTCTCCCAGCAGCCCCAGGGTGATGGGCCGGTTGGCGCCGAGCGCGGAATCTTCGACGTCGATCTGCACCACGTTGGTGCCGGTGGAGATGAGCCGCCCGTGCCGCATGGTCCACATATTCAGCGCGCAACCCCACCCCACAATCAGGTCGGCGCCGCTGATGAGCTCCGCCGTCGTGGGCGAAGAGAAGCCGCCGGAAATCCCCAGATTGTGCGAGTCGCCGTTGAACAGCCCACTTGCCACGGCCGACGTCGCCACCAATGCTCCAGCATGCCGCGCTAATTCCAGGATCTCGTCCCGGGCGCCGCGCCCTCCGCGTCCGGCGACGAACACCGGACGTTCAGCGGCGGAAATCAGCGCCACCAACTGCTCAACGGCGGCAGCGTCCGGGCGGATCTTCAAGGGCTCAGGCACGACGACGGCACTCACCTCATCTGCCGTGGTTGAGGATGTGGCACTTTGGACGTCCAACGGCAAGCTCAGGACCACGGTGCGGCGCTCATTGACCGCGGTCCGGAAAGCCCTGACGGTGTCTGCCACAGCTGTGGCTGGGGAGTGGATGCGTTCAGCCACGGCTCCGACGCTGCGGGCCAGCCCGTCTTGGTCGATCTTGAAGTTGGACCGGATCGCTGCGGCCTGGGTGTCGGCGGTCAGCACGATCATGGGAGTGCGGCTCTTCGCGGCTTCACCGATTCCCGTGATGGCATTGCTCAGCCCGCAGCCTTGGTGCGTGGTGACCACTCCCACCTTGCCGGACATCCGCGAGTAGGCGTCGGCCATGGTCGCAGCACCGCCTTCATGCCGGGTGGCAGTGAAAGGGATTCCTTCGGCCATGAGGGTGCCGGTGACGTCGAAGTTGCCGCTGCCCACCACGCCGAAAACATGCCCGACGCCGAGCTTCGCCAGCGTCCTGCCCACCAGGGTGGAAACCCGTACGTGCTCGCTCATGCCTTCTCCACCAGCGCGTAAACACGGCTCGGGCTGCCAGTGCCGCCCACGATCGGCAGGGGAGCAACCACCAGTGTGGCACCAGTGACGGGAAGCCGGTCCACATTCCGCAGCGAGGTGACGCCATACTTGTCCGCGCCGAGGAGGAACGAATGCACGGGGAACATCGGATCCAGCGCGCCGGCCTGCCCTGCATCGATCCCCACGGTTTCCACCCCGAAACCGCTGATCGAGGCGTTACCGGCAAGCCACTTGGCACCTGCCGCAGAGACCCCTGGAGTGTGGGGTCCGGCGTCGTCCGCGTTGACGAAAGCCGCAGCATCAGCGCCGCGGGCCGCCCATCCGGTCCGGAAGATGACCCAGCAATTCTCGGGGAACGCACCATGCGCCTCCTGCCACTGCTCAAAATGTTCCGGTTCCAGCAGGAAGTCAGGGTTCGCGGAGACCTCTGCGGTCTTGTCGATCACCACCACGGGACCCACCAACCGGTGCGGCTCGATCTTGTCCACGGACTTGCCGTCCTTGCCGGTGATCCAGTGGACCGGAGCATCCAGGTGCGTCCCCGCGTGTTCACCCACGGTGACGTCGTTCCATGCCCAGGCCGGGCCGGCGTCGTCGAAATTGCTCACCGGCGAGACGGACAGCCCCACCGTGTTCGCGAAGGGCTGCGGAAGGTTCAAGATGGGGGTTTCGGAACTGAGGGGCGTGGTGAGGTCGATGATTTCCACTGAACCACTCGAAAGGGCTGCAGTGAGCCCGGCCAGAACAGACATTGTTCTCCTATCGCTTGCTTGGTTTAAGTGCTGCTTGAAGACGCGAAAATCGTGAAGGTGGTGCGGTCAGTTTTTGGGCCACCAAGTGGCCCGAGCCACCGGAAAGGCCAGGACCGGGGTGGGTTGACGCGCCGATATGCCAGAGACCATCGACGGCGGTTTGGTGGCCTGCCGCCGCGGGGAAAGGCCGCCAGAGCAGGTTTTGGAAGAGCTCAGCGGAGCCTCCATAGGGGTCGCCTTTGACGGCATTGGGATTAGCGGCGGCCAGGTCCGTGGGAGCGATGATGTCTGAAGCGAGAACCGTAGCCTGGGTTCCCGGTGCGAACTGCTCCAGCCGGGCGAGGACCCGTTCCAGATAGCCCTGTTTCAGCTCCTCGGTCCAGCCTTCCTCCACTGTCAGTTCGCCGGCAGCATCACCCACGGGAGAGAACGGAACCTCCTGCAATTGCAGCCACAGCGTGGCCTTGCCCTCTGGAGCCCGGGACGGATCCAGGACGCATTGCTGCCCCACCACCACCGTGGGTTCGCTGGGCAGCAGGCCGGCCTCGGCTTGGGCGCAGGCGATTCCTGTGCTGTCCGAGCCGTTGCTGATGTGCACCAGGGGAACATCGTTGAGCCGGGGATCGACCCACTCCACGGGCTTGTCCAGGGCGAGGTGGATCTGCAGGGCGCCGCGGCCGTTCTGGTAGCGTCCGGCCGCCGCGGCGGTTCCGGCAGGTGGCTGGCGAAGGAGCTGGGTATAGAGGGCCTGCGGGGAGACGTTCGCCAACACCGTGCCGGACGTGACCACGCCCTGCGACGTCCGGACGCCGGTGACCGAGCTGTCTTTGCCGGAACCGCCGGAACCTACCAGGATCTCCTCGGCCTCGGCGCCCAGCATGATCCGGACCCCGTTGTCGCGCAGCAACGACTCAAACGCCTCCACGAACCTCGACGCCCCGCCTTTCACAATCGGGAGCCCGAAGCCGTGCATGCTCATGGCCATCACCGGCAACATCACCCCGCCGGTTGCCTGGTCCGGGCCAAGCCCTGCGTGCAGGAGCCACGGAGACCACAGTTGGTCCGCTTCCCACCCGTCAAAGCTGCTGCGGGTGTAGTTCCGGCCGCTCATGACCGCGTCCCGCACGAAGGCTTCGGTCCCGGAGAATCGTCCACGCCGTATGGCTCCGAAGGCAATCTTCGCCGTCTCCTTGAACGATCGAAGCTCCGCCCCGAACGCCCCAAAAACCGTGCCGGCGTTCCGCTCAAGGTCATTCAACATGGCCAGGTAGGCGGACTGGTCGCCGGTGACCTTGAACGCGGCAGCAGTCTCGCCCGGATCCCGATGTGCAATGACAACCCGGTGAACTCCCGTGGCCGGATCCGCGGCGACACTCGCGGTCACCGGGCCGGTGGTGTTGCAGTACTCCAGCCCCCTTGCGTGGAGTTCCTTGCCCAAAGCCGCGTAGGCGCCACCTGACACGAACAACGGGTGCCAGGAAGAGAAGGAGTCGTGGATGAAGCCCGGCAGGGTCCGCTCGGAGGAATGAATGAAGCCTCCCAGCCGGTCTGAACGCTCGATGATGCAGACGCGCTTTCCGTCCATGGCGAGCTCAGCTGCCGCGACCAGGGAATTGATGCCCGAGCCAATGATCGCGACGTCAACGGAATCGTCCATTTCCGCTCCTTTCAGAAGTGCTCAGAAGGTGGCTAGAAGTCCGGGTGGCTGGCGGTTGCGTGGTATTTGCCGCCGTGGAACACCAGGGGAGCGCCGCCGTCGTGGTCGTATTTCTCTACTTCCCCCACATAGATGACGTGGTCGCCGGCGTCGTGCCGTGAGACCGTGCGGCATTGGAAGGTGGCCACCGCGCCGTCCAGGAGTGGGACGCCGGCGATGCCTTCGGTGGTGTCCGTGCCGGCGAACTTGTCGGTGGCGGGAGTGGCGAACTGGCGGGACAGGACGTGCTGGTCGCTGGCCAGGATGTTGATGGCGAAATGCGTGGCGTTCTCGAAGTCACCCAGGCTTGGCGACCGTTTACTGGGGCACCACAGCACCAAAGGGGGCTCCATGGAAACTGACGTGAACGAATTCGCGGTCATGCCCACCTTCCGGCCGTCGGCAGCAACAGTAGTCACCACGGTAACGCCTGTGGCGAATTGCCCCAACGCGCCCCTGAAATCACGGACGTCGAAAACGGAGGTGTCTTCCTCTTTGCGGGCCTGCATGAAGTCGGCTGCGGCTGTGGGATCGAACCACCACGGATAGGACGTCCGGGGATCATCGAACCCGGCCACGATGCCCGCTGCCAGCGCCGGGTGTTCAGCGGCTTCGCTGAGGAGGGTTTTCTGGTGGTCCCTTCGAGGCTTAAGGAGGTCGTTGGTCCATTCAACCGCCCACTGGCCCCATCCGCGCCAGAACTCATCGAACGTCCGCTCCATCCAGTGGCGGTCGAACGGCTGCTGGCCCCTGCGAACAATCGCATCGAGGTAATACTTGGCGGCCAGTGTCGCATTGTTTGAGCCCTGCCCGGTGAGGGGGTCGTTGAGGACCACAGCGTCGCCGAGCCCGAACACCAGCTTCCCGTTCCCGAGCTCCCCGACGGCGGACCTCACCGTTGGCGTGATGCGCCCCAGCAGGGTGGCGCCGCTATCGGTCAGTTCCGCGTCGGCGAAGTTTTCGGCCTCGTGCGGGAAATGCTCTCGCAGGATTTCCAGCGATCGCTCCAGCTGCTCTTGCGGGGTCCCGACGTCGGTCCACCGGTCCATGGGGCCGCCCACCACGCCTTCGAACACCATCATGCGGCACGGCCCGGTGACGGTCAGGCCCGGGAAAGTAAAGAACTCGCCGACGCCGGGGGCCATGGACATGCGGATGGCGGCGGCGCTGCTGGAGGTGCCGTCCGGTGACGCGTCGCCCGCGACAGCACCGTCGTCGGCGGTGACGTAATTGTCGGCCGTGACGTAATTGAGCGCCAGGACCCGCTGGGGCCGGTCGAAGGGCGACTTTGCCTTGTCGCGCGGGAAGATCTGGCCGATCTCGCCCTTGCCGGTGCTGACAATGACAAGCTCGTAGTCGCGGGCGAGCTCTTCGAGCATGCGCGTCGTGACCTTCTCAATCCGGAAGTCACCCCCGGCGGCCACGAACGTCTCGATCCACAGGGCACTTTTGATCCGTTGGTCGATGGAGCGGGCCGGCCCATCCAAGGGGGCCTCCCATTCGATGGGTTCTTCCGCATCCACGCGCAACCGGATGGAGGTGATGCCCGGGACGGAGCCGGACTCGTAGAACTCCGAGAGCGCTGTCCCCATCTGGGCTTCGGCGTCGAGGGCGGTGGAGAACATGCACTGGCTGGACATGACTTTGCCGGTGCGGATCTGGGCCGCGGAACGGTCGGACAGGAGCGTCACGGCGTAGCCGTCCCGCTGCAGGCCCAAAGCCAGTTGGGCGCCGGATTCCCCGGCCCCGACGATTGCTATTTTTCGCATGATTAAGTCCTTGCTGGCAGGGGTGTGCCATTAAACCTTGGCGGCGGAGAGGCCGGCCAGGTAGTCAGCAGCTTTGTCCGGATACATGAACCAGTCCTGGAATTCCGGGGGGTGGTTGAAGCCGTTGGCGAACCGGTGGGCAATGGCCGGCTCGCTGTTCGCTGCGCCCAGGAGTTCAAGGATGTGGGGCGGCGGCGGGGCCAGGAGGGCATTTGTCCAGTGTGCAACGTGCTGGGCGTAATCCCAATAGCGCTCGAAGGTGGCCTGCATGAACTCTGCGTCGTAGGCTCCATTGTCCTGCCGGATGATGCTGTCCAAGTATGACGCCGCACATTTGCTCGCGTTGTTGGACCCTTGTCCGGTGATGGGGTCGTTCAACACCACGACGTCAGCCAGGCCCAGTACCTGACGGCCGCTCGGCAGCGTGGCAATCGGGTGGCGGACGGTGGGTGCGAAGCGGCCTTGGAGGACGCCATGGGGATCGGTGAGTTCCACGTCCGTGGCCCGTTCGGCTTCCCACGGCAGGAACGTCTGCAGGATGTTCGTGGAGTTCTCCAGGTGCTCCTCGGGAGAGAGGCCCTTCCACGTGTCCATCGGGCCGCCCGGAACGCCTTCGAAGACCATGATTTCGCAGGGGCCGGTGGTGGTGAGGGCGGGGAAGACGAAGTACTCGCCAACTCCGGGGATGAGGTTGAACGAGACGGCCGAGTACTCTTCGCGGGGCTTCAGGCCTTTCACGTAGGTCAAGGCAAGGGCGCGCTGCGGGGCGTCGTAGGTGCTGCGTTCGGCGTCGCGGGTGAAGAGCTGCGCGATCTCGCCTTTACCGGCTGCCACGATCACCAGGTCTGAATTCTGCGTGTACTTTTCCAGCTCAGCTACGCCGGCGTCTTCGAAGACCAGCTCGCCGCCCCGCGCGGTGAACTCCTCCATGAACTTGGGGAACTTCACGCGCTGATCGATGGACTTGGCGTGGTTGTCCAAGCGGGAGGCCCAGCTGATGGCCTTTTCACCCGGTAGTTCGGGGTGGGGAATGGTGAAGGAGATGCCGTCCACGGTGGGGGCATCGGGCCAGAAATCCAGCCCCAAGGACCGCTCGTGTTCCAGCGCGTTGTGGAAGATGCACTGGCTGGAGGCCACCTTTCCTTCCTGGATCTCCTGCGGTGTGCGGTTGGAGATCGTGGTGACGTGGAATCCGGCGTCCAGCAGGCCGATGCCCAGCTGCAGTCCGGACTGGCCTGCACCCACGATGGTGATGTGGCGTTGCGTCATGGTGTTGTCCTTCTCTCTTGGTCTGTATGGGTGTGGGTTTGTTTGCGGTTGTCAGTTGGCGGCGAGCAAGGGAATGGTCTCTTCGGCGCGTTCGGGTCCCAAAGCGGAGTAACCGCCGTCAACGGCCCAATCGGCGCCGGTCACGAAGCTCGCTTGGTCGCTGGCGAGGAACGCGACGACGTCACCCACCTCGTGCGGGCGGCCGACGCGTTTGAGTGCGTGGAACGGGGCGGCCACGGAATCTGTCTTCTCAAGGTTCCCGTTGCTGAGGGAATCCATGATGTTGCTCCACACCCAGCCCGGGCTGACCGAGTTGACCCGGATCCCGTCCGATGCGAAGTCCACCGCCATGCTGCGGGTCACCTGCACCAAAGCAGCCTTGCTGGCGGGGTACAACCAGCGGCCTGTCTGCGCCACGGAGCTGGAAATGGACGTGAAGTTGATGATGGCGCCGTGCCCCGAAGCCTTGAGGTAAGGGCGGGCCGCGTTGCTCGCAACTACGGCGCTGACGAGGTTGACGTTCAGTGCGTCGAGCCAGTCGGCGCGGCCGGAAGCTCCGCCATCGTCCTTGTACGTGCAGGCGAGGTTTACCAGGATGTCCAAGCTGCCGTGTCGGGCCAGGGTCCCGCTGACAAGCTGGTTCACGGCGTCATCATCAGTGATGTCAGTGTGGGAGTAGGTGATTCCTTCGCCCAGCCCGGCGGTGAGCGATGCGCCGTCGGGGTCTATGTCCGCCACCACCACCGTGGCTCCGGCGTCCCGCAAAGCGGTGACCACGCCCTGGCCCACCTTGGTGGCTCCACCGGTGACGATCGCTGTCCTGCCCTTGAGTGCTGACATGTGCCAAACCCTTTCCCGCGATGATGATGTTACGGATATATGACGTGCGTCATATTCGTCCTGCAAGCGACTCTAGGCAGTCGTGGTCGTTCGGAATATCCACGTGGCGCGAGGATTATCCGAATTACGCAGGCTCCTCCTCTTCTTCGTGCCAGCCAACCCAGGCCGCGGAAGTGAGGTGGGTTTCCCTGGCCTGAAGCTCCGCCGCCCAGAGTTCGAAATGACTCCGATCCCATTCATCTCGGCGGTCATGCACGAGCTTGATGTTCTTCACTAGCCCTCACCTCGCTTCCGTCACTGTTGTGGTTCTGTGAGCTGCGTCATACTTGTCTTAAAAGCGACTCTAGACAGTAGCTGCACTCCGGAATATCCGCTCGGCGCGGGGATCATCCGAAAAGCGAAAAGACCCCGTGCAGTGGGAAAACCGGTGAAGTAGGTGGCGGATGGTGAGGATTCTTCCTCGTGACGTTCTGCGGGGGCGGCCCACCATGGCCACCACCGACGTGGACCAAGCGCACGCCAAAATTGCTGAGCTGTTTTGCAGTCACGAACTGTCGCCGCGAACGCGCCAGTCCTCTGTGGATATGAAGCTCCGCTCCCTCCACCGCGGCGATGTGGGGATCGAGTTCCTGGACTACGGCGCGGACGTACGGATTGAGCCGGAGGGCCTCCAGGACTTCCACCTGGTGCAAATCCCGTTGACGGGGCACGCGTCCATGAAGGTGGGCGCGAGCACTGTGGAGTCGAGTCCGGCGATGGCCACTGTTCCTCCGCTCGACAGGCCCTTCTCCATGAGCTGGGACAGCGGCAGCCCGCACCTAATTGTGTACGTGCGGCGGGCAGCGCTGGAGCGGGTGGCGTGGCAACTCAACGGCGCGGCGCCTGGTGAGCTGGGCTACGGCATGGACCTTTCAGGTGGCGCCGGGCGCGCGTTCTTGAGGGCCGTCGTCGAACTTCATGACGACATGATCAGCCAACCGCAGTCCGCGGCTCCCGCTTTTGTGCAGGGTTTGTTGGCGGACAGCATGATCTCGCGCTTGCTGATGGCGATGGAGTCCCCCGGCGTGGAGGCTCGGGACGCGGCTTCGGAGGGCCGGTTGGTCCGCGATTGCCGCGAACTGTTGGAAAAGCACGCTTTCGAAGAACTCACTGTCCCGGACATCGCCGAGTGCCTGGGCGTTTCGGTCCGCACGCTGCAAACTGCCTTGCGGGCGGAAACTGGCGCGACGCCGTCGGAGTTATTGCGCAGTATCCGGCTGGATCGAGCCCGGGAGATGCTGCTGGAAGCGAGCCCGCGGGAGCAGAGTGTCACGGCCGTCGCTGAGTTGTGCGGTTTCACGCACCAAGGGCGCTTCTCTGCGCTCTACGTGAAGGCTTTCGGCGAGCTGCCCAGCGAGAGCTTGCGCCGCTAGGCAGGAGGCGGAGACTATTCTGAATCGCGCAGAACGCGGGGCAGGAAACCCAATTGATCCAATTCCCGAACCAGAAGTGGCGTTAGTTCGCTCGGGGCCAGCCGAAGCCGGTAGGATCTCTTCCCCTTGGCGATCGGTTCAATGACGCCGCGGTCCAGAAGCTTTCGAATGTCTTGACTTCGTGTCGCAGCTGAACCTGTGAATGCTGAACTAAGGTCTGCGGCCTTCACGTCAACTTTGCGCGCGATGATGGTCAAAGCCAGGGCTTCGTCCGCCGTGAAGCGCGACGAGGCGAGGCCTCTTGCGATTGCGGGAACCAACAGGCCTTCCGTAACGAAGTCCTTGTCACCGAGTTTCGCCAACCTTCTGAGGTCTGTCAGTTGTCCTTCGAGGACATACGTCGACCAGCGAATCAGGGACTCGGGTTCGAGGGAATCGGCGTCTTCGAGTCGTTCGTAGTAGAGGGCGCAGTTCTCCCCAAATACGGCCGTTGGGTTCAGCGCCCGGTATCCGGCGGTGTCGGAGAACCCTTGCCGCCGCATGGCGGCGTAAGTCATGAGTCTCCCGACGCGACCATTGCCATTGCCGAAAGGATGAATCCAGACGAACCGATGGTGGGCAAGCGCAATCTTGAGGAGCTCGTAGTTTTGATCTACGTCCGCATTGATGAAGTCGAGGAGTGACGTCATGTCTCCGTGCACGCTCCCTGGCGAGGGTGGCCGGTGCGATGAACCGCTGATGGTGACATCGGCGAGCCTGTAGGCACCAGGTGTGCGGTCCCCTTCACGTTCCAAACCGGCCACGGAGATGCGGTGCAGCTCCCGGACAAACCCGTGTGTCAGTATCGTCCCCCGGCCGACCGCGGAGTCGACGAAAGCCGTTGCTTCTTGGAGCTGGACGATCTCTTGAACACCGTCGTCCCGCTTGATGTCGGCTCGGTCCGCGAGCTGAACGCCTGCAACAGCATCCACAATTGACGTGCGATTGCCCTCGATGCGTGCGCTCATGATGCTCGACAGCAGTTGAAAGAGTGTTCGCAACTGTGTGAAGACCTCGGGAGCGGTGGTTCCTTCACCTAAATCTGCGCGAATCCGTTCAAGGTCGATGATGGCTTTCGCCAGTGGAGAGCTGAAGGGGAACTCGGGAAAATCGAGTGGGTTCACGGGGAGAATGTTCCATAGAGGTTTCCAACAATTAAGAGCATGGCCTGATTATTCCCTAGAAATCAGTGATTTTGCTAGACCCGGCCCGTGCAGGAATTAAATTATCCGGGTCCAACAATTAAGGCGCCTGTGCCAGCTACGCCTCCAGCACGTACGTCTTCAGGTCGTCCAGCGTCTGCTGCATGTGGGCGTCCATGGCCAGGCGTGACTCGTTGGGATTCCGGGACTCCAAGGCCGTGGCGATTTTCCTGTGGTGGCCGATTGCGTGTTCCTGGATCTCCGGGAAAGCCGATGTTTCGGTGCGGCGGGCCTCGAGGACCCGGTGCAGCGGTTCAAAGAGTACAGCGACAAACACGTTGCCGGAGGCGTGAAGAATGACGTCGTGGAAGGCGAGGTCGGCTTCCACGAAAGCCGCGAGATCGTTGACTTCGTGGGCGGCCTGCATCTTATCGACGTGTTCGCTGAGTGCTGTGAGTTCGTCGTCGGAGATACGTTCGGCGGCGAGTTCGCAGGCGCCGGTTTCAAGCATGCGGCGGAGCTCAATGAGTTGGATCGCGGCGGCTGCGTCCTTGGTTCCCTCAGATGCCGCCCGCAGCACGGCTTCCAGCGATGCCCACTGGTTCAGGGGGTTGACGAACGTGCCGCGGCCGCGCTCCACGCTGAGGATCCGCTGCGCTTCGAGGGTCTTCATGGCCTCACGCACGGTCATGCGGCTCACCTCGTGCTTGGCGCTGAGCTCAAGCTCACCGGGGACCACCGTTCCGGGTGGAAATTCACCCGCGATGATGCGGTCCAGCAACTCATCAGCGACGACGCCGACCAGCGACTTGCGTGCCATGTATCCCCATTTCCTGTACTCCGGCCATCCTCCGTCCCGTGTCTTCCCGGGGCGGGATGGTTGTCAGACATCTTACGCTGGCGGAGGCCAGCTCGTTTCCCAAAATTCCTGCAGCGCCTTGGCGCATTCCTCCGGCTTCTCCCAGTGGACACTGTGGCCCGCGCCGGGAATGGCCTTCAATTGGCGCCTCGGGCCTGCCGACACGAACGCGGCCATCTGGTCGATGGACCGCACCCGGTCCCCAACCCCGGCGATCACCAGCAGGGGCGCGTGGACGCGCCCGGGCACTGAAGGTTCGACGCCGGTCATGGCCGCCTTGCCGCTGGGGCCAAGAATCGAAAATGGAACGTCGAACCCCTTGCTGAGCTGCTCCATGTCTCCTGCGGACAAAGGGCCGTACCAGGCCTCCATGCACTTGGCCCTGGTTTCGGCATCCAGAAAGCCCTGGCCCCATTGGGACTGCAGCATCGACCGGAATCCTTCATTGGGAGGCGCCGGCACCATGCCCACCAGCGTTACCGTGGCCACCAGATGCGGGGAATCCGCTGCCAATGTCAGGGCCAGGCTGCCGCCCAGTGAGTGCCCCACCACGTGCGCAGGACTCCCGCCCAGCCGGTCAAGCGCGGCCGCTACCGATGCAGCCGCGGAGTCCAAGGTCCACGTGAAATCCGGCCGTAGTTCCTCGCCTGGGTGGTAGCCGGGGAGGTCGAGAATCCAGACTTCACGGCCGGCGTCGAGCAGTTCCTTGGCCAGGGGTTCCCAGTACACCGAAGAGGACGCCCAACCGTGGATCAGCACTGCGGGAACCTGCTGACCTGCGGGAATGGCGGGAGTGAGGACGTCCACGAAAGGGAGGGGAACCACGCTGTCGGCCATGTCCCCAGCCTAGTGACGCTGAGCACCTTGCGCGCTGAGGAGCCGTGTGTCACACTAATTCAAATGTTAGATGTCTGACATCTTACATTCACTAAACCGCTACACAGATTTCCCACGATGGAGTGCACAGTGACCCTTGAAGCAGACGTTCTGGCCGCCTTCCCGGAGGAAGTCCAGATTCCCGCTCAGCTGGTAGCCGACGCCGTAGCCGCGTCCGCTGCCACCACCCCGCGCGTTCTGGTTGTCCTCGACGACGACCCCACAGGCACGCAGTCCGTTGCGGATCTCGCCGTGCTCACCCGCTGGGAGGTTGAGGACTTCACCTGGGCCTTCACCCACATCCGTGAGAACCAGACCCAGGCCGCCGTTTACGTCCTCACCAACACCCGCAGCCTGGACCCGGCCGAAGCCGCGGCGCGCAACGAGGAAATCGTGCGCAACGCACTGTCCGCCGCCGCAGGCACCGTCCAACTCGGTTTTGTCAGCCGCAGCGACTCCACCCTCCGCGGCCACTACCCGTTGGAGCCGGACGTCATCGCCGCTACCGTGGCCGCCGCGACCGGCGAGCCCACTGACGGCGTAGTGATCGTTCCGGCATTCCCCGACGCCGGCCGCGTCACCATCGGCGGCGTGCACTACATGAGGGGAGACGCTGGCACACTCACCCCTGTGGCCGAGACGGAATTCGCCAAGGATGCGAGCTTTGGCTTCAAGAACTCCGAGATGGCCAAGTATGTGGAGGAGAAGTCGCAAGGCCGTTTCCCGGCAGGCGACGTGATCGTCCTGGACCTGAACATCATCCGCGCCGGAGCTTCCGCCCAGGACCCTACCATCTCCGCCAAGGCCATCGCCGACGCCCTGGAGCCCGCCACCAACTCCACCCCGATCGTGGCCGACATCGTCACAGAGAACGACTTCCGCGCCCTCGCACTGGGCCTTGAAGAAGCCGAACGCCGCGGCAAGAAACTCCTCTACCGCGTGGGTCCGCCGTTTGTCCGCGGCCGGATCGGCCAGGAAATCCGCACGGCATTGACCTCCGAAGAAGCCTTCGCGGGCAACACTCCCTCCACTGCCGGCGGCATGATCGTGGTCGGCTCCCACGTTGGCCTCACCACCCGCCAGCTCAATGACCTCACAGCCGCGCACAGCTCCGCGCGGACCATCGAGATCGACGTCGAGAAACTCATTGCCGGAACCGAAACGGCAGGTGAAGCGGAAGCCGACGCCTACATCGGAACCGTCGTCTCCGACGTCATCGATGCCCTCCACCACGGTGACGTCATCGTCCACACCAGCCGCCTGCTCATCAAAACCGACGACGCCGCAGCAAGCCTGAAGATCGCCCGCACCGTCTCCGCCGCCGTCGTCGCTGTGGTGAACCGGACCCTGAAAACCTTCCCGCCGCGGTTCGTCATCGCCAAGGGCGGCATCACGTCTTCGGATGTCGCCGCCCACGGCCTGGAAATCCGCCACGCAATCGTCCGCGGCCCCATGCTGCCGGGCATCGTCTCGCTCTGGGAGCCGGTGGACGGCCCCGCCAAGGGCATCCCGTACATCGTCTTCGCGGGCAACGTCGGCGACGACCAATCCCTGACTGAAGTCACCCGCAAGCTCAGCGCCACCTTCTAACAGCCAAAATTCACTGGAGAACACCATGACCAGCAGCAACTACACCGTCACCGTCCTGGGCCTCGGCGCCATGGGCCTGCCCATGGCAACCCGTCTCGCGTCCGAGCTCACCGTCCACGGCTTCGACATCGCCGAGCCGCGACTGGAACTCGCCGCAGCCGCCGGGATCAAGACGTTCGCTTCAGCCCGTGAGGCCTCCGATGGCGCCGACGCGCTGCTCCTGGCCGTCCGCAACGGCGAGCAGCTCAACGATGTCCTCTTCGGCGAGAACGGCGTTGCCTCGGTGTTGAAGCCCGGCGCCGTCGTGATCCTCGGCAGCACCGTTGGCACCGAAGCCATCCCCGCCACGGTGGAAAAGCTTGCGGAATACGGCGTGGTCCTGGTTGACGCTCCCCTGTCCGGTGGACCCAAGCGTGCAGGCGAGGGCGACCTGCTGATCGTCGTGGGTGCAGAGCCCGAGGCACTCGAAAAGGCCCGTCCCGCACTCGAACTGCTGGCCTCCACCCTGAGCATCGTGGGTGACAAGCCCGGCGACGGCCAAGCACTCAAGACCGTCAACCAGCTTCTCTGCGGTGTCCACATCGCCGCCGCTGCCGAGGCCATGGCCCTTGCCGACGCCCTCGGCCTGGACCAGGCGAAGACCCTCGCCGCCCTCGAGGCCGGAGCCGCCGGTTCCTTCATGCTGTCCAACCGTGGTCCGCGCATCCTCGAGGCCTACTCCGAGGACGGCGCCGAGGTCCTCAGCCGCCTCGATATCTTCGTCAAGGACATGGGCATCGTGGGTAAGGCGACCCGCGCCGCCGGCCTCGCCGCACCCGTTGCCGCCGCAGCTGAACAGCTCTACCTTCTCGGACAGGCCCAAGGCCTCGCCGCCGCCGACGACTCCGCCGTCATCAAGGTTGTCGCGCCCGCAAAGCGCACTGCCTAACCACCCCACAAGAACCCGCGACGACGGCGATCCCCCCTTCGCCGTCGCCGCCACCTCCCGCCGGTCTTGCCTAGACTGGTATGTCAAAGGAGACACCCCCAATGAATCCCCTCGTTAACTCGTTGATGGTTCAGGCGGCCGACGCCCCCGCCATCAAACCCGCAGTCGAACTGGGAACACCCCTTCTGCTGACCATCGCCGCAGCCGGAATCGCCTTGCTGTTGGTGCTGATCATCCGCTTCAAGATCCAAGCTTTCGTGGCCCTCCTGGCCGTCAGCATCCTGGTGGGTGTTGCCGCGCAGATTCCACTCAAGGACATCTTCACCGTAGTGACCACCGGAGTTGGCAGCACCATGGGCAAGGTCGCCCTGCTGATCGCCCTCGGTGCCATCCTCGGCCGCATGATCGAGGTTTCCGGGGGCGTGCAGTCCCTGGCCACCCACTTCACTGAGAAGCTCGGCGCCAAGCGCGTCGCTGTCGCACTGACCGCCGTCGGCTTCCTTGTGGCGATCCCCGTGTTCTTCGAGGTGGGCGTGATCGTCCTGGTCCCGATCGTCTACGCCTTCGCCAAGATCGCCAACGTTCACCCCATCAAGTTCGGCCTGCCCATGGCCGGCATCATGCTTTCCATCCACGTCGCTGTCCCGCCGCACCCGGGCATCGTTGCAGGTGCGGGCGTCTTCGGCGCGGACATCGGGCTGATCACCATGATCTCCCTCATCATCTGCATCCCCCTTGGATTCCTGTCCTACTGGGTTGCCAGCATCATGAACCGCAAGGAATACGAATTGCTGCCCGGCGTCAAGCAGCAGGTTGACGAGTTTGGCTCCGACTCCCTGGTCCACGTCGGCCACGACGGTCCCGGCGCCCGCGCCATCGCTCCTCCGCGTCCCGGCCTGATCATGTTCTTGATCGCCGCGCCCATCGCCCAGATTCTCCTCGGCACCGTTGGCACGCTGACCATCCCCAAGGACAACTACTGGTACGGCGTGGCCGCGTTCGTCGGCAATCCGTTCTTCGCGCTCCTCGTAGCCGTGGCCCTCTCCTTCTTCCTGCTTGCTGTCCGCCGCAACTGGTCCCTCAAGGAAACCGGCGAGATCTTCGAAGGCGCATTGCCTCCCATCGCTTCCATCCTCATGGTTGTTGCCGCAGGTGGCGTGTTCGGCGAAGTCCTCCGCACATCGGGCATCGGCGCGGCCCTTTCCCACACCTTGGACAGCCTCGGCCTGCCGGTGATCGTTCTCGGCTTCATCATTTCCCTGGCATTGCGCGCCGCCCAGGGTTCGGCAACCGTCGCCATCGTGACCACTACCGGCCTGCTGACCTCCGCGGTCATGGAAGGCGGTTACACACCGGCCCAGATCGCCGTGATTGTTATCGCGATCGGCTTCGGCTCGCTGGGCCTCTCCCACGTAACTGACGCCGGCTTCTGGACCGTGATCCGCTACTACGGCCTCACCGTGTCCGACGGACTCAAGACCTGGACCGTCCTGACCACCATCCTGGGCCTGGCCGGCTTCGCGCTGACCTACGTCGCGTGGATCCTGGTGGGAGGCTTGGCCCACTGATGCGCACCAACCTCGATCACCTGGTCACCTCTGCGCTGGCTGATGGCTCCGCAGTTCCGGCTTTCACCTGCTACGACTTCACCACCGCCCTTGCCGTTGTTGCGGCCGCTGAGGATGCCCGTCTGGGCGTGATCCTGCTGGTCGCTCCGAAGACTGCGTCCACTGCCAATGGACTGAGGCTCATCACGGCCCTGCGTGGCCTGGCTGACTCCGCGAGTGTCCCGGTCTCTGTGCAGCTTGACCACGCTTCGGATCTGCAGGTCATTAGTGATTCTGTGGCCGCCGGTGCTGACTCGGTGCTCGCCGACGGTTCGTCCTTGCCCTACGAGGACAACATCGCCCTGGTCCGCGAGGTCCGGGCCGTACTGGACGCCCAAGGTGCTGCCGACGTCGTGATTGAAGCAGAACTCGGCGGCCTTGCCGGCGACGAGGACAGGGCGTTCGGTGCTGACAATCCAGCGCACGACGCCGGAACGCCAGGTGCGGGACTCACTGACCCGGCGCAGGTGGCTGACTTCGTTGAACGAACCGGCGCGCAACTCCTGGCCGTTGCGGTGGGGAACGTGCACGGCAAGTACAAGGGCGAGCCCGCCATCCGTTGGGACGTACTGCAGGACGTCGCAGCACGGACCGACGTCCCCCTGGTACTCCACGGTGCCTCCGGCATACCCGCCGATCAGCTCGCGAAGGCCCCTTCGCTGCGGGTTGGCAAAGTGAACTTCAACACTGAACTGCGTACCGGAATCCTGTCCACGCTGGAATCTGAAACCGCAGCGCACAGGGCCGATGGCGAGAATCTGCAAGGCCTGCTGTCCAAGTGGAACGTCTCTGCGGCGACCTTCGCCGGCGCCACACTGGAGTTGCTCAGCGCCTGACGGGCAGCGCGGCACCCAAGACCGGCATGACAGGGAGGCTAGGATCAAACCATGATCCTGGCCTCCCTGATTTTTGCGTCGATAGCTGCCCTGCTCCACGTTTACATCTTCACTATGGAGTCCATTACCTGGACCAAGCCCAAGACCTGGAAAACGTTCAGCATCACCTCCCAGGCTGATGCGGAAACCACCAAACCGCTCGCGTACAACCAGGGCTTCTACAACCTCTTCCTGGCCATCGGCGCCCTGATCGGCATCGTCGCAGTGGCCATGGGGGCCCCGCAGGTGGGCTGGACCCTGGTCTTCAGCAGTTGCGGCTCCATGCTTCTGGCAGCCTTGGTCCTCGCCGCGAGCGGCAAAAAGTACCTCCGCGCAGCAACCCTCCAAGGAACCACGCCGCTGCTCGCCGTCGTGCTTGGTGTGCTGGCCGTGACGCTTAGCTAGGACTCTTTCTCTCGGCTAGGATTCCGGCGGCCCGTCCTGGGCCGCGGCTTCGTCCATCCACACCACTTCCCAGTGGTGCCCATCCAAGTCACGGAACGCCCGGCTGTACATGAACCCCATATCCATGGGGTCGTAGGTTTCGGAGCCACCCGCATCAAGGGCCTTGGTAGCCAGGGCATCCACGTCTTCACGGCTGTCGGCAGAAATAGCGACTATTGCCGCCGTCGAGTTTTGAGTGTCCGCGATGGGCTGCTTGGTGAACTCCGCAAACTTCGCGTGGGTCAGGAGCATGGCGAAAATGGTGTCGCTGAACACCACGCAAGCGGCGGTCTCATCGGTGAAGTTCGGATTGATGGAGTAGCCAAGGGCCGTATAGAAGGCCTTGGATGCCTCGAGGTCGCTGACGGGGAGGTTCACGAAAATAGAGGTAGTCATGGCTTTGATCCTGCCGGTGATTTGCCGCCTCGTCCAGACCCCGGTGTCCTGTTGTGGATACCTTTAGGGTGCTTTCCTCCACAGCGGAAGGGGCACTACGGACAAACTGCGCCCGGTCGCGTCAAGCAGATGGCCCAAACGCTTGTAGGTGCGGACAACCGCCTGCCGGGAAATCACTGTGCTGCCCGGGGCGCGCTCTGCCAATTCCCGTTCGAATGCCTGGACTTCCAAGTAGTCGCGCACCCACAACGTGACCACCAGGTTCTGCGTTCCCAGCACTTGGGCGCTGAGGCGGCAGTTGTTTTGTGCAGCGAAGTAGCGGCCTATGTCGTCAACGTATTGCGCCGGGATGTTGAGCATGAGCGTGACCTCCCGCAAGCCTCTGTTCGCTGCAGTGGAGGCGTCGCACCTCAGCGTGACGTAGCCAGACGCGAGGAACCGCTCCACCCGGCGTCGTGCCGTTTGCGGTGAAACGCCACAGGCGGCACCCAGGTCGGACCAACTGGCCCGGCCGTCTCTGGAGAGTTCTTCCAGAAGGGCGGCGTCCAATCGGTCAAGTGAGTACCCCGCCGGCATGACCTTGGCCTGCGATGAGACCAGCCGTGCGCGAGCGGGTTCCAGGGTCCCACTACGCCATTCCGAGGCCTGCCGGTACAGCTTGGTGACGAAAACGACTTCGCGGTGAGTGACCCCCGGAAGCTTCGGAAAGGAGTCCGTGACAATGTCCATCAGTTCCTCGTGGCTCGACGCGAAGCAATCCATGAACACATCGTGCGCGCCGGTAACCATCGAAACCGTGCCGAAGGCGGGTTCGGCACAGAGTCGTTGGATCAGTGTCTCTGTTTCGCCGGGGAGCGAAGAGAGTTGGATGAATGCGGACCAGCCGGCGTTGAGGTAGCGCTGGCCTGGAGACGGCGTAATCCATGCCAGCCGCCCCTCGATCAAGGCTTGCCAGCGGCGGGCCACCGTTGGACCGGACAGCCCCAGCGCATCTGCAACCCGACTCCATTCCGCCCGCGGATTGATCTGAAGGGCATTAATGATTTCAAGATCAAGCTCGGTAATTGTGGCTGATTCGTTCAATATTTGCTGCCTCATGTTGATTCTGAACAATCCAGAGGCAAGTGTAATCGAGGGCTCTAACGTTGTGACTCGCATCACCACAGGCGCATCCGGCCATTTCAACCGGCACAACACCCAAGGAAACACATGGCAAGCAACACAGCATCAACTGCGGCAGCGGCCACCACCCGCAGGGCCATAGCGGGCATGATCCTGGCAATGGCGCTCATCGAGTCGCTCAGTGGCGTCACCCAGGGGTACCTGAACCCCATCCTGCCTGCGCTGGGACCGGTCTTCGAGATTGACGACCCCACCATCAACGGCATTTTCCTCATCTCCAACGTCAGCTTCGCTGTCCTGACCCCCATCATTTCGAGGCTCGGCGACAGCTACGGTTACCGCCGTGTGCTTCGGTTGTCGACGGGTGTAGTGACTGTCGGTGTCCTGCTGATGGCATTGTGGCCATCGCTGTGGACGGTGACCCTGGGCGTCGTCATGCTCACCTGCGTGGTGGGCTTCATCCCCCTGATGATGGGAATCCTCCGCGTTACCAGCCCCGCCGGCACCCGCACGGGTGTCAGCGTCATGATCGGCATGCTCATGATCATGGTGGGCGCTGGTGGTTTGCTCGCCGGGATCGTTGGAGTCACGGATCCCACCTTGGGGTTCTGGGTCGCTGTGCCATTCGCAGTGATCGCCTTGGTTTGTTCCTTTTTACTGCCCGACGCCGGGATCCCGACTCGTGAGGGCATCGCCCTGGCCCCGCTGTTGGCATGTTCGCTCGGTCTCATCGCCTTTGTTGTGGCACTCTCCATGGCGCCGGAATGGGGATGGCTGGACGCCCGCACGTTAGGGGCAGGTTTGCTGGGCTTCGCACTGCTGGCCTATTGGGCCAAGCGCGACTACAGCGGTGGTGCCGGAAAGCGGTTCATGGACTTGCGCATGCTCGCCAATCCGCGGATCCGAGTGGTTTCCTTGGCAACGTTCTTCTTCGGCTTTGCCTCTATCAGCTACTTCGGCACCAACGGGATCTTCCTGCATTCCAACCCGGACAAGACCGGCTACGGGTTTGGCCTCAGCCCCCTGATGATTGCGATCATTCTGGCCTTGGCTTCTGTTCTTTCGCTGGTGTCCTCATTGATGACGGCAAGGGCCTTGCGACTGTTCGGTGAGCGGGCCACGCTCGTTTTTGCCGGCGTCATGTTGGCAGGCGGATTCCTGGTCATGATGATCGCCCATGGTTCCTTTGCCGGCTACTGCCTCGGCTTCGCGATGTTCAACCTGAGCCTTGGAATGTACCAGGCTGGAACACGCTCCCTGTCGGTGGAGGGCGTTGCTTTGGAGGAAACATCGACGGCCGCAGGGCTTAATGAACTCGCCCTGTCCGTTGGCATCGCTGTAGGAGCAGCCGTGGTCAAGCTGTTGTCGTCAGCCTCAGTGGATTCCGGGCGCATCACGGAAGCCGGATTGCTGACCATATGGGGAACATTGGCCTTCGCGGCCCTGATCGCTGCTGCGGCCAGCGCCCGGTACCCGAAGCGTCAGGCTGCAGGGGTGACGGCATGACCGCCGGGGCGAACAGCGGGACCCGTGGGGCCGCCGTCGTGATTGCATCCCAAGGCGATCTTCACACCTTGCTGGAAAATGAACTGCAGCGATGGAAGCCCGAAATCCTGGACCTGAGCCATGCCATCCATGCGGACCCGGAGGTTGGGGGGCAGGAGTTCCGAGCGGTCAAACGCGTTCAAAGGGTGCTCCGAAAAGCCGGGTTCAGTTTCGATGAAGCCCAACCGACGCAAGGCACCGCCTTCAGCGCAAGCTGCGGAAGTGGGGAACTGGTGGTGGCGCTCTGTGTGGAATACGACGCCTTGCCGGACATCGGCCATGCCTGCGGCCACAACGTCAACGCGGCAAGTGCGGTGGGGGCGGCCTTGGCCTTGGCCGCAGTGGCCGGGGAACTCGACCTTACCGTCAGGGTCTTCGGCACGCCGGCGGAAGAGACCACAGGAGGCAAAGTGGACTTGATCGATGAAGGCTTCTTCGACGACGTTTCCCTCGCCATGATGGTCCACGCCGGCGCAGCCGATGTGGTGGGTGGCTCATCGCTGGCGATGTCTATGTGGGACGTGCTTTTCGAAGGTCGGCCAGCACATGCAGCAGCGGCACCCCATCAAGGCGTCAATGCTCTGGACGCACTGGTCATCGCACAGACGGCCATTGCTTTGGCGAGGCAGCAACTCCCGACAGGATCGATCGTGTCGCTCATTGTCACCGAGGGTGGAACAGCTGTTAACGTCATCCCCGAGCGGGCACGGGCGAGCGTGGAAATGCGGGCTCCTGGAATCGACCAGTTGCGCCTGATCCAGGACAACATCAGGCGGTGCCTGGAAGCCGGCGCCCTGGCGAGCGGGTGCACACTGCAGGTGACGCCGAAGGGCAACGATTACGCAGAGTTGCACCAAGATCCGTTCCTCACCCAGGCCTACAGACAAGCCATGCAGGCGAAGGGCAGGGAGGTAGCCTTCAACGCGGCTCCTGTGGCTTCCACGGATATGGGCAATGTTTCCCAGATGGTACCGTCCATCCACCCGGTGGTGGGTTACGACGTGCGGGGCGCCGCCCACCACACCGCCGAGTTCGCGGCTTTCGGAGCTTCAGCCGGAGCGGACACGGCCGTTCTGGACGGTTCCTTCGGCATGGCAGCGGCGGCATGCGCAGCCGCTCGAGACCCGGAGCAGCGGAGACTCCTGCTGGGGGGTGGCCGGGACTAAACCGGCCCGCCTGCTGGCTCCGCCCCTTCGACGGGCGGACAATGGAGTCAACACGCAGGTGCGTGGGTTCCAAGGGAGAGCCATGGAGCGGGAATGGCAAGCGCACCCCCGCGCACACCGGGACACGGTGGCGCAGAGGGATCCGGCGATCGACCTTGTCCGATTCACCTGCCTGCTCCTGGTGGTGGCAGCGCATTGCATGATGGCCAACCCTGTTCTGCAGAAGGACGGCACGGTCACCACGGAGAACGTGCTCATGGAGCAAAGCTGGTTTACCCCTGTGGCCTGGGCCCTCATGATCGTTCCACTGTTCTTCGTGCTGGGCGGTGTGACGGGCTTGCAGTCGTGGCGGCGCCTGAAAGCACGCGGCGGTACCGGATTCGACTTCGCCCAACTCCGGCTCCTCCGACTGGTCCGCCCTGCCATGGCATTGCTCGCCGCCATGTGGGGAGGGCTGTGGGTCGCGCTGCTGCTGGGTGTCCACCCCCAGGTCATTCAGCTCATGACAGCCGGCGCCGCCATGCCGCTGTGGTTCCTGGCCGCCTACCTCACGGCGCAGCTCAGCGTTCCATTCCTGGCCAGCTTGCACGAACGCGCACCATTGCTGACCTTCGCCGCGTTGGTGGCGCTGATCATCACGGTCGACTCACTTCGAGGCGCACTTCCCGTGCTCGCGTTCACCAACCTGATCTTCGTGTGGTGCGCGGTCCAGCAATTGGGTTTCCTGATGGCGGATGGCTTCTTCGAACAGCGCAGCCGTACCTGGCTGGTGGGTGTCATTGTCACCAGCAACCTGTTGTTGGGACTGGTGACGGGGGTGGCGGTTTACCCGGGAAACATGGTGGTAAATATCAATCCACCCAACATGTGCTTGCTGCTGTTGGGCGTCTCGCAGGTCGCGACACTTCAGCTGCTCCGGAACGGCATCACCTGGCTCGCGGGAGTCCGCTGGATCCAGGCAGTCATTGCCGTGGCCGGTCGCAGGTCCATGACGATTTACCTGTGGCATCTTCCGTTGCTGGTGGGCATGTCAGGGTTGTTGTTGCTCACCGACGTGCCCAAACCCGTAGGTGGCACGCCGGAGTGGTGGTGGGCCAGGATTCCGGTTTTCCTTGCCGTGGTCGCGTTGCTGGTGCCGGTGGTGTGGCTTTGTGGGTGGTTGGAGAACCGTCCGACGGCGGCAAGCCACGCGCGGGGTCCCTCGCGTGCCGCTGTGGCGACGGCCGCCGTCGTCGTTTTGATCCCGCTTGCGGACGCCGCGTTAAACGGCCTGACACTTGCCTTGTTGGGTGGGGGAGCGGCGTGCTTTGCCCTTTCAGTCCTGTTGCTGGGGAGGGTTCCGACGCCGGTGCTGCCGCCATCGTCTGGAGTGGAGGTCCCGCAGCACCGCGTAAGAAGGGTGTCCACGTTGCCAGAGCCAGGTTTAAGTGCCAATCTCGAACCATGACCGAGTACACGGATTCACTGGCAGAATCGTTCCGTCCTGGCGTCACCACGGTGCGCAACGATAAATTCCACCGCTATGAGCTGCATGTAGACGGCGAGTTGGCCGTGATTTCACAATTCCTTGATCGGCCCGGTCACATCGACTTCATCCACACAGAAACCAAGCCCGGGTTTAACGGCCAAGGCCTGGCTAAAGTCCTGGCGCACTTCGCGCTGGACGATGTTGTGGCATCCGGCAAGCGCATCATCCCGCATTGCCCGTACATCGCCGCGTACCTGACAAAGCACGAGGGCTACGAACAGGATGTTGATTGGCCTGCCGAGAAGCCGGTAGGCGAACCGGACAACGAATAGGACCTACGCGGGCGTTGGCTGCTCCGCTCTCTTCCTTCGTTTAGGCAACTGGCCCGCCCTGTCCGCCGGGAAGGGCCAGTCCGTCCGTGCGCCGCTGAGGGACACGATTGCGTCATTTTCATCGGAAACCACCTGGCCGCGGCAGGTGGCATGGACCTGCATGGCGCTGACCAGGCTGCCCCCATGGATATGGTCTGCGTCGGTCACCAAATACGCGAAGCTCCGCATGACGGATTGGCCGGGAGCCAGAAGCGCGATCCGAAGATCGCGTTCCACGGGTTCCGAGGTGTACTGGAGGATCTCCATGCCCTCGTTGGTGAAGGAACGCGGCACCAGTGTCACGTCCCGCAGGTGGCTTGCGGAGCTGTTGGTAATCCATGCTGTGAAGATGACGGTGTCTCCCGGAATGGCTACGGGGCGGTCCGCTCCATAGACCAAGGTGGCACGCCCTGCTGTCTTCTTACGGGTGAGCGGCGCTGATCTGTGGGGCGGCAATCCACGAACAATCCCGCTCGGTTGTCGTGTTCCGTCCTTATGGACAGCGCGCATCAGTTTCAGGAGAGGGCGCGGGCGGCGGATGTCCATCATTCCTCGATTCGCACCAGGGTTCAGAAGTGTCATGTCTATTAGTGCGGGCAACGTGGAAAACGTGATGCCAAAACAAAAGTTCTCTACAGGTCCGGAACCCTCGATTCAAGTCACACGGTTTCTGATGTCACACTATTGTTTATGGATCAAGTAGTTGCCGTCACCGCCGACGCCGTGTCACCACTTTCGGCGATGCCCACCGGCAGCGATCCGCAGATCATGGCTCTGGTACGCGAAGGCGTCACGGATGCCTTCGACGTGCTCTATCAGCGGCACATGAAGGTGGCACAGTTTGTAGCCCGTTCCCAGACAGACAACCCGAGCGATGCGGATGATGTGGTGGCCGAGTCTTTCGCTGCGATTTTTCAGCTGCTGACGGAAGGCAAGGGGCCCAAGGAGTTCTTCCGGTCCTACCTCCTGACCGTGGTGCGGCGCACCGCCCACGATCGAAACCGGAAAGCCCGCCGGATGCCCATCGCAGAGGACGACGCCATCCTCGACGCTCCGGTCATGGACAACGATCAAGTAGTCAGCGAACTTGAGTCAAGCATGATGGCCAAGGCGTTCAAATCCCTGCCGGAGCGCTGRCAGGCTGTTCTGTGGCACCTGGATATCGAGGGCCTGAAACCTGCAGCGGCCGCTCCCTTCGTGGGCCTGAGTCCCAATGGTGTTTCGGCGCTGGCGCTCAGGGCCAGGGAAGGCCTGCGGCAGGCCTACCTGCAACAGCACATCGGCCGGACCGTGGATCAGGCCTGCGACGAATACGCCGGCCAGCTGGGCAAGTACGCCCGGAATGCGTTGAAGCGCACTTCCTCGGAGAAAGTCGGCGCCCACCTGGAAGGCTGTGCCAAATGCACGGCCTTGTTGATTGAACTCAATGACATCCAGGGCGGCATGCGCTCCATCCTCTTCCCCCTTCTGACGGGAATCACTTTCACGCCGGCTGGAGCGGCGGCCATCGGATTCGGCGGCACCGTGGCAGCGACAGTAAACGGAGGTGCCGGGAGCACCGCTGTACCGGGAAATATCGCTACCCAGGGCATCCGTGGCCTCAGCAACGCGTGGAAGTTGACGGCCGCACTGGTAGTGGGCGTCATGGCGTTGGCAGGGACCCTCATCTGGTTCCTTCAGCCAAGCCCGGCGTCCCAATCCACGGCTACGTCCGAGGCCGTCTCCAACCTCCCGCCAGCTCAGGAGACGTCGCTGCCCACGGCAACTCCACTCGCCACCGCGTCCTTGCCTGCAGTACCGGAATCTCCCGCGGTCGTGATTCCACGGGCAACAACTCCCTCGCCCGACACTCCGGTCGCAGCGCTGCCGGAACCTCCCGCCGTCGTGTCTCTACCAGCCGCGGTCCCGCAGCGGAAGGCTGTTGTGGTGGACTCCGGTACGGTGACGTCGACGCCGGCACCCAGTGGCGTGCCTCCTGCGGCACCCGCTACCCAGACGGTTGATGCCAGGTTCACAGCTGCCCAGGGGGCGAACCCCACCGAACGGGAACTGAAAGTGCAGTTCGCGCTTGAGGGACAGGGCACGCCGACTACCGGCCACGTGGACTTCACCCTGCCTGGCCAGGCAACGTTCCTGGCTGGGAAAACCCTCGCTCCCGCGGGGTGGACGTGCGCCGGTGTCTCTGGGGGAGACCGCCTGATCCGGTGCAGTACCGACTCCTTGGCCGGCAACGACCTCTCGTTCGTGCTGGGAATAGCCATGCCAGCCTCCGCCGTAACTGGAACGCTGGACTACCGGTTTGCCGGGCAGGGCGTCATCACCAAGAACTTCACCAATACGTTCAGCTAGGCACCACAGGGCTTTCCGGGCTGGTGATGGTCTTCGTTGCGCCCTCCGGCGTTTGGTTCCAGGCTCCTCCGCTCAGCCGACTGCTCAGGCACGGCCGTTCATAAGCAGCTCCAGGCCGGCAGCCCGGCCACCAGCCTGCCACCTGCCCGGCACCTGCCCGGGCACCTGAGGCCGTTACCGATGAGGTCGACTGCCAGTCTCTTTAATCTTTTTTGGATTTTCCGCGTTTTTCGCGTCACGAAGAGTCGTCTCCGTCCACTGGAGTACTGGCGAGTAGCCTAGCTCGATGCCGATTCGCTTCTGCGAGTCGTCCTCTTGCGTGACACAGAAAAGCGAGAGACCGTGAAACACACACGTCCACAAAAGCTGTTGGCGGCAGTAGTCGCCACAGCGATCATGTCCCTGGGGGTGGGCGGCGCCTTAGCGCCGCCGGCCTTGGCGACAGTCCCGGGGTCACCGGGTGTCGCCCAACCCGGAACACCTGTCTATACCGAGGACTTCTCCAACGAGAACGCCACTGGCGGTGCCATCAGCATCCTCAATTACACCGGTGGCACTGAAGCTGCCAACGAAACATACTTCGCCGACGCTCCCTATACTCCGGCCGGCGGACAATGCAATGGCTGGGTGATGAACTCTTCCACCCCGTTGCCCACCTCAGACGCCGGTTGCGTCAACAACCAGCCTGCTGGCTGGGGCCAAATCGGTCAAATGGCGGTGGCCCTCGGCCAGGCCCAAGGGCAAACGGCCACCCAGGCCGCCACTAACCAGGCCCTGTCCGAATACACCAACAATCCCAGCGGCCAGATCGCTGCGGGCGTCCAGTTCCGCACCGAAGCCAACACCATCCCGGCTATTGCCGGTCATTACTACGCGGTATCTGCGTACTTCGCCCAGGTAAACTGCCAGGCGACGCACGCCAAAGAGACTTTCAGCCTGCTTATCAACGGAACCCGACAGGTTCTCAGTACGGGCCTGGACCCCTGTGGCGCCAGCAACCTGGCACGGGTCCACGTCACAGAACTCCAGTCTGCAGCCTTCCAGATTCCCATGGGCACCTCTCCCTCCCTTGGTCTTGAACTGAGGAATGAAGCCACCAGCGGTTCCGGCAACGATGTCGCTTTCGACCTTCCGCAGATCGTGGACGTCACGCCCCAGGTGGACAAGTCCTTCACGCCCTCCCTCATCGGACCGGGCGGAACCTCCACGGTGACCCTGACGGTGACCAACACCGACGACCTGAAGGCCAAGAACGACTGGTTCATCACGGACACCCTTCCTGCCGGCGTCGTTATCGCTCCTACCCCAAATATGGGTGGCACTTGCGTGCAGGCTTCGGGAACCAATCCCTTGGTACGCACGGCAATTGCCGGCAGCAATGTCTTCTCGGTCACCGGCGGCGACATCGCCCTGGGCATGACCTCCTGCACCATTACGGTGGACGTCACGGCAGCGGCCGAGGGCACCTACGTCAACGGTCCCGCCAACATTGCCACCAACCTGAACCCGCCGGCAGACGCCACCTTGGTAGTCAAGGCCCCGCGCCTTGAACTGAGCAAGGCACTGGATGCCACCCGCCTGATGGATTCGGATCAGTTCACCACTGAAATCCGCACCGGCTCGGCTACCGGTCCTGTTGTCAGCAACACTGCCAACGCCACCACAACTGGTACAGGCTCCACCGTTACCGCAGGTACGGGTGTCACCGGCGAATACGTCGCTGATGCCGGCGCAACCTACTACTTGACGGAGTCGGGAACCAACCTCTCGGGTTACAGCAAGGTGATCACCTGCGTTGATGCCAACGGTCTTCAGGCAGGATTGCCCAATGGAGCAGTAGTAGATTCTGCATACTCCTTGGTGCCAGTTGCAGGCGCCGATATCAGCTGTGTTCTCACCAACACGGCCGTCCCGGCACCGGAGTTGGAATTCACCAAGTCCGCTGACGCTTCGGACATCCAGGATCCGTCTGTTGTGGGTGACCAGATCACCTACACGTTCACGTCCACCAACACGGGCAACGTGCCGCTGACGGGTGTCACCATCAACGACCCCTTGGCTGGATTGTCGGCATTGACCTACACCTGGCCGGGAACTGCGGGCACTCTGTTGCCCGGCGAAACCGTGACTGCCATGGCCACCTATGCCATCACCCAGGCTGATATCGATGCAGGACACGTGGCCAACCTTGCCACCACCACGGGTAATCCTCCGACAGGTCCTCCCGTTTCCCCGCCGCCTGCAGGTACCGATACTCCGCTGACTCCGGCTCCGGCCATGGAGTTCAGCAAGTCTGCTGATGCCTCGGATATCCAGGATCCGTCGGTTGTTGGTGACCAGATCACCTACACGTTCACTTCCAAGAACACGGGCAATGTATCCCTGACCAACGTGTCCATCATCGATCCATTGGGTGGCCTGTCTGCATTGACCTACACCTGGCCCGGTGCTGCAGGAACCCTGCTGCCCGGCCAGACCGTCACCGCTACGGCGACGTACGCCATCACGCAGGCCGACATCAACGCCGGTCACGTCGCCAACACGGCGACTACCACCGGCACTCCGCCCACCGGTCCCGCGGTAACACCGCCCCCGGCTGGGACTGATACCCCCCTGACTCCGGCTCCGGCCATGGAGTTCAGCAAGTCTGCTGATGCCTCGGGCATTCAGGATCCGTCGGTTGTTGGTGACCAGATCACCTACACGTTCACGTCCAAGAACACCGGTAACGTTCCGCTGACCAACGTGTCCATCAACGATCCGTTGGCGGGCCTTTCGACGTTGACCTACACCTGGCCGGGTACTCCGGGCGAGTTGCTTCCGGGCCAGACGGTGACGGCTACGGCAACGTACGCCATCACGCAGGCTGACATCACGGCCGGTCACGTGGCGAACTCGGCAACCACCACGGGCACCCCGCCTGTTGGTCCTCCGGTGACGCCTCCTCCGGGAACCACGGACACTCCGCTGACGTCTACTCCGGCCATGGAGTTCAGCAAGTCCGCCGATGCGTCGGCGATTCAGGATCCGTCCGTTGTGGGTGACGTCATCACCTATAAGTTCACGTCCAAGAACTCCGGCAATGTGCCGTTGACCAACGTGTCCATCAATGATCCCCTGGTTGGCCTTTCGGCTTTGGTTTACACCTGGCCGGGCACTCCTGGTGAGTTGCTTCCGGGGCAGACGGTGACGGCTACGGCAACGTATGCCATCACTCAGGCTGATATCGACGCCGGTCATGTCGCCAATGCGGCGACGACCACGGGCACCCCGCCTGTTGGGCCTCCGGTGACGCCTCCTCCGGGAACCACGGACACTCCGCTGACTGCGGCTCCCGCTATGGAGTTCACCAAGTCGGCTGACGGTTCGGACATCCAGAATCCGTCTGTTGTGGGCGATCAGATCAGCTACACGTTCACTTCGAAGAACACGGGCAATGTGAAGCTCACAGGTGTGGTCATTGATGACCCGCTGGCTGGACTTTCACCGCTGGTTTACACGTGGCCTGGTGCCGCAGGTGAGTTGCTTCCGGGTCAGTCGGTGATGGCTACGGCAACGTACGCCATCACGCAGGCTGATATCGACGCCGGTCATGTTGCGAATGTCGCGACCACCATAGGCAACCCGCCCACTGGTCCTGCTGTCACGCCTCCTCCGGCTGGTACGGACACTCCGTTGACGGCTGGTCCGGCCATGGAGTTGACCAAGTCCGCTGATGCTTCGGCGATCCAGGATCCGTCGGTAGTGGGTGACCAGATCACCTACACGTTCACCTCGAAGAACACGGGCAACGTGAAGCTGACTGGTGTTGTCATCAGCGATCCGCTCGCGGGTCTGTCGGCCCTGACCTACACCTGGCCCGGTACTCCGGGCGAGTTGCTTCCGGCCCAGTCTGTAACGGCTACGGCAACGTATGCCATTACGCAGGCTGATATCGACGCCGGTCATGTGGCGAATGTTGCGACCACCACGGGTACTCCGCCCACCGGTCCCGCGGTAACACCGCCTCCGGCTGGTACGGATACCCCGTTGACGCCTGGACCTGCCTTGGAGTTCAGCAAGTCTGCTGATGCTTCGGCGATCCAGGATCCGTCGGTTGTGGGTGACCAGATCACCTACACGTTCACCTCGAAGAACACGGGCAACGTGAAGCTGACAAACGTGTCCATCAACGATCCGCTTGCTGGCCTTTCGACGTTGACCTACACCTGGCCGGGTACGCCCGGCGAGTTGCTTCCCGGTCAGTCGGTGACGGCTACGGCAACGTACGCCATCACGCAGGCTGATATCGACGCCGGTCATGTCGCGAACAGCGCCACGACCACCGGCACTCCGCCGGTTGGTCCTCCTGTCACGCCTCCTCCGGGAACGACGGATACTCCGTTGACTCCGGCTCCGGCCATGGAGTTCAGCAAGTCCGCGGATGCCTCGGCTGTTCAGGATCCGTCTGTTGTGGGCGATCGCATCGTCTACACGTTCACTTCGAAGAACACGGGCAACGTGAAGCTCACCAATGTGTCCATCACGGACCCGCTGGCTGGTCTTTCGGCTTTGGTTTACACCTGGCCGGGCACCCCGGGTGAGTTGCTTCCGGGCCAGACCGTCACGGCTACGGCAACGTACGCCATCACCCAGGCTGACATCAACGCCGGTCACGTCGCGAACAGCGCCACGACCACCGGCACTCCGCCTGTTGGTCCTCCTGTCACGCCTCCTCCGGGAACCACGGATACTCCGTTGACTCCGGCTCCGGCCATGGAGTTCAGCAAGACGGCTGACGCTTCGGATATCCAGTCGCCCTCCGTCGTGGGGGATCAGATCAGCTACACGTTCACTTCCAAGAACACGGGCAACGTGAAGCTCACTGGTGTGGTCATCAATGACCCGCTGCCGGGCCTCTCGGGACTGGAATACACTTGGCCGGGAACCCCCGGCGAGCTGCTTCCCGGCCAGACGGTGACCGCTACAGCAACGTATGCGATTACCCAGGCTGACATCAATGCCGGCCACGTCGCGAACACTGCAACCACCGTGGGCACTCCGCCCACCGGTCCCGCAGTGACGCCTCCTCCGGCTGGTACTGATACCCCACTGACTCCGGCTCCGGCCATGGAATTCAGTAAATCTGCTGATGCCTCCGGTGTTCAGGATCCATCTGTCGTGGGCGATCGCATCGTCTACACCTTCACGGCGAAGAACAGCGGCAACGTGACCCTGACCAACGTATCCATCACGGATCCGCTGGCTGGTCTCTCGGCWCTGACGTACGCGTGGCCCGGAGTGGCAGGAACCCTTCTGCCTGGCCAGACGGTGACGGCGACGGCATCGTACGCCATCAACCAGGCTGATATCGATGCCGGGCATGTTGCCAACTCGGCAACCACTACGGGCACCCCGCCCGTTGGCCCTCCGGTGACGCCTCCTCCGGGAACAACGGACACCCCGTTGACCCCGGCTCCGGCCATGGAGTTCACCAAGTCCTCGGATGCCTCCGCTATCCAGAACCCGGCGGTTGTTGGTGACCTGATCACCTACGGCTTCACGGCGAAGAACAGCGGCAACGTGACCCTGACCAACGTGTCCATTACGGATCCGCTGGCTGGTCTCTCGGCACTGACGTACACGTGGCCCGGGGCGGCAGGAACCCTCCTGCCCGGCCAGACCGTGACGGCTACGGCAACGTACGCCATCACCCAGGCTGATATCGACGCCGGTCATGTCGCTAACTCTGCGACCACTACGGGCACTCCGCCTGTTGGCCCTCCGGTGACGCCTCCTCCGGGAACAACGGATACTCCGTTGACTCCGGCTCCGGCGATGCAGTTCACCAAGTCGGCTGACGCCTCCGCTATCCAGAACCCGTCCGTTGCAGGTGACCTGATCACCTACACGTTCACGGCGAAGAACAGTGGCAACGTCAAGCTGACCGGTGTAGTCATCAATGACCCCTTGGCCGGTCTGTCTTCCCTTGAGTACACCTGGCCGGGTACCCCCGGCGAGCTGCTCCCGGGCCAGTCGGTGACGGCTACGGCAACGTACGCAATTACCCAGGCTGATATCGACGCCGGTCGTGTCGCGAACAGCGCCACGACCACCGGCACTCCGCCCGTTGGCCCTCCGGTGACGCCTCCTCCGGGAACGACGGATACCCCGTTGACCCCGGCTCCCGCGATGGCGTTCAGCAAGTCCGCTGACGCTTCTGACATCCAGGATCCTTCGGTTGTGGGTGACGTTATTACGTATACCTTCACCTCGAAGAACACCGGCAACGTCAAGCTCACCAACGTGTCCATTGCGGATCCGCTGGCCGGTCTCTCGGCGCTGACCTACACCTGGCCTGGTACCCCCGGCGAGTTGCTTCCGGGCCAGACCGTGACGGCTACGGCGACGTACGCCATCACGCAGGCAGACATCGACGCCGGTCATGTCGCCAATGCGGCAACCACCACGGGCACTCCGCCGGTTGGTCCTCCTGTAACGCCTCCTCCGGGAACCACGGACACTCCGTTGACCCCCGGCCCGGCGATGCAGTTCACCAAGTCCGCGGATGCCTCGGGCATTCAGCACCCCGCAGTTGTGGGCGATCAAATCACCTACACCTTCACGGCCAAAAACACGGGCAACGTGACTCTGACCAACGTGTCCATCACGGATCCGCTGGCTGGTCTCTCGGCGCTGGCTTACACCTGGCCGGGCACTCCCGGGGAGCTGCAGGCGGGTCAGACCGTGACGGCTACGGCAACATACGCCATCACGCAGGCTGATATCGACGCCGGACATGTCGCGAACAGCGCCACGACCACCGGCACTCCGCCGGTTGGTCCTCCTGTCACGCCTCCTCCGGGAACGACGGACACCCCGTTGACCCCGGCACCGGCCATGGAGTTCAGCAAGACTGCTGATGCTTCGGCTGTCCAGGATCCTTCGAAGGTTGGCGACGTTATTACGTACACCTTCACCTCGAAGAACACGGGCAACGTGAAGCTCACCGGTGTGGTCATCAACGATCCGCTGGCCGGCTTGTCTGCCCTCAAGTACACCTGGCCGGGTACCCCCGGCGAGTTGCTTCCGGGTCAGACCGTGACTGCTACGGCAACGTATGCCATCGCCCAGGCTGATATCGACGCCGGACATGTTGCCAATGCGGCGACTACTACGGGTACTCCTCCCACCGGCCCGCCGGTGACGCCTCCTCCGGGAACCACGGATACTCCGTTGACCCCGGCTCCGGCGTTGGAGTTCACCAAGTCGGCCGACGCCTCGGCAATCCAGGATCCTTCGAAGGTTGGTGACGTTATTACGTACACCTTCTCCGCGAAGAACATCGGAAACGTGAAGCTCACCGGTGTGGTCATCAACGATCCGCTGGCTGGCCTCTCGGCACTGGCTTACGCCTGGCCAGGCGCAGAAGGAACCCTCCTGCCCGGTCAGACGGTGACGGCTTCGGCATCGTATGCCATCACGCAGGCTGATATCGACGCCGGTCATGTCGCCAACAGTGCCACCACCACTGGTACTCCTCCCACCGGTCCGCCGGTAACGCCTCCTCCGGGAACCACGGACACCCCGTTGACCCCGGCTCCGGCAATGGAGTTCACCAAGAGCTCGGACGCGTCCGCCATTCAGAAACCCGCAGTTGTTGGTGACCAGATCACTTACACCTTCACGGCGAAGAACTCCGGCAATGTCACGCTGAAGAACGTCACCATTGACGATCCGCTGGCTGGTCTCTCGGCACTGGCATACACCTGGCCGGGTACTCCGGGCGAGTTGCGGCCGGGTCAGACGGTGACGGCTACGGCAACGTATGCGATTACCCAAGCTGACATCAATGCAGGCCATGTTGTGAACGCGGCAACCACTACGGGCACTCCGCCTGTTGGCCCTCCGGTGACGCCTCCTCCGGGAACAACGGACACCCCGTTGACCCCGGCTCCGGCGATGCAGTTCACCAAGACAGCTGACGCTTCCGCTGTTCAGGACCCGTCCGTCGCAGGTGACAAGATCACCTACACGTTCACGGCCAAGAACACAGGCAACGTCAACCTCACCAACGTGTCCATCACGGACCCGCTGGCCGGTTTGTCCGCCCTTGAGTACGTTTGGCCGGGCACTCCGGGCGAGCTGCTCCCGGGTCAGACCGTGACCGCTACGGCAAGCTACGCGATTACCCAGGCGGATATCGACGCCGGTCACGTCGCGAACAGCGCCACGACCACTGGCACTCCTCCCACCGGCCCGCCGGTGACGCCTCCTCCGGGAACCACGGACACCCCGTTGACCCCGAAGCCGGCGATGGAGTTCACCAAGTCCGCTGACGCTTCGGCGGTCCAGGATCCTTCCAAGGCCGGTGACGTGATCACGTATGCCTTCTCCGCGAAGAACACGGGCAACGTCACGCTGACCAACGTGTCCATTACGGATCCGCTGGCTGGTCTCTCGGCGCTGAGCTACACCTGGCCCGGAGCTGCAGGAACCCTCCTGCCCGGCCAGACGGTGACGGCTACGGCAACGTATGGCATCACGCAGGCTGATATCGACGCCGGTCATGTCGCGAACAGCGCCACGACCACTGGTACTCCTCCCACCGGTCCGCCGGTGACGCCTCCTCCGGGAGAGACGGATACTCCGTTGACCCCGGCTCCGGCAATGGAGTTCACCAAGTCCGCTGACGCTTCGGCTGTCCACGATCTTTCGAAGGCCGGTGACGTGATCACGTACACCTTCTCTGCGAAGAACACGGGCAACGTGACTCTGACCAACGTGTCCATCACGGATCCGCTGGCTGGTCTCTCGGCGCTGAGCTACACCTGGCCCGGAGCTGCAGGAACACTGCAGCCCGGTCAGACGGTGACGGCTACGGCAGCGTACGCCATCACGCAGGCTGATATCGACGCCGGTCATGTCGCGAACAGCGCCACGACCACTGGCACTCCTCCCGCCGGTCCGCCGGTAGCGCCTCCTCCGGGAACCACGGACACCCCGCTGGTCCCGAAACCGGCGATGGAGTTCACCAAGTCGGCTGACGCTTCGGCGGTCCAGGATCCTTCGAAGGCCGGTGACGTGATCACGTACACCTTCTCTGCGAAGAACACGGGCAACGTCACCCTGACCAACGTGTCCATCACGGATCCGCTGGCTGGTCTCTCGGCGCTGAGCTACACCTGGCCGGGTACTCCGGGCGAGCTGCTGCCCGGTCAGACGGTGACGGCTACGGCAACGTACGCCATCACTGTGGCTGATATCGACGCCGGTCACGTCGCCAACTCGGCGACCACCACCGGCACCCCGCCGGTTGGTCCTCCTGTAACGCCTCCTCCGGGAACGACGGATACCCCGTTGACTCCGGCTCCGGCAATGGAGTTCACCAAGTCCGCGGACGTCTCCGCTGTTCAGAACCCCACCGTTGCGGGTGACAAGATCACCTACAACTTCACGGCCAAGAACACGGGCAACGTGACCCTGACCAACGTGTCCATTACGGATCCGCTGGCCGGCCTCTCGGCATTGACGTACACCTGGCCCGGGGTAGCAGGCACACTGCTGCCCGGTGAGACAGTGAAGGCTACGGCAACGTACGCCATCACCCAGGCTGACATCGATGCCGGCCACGTCGCCAACTCGGCCACCACCACCGGCACTCCGCCCACCGGCACGCCGGTGACGCCTCCTCCGGGTGAAACGGACACCCCGTTGACCCCGAATGCAGGCGTGGAGTTCACCAAGACGGCCGATGCTTCGGCCGTGGGAGATCCCACCCAGGTGGGTGACGTGATCACATACACGTTCACCGCGAAGAACACCGGGAACGTCCCGTTGACGGGCGTCTCCATCAACGATCCGATGCCGGGCCTCTCGGCCCTGGCCTACACCTGGCCCGGTGTTGCAGGAACCCTGCTCCCCGGTGAGACCGTGACCGCTACGGCAACGTATGCGATCACCCAGGCGGATATTAATGCCGGCGAGGTTGCCAACACGGCGACCGCAACGGGTACACCTCCGACGGGACCCCCGGTCACCACACCACCTGCAAGTGTTGTTGTGACCTTCCCGCCGGTTGTTCCGAGCCAGCCTGAAGGCCCACTGGCCAATACGGGAGCTGTCCTCACCGTGTTGCCCATCAGCCTTCTGGTAGTTGGCGCGGGGCTGTTCCTGTTCCTCGTTGGACGCCGCAAGCGTTCCGAGGCATAGGACAAAAAGTGCGCGGCAATCGGGGCCCCAACCCCGGTTGCCGCGCATTTTCATCAAACGTACAACCCAGAAAGAACCAGGTAGCCACACCATGAAGAAGACTGTCGCATTCATAGCGGGGGCGCTTGTTTCAGCAGCCGCGCTCGCCGGCTGTTCATCAGCGGGCAATGAGGCGGGGACATCGCCGTCGTCAACTACAACCCAGGCCGCCACCACGGGTGAGACGAAGCCTGCCAACCCGGGCACCGGCATCATCGAGGCCACCAAGATGACTTCCTGCGATACTGCGCAGGGAAAGGTGACGGCGAAGGGGACCGTAACTCCTCCCGAGGGAACCAAGGGCACGGTCAAAATTACTGTCAGTTGGGTGGATTCGAAGACCTCGGCCGTCCTCGCCCGCGGGGAGCAAACCTTTAAGGACGCCGCAGCGGGCAAGGCCCTTGACTGGGTAGCCAACGCAGAGGTGACCAAGCCGGCCACAGAGATCAAGTGCGTCTTGGGGGCCACGGTTTTGTAACAGGCACGGTCTTGTAACACGCGCGGTCTGCTGCAGGCACCACGCCAAAGCGGTCGATCAGGTATTCACTACCTGGTCGGCCGCTTTCTTTGCCACTGCACCGCGTGCCAGAACAGCAGACCGGCGGTGATCAGCGCGGCAGCCAAGAGAGCATAGGGCGCGTTGGAGAGCATCATGAAGTTCACTTGGGCTGACTCGGCGGACTGGGCGGGCGTGGGGCCCGTCATCATCGCACCGACCGAAGTGGTCAGCGCCCAGAACCCAAGCCAGGCCAACCCGGCGTCCATCACCCACAACGCAATGACGAACGGGTTGACCGGAGTGCGCTTGCGTTCCGGATCCGCGGGCTCGGGCACGTGGGGGCTGACGGCCTGCACAGCGTTGCCATGCTCGTCGATTTCGCGGAAGCCGATGCGCTCGTGGACGTGGTCCTTCATAGGGTCCCCCAACCGTTGACTGCGGATAGTCTTTGCACTCTACTCCTGTCGTCGCGGCTCCCGGCAGGAAAGTGGGCACCCCGTGCGCGTGGCCCAATGGAGACACTTCGTGGCCGAAAAAGTGCCATATTTTGCACCCAAAGCAGCCTGAAGAAAAGTCAATGACGCAGTACCGGACGGTAGATACCCGAGAAACCGCCTTCTAAGCGAAATAGGTCACAAAAGTTTGACGGAAAGGCTTGCCTAAGTAAGGCTTGCCTTTGCTAACAAGCGCCCCAACGCAATGGAAGGAAGCTGACGTGACGTCACCTAGTGTCGAAGAGCGGATCGCTCAGGAGCAGGATTTTGGCTCCAAAGTGGAACTGGCCCTCGCTGCCACCAACCAGCTGTTCAACGCACGAAATTCACCCAGTTACGTCGCTCAGGTCCTTCAGGGGGTCAACGCGGTCTCCACCAAGGTCCAGCGCACCTCCCAGCCGTTTACCGGCGTCGGGCATGCTGAACTGAAGGCCAAAGTAGGCGCCGTGGACCTTGAACGTCCGCTTCCGGATACGGCTGCCGCCCTGGAGGAGCTGGACGAGCTCTACCTCAAGGACGCCATCTACTTCCACGATTCCCGCTACGCCGCGCACCTCAACTGCCCGGTCGTCATCCCTGCGTTGGTAGGTGAAGCAGTGCTCTCGGCCGTGAACTCCTCCATGGACACGTGGGACCAGAGCGCGGGTGCCACCATGATCGAGCGCCGCCTCATCGATTGGACCGCTGAGCGCATCGGTTTCACTGAAGAAGCTGACGGCGTGTTCACCTCCGGTGGCAGCCAGTCCAACTTCCAGGCGCTGCTGATCGCCCGTAACCATGCTGTCGCCAAGCTGAGGGCCGCCAATGGGGACGCACGCCTGCCGCACCTCCTTGACCGACTCCGGATCTTCACGTCCGTGGACAGCCACTTCAGCATCCAGAAGTCCGCTTCCATGCTGGGCCTGGGCTTCGACGCCGTCATCGCGGTCCCCACCACCGAAGACCACCGCATGGACCCCACCGCCCTTGCGGCTGCTTTGGCGGAAGCGCACGACGCCGGGCTGGTGCCGATGGCTGTCGTGGCCACTGCCGGGACCACGGACTTCGGTTCGGTTGACCCCTTGCCCGAAATGGCCGCCCTTGTTCGCGCCTACGATTCCTGGCTCCACGTGGATGGCGCCTACGGTGGCGGGCTGATCGTGTCCGGTCGCCACCGGCACCTCCTGAACGGCATCCACCTGGCGGATTCCGTCACGGTGGACTTCCATAAGACCTTCTTCCAGCCCGTCAGTTCCAGCGCTGTGCTGGTCCGGAACGGCGCCATGCTGGGCCATGTCACTTACTATGCCGATTATCTGAATCCGGAAAGTGCTGCAAAGGCCGAGATCCCCAACCAGGTGGACAAGAGCATCCAGACCACCCGCCGCTTCGATGCCCTGAAGCTGTGGCTGACTCTCCGCATCATGGGCGCCGACGCCATTGGTGCGCTCTTCGACGAAGCGATCGACCTCGCCGCCCGGGTAGGAACCTTGCTGGCTGACGATGCAGAGTTCGAGCTCGCTGCCGCGCCGCAGCTGAGCACCTTGGTGTTCCGCTACCGCCCTGTGATCGGCGGCGTTCAGCTGGATGAGGATGCTGCGGACGCCCTTAACCCGGCCATCCGCGCCGCGATCTTCGCCTCGGGTCAGGCCGTTGTTGCCGGCACCAAGGTGGCGGGCCGCCACTACCTCAAATTCACCCTCCTCAACGCCGAGGCGAGCCTGAGGGACATCCAGGAAATCATCGAACTTATCCGACGGACGGGCGACAGCCTGCTCGCGGACACCACGGAGGCTGCAGCGTGAGCACCCAAGACAACGGCAAGATTTACGACGTCGCCGGTATCGGCGTCGGGCCTTTCAACTTGGGCCTGGCCGCCTTGAGCGAGCCCGTGGAGAACCTCGACTGCGTATTCCTGGATCGGCGCGAGTCCTTCGACTGGCACCCCGGCATGATGCTGGAGCCGGCGCACCTTCAGGTCCCGTTCATGGCGGACCTCGTGACGCTCGCCGACCCAACGTCGCCGTTCTCGTTCCTGAACTTCCTCAAGCAGACGGGTCGCCTGTACCGCTTTTATATCCGCGAGAACTTCTACCCGCTGCGTGCCGAGTACAACCAGTACTGCCAATGGGTGGCCGGGCAGCTGGAATCCGTTCGTTTTAGCACGGATGTGCTGGATGTGACGTACGACGACGGCGTGTACCGGATCGCGGTCCAGGGCCCGGACGGCGCTGAGGTGCTTCGCGCCCGCAAGCTGGTCCTGGGCACGGGCACGTCTCCCTACGTCCCGGACTCCTGTGCAGGGATTGTGGATGCCGGCGGACTTGTCCTCCACAACGCCGACTACCTGTCGAGGAAGAGTGAGCTTCAGTCCAAGCGCAGCATCACCATCGTGGGCAGCGGCCAGAGCGCTGCGGAGCTGTACTACGAGTTGCTTCAGGAAATCGATGTGTACGGCTACCAACTCAACTGGGTCACGCGCTCGGGCCGCTTCTTCCCGTTGGAGTACACCAAGCTCACTCTCGAGATGACCTCACCGGAGTACGTTGACTACTTCCACTCGCTTCCCGGCGAGCAGCGCGATTCGCTGATCAAGAGCCAGAAGAACCTGTACAAGGGCATCAACTCGGACCTGATCGACGACATCTACGATCTCCTCTACACCAAGAGCCTCTCCGGCATGGTGGACACCCAACTGCACACGCACTCCTCGCTCACTGCCGCAGAGTGGGATGCCACCACCGGCACCCACACTCTCCAGTTGCACCACGAAGAACACGGCCAGGGCTACTCCTTGGAGTCCGAGGCCGTGGTCCTCGCCACCGGCTACACCTATAAGGAACCGGCTTTCCTGGCGGGCATCCAGGACCGGATCCGCCGTGACGCCAAGGGTCGTTTCGACGTCGAACGCAACTATGGCACCGGCATCGAACCCGGCGAAATCTTCGTCCAGAACGCTGAGCTGCACACGCACGGCTTCGTCACGCCGGACCTCGGCATGGCCGCCTACCGCAACTCCTGCATCCTGCGCGAAATCACCGGCCGCGAGGTCTACCCCGTGGAGCGCAGCATCGCGTTTCAGCAGTTCGGCGCGCCGGCTCCAGTGACTGCTGCAGAGCCTGCTGCCGTCCCTGAAACCGTGGGAGCCACTGTATGAGCTTCACTTTCCGGCCTGTCGATCCTGTGACGGACGCACCTGTCCTCCACAGCTGGGTCAGCCAGGAATATGCGCGGTTCTGGGGTATGGTTTCGGCCACCGAGCAGGACGTTGTGGAGGAATACACGCGGATCGCTGAATCCGGCCATCACCAAGCGTTTTTGGGGCTCGACGACGGTGCCCCCGCCTTCCTGATGGAGCGGTACCGGCCGGAGTCCTCGCCGTTGGCGGACGTCTACGAAGTCCAGCCCGGGGATGTCGGCATGCACCTCTTGGTGTCACCGCCCAGCGGTGAGCCGCAGCCCGGCTTCACCACCGCCGTCATGCAGTCCGTGATGGCTGAACTGTTCGCCGACCCCGCAACCCGGCGGGTCGTCGTCGAACCTGACGCCCGCAACCACAAGATCCATGTCCTGAACGAGAAGGTGGGCTTCCGCCCGCACGGTGTGGTGACCCTTCCCGCCGTCGATCCTGCCGAAGACCATAAGCAGGGCCTGCTGAGCTTCTGCACTCGCGAGGATTTTCTCGCTACCCTGACCCCGATTCTGGCCGCGCCTGCCGCGGCGACCAGAGGAGAATCCCTGTGACCACTACTGCCAGCACCGCTTCCGACACGACCATCGCAGAGGCTGCTGCCCCCGTGTCCCACCTGACCCCGGAGCGGTGGGCCATTGCCAACCGGCACCTCGTCCGGAAGGCAATCGCCGAGTTTTCCCACGAGCGCATCCTGGTCCCGGAGCTGATCCGCGAGGAAGGCTCCGGCGTCGGGCTTTACAAGGTAGCGAGCGATGACGACGCTACCGAATACCGCTTCCGGGCCCGGCTTTTGCAGCTGGAGCACTGGTCTGTCACTGCGGAATCCATTGTCCGATTGCGTGACGGCGAAGAGCTTCCTGTGGACGCCTTGGACTTCATTGCCGAATTCCATGAGGCACTGGCCATCCGCCAGGAAATGCTGCCCGTGTACCTGGAGGAAATCAGCAGTACGTTGGCCAGCCACGCCTACAAGCAGGGCAAGCCGTTCAGCTCGGCGCAACTGGCAGCGGGTGTCACCGGGGGACGTGACCGGGCCGCGGACTTCCAGGCCATCGAACACAGCATGACCGAGGGCCACCCATGCTTCGTGGCCAACAACGGCCGGCTTGGATTCGGGATCGCGGACTACCATGCGTTCGCGCCGGAAACGGGTGCCACAGTAAAGCTGCAGTGGATCGCTGTCCACCGCAGCAAAGCAGTGTTCACGTCCAGTGCCGGTTTGGATTACCGGACGCACTTCGAGGCCGAACTCGGCCCCGCGACCCTTGCATGGTTCAACGCGGAACTGTCCGCCTCCGGTCTGGATCCCGAGGACTACCTCCTCATGCCCGTTCACCCGTGGCAGTGGGACAACAAGCTCACGGTAACGTTCGCGGCAGAAATCGCCCAGCGCCATATCGTGAACCTCGGCACCGGCGAAGACGCGTACCAGGCACAGCAGTCCATCCGTACGTTCTTCAACACCGACCACCCGGAAAAGGCCTACGTGAAGACGGCCATGTCCGTGTTGAACATGGGCTTCATGCGGGGACTGTCCCCGCAATACATGAAGGCAACACCGGCCATCAATGACTGGCTGCAGGAACTGATCGGCAATGACCAGGAGCTCCAGAACCGGGGCCTGGCCATGATCCGTGAAACCGCGGCGATCGGCTACCACAACCACTACTACGAGGCTGCTTCGGCCAAGGGTTCCCCCTACCGGAAGATGCTCTCGGCCCTGTGGAGGGAAAGTCCGCTGCCGTTGCTCAAAGACGGGCAGCAGCTGGCCACCATGGCGTCATTGCTGCACGTGGATGCCGCGGGGGAATCGGTGGTTTCGTCGCTGATCCAGCGCTCCGGCCTGGCTCCCACCGAGTGGCTCCGCCGCTACTTTGAGGCCTACCTCGTACCTTTGGTCCACTGCCTCTACGAGTACGAGCTCGCGTTCATGCCGCATGGCGAAAACGTGATCCTGATCCTCGAGGACGGCGTGCCTGTCCGGGCGATCATGAAGGACATCGCCGAAGAAATCGTGGTCATGGGGGACCGGCTGGAGCTTCCCGAGGAAGTATCCCGCGTGAAGGCGGAGATCCCGGCCGAGGAAATGGTCCTGGCCATTTTCACCGATGTGTTCGACTGCATCTTCCGCTTCCTCGGAGCAATCCTTGTTGAGGACGGGACACTGCGCGAGGACGAGTTCTGGGGGACTGCCGCCGCCGTCTTGCGGGAATATCAGCAACGCCACCCGGAACTCGCGGACCAGTTCGCCATGCACGATCTCTTTGCACCGGACTTCGAACTCTCCTGCCTCAACCGCCTCCAGCTGAGGAACAACCAGCAGATGCTTGACATCTCGGATCCGTCAGGTGGACTCCAGATGGCAGGCCGCCTGGCCAACCCGCTGGCAAAGTTCGCCTAAAGAACCCCGCCGAGGTGGCATTTGATGACAATCGTGGTCGCAAACATTGTCATCAAATGCCACGTCGGCGCAGTGTGTGCTTCGAAACCCTTGACACTCCAACGTGACGCGGGATACATTGATGCACGTTATACGAATAACTGATACGAATAACCCTTACGCTGGAACGGCCCAAGGAGGTGCCCCATGGCTAAGTCGAAGCCACATTCCAAGCCGACCATGCACGATGTTGCTGCTGCTGCCGGCGTTTCACAAGCCACCGTGTCCTTGGTGCTGAACTCAGCCGGCGGGTCACGTTTTTCGGACGAAACCCGCCGCAAGGTCAAAGAGGCCGTGGATCAGCTCGGCTACCGGACCAACGCCCATGCGAAGATGCTTCGCGATGGATTGGCCGGCATGGTCGGATTTCTTGGCGACTCTGTGGCGACTTCCCCGTTTGCCGGGGCGATCATTGAAGGCGCGCAAGAACGCGCCTGGGAGGACGGGCTCCTCCTGCTGACCATGAACACCGGCGGCGACAAGGACCTTGAGGCTGCATCCCTTGACGCCATGCTCTCCTACAACGTGGCGGGCGTCGTTTATGGCTCCATGTATCACCGGCTGCTGGAGGTGCCCAAGGCTCTCGCCGGGGTCCCCTCGGTGGTGCTGAACTCACAGGACGGGGCGGGGCGGCTGCCCAGTGTCGCGCCCGACGAGGTGAACGGCGGCTATTCAGCTACCCGCCACTTGCTGGACGCCGGTCACACCCGCGTGGGGATGATCAACATCGAATTGCTCGAAAGTGGGCTCCCCGCCGCGGTTGGTCGCTACGAGGGCTACACGGCGGCCCTTTCAGAAGCAGGGCTGGACGTGGACCCTGCCCTGGTGCGCTTTGGCAGGGGCGGCGAAGATGACGGCTACAAATATGCCATGGAATTAATGACGGCGCCCAACCAGCCTACGGCGATCTTCTGCGCCAACGACCGGACGGCCTGGGGTGCATACCAGGCTGTGGCCGATCTTCGGCTTTCGATCCCCGACGACGTCTCGATTGTGGGTTTTGATAACCAAGCAATTGTCGCTCCGCATCTTCGTCCAGGGCTGACAACCCTTGAACTGCCCTTTGTTGCCATGGGCAGGCGTGCGGTTGACCTGATCCTCCAAGGTGCCGAACCCGATGGCCGGGTGGAGCTGATGGAGTGCCCCCTTATTGAACGAAAGTCAGTTACACACCCTAAGGAGATGCCATGAGCCGCACTATGCCGGCGAAACGCGGGCGTCCGTCTGCGGCACCGATGCCGCAACTTCCGCACCGAAAAATTTCTGCTTCGCTCCGCCTCAGGCGGGTTCTTCGGGCCTGGCAGTTATACGTATTACTAGCGCCGGCGATCATCTACATCCTGGTCTTCAAGTACTGGCCGATGTATGGCGTGCAGATCGCCTTTAAGAACTACAACCCGGTGGACGGCTTCACGGACAGTCCGTGGGTTGGGCTGGACCACTTCGTCCGTTTCGTGAACTCCTACCAGTTCGGCCAGGTGGTGGGGAACACGCTGTGGATCGCGGTTCTGGGCCTCCTGGTGGCCTTCCCCATCCCCATCATTCTGGCTTTGCTGGTCAACCAGCTTCAGAGCGAGCGGTTCAAGAAATTCACTCAGACGGTGCTCTACTCTCCGGCTTTCATTTCCACCGTTGTGGTGGTGGGCATCATGTTCGTGATCTTGTCGCCACGGTCGGGGCTGGTCAATAACGCAATACAGCTGGCCGGCGGCGAGCCGATCTTCTTCATGGGTTCGGCTGAGTGGTTCCGGCCCGTTTACGTCATCTCGGATGTCTGGCAGAACGCCGGGTTCTCCATGATCGTGTACCTCGCAGCGTTGGCCGCTATCGACCCTGCCCTGCACGATGCAGCGAAGGTGGACGGAGCGTCCAAGCTTCAGCGCATCCGCCACATCGACCTGCCGGGCATCATGCCGGTGGTGACCATTCTCTTCATCCTGGCTATCGGCAACCTGCTGAACGTGGGCTTCGAGAAGGCGTTGCTGATGCAGACACCCTTGAACCTCTCGTCCTCGGAGATCATCCAGACCTACGTCTACCACGCTGGCCTGCAGCAGGCCCAGTTCAGCTACTCGGCCGCCATTGGCCTGTTCAACTCCCTCCTCAACCTCGCGCTGCTGCTCGTTTTCAATACGATCGCGCGCCGGGCCAACCAAGCGACCCTGTGGTGATGCCGAAATGTCCCTGACAACCAAACCCTCAATTATCCGCCCGGGGACCCGCACTCCCGCCTTGGGCCGCCCGAAGCAGTCGCTGCGGGACAAATACGGCGATCGCGTCTTCAACGTGGCCGCCACGGCGGTGCTGCTGTTGTCCATCCTGGCCGTGGTCTATCCCCTCTACTTCATTGTCATCGCTTCCATCAGCGACCCCAATGCCGTCTATGAGGGGAAGGTCTGGCTGTTCCCTTCCGGTGTAACCACCGAGGGCTACGAACGGATCTTCGCTGACAGCAGGATCTGGAACGGCCTCGGGAACACGCTCATGTACACGGTCCTGGGAACCGCCATCAGCGTTACCACCATCCTGTGCGGGGCTTACGCGCTGTCCAGGAAGGACATGCCGGGCCGCAAGATCCTGATGCTCCTGTTCGTGATCACCATGTTCTTCGACGGCGGACTCATCACCAAGTATCTGGTGGTCCGGGACCTGGGCATGCTGGACACCATCTGGGCCGTGGTCCTGCCGGGAGCCGTGGGTGTCTGGAACTTGATCATCGCCAGGTCATTCTTTGAACACACCATCCCGAACGAACTGCGCGAGGCCGCCCAGATGGACGGGGCAACGGACTTCAAGTTCTTCTTCAACATGGTCCTGCCACTGTCCAAGCCATTGATCATGCTGATGATCATGGTGCACGTGGTGGCCCATTGGAACTCGTTCTTCGATGCGCTGATCTTCCTCAACGACGACACCAAGTATCCGCTGCAGCTGGTGCTGCGGAACATCCTGATCCAGTCAGATGTCTCCTCCACCGGGACAACCGGCGGGGACATCGAATCCTATGCGGCGGCGCAGAGGATCGCAGAGCTCACCAAGTACGCCATGATCGTCGTCTCGAGCCTGCCACTCATGATTGCCCTGCCATTCATGCAAAAGCACTTCACCAAGGGCGCCATGATCGGCGCCGTCAAATAGTCGTTCGCCCCGCAATACGGCCCCGGGCGTTCGCCTCTGGACCGCATCTACCCACACCTCAGAACAGGAAATGACCATGGCTATCAGCCGCAAACTCGCCGTTCTTGGCGCCGTCCTGGCCGGAACGTTGACGTTCACCGCCTGCTCCGGCTCTACCTCGGGAACCACGGAGATCAAAGACGCGTCCGCAGACTTCGGCTTTCAGGAAAAAGGCTTCCCCATTGTCGGCAAGCAGCTGACGCTGAAGTTCTCCGGGACCAAGGCGGCCCTGGCACCGGACTACAACACCATGACAGTGGTGAAGGAATGGGAAAAGGCCACCAACGTCCACGTCGAGTGGGAGAACCTTCCCGAGACGGTCTTCCAGGAAAAGAAGAACCTGATCCTGGCCAGCGGCGACCTCCCTGACGCGTTCTTCAACACGGGCCTCACGGACGCCGAGATCGCCACGTACTCTGCCAGCGGCACTTTGATCCCTCTGGAAGGGCTGATCGAGAAGAACGCACCAAACCTGTCAAAGCTCCTCTCCGAGCGCCCGGACATCAAGGCCGCGATCACCTCTTCGGACGGGCATATCTACTCCCTCCCGTCCGTGGAAGAACTCGGCCTGGTTCAGTTCCCCAACGAATTAGCCATCAACACCTCCTGGCTCAAGAAACTCAACATCCCCATGCCCAAGACCATCGATGAGTTCCACGCCGCCCTGGTGGCATTCAAGTCCCGGGACGCCTCGGGCACAGGCAAGACCATTCCCTTGAGCTTCATGCCCGGCTCGTGGTGCGGTGACATCGTGGACCTGATTGCGGCTCTCGGCGGGACACCGGACAACATGGACCACCGCATCGTCCAGGATGACAAGGTCATTTTCACTGCCACCCAGGATGGCTACAAGAAGGCCATCCAAACGCTGCACGAGTGGTACAAGGAAGGCCTGATCGATCCTGAGTCCTTCTCCCAGGACGACAAAGCCTATTTGGCCAAGGGCAAGGCCGCTACGGAAAACCTCGGCTCATTCGTCTGGTGGGAAATTCCTGAAATGGTAGGCGCGGACCGTGCCGGCGACTACGCCCTGGTGCCGGTTCTTGAGGGCGTCGACGGACAACGAATMGCCAGCCAGTCCAACAACCAGGAAATCGCCCGCGGCGCATTCGCCATCACCCGGGCCAACAAATACCCGGCAGCGACCATGCGCTGGGCCGACAACCTTTACGACCCCATCCAGTCCGCCCAAGCCAACTGGGGCCCTATCGGTGAGACCCTCCAGAAGGATGCCAACGGCATCCTGACCCAAATCCCGGCGCCGGCCGGAACCAGCGAAGGCGAACGACGCCAGAAGGTCGCCCCGGGTGGACCGAAGGCGAACACCGCCGAAAACTTCACGTCCGTCGTCGCGCCCGAACCACGCGCCGCAGCGCGACAGAAGACTGTCACCGAGCACTACAAGCCCTTCGTGGGCAATGACGGCTACCCGCCCGTAGCGCTCTCCAACGAAGAGCTCCAGCAGATCGGCACCATTCAGGCCGACGTCACCTCGTTGGTCAAGCAAAACACCGCGAAGTGGATCGTCACCGGCGGCATCGAGCAGGAATGGGATGGCTACGTCGCCCAGCTCAAGAGCGTTGGCGTCGACAAAATGATCGAGGTCTACCAAGCCGCCTACGACCGCTTCAAGAAGAACTCCTAACCAACACCGCCTGCCGGCAGGCCGACGCTGACCGCGCCGGCCTGTCGGGGCTGCCCCCTCCACCGAGAAACGAGACTCGTCCTTCATGACTGCCGCCACCGCCACGACAACCGACATCTTCCGACCAGCCCTGCATTACAGCGCCGGAAGTACTTGGCTGAACGACCCCAACGGCCTCATCCATCATGACGGCGTTTACCACCTTTACTACCAAAACAACCCCTTGGACTCAGTCTGGGGAAACCTGTCCTGGGGCCACGCAACATCCACGGACCTTCTGACCTGGACTGAGCACCCGGTGGCCATCCCCTGCGACGAAAAAGAAGACATCTTCTCCGGAAGCATCGTTTTCGATCGTCACAACACCAGCGGGTTCGGCCAGGACGGAGCAGCGCCGCTGGTGGCCATCTACACCAGTGCTTTCAAAGCTGCTTCCGGGCTGGAAGGCATCCAAGCCCAGTCTTTGGCGTACAGCCTGGACGGCGGTTACACGTGGACCAAACACACCGGAAACCCCGTCCTTAACCGCAACTCCGCTGAATTCCGTGACCCCAAAGTCATCCGCTATTCGGGCATATCCGGTGACTACTGGGTCATGGTGGCCGTTGAAGCGAAGGACTTCCAGGTTGTCCTCTACAAGTCCCATGACCTCAAGTCCTGGGAGTACCTGAGCACGTTCGGGCCAGCGAACGCCACGGGAGGCGTGTGGGAATGTCCTGATCTGTTCCCCCTCCCGCTGGACGGCGACCCGAACAACGTCCAGTGGGTCCTGATCGTGAACCTCAACCCCGGTGGCCCCAACCTGGGTTCTGCCGGCCAGTACTTCGTGGGAGAGTTCGACGGCGCCACGTTCACCTCAGCCACGACGGTGACTGAAGGCCTTCAAGACCCTGACAGGCTGGGCGAATACCGGTGGCTGGACTGGGGCCGGGACTACTATGCTGCCGTGTCATTCGCGGAGGTTCCAGACAACCGCAAGCTCACCATCGCCTGGATGAACAACTGGGAATACGCCAACAGCATTCCCACCTCGCCTTGGCGGAGCCCCATGTCGCTGGTCAGGGAACTGACACTCCAAACCGTTGACGGCGAAGCGCACCTGATCCAGCAGCCAGCGGGGGACTGGGCTGCCCTGGATGCCCCGGTAGCAAACTTCAGCCTCCCCGGGACCACCATCTCCCAGGGCACCGCGATTCTTGATGGTGCCGCAGGAACTGTCCAACGCATCGACGTCTCCTGGACGCCGGGAACCGCCAAAGAATTCGGGGTGGTGGTCCGGGGCGAAGGCGGGCAGGGAACCCGTATTGGCGTCCGGCCTGCGGAGGGAAACCTCGTAGTCGACCGCCGCGAATCAGGCCAGACGGACTTCCATGAAACGTTCGCGTCCATCGACACCGCACCCGTCCGCCTCATCGACGGACACTACAAGCTCACCCTCTTCGTGGACCGATGCTCCGTTGAAGTATTCGCACAGGGCGGGCAAGTCACCATGACCGAACTCATCTTTCCTTCACCGACCAGCAAGGACGTCTCCGTCTATGCTCTGGGAGGCTCGGCCACGATCAATGGCCTGCACATCAGCCAGCACGCGTAGGCCACCCACGCCACCGGAAAGGCCGCCCCTGGCGAAGTTGGCCTGGATAGGTCCCGCGAGGGGTTGGCTTTCGGCGCTTTCACCAGTTGAGAGAGTCGAAAGCTAACCCCTCGGCGAGGAAATGAGCGCCATGATTTCCGTTTGGTAGGCCTGCGATGAGCTCATGGAACCCCGGAACCAGCACACGGCGTGAACGGACGGGTCACCCGGCACCACTATGGGGCGGAGATTGTCTACGGCGGATTCCTCGGTGATGGCTTCCCACGTCCAGGCGGCACCTGAATCGGACGTGACGCCCCGGTAGATTTCGTAGTGCGCAGTGGTGGCGCCTGTCCGCGGATCTACAGGCGTGGAGATGTACACGCGGTTCAGATCGTTCGGGTCCACCGCTCCGAGTCCCGTGTAGTCCTGTTCGTGCGGCAAGAGGCCGGGACCGGCGACGGCGAGCGGATGAAGCTTCCAGCGCGCCCCGTCGAAGCGCGCGTACAGCAGGCGGTGATCGTCGACGTCGAGCATTTGCTCCCGCTGCAGCGGACCGTTGACGTCGTTGGCCCGGCAGGTGACGACGGCCGCCAGTTCCGTGCCCTGCCGGCGCAGGTCAGCAGTCCAACCGTGGGTGAGGATGTCGCCGTCGAGCGTTGTTCCGGCTTCGAAAATGGTGGTCAAAGCCGTTTGGTTGATACCGGCGGAACCGATGACCGGCTTGCTGACCACCTTCCCCTCGGCGTCGTGGAGCGCATCGTCCTGAAGATAGCCGTGGTAGATGCTGTTGTTGAAATCGCGCGGGTGGTGGTCCGTGGTGATGAGGTCGATCCGGTCTGCGCCGTTGCCGGCATAGCGGGTATACCCATTGACGTAGCCGATTTTGGGGCGGGTGAAGAGCTTGCCGCCGTAGCTCCAGGTGCTGCCCGCATCCTCGGAGATCATGAGCGTGGGGTCGTCGTTGATGGCACGGACAAAGTTGTAGACCCGGCCTTCCGCGCTCAGGGAGTGCAGGTTGGAATACGTGGCGCCGCGACCCTGGGCCAGTTCGGTCCAATCAAACTGCTGCTCCGGCTCCCACGCTGAAGCGTCGTGTGGCCGGGTGGAGACGCGCCAGCGGGAGTAGTTGTCCGTCTTGTGCTTGGCATACATGGCTACGTAACGCCCGTCTGGCCGGATCAAGAGCGCCGGGGCGTTGTGGTCATCGGACTCCAGCTGCTCATGGAGTACATGGACGCGGCTCTGGCCGGTAGCAAGATCCAGGACCGCGATTTCTATGTTTCCGCCGCGTTCAGCACCTCCAGGTCCCTCCGGAGACGCCACTGAACCGAGCAGCACGGTGTTGTTGGCGGGGTCGATCAAGGCGCGCTCGTCCTGGAACCAGCACCAGGCGCCGTTGTTGTTGAGGAGTAGTGGGGGCTGCGGGAAAAGGGCGTCGTTGACCATGTCCATCCTTTGCATCGTTTCAATCCCTTCATCCTAGCGGCCCTTCCACGAGCTGCGACGCTCAGGGAAGGCGCTCTTCCCCAGCTTCCGAAAGTCGACTCTCAAAAGATTTCAAAAACGGTGACACGTTTTCCCTCCCTGCGGTACTTGACGATCGAAGCCGCCTGCCTGAGGGCAGCGGCAAACGATTTGCACACATTCAGCTGTGTCATTCGTCGGCGTTCGATCAATCAACGGGGGCTGCCAGTGACGTGGATGACTCCGAGTTCTGGAAGGAAATCTCCCTTGAAGTCTCCCCTTGGGAAAGCAACGGCATTATTGGCCGCGCTCATGGTGGTCCTTGGGACGCTGTCATTTGGGGTATTTGGCCCTGGGACAGCTGCTCAGGCTTATCAGGTGCCCATTGCCAATCCGACGTTTTCCAATGGCATAGCCACCCTGACCACTCCGGTATCCGGCCTGAACGCCGCCTTTGGCGCATCCGGGTTGACTGAGATTGTGGGGGGTTCAACCCTGGACAGCCGGGGCTACGTGGCCAGCGACTACAGCCCGGGACTTGCAGGGTCCCGGCCCACGGTGTCCATCCTCACTCACGCGATAAACAACTGCGCGGCGACGGGACCGTGCTCGGATCTGGGTACGTTCACCATCAACTTCAGCCAGCCTGTCATGAACCCCGTGCTCAGCCTCGCGGGCCTGGGCGGCAACGTCAACCACGACGAAGGAACTGACGGCACCATTGACCGGATGTCGCAGATCCACGCAGTCCTTGGGCTCACCACTCCAGGCCTGTCCTTGACCAAGATGTCCGGCGGGAACCTGGCGGTATCCGGCAACTCGATCACGGCGATAAACCACAGCACGTCCGCACGGTGTCAGTCAACGGCCCAATTGAGCCCGGCTGGATCGCCGGATGCCGGGGCAACCGCTGCCTGCGGATCGGTGCGGGTCAACGGCCTCGTGTCCAGCCTGACCTTCGACATGTCCGCTGTCTTCACCCGAACCACATCATCCCTCCCGGGTTACTCGGTGAACGACCGCGATAACTCGACCCACAACCAGGACGGCTTCGTGATGACGCTGACCGCTGCGCAGGATTTTGGCGACGCACCTGCCTCCTACGACCAGAACAACGCTGCGTCAGCCATTCTTTCGGACGTGACCATGGGGGCTTCAGTAACTGAGGACAACGCCCAGGTCGCCAATGGAACCGCATCTCCCAATGCCGGGGCAACCGCTGCTTTGGACCAGGACAACGGGCTTGTCCTCGCTCCGCTGGCGTTGGGTGCCACAAACTACTCCACCACGGTGGCCCTCAGCGGAGCCAGCAAGGCAGGGACAACCTGTGGGTGGATCGACTTCGACAAGGACGGAATCTTCGATAACCCCGCCGAACGGTCATGTGCTGCTTTCGCTGCCGGTGCTGCGTCCGCGACGCTGACGTGGGCAACGGTCCCGGCAGGACTGACCGCGGGCACTACGTACGCCCGTTTCCGGGTGGGCTACACGGCCTCCCAGATCCAACTGCCCACCGGAGCCTCGAACTCGGGTGAGGTGGAGGATTACGTCTTTACGTTCGCTCCCGCCCCCGCCCCTTCCATGTCCTTGCTGAAGACCGTCAACCGGACCACGCTCGTGGCGGGGCAAACCGCAACCTACACTTTCGTCGCCACCAATACCGGCAATGTCGCGCTCACTGGAGTCGTCATCGCTGAGACGCAGTTCTCCGGCACTGGCAGTATGTCGGCGTTGGCCTACTCCTGGCCGGGAGTTTCCGGAACGCTCCTTGCCGGCCAGTCTGTCACTGCGACGGCGACGTATGTGGTGACCCAAAGCGATGTGACAGCGGGCGTCTTGACCAACACGGCGAGGGTTACTGGAACCCCGCCGGTTGGAGCTCCGATCACGGCCACCAGCAACGCAACTGTCACTGCTCCGCCCGCCTGGACCATGCAGAAGGCCGCAACCGTTGGCGGCACAGCGACTCCGTCCGTCAGCCCCGGCCAGACGATTGTCTACACCGTGACAGCCACCAGCACGAGCGGCCAAATCAGTGGAATTGTCCTGACAGACAACCTGGCGGATGTCCTGGATCAGGCAACATTCGTTGCCGGTTCGGCCACCCTGAAAATCGGAACGGCAGCAGCCACTCCGGTGGCGAACCCGGCCAACGGTTCAACGACCCTGACGACGACGGCCTTCACCCTCCCTGCCGGCCTCACCGCGACCCTGACTTACTCAGTGGTGGTCAAGGCAGACGCCTGGAGCGAAGAGCTCGTCAACACCGTGACCGGCAGCGGCAGCGTGGCCCCTGCCCGATGCGCAACGGGTGTCACGCCTGTGGCCCCCGAGTGCATGACGACGCATCGTGCAACCGCCAAGTTCTTGATTGAGAAGCTGGGCGAGTCATCAGATTCCTCCTGGGTGCCCATGAGCGGATCGTCCTGGGCCGTCCGGAGTGACGCCGGCGGCGCACCAGGAGCCGGGACCGCCTACACGGTGTCAGCCATTACCGCACAGACAGGCCGGTTCCAGGTAGAAGCCATCCAGCCGGGCACTTACTGGTTGGAAGAGACTAAAGCCCCGTCCGGATTCAATCTGCTGGCCGAAGCCGTCCGCTTCACGGTGGCGCCGGATGGCGCAATCACCCTGGGCCAAGGCGATGGGGCAGGGGTTGTCACCACCGGGGACCAGGACGGCGACGGGATCTTCCTTGTCAGCGTAAGGGATGTCCCGGCGCTGCAGATGCCCGAAACCGGTGGCATTGGCTACTGGCCGTTTGCCTTGGCCGGCTCAGCCACGCTGCTGGCCGCCGCGGTCCTGGCTTCAGGGAATCTCCGCCGCAGGAAAAGCCAGCCAGCCAACAGCTGAACCATCGTGCGTGCCCCGTTTCCCGGGGGACGCATGCCCAAAAATGTTCATTTCCGAACACCGCACCACCACTAAGAAAGAGGACAGAAGTGAGTACTCACAGCTCACGGCGGCTTTTGAAGACCGCCGCCGCCACCATCACGGGGGCGGTGTTGGCAATGTCGTTCTCCATGGCTCCGGCCACGGCCGCTCCCGTTGTTGACGGTGACCAGACGGGTTCCATCACCGTTCACAAGTTTGAGCGCCCGAACACCCCCACGGGTTTGCCCAACAACGGAACAGTGGTTGATACCACCGGACTTAACCCGCTTGCAGGCGTCCAATTCACCATCCAGCAGGTCAACACCATAGACCTGTCCAGCAATGCCGGGTGGGAAGCTGCGCACAACTTGAGCAGCGTCTTCTCGGCGAGCGACCCGGCTGGTTCCATCACTGGCGCAGGCTTTACCCTGGGCTCCGCACAGTCGGACACCACTGACGCTGCCGGTACAGCTGCTTTTGGCGGCCTTCCCGTAGGCCTCTACCTGGTGTCTGAAACGGCGTACCCGCAGGGCGTTACTCCTGCAGCACCTTTCCTGGTCTCCATTCCGCTGACGGACCCGGACAACACGGACAACTGGATCTACGACGTTCACGTTTACCCCAAGAACTCCGTCACGGGTGCTGAGAAGACTGTTTCGGATTCCGCTGACATCAAACTGGGCGACCAGATTGACTACACCATCACCGGTGACATCCCCAATGACGAAGTCATTGACGGCTACAAGATCGTTGACCAGCTGGATACCAAGCTGACCTACATTGATGCCACGGCAACACTGGTTGACGGCACGGTCATCACCGAAGGCACCGATTACACGGTGAACTTCGATGCAGCGGCAAACACCGTTTCGGTAGTGTTCACCCCGGCAGGCCTTGCGCTGCTCGCAGCGCACAACGACACCCGTGTCCAGATGGTTGTGAACACAGCCGTCAACACCATTGGCGAGATCGAAAACGAAGCCTTGATCTACCCGAACCTGGGCAGCTTCACCACCGCTCCGGGCCAGCCCGGCGGTCCCACCGTCACCCCTCCCGTTGTCACCAAGTGGGGTGCCATTACGCTTCAGAAGGTGAACGAGACCGGCGCCGCACTTGCTGGTGCTTCCTTCTCGGTGTACGCCACCGAGGCTGACGCCCTGGCTGGTACCAACCCCATCACGCTCAACGGCTCCAGCAACTTCACCGTTGCTGCCGACGGTACGCTGACCATTTCCGGCCTGCGCTACTCGGATTGGGCCAACGGCGCAGCCGTCGCTCCCGGCGCAGCTGACTACCTCACCTACTACCTGGTGGAAACTGCCGCTCCTTCCGGCTATGAGCTGCTCGCTGAACCGGTCTCCTTCCTGGTGAACGCGGCATCCACCACGGTGGGTGTTGACCTCGAGGTCAAGAACGTCCCGTCCAACGGCGGCTTTGAGCTGCCGCTGACCGGTGGCGTTGGGACCGGTCTGTTGTACGGTGCCGGCCTTCTCCTGGTGGTTGGCGCCGGCTTGCTGTTCGTCCGTACCCGCCGGACCACCAACAGCTAATTTCACGAGCCGGCTAAAGCCGCGCTTTTGGTGAAAACAGAGTGGGGGAGGGCGCATAACCTGCGTGTTCCCCCACTTTGGTTCCTGCATGTACCCGTTTTATCTGCCCAGGATTCAGATGTCACAGCCCCCAGCCCATACCCGCCGCCTGCGAGGCAACCTTTCCCGACACTGGGGCAAACAGCGCTTGTTCATAGTGCTGGCCGCCGTCATCGGTGTGGGGGTGCTTCTGTATCCGACTGCTGCTGCATGGTTCTCGGACAGGGTCCACGCCACGGAAATCAGCGGCTATGTGGACTCAGTGCAGAACCTCAACCCGTCCGAGCAACAGGCGCTGCTGGACGAAGCCCGGAGTTTTAACCAAAGCCTCCCTGCCGGGCCCCTCCGCGATCCATACTCCCTCAACGGAAAAGGGGAACAGACCGTCATCGGCGCCGGGTCTGAGGCCTACAAGAAGATGCTCGCAGTGGGACCAGGCGGAATGATGGGCCGGATCAGCATTCCTTCCATTCACGCTGACCTGCCGATTTTTCACGGCACGGACGAGGAAGCACTGTCCAAGGGGGTGGGGCACCTGTTTGGATCGGGACTTCCGGTGGGTGGCGAAAGCACCCACAGTGTTCTGACCGGACACTCCGGCTTTGTCAACGCCACTCTCTTTGACCATGTTGACCAAATGGTCGAAGGCGATGTCTTCAGCATTTCAACCCTGGACGAGACCCTGTATTACAAGGTGGACCAGATCCTGACGGTCCTCCCCGACGAAACCGATGCCCTCCGCAAGGTCGAGGGCAAAGACTACGTCACCCTCATTACGTGCACGCCCAAGGGCGTCAACAGCCATAGGCTGCTGGTGCGCGGCGAACGGACCGATCCGCCATCCTCCGGTGACGGCCAGCAGGTCCTCCCCAGTACTGCGATTGATCCCGGGTTTCCTTGGTGGGCACTTGCCATGGTGGGCATCACGGTGGCTGCTGTGTGGGTGACCCGCCCCCGCGAACGCAAGGATCCGGTGGCGGAGGCCACAATGCCTGAAGCCTCGCCTGAACCCGCCCGTTTGGAAGAACTCCTGGATCGTTCTGAATCCTGAACCAGTGCATTCTGCGCTCCAGCCCTACTAGTCTTGGCGCATGACGACACGAGCCAATGAACTCACTGCCCTGATCACCGGGGCCACCGCCGGGCTCGGTGCTGAATTTGCGCGCCAGCTTGCTGAAGCCGGCCATCACGTGGTTTTGGTTGCCCGCGACGAAGAACGACTGAAGGAAAAGGCAGCGGAGTTCGAACGAGACTTCAGTATTTCGGCGGAGATCATTCCCGCTGACCTGACCACCGACGTCGGGATTTCGGCCGTGGCGGACCGTCTGCGGGACGCTGCCCGGCCCGTGGACGTGCTGGTCAACAACGCAGGCATCGGACTCTTGAAGTCGTTCGAACGCAACGACCTGAACGAGGAACGTCGGCACCTCCGGCTACACGTGCAGACACCCATGGAGCTGTGCCACGCGGCGCTGGAGGTCATGCTGGCCCGGGGCCAAGGCAGGATCATCAACGTGGCGAGCGTTGCCGCCTTCGCCAACCGTGGAACGTACTCGGCGGCCAAAGCGTGGCAGGTGACCTTCAGCCGATGGGCCAATATTGCGTATGCGAAGTCCGGCGTGCAGATAACTGCTGTGTGCCCGGGCTTCACCCATACCGAATTCCATGACCGCATGGGGATGGACAAGTCCGTAGCGCCCCGCTTCCTGTGGCTTACCGCTGAGCGGGTAGTGCGCGAAGGACTGGAGGACAACGCCAAGGGCAAGGGCGTTTCCATCCCGACGCGCCGGTACAAAGTGGTCACCTTCTTTGCCCGGATGTTGCCGGCGAAGCTGACGTCCGGCCCGCCGCGCAGGCCGCTGGAGCCGTAGCAGAGGACTAAACCCGTTCCCGGGGCGCCCGTAACAAGGGCGCACGAACCAGCACAGCTACCGCAATGCCCACCACCGCGCCCACGAACGTCTCCACGGCCCGCTCCATCACCAGCAAGCCCGGGTCCATGGGGGCCGCGAGTTGCGCGATCAGCAGGATCACTGGGGTAAAGAACACCATGGCCCACCCGTAGTGCCGGGCCATAAACAGCTCGGTGGGGAACTGGCACAGGACCACCAGCACGGCCAACACCACGGCGGTGTGGCCCGGGAAGTATTGGAGCGGTGATAGCGGGCCGGGGAAAAGTACGACGGCGACCACCGCCAACCCGAGGAACGTCCCCACTATGCGGTGGATACCGCGGTGGACGCGGCTGGGGAGGTCGGCTCCAGCGAGGGGGACTGCCGCGGCGGCCATGGCCCAGTGCGGATGGCCGCTGCCGCTGAGGACTCCGATGGCCCCGGCCACGCTGACAGCGAGGGCATAGCGTGCAGCGTGAACCATGGCTGCCTGGAGCAATGTTCCCTGCCGGAGTGGGCCGCGGAGGACGGGAACGTCGCGGGCTGCGCCGGTCTCCCATCTGCGGTGCCGGAACCACCCGGTGAAGCCAACCAGGAGGGAGAAGGCGGCGGACCCGGCTCCGATGAGTACCGCCGTCGTGAGTGGGACATTGGTTGGCACCGACGCGCAGGCGCCCAGGGCGAGGATGCCGAAGAACGGGCCGATGGGTTTGAGTCGGACGGCGTCAGCGTAGAGGGAGCCGGCTCCGGCAAAGAGGGTCGCCACCAGCACCAGCCACCAGGAGTGGATGTGGTTGACGGAAAGGAACACGCCAATGGTCAGCCCACCCACCAGGAACAGGGCTGCCTGGGATTGGTGCTTGAGCCTGAGCTGATGCGTTTCATTGCGCCCGTACATCCCCGTCAACGCACCGAACACGGCGTACATCATGAGGTCCGGACGGCCGATAAGGATGAGGACCAGCCCCGGTACCGCGACACTCAGGGCAACGCGGACGGCCGAGAGGCGATCGTTGCTGGCAGGGCCAAGACGGTGGAGCTCGCGGGCATGGTCGATGATGGCGGGCACGGCAAAACACCACCAATCATCGAGGGACTCCCTTGAAAATTATCAGGACGACCCAGCGCCTCGCCATAAGCCCAGTCACAAGCCGTAGCGAGATGGGGCACACGCGGCCGGGAAGGTCTGGGAAGATCAAGGTATGCCCGTTGCTTTCGTCTGCCGCACCCGCTCCGCCATGCCGCCGCAGGAGTTGTTCGATCTATCCCGCGACATTGATGCCCACGTGGGGTCCATGACCAAGAGCCGGGAGAAGGCGGTGGGCGGGGTCACCACTGGTTTGATCTCAGAAGGTGAGACTGTCACGTGGCAGGCGTGGCACCTGGGAGTTCGGTTCCGCATGACCAGCCGCATCACGCAGATGGAGGCACCGGCGTCGTTCTCCGACGAACAGGTAAAGGGCCCTTTCAAGTATCTCCGCCACAGACACGAGTTCCGACCGGACGGTAGCGGAACGCTCATGGTGGACACCGTGGAGTTCGCCGCACCGTTTGGTCCGTTGGGCCGCATGGTGGAGAAGCTGGTCCTGGCCCGCTACCTGCAGGACCTGATCGAGAAACGCAACGAATTCCTGGTGGCCCAAGCGCCACCCGCCCCAACCCCGGACGCCCGGCAATGATCAGGCTCGCGCACGCGGACGATCTTCTGATTTTGCAGGACATCGAGCGTGCCGCGGGCCGGGCTTTCGGGGCGCTGGGAATGGACTCGGTGGCGGACGACGAGCCACCCTCCATCAATGAGCTGCAGGGTTACGCCACCGCGGGCCGGGCCTGGGTTTCCGTCGACGGGCTGGACTACCCGGTGGCGTACCTTTTGGCGGACGTGGTTGACGAGGCCGGGCATGTGGAACAAGTCAGCGTGCATCCGGACTACGCGCACCAGGGCCTCGGCCGTGAGCTCCTGCATGCCGCCCGGGTGTGGACCCGCGGCCATGGAATGCAGCGGCAAACCCTGAGCACCTTCCGGGATGTGCCGTGGAACGCTCCGTACTACCGCCGCCTTGGCTTCGAGGTGCTCGACGCCGGCAGCTGGGGTCCGCAGTTGACCCGCCTGATGGAACATGAGGCTGAGCTGGGCCTGACGCGCTGGCCGCGGGTAGCGATGTGGCGTACAGCTGTCCCTCCCAAGTAGCCCACCACGCACAGTCAGTCCGCTACCAACTCCACCTCGTAGCTGTCCGTGTTGAGCAGGTACGCCGCGTAGTGGTCGGGACCGCCGGCGTGCGGGTATTTCGACTCGAACATCTCATACCAACCGGCGTCCGCGCCGAGCGCCCTGATCCGGTCCACATTCTCGCGGGTGCCTGCGTGGAAGGCTACGTGGTTGACCCCCGGATCAGTGCGGCGGTGGGTTGTTGCGGTGGCGGCATCCGTCTGCTCCACCACCACGTAGGTGCCGCCAAGCTTCCAGCTGCACCCCGTGGGCCACTCCTGGAAGGGCAAGTAACCGAGCTCGCCCAGCAACCAGCCCCACTCTTCCCTTGCCCGCTCAAGGAACGGCACCCAGATCTCAAGATGATGGATGGACCCCATGGGTCCTGGGGATTCCGAAGCAACCTCACGCATGCGCCGAGTCTACGAGGTCCGTGCGCGTTCCACATCGGCTGCGCTCGACGAGTCGCCACGGGCACGGAGTCCCGCGATGACTCCGTCAACATCGGCAGGAGTACGGTTCTGGCTGAGTTTCGTCTTCGCCTCCACCCGGGTGATGACGAGTTCGACGCCGACAATCGCCTTCAGTTGCCCGGCAATGAACCGTTCGGGTGCTTCGTCAACGGTCCAGGGGCGGGGCATGCCGGCCTCATGCTGGTTGGACAGGTGACGCACGTGCCGGCCCAGCCAGTCGGCGTCGTCGTGGATCACCAGTTCGCCGTAGACGTGGGCCGTGGAGTAGTTCCACGTGGGGACCACCCGTCCGTGCTCGGCTTTGGAGGCGTACCAGGACGGAGAAATGTAGGAATCGTTGCCTTGCACGATCATGAGGGCTTCGCCTGTTCCAGCTGAAGACCACTGGGTGTTGTTCCGGGCCATGTGCGCGTGCAGGGCGCCGTGCCCACCGATCGAGGGTTCGTAGACGAACGGCAGGAGGGTGGCGAGCAACCCGTCCGCTGTCATGGTCACGAGGTTGGCTGCTCCCGCGTGCCGGAGCAGCGACTCGACGGTGTCGGGCGTGGGGGCGAAGTGTGCTGGCGTGTACATGGGTTCCTACTTCCTGAGCCTGACGCGGACAGCGGCTCCGGCGCAGAGGATCACTGCGAGGCCACCCACTACGGTGGTCCACGTCAGCGGTTCGCCCAGGAGAAGGCCGGCCCACGCGATGGTCATCACTGGTTGGACTAGCTGGATCTGGCTGACCTGCGCCATGGGCCCGATGGCCAGGCCGCGGTACCAGGCGAAGAAGCCGAGGAACATGCTCACCACACCGAGGTAGGCGAAGGACAACCACTGGACCGGTGTTGCTTGCGGCATGCCGGAGCCCAGGGAGAGGAGGGTCAGCAGGATCATGGCGGGAGCAGCCACCACCAGTGCCCACGAGATGGTTTGCCACGAGCCGAGTTCCCGGGCCAGCAGTCCGCCTTCCGCGTAGCCAATGGCTGCCGCGACCACGGCTCCGAGCAGCAGGAGGTCTGCCCAATGCAACGAGCCAAATCCGCCGGATTGAACCAGGGCAAACACCAGAGCAGCAACGACGCCAACCGCAGTCAGGATCCAGAAGAGCGGCCGTGGACGCTCCCTCCCGCGTATTACCGCCACGGTGGCCGTGGCCGCGGGCAGCAAGGCGATGACGATTGCCCCGTGGCTCGCGGAGGTGCTGGTCAGGGCGAAGGTGGTCAGCAGCGGGAACCCCGCCACGATTCCGCCGGCCACCACGGCCAAACGTATCCACTGTGTGCCGCGCGGAAACCGTTGCCGGGTGAGGGCCAGCGCGAGGGCGGCAAGAAGGGCGGCAACGACGGCCCGGCCCGCTCCGATGAACAGGGGCGACATGCCCTCCACAGCTACCCGGGTGAGTGGAACGGTGAAAGAGAAAGCAACGACGCCGAGGAGGCCCCACCAGATACCGGTCGAGGTCCGAGTGGATACCACTGGCCGCAAAAGTGTAGTAGCGCTACTATTATGACTCATGAATAACGATAGCAGTTCCCGGATTGTCTCGCGAGTAAAAGAATGGATCGCAGGCGCAGCCCCGGGGGCGAAACTGCCATCAACGCGCCAACTCGTGGCCGAGTACCAAGCCAGCCCGGTGACCGTGCAGAAAGCGCTGCGGACACTCACGGCGCAGGGGCTGATTGAAAGCCGTCCCGGCGTCGGAACCTTTGTTCGGGCCTACCGCACCGCACGGCCTTCCGACTATGGCTGGCAAACGGCTGCGTTGCGGTCAGCCCAGGCTGCGCGGCCCCTGAACTCTGCCGCAATGCGGAGCGCTACCAACGACGTCATTGCGTTCCACTCCGGCTATCCTTCCCGCGAGCTGTTGCCTGAACGGCTTGTTCGAGCCGCGCTGACACGTGCCGCAAGGGGAGACGCTGCCCTGTCCCGGCCGCCGGCGCAGGGCTTCCCCGAACTCCAGACCTGGTTTGCGCAGGAACTCAGTACCTCAACCCCAGTGGGCGTCACTCCGCCCCAGCCGAGCGACGTCGTGATTCTTCCCGGCAGCCAAAGCGGACTTAGCTCCATTTTCCGGGGACTGGTGGGACACGGGCAGCCGCTCTTGGTGGAGTCGCCCAGCTATTGGGGCGCGTTGCTGGCTGCCGGGCAGGCGGGCGTCAATGTCATCCCTGTCCCCAGCGGACCGGAGGGCCCCGATCCGGAAGAACTGGACCGGGCGTTCGAGGAATCCGGCGCGCGCTTGTTCTACGCGCAACCCAACTTCGCGAATCCCACGGGGGCCCAGTGGTCGGCGGCACGGGGCGAGGAAGTCCTGCGGATCGTCCAACGACACGGAGCGTTCCTGGTGGAGGACGATTGGGCGCACGACTTCGGCATCACCGCTCCGTCCGTTCCGCTCGCCGCCAAGGACGATTCCGGCCATGTGGTGTACATCCGATCCCTGACCAAGAGCGTTTCGCCGTCCATCCGCGTCGCGGCGATTATCGCCCGTGGACCAGCGCGCGAACGCATTATGGGGGCGCAGGCCGCGGAATCCATGTACGTCAGTGGAGTGCTTCAGGCAGCAGCGCTCGACGTCGTCACCCAGCCCGGGTGGCAGACGCACCTTCGCGGACTCAGCCATCAGCTGCAGTCACGCCGGGACCTCCTGGTCACCAGCCTCCGCGAGCACGTTCCGCAGGCGCACCTCAGCCACCTGCCCAAGGGCGGGTTGAATTTGTGGCTGCGGATGCCGGACGGGTTCGACGTCGAACGTCTCACCAAGGATTGTGAGGCAGCCGGGGTGCTCATTGCCGCCGGCACGGAGTGGTTCCCCGCAGAACCGGAGGGACCGTACATTCGGCTCAACTACGCTGGCCCCAACCCTGGCGGTTTCCCTGAAGGTGCCCGGATCATCGGTGAGGCGGTCAAAGGCTTGCTGCAGGCCTGAGGCGGTACGGCTTTTAACAGCCGTAGCCACCAACCTCAAGGAGAGCGCCTTGGGGCTGGTGGCTACGGTGGGCGGCAAGCTGCCGCGAACTATCTGAATCGCTGCGCAGAAGTTGCAGGCAAAGAGTTCCTAAGCGGGGGTCAGGTCCTTGCTGCCTTTGCCAAACACTGCGTCATCAATGGGCTGGCCGTCGAACGGCATCTCGTCCAGGTTGATGAGCGGGTTGGTGTCCTGCGTTGCTACGAGCTCGCGTGCTTCAGCCTGGGTGTCCACGCTGGGCATGGAGCCCGGCAGGGGACGCTGGGCGGATTCACGCAGGAAGTAGATGGCGATGGCGCCCACGATTGACGTGGCCATCAGGTAGTACGCCGGCATCATGTCATTGCCGGTGCCTTCGATCAGGCCCTGGACAATGAACGGGGTGGTTCCGCCGAAGATGGCCACCGAGAAGTTGTAAGCGATGCCCATTCCGCCATAACGGCTGGACGTCGGGAACAGCGCCGGCAGGGCCGAGGCCAGGTTGGCGATGTAGAACGTCACCGGGAAAGCAATCAATGCAAGGCCGGCCAGCGTGGACCAGATTTCGCCAACGCCGATCAGCATGAAGGCGGGGATGGAGAAGACGATGGTGCTGCCTGCGCCGACCCACAGCACCGGACGGCGTCCGATGCGGTCGGACAACTTACCGGTCAGCGGGATGCACACGGCCATGATCACCAGGACCGGGATGGTCAGCAGGGTGCCGTGGACGGGGTCGTAGCCCTTGGAGTCCGTGAGGTACGTGGGCATGTAGGAGGTCAGTGCGTAGCCAACAGTGTTGGCGGCAGCGGCCAGGATCATGGCCAGCACGATCTGGCGCCAGTAGGCCTTGACGATCCCAATGGGTCCCTTGGCGACGGCAGCGTCCTGGGAAGCTGCATCCTTGGCGGAGGCTTCCTGGGCGTCCAGGGTTGCCTGGAACTGCGGGGATTCCTCGATCTTGCTACGGAAGTACACCGCGATGAGGCCCAGCGGACCAGCGATCAGGAACGGAATCCTCCAGCCCCACTCCTCCATGGCGGCCTGTCCCAGCGTGAGCTGCAGGACGGAAACCAGGGCGGCGCCGAGGGCGAAGCCGATGTAGCTGCCCATGTCGAGGAAGCTGGCGAAGTAACCGCGGCGCTTATCCGGCGCGTACTCGCTGACGAAGGTTGTGGCACCGGCGTATTCGCCACCGGTGGAGAAGCCCTGGACGAGCTTCAGGATCACCAGCAACGCGGCGGCCCAGATGCCGATCTGTGCGTAGCCGGGAAGGAGGCCGACGGCGAACGTACTTGCCGCCATCAGCAACAGTGTCGCTGCGAGTACCTTCTGGCGGCCCACCTTGTCGCCGAGCCAACCGAACACGATGCCACCGAGGGGGCGTGCGATGAAGGTTGCGGCGAAGGTGCCCAGAAGGAAGAGTGTTTGGACCGACGGGTCTGCTTCTGGCAGGAAGACAGGGCCCATGGTGGTGATGAGGTAGCCGAAGACGCCGACGTCGTACCATTCCATGGTGTTGCCGACGATCGTGCCGCCGAGTGCTTTGCGCAGCATCGGCTTGTTCACCACATTGACGTCGGACTCTTTGAGCCGGCGCTTCGGGCGAAGCTTCGTTTTCTTTGATGCGTTCTTTACTGCGTTCGCGGCGGCCGGGGTTGGGCCTGCCAATACCTGGTTCCCGGTGGCGTTCCTTGCGCCATCCGGAGAGACGGTGTTGCTTTGGTCTGTGGGCATTTGGGCTTCTCCTAGGGAGGTCATTTGCTTGCGACTTCTGCTGCCCCGCTCTGGGCAGGGTTTCAATTTTACGCGTTTTGGGCCGAAAACCCGAGTTGAGATCGGATTATTGGGCCATTTGGGGGTGCAAATTGCCTAGGTGTGTTGCATCTCATTGCCCGCTCTTGCCCCGCAATCATGCGGATCCGGGCCTGTTTTTGCCCTCCGGAGCACGTTGTTACCAAATTGTTTAGCTGAGCCGACTTAACGGAGTCGATTCGGGCCTAGAAAGCTGACTGTTTGGGAGTCGTCGCTTTGATCATCGTGCCCAAAAATACGGGCCGGGCAGTTGCGCGAGTAGAACCAGTCGATGGCACATTGACGGTGGTCACCAGCATTGCGCCGGTGGCCACCGCTCCCGGTTAGGGGATGTTGTGCCAGAACAGGCGGACGACATCAACGACTAGTCGGATGATGTTGACCACCAGGTTCCAGGCGCCCCATGGTTCTTCACGTTTCCGTTTGGATTCCATGCCGGCACCTCCTCCCGGAGGAACAGGGCACGGCCTGCACGTGTCTGTGGGCACAACAACGTTGCGCCCTACGTGCGCAGGGCCATAGACTCAAAGTGTTCGGATTTGAGGATATGACCCTCTGACCGCACCAATGAGCGCACCGCGCTGAACAAAGACCCGATTGCACTCGGGTCTTTTGTTCGTTAACGGCACAGCAGGCTCTTGCCTGATGATTCCAGCGTATCGGCCAGAAGGCACCTCAACGACCACGCCGGCGTAGCTTCCAGCTAAAGCCGTGCCTCCGCAAACCGAGGAGCCATAGACTCCATCTGCTCCATCACCAGTTTGATCGCTTCAGGCTGCTTATCCGGCGGGTACCCGAAACGGACCAGAAGCCTCTTGATCGAGGAACGAAGTTTTGCCCTGACGTCATCGCGCACCGTCCAATCGGTCCGAACGTCCCGGCGCATCACCGACAGCAGCTCGCGGGCGATATCGGCGAGTACGCCTTCGCCCTGTATCTCCACAGCAGACTCGTTGGAGGCCACAGCGTCGTAGAAGGCCAGTTCGTCCGAATTCAGAGGGGGAGTGAAATGGGCGCCTCGGTTGCCCTCGGCCGCGACTTCGCGTGCCAGCTCGACCAACTCCGCTATGATCTCCGCCGACGTCAGCTGCTGGTTGGTGTACTTTCGCATCAGCTCGGTAATGCGTTCTGAGAAGGCCCGCTGGCGAATCACGTTGTTTCGGGTCGCAACAGCAGACTCGTCAGCGATGAGCTTCCGCAGTGCCTCTATTGCCAGTTGCGGGTTGCGGGCGTTCTGGGTCTTGGCCATGAATTCCGGCGTCAGGTCGTCCAGCGAGGGCTTCGGCATGCCAGCTGCCTCGTAGATGTCCAGTACCTCTCCGGAAGAGGTTGCCGACGCCACGAGGTTACCAAGCAGCCGCTGGATCTCCTCCGGCACCGGCTCCCCGCTGGCCTGTCGGTCTGCGGCGTCGAACTTGGCCATGTAGACCCGCGTCTCCTCGTAGACCTGGATTTCGGGCAGAAGTTCAGCCAAGTTATCCGAGCCGGAACACAGCGCCCACGCCCGTGACAGCTGGCCGGAGTACCGGCGGTACTTTGAGGCCAGAGTTTCTTCGCCTTCAGCCGGCTTGTTCCCCGGTGTTTCCGGGCTCCGCAGGTAGTTGGCCGCGCCCGTGGCAGCGCTGACAAAGGCCCGCAGGCCGCCCTTCATCAACACGGATTTCCAGTCGTATCCGGAGAGCATCCCACGGAGGTTTTCAACCAGCGACACCGTATGCCCAACCACTTCGTCGACGCTCTTGCCGACGGGCTTGTTCGTCTGATCGTCCTTAGTGTATTCACCCAACGCCTTGGTTAGACTCTCCGCCAGCGGCGCGTAGGCCACAAGCAGACCGTCCTGTTTGCCGCGGAAGGTGCGGTTAACGCGGGCCAGGGTCTGCATCAACAGCGCACCCTTCAGCGGCCGGTCCAGGTACAGCGTGTGCAGCGGTGGTGAGTCGTAGCCGGTGAGCATCATGTCTTTGACGATGACGAGCTCCAGTTCGTCGTCAACGTCCTTGAGTCGCTCCTTTACCGTCGCATTCGCCGACTCTCGGCGCACGTGATCGGACACCGGGGGAACATCGCTGGCGTCACCGGAGTAAACCACTTTGATTTTTCCCTCGGCAAGGTCATCCGAATGCCAGTCAGGCCTCAGCGCCACGATGGCCGAATACAGCTTGGCGCAGATTTCCCGGGTCCCGCCCACGATCATTGCTTTGCCGGGAGCCTCAATAAATTTGCCCATCTGTGCACGCCGGTTCTCCCAATGTGTCACCAGGTCCTCGGCCAACGCAGCGATACGCTGCGGCGCGCCGTACACGGCATTTACGACGGCGACGCTCGCCTCGAGTCGCGCCCGTTCAGTATCGTCGAGGCCGAGAGTGGCTTCGTCGGCTGCCCGGTCGAGGACCTCTTCAGTCACATCGGACGCGAGTCCCACCTTAATGAGCCGCGGCTCAAAGTACACCGGTACCGTGGCGCCGTCCTCCACCGCACGAGACAGATCGTAGACGTCGATGTAATCGCCGAAGACTTCCTGCGTGTTCCGGTCAGCAAAGGAGATGGGCGTTCCGGTGAAGGCGATCAACGTGGCGTGCGGGAGTGCGTCCCGCAGGTGCCGGGCGTATCCATCCAAGTCGTCGTAGTGAGAGCGGTGCGCCTCGTCCACCACCACAATGATGTTGCGCCGGTTGGACAGCAGCGGGTGCTCGGCACCGGAATCCTTTTCCGCTTTGCTGCGGCCGAACTTCTGCAGGGTGGTGAAGTAGATGCCGCCGGTCGTCCGGTTGCTCAGTTCCTCCCGGAGCTCGGAGCGCTTCCGGATCTGTTTTGGCGTCTCGGCCAGCAGCAGGCTCCTATGAAAGCCCTCGAACAACTGGCCGTCGAGCTCGTTTCGGTCCGTGATCACCACGACCGTCGGGTTTTTCAACTTTGGATGCCGTGCCACGAGGTTGGCGTAGAGCTCCATTTCCATTGACTTACCAGAGCCCTGTGTGTGCCAGACGACGCCGGCTTTGCCGTCGCTTTCCACTGCTTGAACGGTGCTGCCGACGGCTTTGGTGACGGCGAAGTACTGGTGAGGCTTCGCGATGCGCTTCAGTAGCCCTTCCGGGCCACCGTCGAAGGCCGTGAAACTACGGACTAATTGCAGAAAACGCTCCTGGTTATACAAACCGTAAAGGGCGGTCTCCAGAGCCGTGACGGCGACGCCGGCCTCCATGTAACCTGGTGCGACCGGCCGACCATCATCATCTACATTCCATGGCGAGAAGTGGTTAAGGGGAGTGAACGGAGTGCCGTACTTTGCTTGGATACCGTCTGATGCGAGCGTGAACACGCAGAAGCGGAACGCCATGGGAAACTCGCGAAGATACGTCTGTAGCTGCGCATGTGCCGCGGCCACGTCAGCTGTGGCGCTGCCTGCCTTCTTGAGTTCAATAACACTTACCGGCATACCGTTGCAGTACAGGACGACGTCGAAGCGCCGCTTATAGTCGCCCTGCACCAAAGTGACCTGGTTAACGGCGAGCCAGTCGTTCTGGTCGGGGTCCTGGCTCAGCAGGTGGATGGTGGGGTTTGCCTCGTTGCCGTCGGAATCGATGTAACTGAGCCGGTAGCCGTTCACGAGGTAGTTGTGGATACGGTGGTTTTCGGCCATTGTGTCGTTCGATTCCGGAGAAGCGATCTCGGCGACTGCCTGCTGCAGGTATTGCGCCGGAACAGTAGGGTTGAACCGCTGGAGGGCGCCGAGCAACCGCGGCCGGATTAGCAGTTCATCCCAGGTCTCGCGCTCACCCGTACCGGGAGCGATGTCCTGCCCAGGCAAGGGCCGCCAGCCGAGCGGCTCGGCCAAAAGCTCAAGGGCCATGCCCTCCCAGTCGGCTTCGGAAAAGGCTACTGCTGGTGTTCCTGCTGTCACGGTGGTTCCCCCTGTTGGACCGGTGGTTCTGCTGCAATGTTGTGCAAATCCTGCTTCGACGTCGGAGTCGCTGGTTGGACTGGCTCGTCCAACCTCACACTCCCGCATCCTCCAATACCTTCTCCGCGTCCTTAAGTCGCAGCTTGCCGGACATAAGCTGGGGGAGAAGGGCGTCTCGGGTTGATGCCAACGAATCCACCTCGTACTCGAGTGAGTCGCGAAGCTGAAGCAACGGACGAGCCACCGAAGCATACTTCTCCTGTGTCTTCCTCGAAACCAAGGGTGCTTGGAACGATGGGATTGCATCAGATGCTAGATGTAGGACCGTTGTACCGCTTGTTCGGATCCGGCAGTGTGCTCGGAAGCGTCCTTGTAACATCAAGCCGAGTAAGAATTCCACTGGCGATCCTTGCCTAGGACGAACGATTGCCAAGTCCAAGCTCGCGACTAGCTTCTTGTAGCCTGACGCTCCGGGTACGCGAACTACCCGCCCGATTACTTCTGCCGCTTGGGTCAGGTCTGTTTGCGCGACTACTAGTTCTCCCGGGGCAATCTGCTGAGAAGCCTTGAACGGCCCGGCATATTCCTTCAGACCCCTTAGCGAGTATCCGCCCTTCCTATCGAAGGATTTCAAAGTGATCAGTGCGCAGGACGACTCGCGGAGATCTGCGCTCCGGTATGAGACCCCCTTAGTTACCGTGACCAATTCGCTGAACGGTATAGTCTCGTCGGGCTGGCCGCATATCGACGCGAAAGAAGCCTCTAAGACTTCGCCAGCAGTTGCTATGGCTTTGGTGTTGGCGGCGATCTTGTCGTCGAGGGCGCCAAGCACCTCCACGATTGCCTGCTGCTCGACGATGTCCGGCACGGTCAACTTAAGCGAGCGAATGTCGGCGAGGTTGATGTAGGCAGCCATATCAGTGTTGTTCATACGGTCCGCAGCCTGTTGCCAGAACTCTGCGCTGCCGAACCAGTATCGCAAGTACGCTGGGTCCATGACTTCTGGATCAAGCACCCGAAAAAAACAGAGCTGCGGGCTGTAGACGACCCGCTCGTTCGTGTCGGGCAAGACTGCAACGCGGCCGACTGTGCCCTTTGTAGTCAGGAGGATGTCACCTGGTTTTCCTGCTTTCGTTCCGATGGCTTTGGTGTAATTCTCTGATACGAAATCTGGTCCGGTAAGGTGGACAACTCCTTCCATTACGTCGGCTACCCGAATGATTCGGAAGCCCTGCTGAGCGTGCTCACTTCGTTTGGTGCGATAGCCGTCGCCGATTTGAAGGACATCTGCAGAGACGAGTTCTCCGATAGTCAGGGAACTCACGAGACCCTCCTCAGCTGCTCGCGCACAACCGCCGCAAGCCGCTCGGACTCTTTGAACTGTTCAAACAGCTCCTTCGAAAGCCGCGCGATCTTCTCCTCGATCGGCTCGCCGTCGTCCGCTACGTCCGCGGCCCCAACGTACCTTCCCGGCGTGAGTGCATAGTCGGCTGCTTTGACCTCCGCGAGGCTGGCCGAATAGCAGAAGCCTGCTTCGTCGTCGTATGTCAGTCCGGCCTCAACCGCCGACGTCGTGCCGCGCCAAGCGTGGAAGGTGTTGGCGATCTTCGCGATGTCCTCATCGGAGAGCGCACGCTCGGCGCGGTCCACCATGTAGCCGAGGTTCCGTGCATCGATGAACAGTACTTGCCCGGTTCTGTCCACGGAGCCGCGAGGGCCGACGGTCTTGTCCTTTGCAATGAACCACGTGCAGACGGGGATGCCGGTGCTGCGGAAGAGCTGGGTGGGAAGTGCCACCATGCAGGAGACGAGATCGGCCTCCACCAACTGGGCGCGGATCTCGCCCTCACCTCCTGAGTTGGAGGACATGGAGCCGTTGGCCATGACCACGCCGGCGCTGCCGCCGGGTGCCAGCTTGGAAATGATGTGCTGGATCCAGGCATAGTTGGCGTTTCCGGCCGGAGGGACCCCGTACTTCCAGCGAGGGTCGGACTCGGAGCGGGCCCAGTCCTTGATGTTGAAGGGCGGGTTGGCCATGATGAAGTTCGCGCCATTGTTGCCGGTCAGCTCGGGGTGCTGGTCGCGAGCGAAAGTATCGCCCCAACGGGAGGCGAGGTTGGCATTGAGCCCATGGATGGCGAGGTTCATCTTGGCCATTCGCCAAGTGCGCTCGTTGAGCTCCTGGCCGTAGACGGAGATGTCGGAGCCCTCCATATTGTGGGCCTCAAGGAACTTCTCGGCTTGTACGAACATGCCGCCGGATCCACAGCATGGGTCATAGACGCGGCCCCGGTGGGGTTCTAGGACCTCGACCAGAACGCGGACCACACCCGCGGGCGTGTAGAATTCGCCGCCTCGCTTGCCCTCGGCCTTGGCGAATTTTTCGAGGAAGTACTCGTAGACCTCGCCTAACAGGTCTCGCGCCTTGCTGGCACCCTTGCCCGTAAACCGTGCGGAATTGAAGAGGTCCAGCAATTCGCCCAGTCGGCGCTGGTCCACGTTGTCCCTGTTATAGATACGGGGGAGCGTGGCGGCCAGGGACTTGTTGTCCATCATGATCATGTCCATGGCTTCATCGATGAGCTGGCCCACTAACTTCGGGTGCTCGCCCATGGCAGCAGGCAAGCCTTTGGCGTTTTCCGCCAGATAGGTCCACCGCGCCCGCGGCGCCACCCAGAAGACACCTCGGCCTGTGTACTCGTCGACGTCGTCGATCAGCTGGGCAATCTGGTCCTCGTTGAGACCGTCCGCCTCCAGTTCGGCTTGGATCTGCTCACGTCGTTCGTCGAAAGCGTCGGAGACGTACTTCAGGAACACCAGGCCCAAGATCACGTCCTTGTACTGTGAGGCATCCATAGAGCCGCGCAGCTTGTCTGCTGCTTTCCAGAGGGTGTCCTTGAGTTCCTTCATGGTGGACGGGGCGAGGTCCACCTTCAATTTCGGGGGCATTACTGGGTTCCTTTTGTCTGTGGTTCGGCGAGATTACTGCTGGGATCTATCAGGGTGAGACTTCCGCTCGCCACGCCGTCCGTAATCAGCGTAGCGACTTCGTGGAGTTGTCCGAGCCGTTCTCGGGCTTGTTGCTGCTCGTGCTGCAGCCGGGCATGAGCATCGCCCAGTTTCCTCCGCTGGGCCTCAGGTACGCGACGCAGGCGCCACCGGCGCCAGGCCTTGTCCGTTGAGGAAATGCTGTTGATGTCGAAGGCCACGACAAACGGCGACAGCCCGTCCGGGTCAGCGGCGTCGACCCTTAGTATCTTCGCCGGGAATATGACAACGGAACCACCGTGAGTGTCCACCGTGGCAGCGGGCCGAGGGCTAGTGCAGAAGACGACGTCCCCCGGCTGAGTGAGCCGGCTGGAAGGATAGTTGGCTGCCAGATCCAGGAGGCCGATGTACCGGTGCGGTGCGTTGTGCGGGTCAATCAGCTCCGCCGGGCCCAAGGCCTGGGTTCCCTTCTGCGGGTTCAGGTCCGCCTCGACCACCCGGTTCCCCTTTATGTGCATGAGAGTGCCGGCGGAGATGAGTTCTTGGACTGTAGCTGTCTGGGTGTTCATGGTCGTACCGGTGGGCAAGATGTGTAAGGCAGGCGAGTCGCTGGACTGCAGCAGACGCGCCAGTTCCTCCACCCGGAGTGCTGCCTCGGCACCATTTGGCATGTCAGCCGAACGATGGGGTGGCGCTGGCACCAGGGACTTCCTGCTGACCAGCAGGTGCCGGGTCTGCACTAGCCGGGCGAACCGGAAGGAATGAGCGCGCACCGTTGCGCCGTTTCCCATGGAGGCAACAATGTCACTGACCAGGTCCTGCTTCACGTCTTCTGTGAGGTCTTGGGTGCTGAGGTCCGCCACCATGGTCCAGCGTTCGGCAATGGGGACATCAGAGAAAGACGGTCCCATCACCCATAGCGCCTGAGCTTCGCGGGGTTTGGCGCGCAGCAGGCCTTGGGGTAGCCGCACGATGGCGCGGACCCGGCCGATTCGGAGCAACTCCGCACGGAGCCCTCTGGAGCTGCCGTCCGTCAGCGGATCGCAGAGAACCCGCGCCGGGCCGATGATGACAGCCCGCTGCTGATCATCCATCTGCAGGAGAAGCTGTTCCACTGCCGCAAGGATCTGCGCTCCGTCCATGCCGGATTCGCCTGGGGACGGGTACTGAGCCACGTGAACTACAGGTCCTTGGACGGCGAACTCCCCGCTCGGATCGAGATGGATCTGCCCGCAGTCCACGCCGTGCACCCGCAGTCGGCGACGCACCAGACGACCTGAAGCGCCGTCGTCGTCCGCTGTCATGAACGTGACCGGCGCTGCTTCCCCGGTGGCATGGGCGACGCCCAGCAGGAGATCGCTACCGCCTCGTGTGGAATCAGCAAAGACGGAGTTTCCGCCAAGAGTCGCGGCCAGTTCAACGACGGCAGCTGCCACCAACCCCACGGCAGAGTCGGTGAGGGCTGTGGCGGAGTACTCCTTCAGCCCATCGCGGAACCTCGCGGCAAGCAAATGCTCGAAGGCCCCTGCCACGTTGTAGGCACTGTCCACCAGTCGGTCGGTGAACGCCGCGCTAGCTACAAGCGACGTTCCCGCGGCTTCCATCTCGGAGTACAGGAATGTGTCATCTGGATCGCACTCGTCTGCAGCGTCCAGCAATTCTTCTCTAGTCAGCTGTGTCAACGCGTTGCCCGTAATTGCCTTGAGTGTCAGGAGTGCCGTGAGAGTTTCGAAGGTGTTTCCCCGGGTTCCATCGGCAGTCATACCGGGCATGCGGGTGAAGGCAGCGACGTCGTTGGCTGCTTCTCGGTTGTTGCCTCGTCCTGTATCGGTCAGCCAAGCGGCGATGTGGCCGGAGTCGAAGAGTTCCAACCTGCCGTTGAGCGCTACAGGCTTCGGAAATGGGTGGGCGGATCCGGCACTGCGCTTCCGCCACATGGACACAACGGGGCGCTGGACCTGTGCGAGGGCGGCAACGTCGGAGAGGGTCATGCGCAGTGCTTCTGTTTGGTTCATGTCCGCCTCCTTTCGTCGTTGACCTCAGCTTATCGCCGTGGAGCCACTGAAGCAGAACAATTTTGATAAGGGGGGTTATCAGGATATTTGCTTTCCTGCCAGCGTCCTTGCCGTAGCTTCGTTCTCAAGCAACGAGGGAAGGTCTCCGGAGTTGCGACTGCTGCAGGAAACCACGCATTGGGGGACCGGTTTCCGCGTATTTCGACAATCCCTCTCCTTCCGAAAGATCGGAGGGTCCACCAGTGCGGCTGCTCGAGGCCGACATAACTGATTGAGGTTCCAGACATGCATGACATCAAGTGCCCGCACTGCGGACAGACATTTACTATCGACGAGGCCGGCTACGCCGACATCGCCAAGCAGGTTCGCGATGCTGAGTTCGAACAGCAGATCAACGAACGGCTTGAACTGGCAAAGCAGGACAAGGCCACTGCTCTCGAGCTCGCGGAGACGAAGTCCGCCAGCGAACGTCAGAAGATCGCGACGGCCAAGGATGCTGAGATCCAGGAGCTGAAGTCGAAGCTCGATGCTGGTGAGGTTGCACAGAAGCTCGCCGTAACAGAGGCACTTGGAGCCGTCGAAAAGGAGCGCGATGGGCTGATGAAGGAGCTCGAACAGGCGAAGCAGGAGAAACAGGCATCAGTTGAACTGGCCGAGGCGAAGCTCGCTAACGAACTTCAGAAGACTGCATCGGAGAAAGACTCCGCGATCCAGGACCTCAAGGCTAAGCTCGAAGCCATCGAAACCGCGCAGAAGCTTGAGATCTCCGAAGCAGTCAATGCGGTCGAAAAGGAGCGGGACAAGCTCGCAAGCAGCCTTGAACGGGCCGAGCTCGAGAAGCTGCTTGGTGAGAAGTCTCTGAAGGACAAGTACGAAACCCAGATCAAGGACCGTGAAGAACAGATCGAGCGGCTGCGGGACCTGAAAGCGAAGCTGTCGACCAAGATGGTCGGAGAAACTCTTGAGCAGCACTGCGAGACCGAGTTCAACCGCATTCGTGCCACAGCCTTTCCCCTTGCCTATTTCGAGAAGGACAACGATGCTCGGGCCGGGAGCAAGGGTGATTACATCTTCCGCGACTCCGATAGTGCCGGTACTGAGATTGTGTCGATCATGTTCGAGATGAAGAACGAGAACGACGGAACCGCGACAAAGCACAAGAACGAAGACTTCCTGAAAGAGCTGGATAAAGATCGCACGGAGAAGGGGTGCGAGTACGCCGTGTTGGTCTCTCTGCTCGAGCCTGACAGCGAGCTCTACAACACCGGGATCGTCGACGTTTCTCACCGCTATCCGAAAATGTATGTCATCCGCCCGCAGTTCTTCATCCAGCTCATCGCGCTGCTGCGGAACGCCGCGATGAATTCGATCGAATACAAGACCGAGCTCGCACTGGTCAAGGCGCAGAACCTCGACATCACAAACTTCGAGCAGCACATCGACGATTTCAAGGACGCGTTCGGCCGTAACTGGCGGCTCGCCTCCGACGGTTTCGTGGAGGCGATCAAGCGTATCGACGAAGCGATCAAAGACTTGGAGAAGACGAAGGAGGCCCTCCACAAGTCGGCCAACAACCTTCGGCTTGCGAACGCCAAAGCCGAAGATCTCACGATTAGGAAGCTCACGCGAGGCAACTCGACAATGACCGCCAAATTTGCCGAGTTGGAGGCGGCGAAGACGGCAGGGTGGGACGTCAACTGACGGGCCATTCAGGGAGCCGCTGAATGTACTGCTTCCGCCACGGATTCTAGAGAACTCCACAGCAGCAATGGACTGACCGACACTTCCTGAGACAGCGAAGACCGGCACCCGGAATGGTGTCGGCCTTCGCTGTTTCTGTGTGGGCGGTTCTTTGGTCAAGGCTGAGGGGTGGACGGGCTATGCTCGATGACCGATCACCACGGTTGCGTCCAGCTCTTCATCGGAGGCAAGCTCCACCCGCAGCCCGGCCCCGCCAAGGATCCGGGCCGTCCCAGGCGCCTGGTGCCGGGAGGTTTCCATCAACAACACCCCGCCCGGCCCAAGCCACGCAGCCGCACCCTGCGCAACCCGACGCTGGACCGCCAAACCGTCAGCGCCGCCGTCGAGCGCCACCAGCGGCTCATGAAAACGCGCCTCCGGCGGCATCATGCCGATGGAGTCCGTGGGAACATACGGCGCGTTCGCGAGCAGCACGTCCACCCGTCCCAGGAGTTCACCAGGGAGCGCAGCATAAAGATCTCCGTGGTGGACCATTCCGCCGCGGGGCTCAACGTTGCGGCGTGCACAGTGGACGGCAGCGGGGTCGATGTCCGCGGCGTGCAGCTCGCAGCTCCCCAGATGGTCGCTCACCGCCGCACCCAACGCTCCTGAACCACAGCAAAGGTCGACGACGACGGCACCCGGCTTGGCGATCATTGTTGCCTGGCGGACCAGGAACTCCGTTCGACGCCGCGGGACGAACACTCCGGGTCCCACGGCCATGCGCGTCCCGCAAAACTCTGTCCAGCCCACGATGTGCTCCAGAGGCTGTCCGCTGACCCTCTGTTCCACCATGCGGTTGAGCTCGTCCGGATGATTGGCGGCGTCCAGGAGGAGGCGGGCCTCGTCCTCGGCGAAAACGCAGCCCGCCGCACGAAGAGTGGTGGCGATGTCGGATCCCCGGGTCATGGTGGCCATGGTAGCCGAGGAGGAATGCTGGCGGGTTGGACAGTGAATTGGAAGCAGCTGCAGGTGAGGGGTTCACAAATCTGCCGGGACTTGGTTAGGGTATGAGGCATGGGAACACTGATTTTTGAGTAGACCGGCCTCTGCCCGTAGCGGCACAGCCCGAGTTTCACCTGACAAAAATCCACGCCTGTTGAGGCCCTGCCTCCATGCCGTTCCCGTTCTCGACGCCTTTTTCCCGAACCGCAACGACATGGGATACGTGTCTCTTCAGGACTCAGACTTAAGGAGTCCACGAATGACTGCCAACCCTTCCGAAAACAACACCCCTGAGACCCCGACACCGGAGAGCCCAGCCCAAACGCCAGCGCCCGGCGGCATCAAGTCCAAGCTGACCGACGCCCAGAAGGCCATGCTGGCCAGCAAATCCGGGGGCGGCGCACCGGCCGGCTGGCAGAGCACCGGCAAGGGGCACAAGCCCACCTCCGCCAGCGGCAAGCAGGCAAAGACCGAGAAAAAAGTCCGCTGGTAACACCTGCGGACAGGCACACTGGAAAGGAAGAACCATGACTGCGAATCACGATTCCGAACGCATCAATCCTGAGGTTGCAAGCCACTTGGTGGAGTCCATGGACATGGCCCCGATGCCGGAGCCGACCACCATCGCCGTTGCGCTTGGCGGTGACCAGAGCAGGCAGTGGCCTGACGGTAACGGTAAACGTCGCCACCCGAAGGAGCGCGACCAAGCCCACGGCCGTAGCGGCCAGGGGGCAGCTGTGACGGCGATCCACAGGACCAGCCGCCCGCAGATGCCGCACTCCTCCTAATCGCGTCACCCGAACCGCACCACCCTGCGTAGCCAGCCCAACTGGGGGACAGTAAACGCCCTATTGAACCCTCAATAGAGCGTTTACTGTCCCTCAGTTGGGCTGGCTTACGTCCTCAGGGGACTTGTCCGGGCGCCACCCGCGCCACACGGGATGACGTAAACGGCCGGGCCCCGTCCATTCTCCGAAGGTCACCTCAGCTACCAGATCAGGGCTGACCCACGTGGCTCCCGCTGCATCTTCACGGGGGATGTCTGCGAACGGGGAAACCGCCGCTACCCGGGGCGTCAGGTTGTCCATGATGTCCCGCAGTTGCCAGTCCTTGAATCCGCTGCCGACCCTGCCCACATAGTGCAGTTTGTCGCCGTCCGGGATGCCCAACAACAGGGAACCGAACGTCCCGCTTCGAGCCCCCGCACCGGGACGCCAACCACCCACCACCACTTCCTGGCTTTGCTCGAGTTTGAGCTTGAGCCAGGACCTGCTGCGGCGTCCGATCACGTAACGGCTGTCGGCTTTCTTCGCCATCACGCCCTCCAGGCCCAGCTCGGCGGCGCTGGTCATCAGGTCCTCAACGTCATGGTCCAGCACTGCTGAAAGGTGAAGCGGGCAGCCTTTGGGCAAGCGCTCCGCAAACCCCGAGAGTCTTTCCCGACGCTCTCGGAAAGGCAGACCGCTCAGGTCCGTGCCGTCGTCGTACAGAAGGTCGAACAGCATGAGCTGCACCGGGACCGCTGCCCGTGCCCGTTGGATGTCGGCGGTTTTGACCAGGTTCATCCGGAGTTGCAGCCGGCCAAAATCAGGCCGCGATCCTTTGCCGAGCGCCACAATTTCGCCGTCAGCCACGAAGTCGCCGTCGGGCCAGCAGGCGCGGTCCGTCAGTTCCGGGTACGTGGCAGTGAGGTCATTTCCATTACGGCTCATGAGGCGGATCCTGCCCTCGGTGCCGGTGATGATCGCCCGGATTCCATCCCATTTGAGCTCATACAGCCAGTCGTCGCCGTGGAGGTCAGCGGTGGTGCCCGAGGTAGCCAGCATGGGGGTGTAAGTCGGCATGGGTTGCGGGGCCGCCGTGGATGGAGGGGGCTGCGCCGGCCCGGACCGGGGTGCCGTGGCTTTGGCTGCAGATGCTCCGCCCCGCCGCCCTCCGGGCTGCTCCTTCATCAAATGAATCAGCCAGTTCTGACCCGTATTGATGAGTGCGAACCGTTTGGTCCCGCCAAGCCCGCCGCCCGGCTCGCCTGTGAGGGTGGCGATCACTTCCTTGCCGTCGCGCCACTTCTCGCAAGTGAATTCGCCGCGGTCCCAGATGCTGACCGTCCCCGCGCCGTACTCGCCCTTGGGGATGACGCCCGCGAAGTTGGCGTAGTCCATGGGATGGTCTTCGGTGTGCACGGCCAGGTTGTTCCGGTCCGGAGTTTCCGGCACACCGCGGGGGAGCGCCCATGAAACCAGGACACCGTCGCGTTCCAGTCGGAAATCCAGATGGTAGCGGCGGGCGTGATGCTCCTGGATGACAAAGATGGCGCCCGGCGGCGGCGGGTCGCCGGGTTTCGGTTGCTCCGAGGAAGGGCCCCCGGTTTGCGGGGCGGCGGAAACGGCCGACGACGACGGGAACGGCTCCGGGGTCTTGCCCGGATCGCGCATCCCGACATACTTGGCGAGACGGTTCTCCACCGTCACCACGCGCTCGCGGGAGGTGCCCGAGCTGCTGCCGGTGCCCGCACGGCTTGCGGGAGCACCGTCGTCGTCCTTCTCATTTTCGCCGTGAGGCGGAAGGTGCCGCTCGGAAATTGGTGCGAAGTGGTCCTTGCCGGTCTTGACACGCTTCATCACGGCCGGAAAGTCCAAGTGCTCCAATGAGGCGGAGGTGAGCTCACGCCACGTGCGCGGCGCTGCCACGGTAGGGCGCGCCTTGCCCCGGAGTGAGTAGGGGACGATGGTGGTCTTGTTTCCACTGTTCTGGCTCCAGTCCACCAGCACCTTGCCGTGGCGGAGGGACTTTTTCATGTCGCTGACCACCAGTTCGGGGTGGTCGGACTCCAGAGCGCGGGCAAGCTCTTTGGCGAAGGCCGACACTTGCTCGGACTTCAGGGTCCCATCCAGGCCCGTGTAGAGGTGGATGCCCTTGCTGCCGCTGGTGACAGGGACCGGGTCCATGCCCATGTCCTGCAGGATGGAGCGGGCAAGCTTGGCCACCTCTACGCACTCGGGCAGTCCCGCCCCGGGCCCGGGGTCAAGGTCCAGGACGAAGCGGTCGGGGCGGAGCGGCTTCCCGGAGGGATCCACTTGCCACTGCGGAACGTGGATTTCCAGCGAGGCGATCTGGGCCATCCACGTGAGCGTGGCCAGGTTGTTGACCATGGGATAAACGTTGGTGTGGTCCGAATGCTGAATGGCGGCACGGGGAATCCACCGGGGGGCGGAGTCCTCAAGGTTCTTCTGGAAGAACACCTGCCCGGGATGCTCAGCTGTGCCCACTCCGTTGACCCAACGCTTGCGGGTCACCGGCCTGTTGGCCGCAGCGGGAATGAGGAAAGGAGCGACGGCGGCATAGTACTCCAGCACTTCGGCCTTGGTGGTGCCGGTTTCCGGGTAGATGATTTTCCCCAGGTTGGTGAGGGTGAGCTCGTGGCCTTCCACGTTCACGCGCTCTTGCTGCTTGCCTGCCACCTCTTCTCCTCTGCTGTGTTGTGCTGTTGACTGGGTGCATGAGGGCCATATGGAAGGGATCCATCGCGTTCGGTCTGGTCAACGTACCAGTGAAGCTCTACAGTGCTACGGAGGATCACGATATTAGCCTGCACCAAGTCCACAATAAGGACGGCGGGCGTATTCGGTACCAGCGGAAATGCGAAATTTGCAGCGAAGTCGTGGCGTATGAGGATATCGACAAGGCTTACGAAGAAGAAGGCCGCACCGTTGTCCTGACGTCTGCGGAATTGAAGTCGCTGCCGGAGGAGAACAGCCGCGAAATTGAGGTGGTGGAGTTTATCCCCGCTGAACAGCTGGACCCCATCATGTATGAACGCAGCTATTTCCTGGAGCCGGATTCCAAGTCGCCCAAGGCCTACATGTTGCTGAGGCAGACGTTGGAGGACACGGACAGGATTGCCATTGTCCAGTATGCACTGCGGCAAAAGACCCGGTTGGGTGCGCTGAGGGTGCGCGGTGAAGTACTGCTGTTGCAGGCTTTGCTGTGGGGCGACGAAGTCCGCGAAGCTAAATTTCCCTCCCTGGAGACCGACATCAAGATTTCGGACAAGGAACTGGAGATGTCCTCCGCCTTGGTGGAATCGATGGCTCATGACTTTGACCCCGATGAATACACCGATGACTACCAGGTCCAGTTGAAGACGTTGATCGAGGCCAAACTGGATAAGGGCGAGGCCTTGGACACTGAGGCCACGTTCGGCGTTGTTGAGGGCGAAGGTGAAGGCGGCGACGTCATCGACCTCATGGAGGCGCTCAAGCGCAGCCTGGACAAGAAGCGCGGCAAGGAAAAAGCGGACGACGACGACGCTGCCGCCGGCAAAACTGCCAGCAAGCCAAAGGCGCGGGCCAAGAAAAAGGCCTGAACCGGCGTCGTTATCTGCTTTTATCGGCTTTAGTGATTCCGCAGCATGGAAATGAGCTCGGACTTCTTCTTACCCGGCATGGTGCGGTCCTTTCCCTTAGTTGGCTAGGCACCAGTCTCGTAATGCGGCTCTGCCACTGGCTTCGACTCCGGCGAGCCTCTCTCGCGGAGATATACGGAGGCTCCCACCAGGACGGCGACGGCAAGGAACTCGCTTTGCCAGTTCTGGAAAGATTCGAACCAGAACTGGCTCGATCCGATGTACTCCCAAGTGGAGACTTCCGCCAAGCCGTGACTGCGCTGTTCGTCGTTGTAAGCGGCCGCACCGCCCACCGCGTGCAAGGTGAAGGAGGCCAGGAACAACAGGCCCAGCAGGCCGGAGAGTGAGTGCTCATAGACCTTCAGCACCCAGCCGCCACGCCGTACAGGCCACGGGGTCTTGGCTGTCTTCTTGGCATCACGGGGGTCCTCGTCCTGGGGCGCATCCTTGTCCACCGGCTTTGATTCGGAGGAGCCCCTTTGGAACAGGAACACCGTAAGGACCACGTACATGGCCATCTGAAGGAACTCTGACTCCCAGTTCTCAAAGATCGCTTCCCAAAAGCTGCCTGACGTAAGAAATTCCGGGATGCCGGTGGCCGGCTGGCCGTGGGCCTGTTGTTCCTCGCTGTAAGTGGCCGCTCCTGAGACGATCATTCCGCCGAGGAAGACGACGAACAGGCCCGCGTTGACCAGCAACAAACCGTGGTCCTTCACCCAATGGCGCCTTTTCTCCTCGTCTGGTGTTTGAGGATCTTGAGCAGATCGCAGCATTTCCGTTCACCCCTCTCGTGCGTCGCCGCCATTGCCATTGCCGTTCCGGACGGCGCGGCGATGCAGCCATAGCGGGGTGCCCACTACAAGGAGCAGCAGTACCAGGATGATGAATCCGGCAGCCACAAGCCCGGCGGTCCGTCCAGCAGTGAAGTCGAAGACCAAAGTGGCGGAGCCAACGATCAACAAGGCCACGCCAGCCAACGCCCACTTGGTGACGACGTCGGCGCTGGACACGAGTGTGGCTTTGAGGCCCCTGCGGAACAGTCGGCGATGAACACTGACAGGAAGCACAATGAGGACGGTGGTCAGCGCTGCCACCATCACATTGAACAGGTAGAGATTCCGTTGCCAGTCGTCCAGGAGTTCGAACCGTTCCTGAAAGGGGAGCGTGAGCAGGAAGCCGCCAAGGATCTGTACCCCTGTTTGGAGAACCCGTAATTCCTGGATGAGTTCCATCCAGTTGCGGTCCATGCGTTCCTCGGTGGACTCGTTCCTGCCGATCCTGGGAGCCTGCTCCGGCTCTACCATCTGTGCACCTCCATGGTGGTTTTGGTGGACTGCGACCACGCACGGGACTACCGTCGAACTGTCAGCACTCCTCGGTCTTTTGCATCGGGGGCCTCATCGGATTTCCAAGGAGGACGCTATGAGCCAGGACGAACACCGGGTGGACCCGGAGAGCGAACCCGGGGGTTATGGAACGCCTACCCCCGAACAGGAAATGCCCGGTCAAGGGGATGAACGGGAGACGCCGGAACGGCCCGCGCAGGGTGCGCCTGAAGTTCCCGGCGACGAGTTCCCTACCCCAAAGGACCCTGATGCGGCCCCGCCGCCCTCGGCCACCGGGGATGCGCCGGGCCGGGAGTAGTGCAGGGCGGGGCCACCTCAGCGAGGAGGCGGGCTCGGCGCTGGGACTGGCTCGGCATGGAGAGCAGGAACGCCGGAGGCAAATGCCCCCGGCGATCGGCCCTGGCCGGGTCTATACCGTGTGTCCCCTGCGACCCGACATGAAGCTCAGCAACCAGCCAATGGCTGCGATGACGAGGAGGATGACGCCTACCCACAGCAACCAGTTAAGGGCTTGCGAGAAGCCGCCCACAAGGAGAAGAACAATTGCTACTACACCAGCAATGATCAGAAGCGTATTCATGGTCAGCACATTCCTTTCTGGGGGAATCTTTGACTAATGTCGACGGATCCCAACTATGCATTCCGATTACTTCGATTGAGTTATGCCGGTACTTGGAGGCGTTCCGCCGCCTCAAAGTGCCTTTGTCGTTATTGCCTGCCGGCGGTCCTCCGGAGTGGAGTTCGCCAGTCGTGAACACTAACACTCCTCATTGTACTACTAAGCTTCCTTATGAAAGGCTTATTGGAGTCGTCACCTGATGATTGGGCAGTTGCTGCAGAAGTTTTGCGGCACGGTTTAGGCTCACATGAACGTCTATGAGAGGAACACATGAAAGCGTCACAGCAGCTTGCAGACAACCTTCAGATCGTCCTGACAGACCTTATTGAGCTACAGCTACAAGGAAAGCAGGCGCACTGGAACATTGTGGGGCCGAACTTCCGCGACCTTCACCTCCAGCTGGACGAGCTGGTAGTGGCCACGCGCGAGTTCGCTGACGATACCGCCGAGCGCATGAGGGCCCTCCACGCACTTCCCGATGGCCGCAGTGCGACCATCGCCAAGGGCACCCGCCTGGAGGAATTCCCGGCAGGCCTGGTCAATACCAAGAACGCCGTCAAGCTGGTCACCGACCGCGTGGAACGCGCAGTCCAGACCATGCGCGATGTTCATGACGAAGTGGACGAGGAAGACCCCACGACGGCGGACCTGCTGCACGCGTTCATCTCCCGCCTTGAGCAGCTGGTGTGGATGATCAACGCCGAGATCATGAATGCCGGCGCTGCCGTGACGGACCCGGACGAGGCGTAGCCGGCAGCGGACCGGGCCGATCGCGAAAAGGGCCGAAGAACCGTGCCCAGGCTCAAGCGCACCGACCTGTCCAAGCCCGGCATCATCCGCCGCAAGGTAGGAAAAGGGTTCAGCTACCGGCACCCGGACGGGAGCCTGGTCAGCAAAGAGGATCGCCAGCGCATAAATGCGCTGGCGATCCCGCCTGCGTGGACCGATGTGTGGATCAGTCCTTTCGAGAATGGACACATCCTCGCCACGGGCGTCGACGATGCAGGGCGCAGCCAGTACATCTACCACCCCACGTGGCGGGAGCGGAAGGACACCGAGAAGTTCATCCGGGCAGCCAAGCTGGGACTGGTCCTGCCGGCGATCCGGCGCAACGTCACCGTCCACCTGCAGAACACGGAAGATCCCCGGCAGCAGACCCTCGCCGCTGCAGTACGGCTGATGGACCTTGGCGCGCTTCGGGTTGGCTCCGAGGTCTATATGAAGCAAAACGGTTCTTATGGGCTCACTACGCTTCGATGCCGTCATGCACGGGTGGAAGGGCAGGACGTCTTCCTGAAGTTCCCCGGCAAAAGCGGCCAACTGTGGGACAAATCCATCCACGACCCCGCCCTGGCCGCCTTTTTGGAACCACTGGCCGAGCGCCCGGGCAAGGAACGCCTGCTTGCCTACCTCTCGGAGCGAACGTGGATCTCCGTGGACGCGTCCATGATCAACGAATACCTGCGCGGCGTCGCAGGCGACGCATACTCCTCCAAGGATTTCCGAACGTGGAAGGGCACCGCGGCTGCGGCTCTTTGCCTGATCAAATCCGGTCACAAGGGAACTCCCCGGCAAGCGATTGTGCGGGCAATCAAGGAAGCTTCGGAGCTGCTGGGCAACACCCCGTCCGTGGCCCGCTCCTCCTACGTGGACCCCCGCATCATTGAGGCTTACCTTTCGGAAGAACTGAAAGACGTGAAGCCTACGGAGGCTTCCGTGGCGGGCTTCCTGAACGGCGAAGGCTCCTAGGCGCACCGGCCACAAAAGAGCCTGGCGACCCCCGAATCCGGGAGTCGCCAGGCTCTTTGCGCAGCGCTGAGGGGTTTGGGGCTCCCTACTCGGCGTCGTGGTCCGTTTCGAGGATTTTCACCAGGCTGTCCAGCGCGGCGTCCGCGCCTTCGCCCTCGGCGCGCAGCACTACGACATCACCGTGGGAGGCTCCCAGGCTCATGAGGGACAGGATGCTTGCGGCGTCCATGGCGTCGTCGGCGGGTTCACCTTGGCGGGCGATGGTGACGTCGAGGTCCAGGTCTCCGGCTGCCTCAGCGAAGATGGCTGCCGGGCGTGCGTGGAGGCCGACGCGGCTTGCGATGGTGGCTGTACGTTCTGGCATTGGTGCTCCTTTTGATGAAGGGTGGCGGTTATGGGAGGTGGCTTTGTGGGAAGTCTAGACCGTGTTGATGTTTAGACGCTGACGGTGGCGGGGGCGGCTTCCGCTTCCACCGGTTTCTTGACGGCAAAGCGCTTGAGGGCGATGACGGCCAGAGCGCTGACCACCATTCCGGCCACGATGGCGATGATGAACATTGGCAGGTTGCCGATGGCGAAGAAGACGAAGAAACCGCCGTGGGGGGCCTGGGAAGTTACTCCGGTGGCCATGCAGAGCGCACCGGTCAGTGCGCCGCCCACCATGCTGGCCGGGATGACGCGCAGCGGGTCGGTTGCGGCGAAGGGGATGGCGCCTTCGGAGATGAAGGAGGCACCCAGCAGCCAGGCGGCCTTGCCGTTTTCACGTTCGTTGAGGGTAAAGAGCTTCTTGTTCAGGACCGTGGCAAGGGCCATGGCCAGCGGCGGAACCATTCCTGCTGCCATCACTGTGCCCATGATCAGCCACGGCGCTTGGTTGTCGGCACTGCCCGCGGTCAAGCCGGCAACTGCGAAGGCGTAGGCAACCTTGTTGACCGGACCGCCGAGGTCGAAGCACATCATGAGGCCAAGGATGATGCCCAGAACCACTGCTGAAGCGCCACTCATGCCCGTGAGCCAGTTGTTGAGAGCCAAGGTAAGGCCGGCGATGGGTCCGCCGAGGACAAGGAACATCAAACCTGAAGCAAAGATGGAACCGAGGAGGGGGATGATCACCACGGGCATCAAGCCACGGAGCCAGCGCGGTACCTGCCAGGTGCCGATCAGGTAGGCGATGTAACCGGCCAGCAGACCGCCGATGATGCCGCCGAGGAACCCTGCGTCCATGAAGCTGGCCACGGCTCCGGCAACGAAGCCGGGGGCAATACCCGGCCGGTCGGCGATGGCGTAGGCGATGTAGCCAGCCAATGCCGGGACCAGGAAGCTCATGGACAGGTTGCCGATCTTGAACAGGACCGCACCAAGGTATATGGAGAGCCCCCCTTCAGGCAGGTTGCCGAAGTTGTTCTCCAGCACCACCTTGTCCGCTACTTCAGTAATGTCGTAGCCGCCCAGCAGGAAGCCCAGCGCGATCAGCAGGCCACCACCGGCAACGAACGGAATCATGTAGCTGACGCCGGTGAGGAGGGCACGCTTCAGCTTCTGGCCAATGTGCTCGCCCTTCTCCTCCTCAGCACGCTCGGCCTGCTCTTCGGCGCCGGCATGGGGAACGCGGCGTGCGCGGGGGTCGTCAGCGGCTGCAAGTGCTTCCTCGACCATCTTGGTGGGCTCGTCGATGCCGCGCTTGACGGGAGCGTTGATGACCGGCTTGCCGGCGAAGCGCTCCTTGCCGCGAACATCAACGTCGACGGCAAAGATCACCGCGTCGGCTGCTGCAATCACGGCCGGGTCCAGCGGCTTGGCGCCTGAGGAACCCTGGGTCTCGACCTGCAGGTCCACGCCCATTTCCTTGGCAGCAGCAACGAGCGAGTCAGCAGCCATGTATGTGTGTGCAATACCTGTGGGGCAGGCGGTTACGGCGACGATGCGCTTTGGTGCAGACGAACCGGCCGCTTGGCCGGCAGCAACAGTGCCCGCAGCGGCAGGCGCAGCCTCTGCAGGTGCAGCAGCCGGCTTGTCGGCCAGGGCGCCGTCCACGAGGTCCACAATGTCCTGCTCAGTGGCAGCGGCACGCAGTGCTGCCGTGAAGTCCTTTTTGATGAGGGACCGGGCCAGCTTGGACAGCAGCTTCAAGTGTTCCTGGTCCGCGCCATCCGGGGCGGCGATGAAGAAGATCAGGTCAGCGGGACCGTCCTTGGCGCCGAAGTCCACCTTGTGGGACAGGCGGGCCATGGCCAAGGCAGGCTCCTGGACCGCAGCAGAGCGGCAGTGCGGGATGGCGATGCCGCCGGGGACGCCGGTTGCGGTCTTCTGCTCGCGGGCGAAGGCGTCGGTAAAGAGCCCTTCAACCTCGGAAGCACGGCCGGTGGCGGCAACTTTGCCGGCCAACACGCGGATGACGTCGGCAGGGGAGTCGCCCAGGTTTTGGTCGAGGGTGACCAATTGGGTTGTGATCAGCTGGGTCACTGTGAGTCCTTCTGGAGGGCCGTGATGGTTACGGCATTGGGGGTTGTCTGGTGGACTGCCGGGACAGTGGAGCCTGGCAGGGAGGCAGCAGCGGCACCATGTGCCACGGCCTGACGAAGGCAGTCCTGCGCGGAGCCGCCTTGGGTTGCAGCCAGCAAGTAGCCGGCCAGTGCAGAGTCCCCGGCGCCTACCGTGCTGACGGCTTTGATGGGCGGATGCGTGGCCAGCCACGCTCCGTCCGCCGTCACCAGGATTGCTCCTTTGGACCCGAGTGTTGCGAGAACGGCGCCTACACCGCTGGCGACGACGGCGGCCGCGGCTTCAGCGGCTTTGGCCGGGTCTGCTTCCAGCTCGTCAGCTGTGGAGACGTTGGTGAAACCGGCGGCAGCGGCAAGCTCTGCGAGCTCTTCCGCGTTCGGCTTCAGGAGGTCCGGCTTCCCGGAGGCCTCGCCCACCAAAGCCGCCGCAAGCGGCGCTCCGGAGGAATCAATGGCGATGCTGGGGGCGGCCGTTCCATCCGCATTCGACCGGAGTCGGCGAGCAATTGTGGCGTAGAAATTCGCAGGAACCCCTGGTGGGAGCGAGCCTGCGAGTACCACCCAGCTGGCGCCACGGGAGCGTTCCAGCAGCAGCCCGATCAGGGCTTCCTGCTGCTCATCGCTCAGCTCCGGGCCGGGTTCGTTGATCTTGGTGGTGACGCCGTCCGGCTCGGTAAGCGTGACATTGCTGCGCAACGCCTGGCCGATGGGCAGCGCCGCGAACGGAACGCCGCCGTCGTGCAGTCCGGAAAGGACAGGATCCGAATCCGCGCCCGGAAGCACTGCCAGGGTGTCGAGGCCGGAGGCAACGAGCGCGCGTGAAACGTTGACGCCCTTTCCGCCGGATTCCTGATGGACCGCCACAGCGCGCTGCACCTCACCGCGGGCCAGGGCGCCGGGGAGTTCCACCGTGCGGTCCAGGCTGGGGTTGGCAGTCAGGGTGACGATCATGCGATCACCACGTCAACGCCGGCGTCGGCCAAGGCCGCGGCGAGTTCCGCGGACGGTTCGCTGTCTGTAATCAAGGTGTCAACATCCTTCAATGTGGCGAACTGGACCAGCGTTTCGGAGTCCAGCTTGGAAGAGTCGGCCAGAGCCACAACGCGGCGGGCTGAGGTGACGAACGCAGCTTTGACCGCTGCTTCCTCAGGATCCGGGGTGCTCAGGCCGAAGGTTGCGTGGATGCCGTTGGCGCCCACAAAAGCGATGTCCGGGCGAAGTTTGCAGGCGGCTTCCACGGTGGACTGCCCGACAGCGGCCTGCGTCAGTCCGCGGACCCGGCCGCCAAGGATCTGCAGTGCGATGCCCGGCGTGGAGGAAAGCTTGCCTGCGATGGGAATGGCGTGGGTAATCACCACGAGTTCGTCGTTTCCGTTGGCTGCGGGTGTCCGTTGGGCCAGTAAGTCCGCCAGAATTTCCGTGGTGGATCCTGCGTCCAGCAGGACACTGCCCGTGGTCAGTTCCGGGATGAGCGCGAGGGCTGCGTTGGCGATGCGAAGTTTCTCAATCTGGCGTTGCACTGCGCGCTCGAGGATGCTTTCCTCGCGGGTGCTCAGGCGGTCGGAAGGCACTGCACCGCCATGGACGCGGCGGAGGTTTCCGGAGACTTCGAGCGCCGCGAGGTCGCGGCGGATTGTCTCAGTGGTGATGCTGAAACGGTCGGCAAGGTCAGTGACGCTCACCCGTCCGCGCTCTGCGACGAGTGCGGAGATCAGTTGCTGGCGTTCTTCGGCGAACACTTGCCCTCCATTGCGGTCAACCAGATTTTCAGGACGGCCACTTGCGTGACTGCTGTCACAACGATGTGGAATTTCTTGACTCTATCTTTGTTTATGTTGGTAAGTCAATAGAAACCAACATAAACAAAGATCAACGGCGTACCCCGCTCCCGGGCACACCAGAGGGCATGCCGCGCTCCCTGTAGCGCGACATGCCCTGGTGCGGATCCTGACTGGGGGATTTGCCAGGATCCGGCCTGTGGAGGTGACCGGGAGTTGTGCGCCCGGTGTTTGGGTGTGCTGAATTCCCCGTTACGTCAGGGGAGCAGGCGGTTCCCCTATACCGGGCGGGGACGGCAGCCTGGGTCCCGGCGTGGGGTCAGGAACCGGAGGGGGTCCCGGCTCCGGCAAGGGAACGGGCTCGGGTGTAGGCCCGGGTTCGCGGGTCGGATCCGGGCTGGGGCCGCGGGTGGGGTCGGGGTGCGAAGGGTCCGGCGGGAACCCGCTCATGGTCAAGCACTCCTTCGACGTGGCGAATGGTGTGGTCTGGGGCTCTCCGGGATGGACGAGGGATACCAGTTGGCGTCCCATCCGGCACTCCGGTAGTCGATGGGCAGATTATCCGGATCCGGCGGGTCAGGAAGTTTCCGCCTGGAGGCCGGCTTGAGCTGCGAGCCGGTTGCCGAAGGTTCTTTCCTCTGTGATTCTGTGTGCATGCTATCCCTCCCGGTAGCTCCAGAATTGGTGTTGCGGGCGCTGATCCTCATTCGGGGATCTCCATGCGGAAGCCGCAATGGCATCCAAGGATGCGGGTGTTGATGAGAACCTCGTACATCCTCAATTGACTGCCGGGCCTTAGGACCAAGGGGGCCTGGATCCGACGCAGCTCGCAGCTCTTGGTTTTCATGGGCTCGCCACAGTGCAGGTACTGGCCGCCGAACTGAAGCACCCCCTGGGTCACGCCTGGGCGATTCAGTACCAGCGCCACCCTCTGGACGGATGCAACCTGTTGGTAGGAGTACCTGCAGGCGTGGCACTCGTAGGTGACTTCAACCATGTTGGGCGCGGGTGGATAGTGCGATTGGATGGAATTCACCAGCAGGTTCTTGTCCGAGTCGCAGTGGTGGCACCACAAAGGCTCATCGGGCGGTTGGTGTGCTTCATCCGGAACTCTGGACGCTGGCTGGGCCGGCATGGGTCTGTACCTCGGCATCGAAAAAAATGCGGCACGCCCGTCTGCTTGAGCTAAAAGCCTGGGTCCTGTGATGGGGACTTTAGCTAGATTGTGCACATAGGTGCACCGCAGATGCAAGGATTTTGTGGGCATCCCCAGAGAGGTGACAAGCTGAACCCGGACGACCGTAAACTAAGGCATGAGCGAAATGAACGTTGACTTGGTGCTGCCTGATGCCGCCTCAGCGCCTGACGACGATTCGGTACCTGAGCGGCTCCAAGACCTCGTCATCGACAGCGAGGACGTAGGCGGATTCCTGGCAGAACTAGCCGTTTTTTCGGCAGCGGCTGTGTCCCAGGCTGTTGGCACGGCTGTGCATTGCGGCATCACCCTCAGCCGTCGGCGACGCACGGCAACGGTGGCCGGAAGCACCCCCGAAGCCAGGTTGATCGACGAAATTCAGCAGGCGTACGGGGACGGGCCGTGCCTGGAAGCGATGCGAAGCCGTGCCACCGTGCACGTTCCGGACACCTCCTCCGAAGAGCGGTGGCCGGAATACTGCGCCGTCATCGCCGAGCGAGGTCATCTGTCGGCACTCTGCGTCCCCTTGGAGTTGGACGAAGGCGCCACTGCTGCACTGAACTTCTTCGCACCCCAGGCCGGCGTCTACGACGAAGCCACCATCCGAAACTGCGAGCTGTACGCAAGCCAGGCCGAACGCTCGCTCCGGTTGGCGGTGCGCATCGGAGTGAAGCAGCAGCACGCTGACGATCTCCAGGACGCCATGCAGTCCCGGACTGTCATCGACTTGGCCTGCGGCATCATCATGGGGCAGAACCGCTGCACCCAGGAAGAGGCGTTCCAGATCCTCAAGAAGGCGTCAAGCACCCGGAACCAGAAGCTCCGGGACGTCGCGGAGTCCCTGGTCACCAGTGTGGCCAAGCAAGCGCCCGTGGCCCATTTCGAGGCCTGAAGGCCCTTCAGCGATCGTTGGCTCGCAGTTTCCGGTAGCAGTCCGTGGCCAATCCGTGACTTGTGACCCGCGCCACTGGTGAACTACATTTTAGGTGGGTTAAGCAGATAGCCCTTGGAGCCTCATGTCACCTGGTGCCATCTCGGATGGTCCAAGAACTGCACTTTTAGCCGTGGCCGCTATCGGCCGGCTCTCCGTGCACGCATGCGGGCTCCTTGGAGAAGTAAAAGGAGAATGGCAATGACGCTTGGATCCCTGCCCGTCCCGAAGCCTGCCAGAGGGACGGATCCCGCAACCGATGAGACCGGAGCGCGGCCGTGGTGCACAGTGTGCGGCACTGATTCGTACATTTTTGTTGAAACGGTGGTTGAAGCCCAACCCAACCAGTCCGAGGTAGTAGAAGTCAGCTACACCTGCAGCGAGTGCGACACGTTCTATGCCCACCCTGTCCGCTTGGAGGCCTTGGTGCCTGAGATCCAACGGGAATTTCTTTCCACGTCCGCAGCGGGACTCTGGTTCAGCTGCACCCATTGCGGCGATCCCATGACCTTGGGACGTCCCACCGAGCGGGTGATTGCGGCGCCCCGGACCACAGACGATCCGGACAGCCCCAGCCTCCTGGAGGTCTACTTGCAGACGCAGGTGCTGCACTGCCGTTGCGGTTTCCAAATGGAGGTTCCACGCCACGTTGGATGACCGCCGTCTCTGAATAATCAACAGCGGGAGGGTGGCTATGCGCACGTTTGGTGTTGAAGAGGAACTGTTGATCGCGGATCCCGCGGACGGCACTCCCTTGGCGCTGGCCGCAGACATCCTGGACGTGGCGGCTCCCCTCTACGGGGATGCAACCGGAGTAACTACCGCAGAAACAACTGCAGAGAACGCGACGTTGAAGTCGGAGTTCAAGCAGGAGCAGGTGGAAGTCAACTCGCGTCCTTGCCGGACAGCGGCCGAACTCAAAGCCGAGATCCGCGCCGGGCGGGCATTGTCCGACAAAGCCGCCCGGGCCGTGGGCGCGCGTGTCGCGGCGTTGGCCACCCCACCTGTTTTCCACGCCACGCCCACCATGGGCAACCAGCGGTACGCGGCGATGGGGACGGAATTTGGCTTGATTTCGCGTGAGCAGCTCACCTGTGGTTTCCACGTCCATGTGTCCATCGAATCACCGGAAGAAGGGGTCGCAGTCCTTGACCGGATGAGGCACTGGCTGCCGGTCCTCCTGGCCCTGAGCGCCAATTCTCCTTTCTGGATGGGAGCCGACACCGGCTTCGCCAGCTACCGCACGCAGATCTGGAACAGGTGGCCCACGGCCGGCCCCATGGACGTCTTCGGTTCAGCGGAGGGCTACCAAGCGATACTGTCCGAGCTGCTGGGGACAGGTGTTCCGTTGGATGAGGGCATGATCTACTTCGATGCCCGTCTCTCCAGGGGGCACCCCACCGTTGAGCTGCGGATCGCCGACGTTTGCCTCTACGCCGAAGACGCCCTCACCATCGCCGTCATTGCCCGTGCCCTGGTGGAGACATCAGCGGCTGAATGGCGGCAGGGAAAACCGGCGTCAAGCACGTTGACGCCGGTCATCCGCATGGCGAACTGGAAGGCCAGCCGCTTTGGCATCAACCAGCAGTTGTTGCACCCGATGGAACAGCGGCCCTACCCCGCTGCGGACGTTGTGGGCGCCCTGCTCCGGCACGTTCGTGTGGCCTTGACGGGGGCCGGCGACCTCGCGCTCGCCCGGGCGGGCGTGGCCAACATCCTTCGCCGGGGCACCGGCGAACGGCTGCAACGCCAGGCCTACAGCCAGCGGCGCAGGTTGTCCGACGTCGTGTCCGCCGCCATCGCCTCGACGCATCAGGATGGCGAAAGGTCCGACGCCGGACTGCTGAGTCTGTGACCAACGGCCCGCTGGGTTTTGGCCGGGAAAGCGGTCGTCAGCGGAAACCCACCGCCAGCGGCAGCCACCGCCGCCAGCCCTGGTTGTTCAGCCCTGATTGATGCGGATCATGTTGCCGGAGGGATCGCGGAAGGCGCAGTCGCGCGGACCCCATGGTTGGTCGATCGGCTCCTGGAGAACCTCGGCGCCGGACGCGCGGAGCTTCTCGAAGGTGCCGTCCAGATCATCCGTGGTGAACACCAGCATGGGCATGACGCCTTTGGTCAGCAGTTCCTGGATGGCATCGCCATCGGCTTGTGAGCGGCCGGCGTGCGGCGGGGAAAGAACCAGTTCAAGGTCCGGCTGGGCATCGCTGCCGATGGTGACCCAACGCTGGCCGTCCGAGCCGACGTCGTTCCGGACGTCGAAACCCAATGCGTCGCGGTAGAAGGCGAGCGACTCATCCACATCGTTGACAGTGACATGTGCGTACTTCAAGGAAATGTTCATGAATCACACGCTATTGCAGCTGTGACGTGGGCGCTTCTTCAATCCTGCTCAGTATTTCAGGAGCGGGAGTCCTGCCTTTGCCGGTTCTTTCAGGGCGGGTGTGCTGTTTCGCGATGCAGTTGGGCATGGCCTTGACCGCGTGGTGTTCGCGGGAGCGGTACTCGCTGGGGTTGATGCCCACGATTTCCGTGAAGCGCGTGCTGAAGGATCCCAAGGAAGTACAGCCCACTTCCATGCAGGCGTCCGTGACGCTGGTCCCCGCCCGAAGCAGGGCCATGGCCCGTTCGATCCGCCGGGTCATGAGGTAGTTGTAGGGCGATTCTCCGTAGGCGGCTTTGAACTGGCGGGAGAAATGCGCGGGCGACATGAGGGCGCCGGCGGCCATGGTGGGCACGTCCAACGGACGCGCATACTCGCGGTCAATGAAGTCGCGGGCGCGCCGCAGATGGGCCAGGTTGGCCAGTTCCTGCGGAGTCATGGCGCCAGTCTACTAGGCTCATGCCCATGGATTCAGTGGTGTGGTCAAAACCCGAAAACCAGCGCAAGGGCACTCCATTGCTGGTGATGATGCACGGGTACGGGACCAGCGAACAGCGTATGGTGGACCTCTTTCCGCATTTACCCGGCGAGTTCACGTGCGCTGCGCTTCGCGGCCCCAAGGTGATCGGCGACCATTACGGTTGGTTCCTGCTGGACTATTTCCTGACCAACGACTTCGCTGACGTCATAGCGTCCACCAACTCGGTGTTCAACTGGATCAACTCCGTCAAGGACAACCACAGCAGCGTCAGCCTGCTGGGCTATTCGCAGGGCATGGCCATGGCCAGCACGCTGCTGCGCTTGCGGCCCCACGCCTTCAAGGCCACGGTGGGCCTGTCCGGATTTGTGCTGGACAACGACCTCCTTGCCCTGAGCGAGTCCTTCGACACCCCGCCGCCGTTCTTCTGGGGCCGGGACAAGGCCGATCCCGTGATCAACGAGGACGCCATTGCCCACACTGCGGAGTGGCTGGAGGCCAACGTCGCCCTGACTTCACGGACCTATCCTGGCATGGGCCACAGGATCGAGCCGCCTGAGCTGGTGGATGTCAGCGCGTTCCTGAAGTTCTACGTTCTGGGTTAGCGCTCTGGGGTGGAGCCCCGGATTAGAAGGCATTCGGGCTCCGTAATCAATCCCATGGTGAGATTCGCGTCACAATTTCGCATTCGACTGCACTCTATTGAATGACAAAATTGTAAGCGCTTACACTTTTGGCTGGTGACCCGGTGCGGGTCTCACGTGAAGGCGTCAGGCGAGCAGGGAAAGGGTTGAGGCCGTGTTGCATGGTTAGGACTCACAGGGCGACAATCCAGGACGTAGCAGTCCTCTCCGGGTTGTCCATTTGCACGGTATCCCGGGCACTCAGGAACCTCCCCAATGTTTCTGAAAGGGCGCAACAGCAAGTAGCCGGCGCCGCCGCCAAGCTCGGCTACAAGGCATCGGCCGCAGCGTCCAGGCTGGCGGGCGGGAGCACCGGCCAGGTGGCCATAGTGGCCCCGACTGCCACGGCGTGGTTCTTCGCCCAGGCCGTGGAAGCGGCAGAAGAGGTCTTCGGCGACAGCGGCTACCACACCGTCCTCATCAGCCTGCGCAACAAAGCCAGCGTGCGGAGGGAGTTCTTCGCCGACCTGGCCAACCTGGCGCAGAGAGTGGACGGGCTGCTCTTGCTCAACATTGACTTGGCGCCCGGAGAAGTAGAGGCGCTGGAAGCCTCCGGGCTGGCAACAGCCAGCGTGGGTATGGTAAATGTTCCGTGGGACAATGTAGGTATCGATGACGAACACGCGGCCTGGCAGGCAACCCAACACCTGCTGGGGCTGGGCCATTGGGACTTGGCCGTTCTCTCGAGCAATGAACATCCCGTTGTTACTGAGACTCCACGGTTCCGCGGCTTCAGGCGTGCGCTGGATGAACACCACCTCACCGTCCACCCGGACCTTGTGGTGGGTGCCGGGCCAAGCATCGACGACGGCAGGCGGGCAATGACGGAACTCATCGCCCGTGGTGCCAGGCCCACGGCGGTGTTTGCCCATTGTGATGAAGCAGCGTTCGGTGCGTTGACGGCGCTCCGCGACCATGGTTTGTCCGTGCCCAAGAACGTGTCAGTGATCGGAATCGACAACCACCCCATGAGCGGGTTCCTTGGCTTGAGCACCGTGGCGCAGCCCGTGGCAGACCAAGGCGCCTTCGCCGCAAACCTGCTGTGCGAACGACTCCTGAATACTGAAAACCCCCATCAACCCTCCAACCACCTGCTCGATACCAAGCTCATCGAACGCAAAACCACGCGCCACAAGCGCTGAACGGAATACTGCACATGACTGATCTTCGTAATGCCTGGACGGGCGCTTCGGCGCTGTTGTTCGACCTCGACGGCGTGCTGACGCCCACTGCCGTGGTGCACGAGCATGCGTGGCAGGAACTGTTCGACGGTTACCTGACCCGGACGGGACACCCGCAGGGGTATCAGGCGAGCGATTATTTCGACCACATTGACGGCAAGCCGCGGTTCGATGGGGTCCGGGATTTCCTGGCATCGCGCGGCATTACGTTGCCCGAAGGCCCGGTCCATGACGATCCGGACAACCAGACTGTGCAGGGCCTGGGCAACCGCAAGAATGCCATCTTCAACGAGATCGTGAATTCCCGCGGTGTTGAACCGTACGAAGGCTCGGTCAAATTCATCAATGCAGCGGTGGAGTTGGGCCTGAAGGTGGCGGTGGTCTCTTCCTCCCGGAATGCCCCCGCCGTCCTGAAGGCCGCCGGGCTGGACCACCACTTCGAGGTGGTGGTGGACGGTCAGGTGGCTGCCGCCGTGGGGCTTCCCGGCAAGCCGGACCCTGCCACCTATGTCTACGGTGCGGGCCTGCTGGGCGTGCCTGTGCAGGAATGCATTGTGGTGGAGGATGCGGTGTCCGGTGTGCAGGCCGGCGCAGGCGCCAACTTTTACGCCGTGATCGGCGTGGACCGCGGCGCGGGCCGCCAGACGCTTCTGGACGCCGGCGCCACGCTGGTGGTCGACGACCTCAACGATCTTCTCTGACCCTACTTTTTAGAAGGACTTCAACCGCCCATGGCACTCATCAGCTCCGATCGGCTGCGTTTCCCCTGCGAGCCCTGGAAACTCGTGGAGAATATCCACGTCCCCGGTGACGAGGGAACGCTGGAAACGCTGTTCGCGCTTGGCAACGGCCACCTTGGTATCCGTGGCTCGCACTCAACAGCGGGCGACGGCGAACTTCCCGGCACGTTCATCAACGGTTTCCACGAGATCTGGGACATCAAGCACGCCGAGAATGCCTACGGTTTCGCCCGGACCGGCCAACGGATCGTCTACGTTCCGGATGCCAACAACTTCACGGTGTCCATCGATGGCGAGGCCCTGAGCCTGGCTGAGTCCACCGTGACGGATTACCGCCGCAGCGTGGACTTTTCCACAGGCGTGTACGAAGAGAGCATCACCTGGGCGTGCCGTTCGGGCGCGACCGTCACCACGCTGGAGCGCCGGGCGGTGGGATTCGATTCGCGCGGATGCCTCGGCCTGGAACTGTCCCTGACAGCTGACCGGGACGTGTCCGCGGACATCACCTCCGGCGTCGTGAACCGTCAGGACCAGCCTGTGGAGGACCAGTCGGCCCACGACCCGCGCCGTTCGGGCCGGCACGCCGGCCGGGTCCTGCTGCCGCTGCACCTGCAGGGTTCCGACGGTTCGCTGCGCCTTGCGTGGGAAACCGCCGAATCGCGCCAGCGCGTGGCCATGGCCGTGGATCACTGGATCTCCGCCGAAGGCCAGCCATTCGAGACGTTGGTGGGCGAGGACGACTCATCCGTCCGCTACGTTCTGGCAATCCACGACGGCGACACGTTCCGTTTGGAGAAAACGGTCAGTTACCTGGTGGCAGGCGCCACGGATGCCGAAGACCGTGGCGAAAGCCTCGCCTTGGATGCCGAAGCAAACCTCGTGCCGTTCGCCGATATCCTGGCCCAGAGCAAAGCGCACTATGACGAATACTGGACCACGGCCGACATCCTGATCGGTGGCCAGCCGGAGATGCAGCAGGCAGTTCGGTGGGGACTGTTCCAGCTGGCGCAGGCCACTGCCCGTGCCGGTGTGGCGGGAATCCCCGCGAAGGGCGTGAGCGGTTCCGGCTACGAAGGCCACTACTTCTGGGACCAGGAAATCTACCTCCTGCCGTACCTGACATACACCAATCCTTGTGGTGCCCGGAAGGTCCTGGAATCGCGGCACGCCATGCTGCCCGACGCCCGGGTGCGGGCCAAGGAGCTCAGCGTGGACGGTGCACTGTTCCCATGGCGGACCATCAACGGCCTTGAAGCCAGCGCCTACTACGCCGCCGGCACGGCCCAGTTCCACATTGCCGCGGCCATCGCCTTCGCGGCCAACCGCTATGAATGGGCCAGCGCAGATACCACCTTCCGCGGGGAGCTGGGTGCCGACCTGCTGATCGAGACAGCACGCATGTGGGCCTCGCTGGGCTTCTTCGGCAAGGACGGCATGTTCCACATCCACGGCGTCACCGGCCCGGATGAGTACACGGCCGTGGTCAATGACAACCTGTACACCAACGTGATGGCGCGCTTTAACCTTCGCGCAGCCGCGGCGTTGGAGCACAAGGGCATCGCTGACACCGAGCGTTTGGTGTGGCGCCAGGCAGCAGAGCGGATGTTCCTCCCGTACGATCCGCACCTGCAGCTCCACAGCCAGGACAACGACTTCATGACACTGGAGCCGTGGGACTGGAACACACCAAAGTCCAAGTACCCGCTTCTGCTGAACTTCCACCCGTTGGTGATCTACCGGCACCAGGTCCTCAAGCAGGCCGATACCGTGCTGGCGATGTTCCTTCAATGGCAGGACTTCTCGGCCGAGGAAAAGCAACGCGCTTTCGACTTCTACGATCCCATTACCACGGGCGACTCCACCTTGTCCGCCTGCGTGCAGGGCATCATGGCCGCCGAGGTGGGGTACGGCGACGTCGCGCTCCAGCACTTCACCGAGGCGCTGTTCATCGACCTCGACAACTCGCACGGCAACACGATCGACGGCGTCCACATCGCCTCCACCGGAGGGATCTGGAGCTCCTTGGTCAGTGGTTTCGCCGGCATGCGGGACCAGGGCGAGCTGCTGCGCTTCGACCCGCGCCTGCCTGTGGAGTGGGAAGGCCTGTCCTTCCGGCTCAAGGTCCAGGGACGCCTGCTGGCCGTTGACCTGGCACAGGGTTCCATCGCGCTGACACTCATCTCCGGGCCGGACTACAGCGACGAGCCGCTGCACGTGAACGTGCGGGAAAACGTTGTCATGGTCGGTGCGGATACCGTCCTGGTTTCGCTGGAAACGGTACCGGTGCCACCGCCGTCGATCTTCCCCAGCGTCTTCCCGACGGCGGGACTTCCGATCCTCCGGTAGTCTTCAGGCTGCGCGTGGCTACTGGAGCCGTGAGCTACTTGGACGCAAGGTCCATGGTGGTCAGGCGCAGCCACAACCACAGCCGTTTTTGCGGATCCGCCAGGTCCAGGTTGAAGTCCTCGGCCAGGCGGGTCACGCGGTAGCGGACGGTGTTGTTGTGGACATGGAGTTGGGCGGCCATGGCCGAGATGTTTCCGTTGCTCGCCAGGTAGGCGCGGAGGGTGTCCAGGTAATCCGTTTTCTGCTCGGCGTCCCGGGCCTGGATACTGGCGATTTCGTCTGTGCCGCCCAGCCCGTTCTCCTCAATGAATGCCCCGATCTTCATCAGGTTCAACGGGATCTGGAAGTCCTCATAAAGGGCCACTCCCGGTACCTTCCCGGTGCCGGCCGCCTTTCCGCCGCGCGCCTGCAGGTTCAGCAGGTGGTTCATCGTCTGGACGGCCTCGGACCGGGACCGGGGTAGGTCCTCGATTCCTTGGGCTATGCCCCCCACTGTGGCGATGACCGGGAACGGGCTGATGGTGTGGGAGTACGCCTCAATTTCCTGGATGATCCGCCCATGCACGGCCCGGGGCGAAGTCCCCTTGCAGGGCAGGAGTGCGTAGACCACCGAGCCGAGCAGGGCGCTGTGCCCGGTGCCGAACTGCACGTTGCTGACGGTGGTCACCAACTGCAGCAGCCGGTGGATGTCGCGCACGGATTCCAGGCTTCCGGTCTCAGGGCGGACGATCGAGAAAGCGGCCACGGCCAAACCGTTGGCGGCATCCAGGCCCAGTTGGGCGGCGGCGAACGGGGCATGCGGAGCGTCGTCCATGAGCGTCCGGATGAGGTCCGCATTGCGGCGCTCCCCGAAGTCCGAGGCGGATCGGGCATGCAGCATGTGCAAACCGGCCAACGGCGCCATCCTGTCCAGTGCATTCAGTGCCGCAGCCCGGTTTTCCTGGCCGGGATCGATGATCCAGATGGAACCGAGCAGCTCACCCCCAGCCCGGACGGCCAGCGCAAGGCGGGCCATGCCGTCGTCGGGCGCTGGCACCAGAACCGCTCCCGGGGCGGCGTAGACGATCTTGAAATCCTGGTCGAAAGCCGGCGGTATGGTTTCCTCCAGGGTGAGCGTGGTGATGCGCCGGAGCTCATCGATGGGCTGGCCAGGCAAGGTGGAATAGCCGAGGATCCTGCCAAGCGGATCCACGATGCTCGCGGCGCCGTTGGTGATGGAGGCCGCGGCGTTGGCGAAAGCGTAAAGATCTCCCAGGCGGACCCCGGCCACCGTGTCGGCTGCTGCACCCATGACAGAGGCCCTGGCCAGTGCCACCAGCCGCGTCCAATCCGCGTCATCAGGTGCCACCAGCACGGACAGGCTGTACCCAAGGGCAGCCCCGCGCAGCTGCTCCATCTTGGCGCCATGTGCTTTGACGATCACCGCGGCGGCGTTGCTGTTTGCTGCCCTGTGGAGGAGTTGATCAAAATCCGGTGAGCCGTAGGTGCATCCGACGGCCAGGATGATGCGGTCATCCACGCTGGACCAGTGGTCCAGGGGGTCGTACATCAACACGTCCGAGACGGGGTGTCCCAGGTTCTCCGGCGTGGGGTTGGCATGCACCAGTTCCGCTTGCATCAATTGAATGCAATCGGACAACCGAACCACGGATTGCTGGATTCCTGATTGCTGACCCGTGTCCATATGTGGACGTTATCACAAGGCCTGTCAGCATCTTATAGAGGAATTCACATATAGCACGGGAGAGATCTGCGTCACTATTGGGAAAGGAGCTGGGCGGGTAACCCAGCAGGAACCCAGAGGACCAATTCCATGAAACTCAAGGACATCAAGGCGCTCGCCTCGGTGCAGCGACCAGCCCGTTCCGTCGCAGAACGACTGTCCCGGAAGTGCTACAGCGTGGAAGACATGCGCAAGCTGGCAGCCAAGCGCCTGCCCAAGAGCATCTTCGAATACATCGAAGGTGGAGGCGACGACGAGGTCTCACTGCGCCGCAACCAGTCGTCGTTCCACGACTGGTCCTTCCTCCCCAAATGGGGATCGGTGGAGAACTTCGACCTCACTTCAACCCTCCTGGGCGGACCGGCTTCCATGCCGGTGACCCTCTCGCCCACAGGCGGTACCCGGCTGTTCCACCCGGAGGGAGAGTCCGCGGTGGCCCGGGCGGCGCTCGCTGAGGGAGTTCCCTACGGACTGGCCCACCTCAGCACCACCACCATGGAAGACGTCAGCGCTGCCGCGCCTGGGCTCCGCCGGTGGTTCAACCTGGAACCCACTCCGGACAAGGGCCTCCTGCAAGCCGTCCTGGACCGGGTGTCCAACGCCGGTTACGAAGCACTGCTGGTCAACGTTGATTGCCGGGCCATCGGCCACCGCGAGCGCGACTACCGCAACGGGTTCACCGCACCCCCGTCCATCAAGCCGAAGACGGTGGTGGAGGGCATGTTGCACCCTGCGTGGGCACTGGGATTCCTGGCCAACGACGCCATCGCTTTCCCCAACCTGGATGCAGACGTTCCGGACGGCCCGCTGGCCAGTTCCCCGGACATGTGGCGCACGCTGCTGGCCGGGTCCTATGAGCCCACGGATTGGGACGACATCCAGGATCTGCGGGCCCGCTGGAACGGACCGATCATCCTCAAGGGCGTCGTCAACCCCAACGACGTCGCGCTGGCCGTTGCGCTGGGCATCGACGCCATCCAGGTCAGCAACCACGGAGGACGGCAACTGGACCACATGGCCGCTCCCTTGGATGTCCTTCCGGACATTGTGGACAGGGCAGCCGGCCAGTTGGAAATCATCGTCGACGGCGGCATCCGCCGCGGTTCCGACGTTGTCAAAGCACTGGCGCTCGGCGCGGACGCCTGCTCCATCGGGCGCCCCTACCTTTACGGTTTGGCCGCGGCTGGCGAAGCCGGCGTGGCGCACGTCCTGAAAATGTTCCGATCTGAAATCACCCGCACCATGATGCTCCTCGGAGTCTCCACCATCGAAGAACTGCGGACGGAAGGCCGGGACTTGATCCGGCACCGCAACGAAGCCTTCGCCCGCACCCAACCCACCCGTATCCCCAAGGCCGCCCCCATGGGCCTTGCACCAATGAGGACTCCCTAATGAACAATGTCTTAAGCACCCAGCGAACCAGACGTGCCTTGCCTGCCGTCGTCCTGACAGCAGCGCTCTTGCTGGCGGTGACGGCGTGCAGCCCCACCGGCAACGCATCGGCGTCGGGCCCGTCCGGTGGTTCCGCAGCAGGCGGTACGGGCGTGCCTGCGCTGGAAGTCAACCAAGCCGCCGTCGAGCTTCTGCCGGAGTCCATCAAGGCGTCCAAGGTGCTGCGCGTTGCCATCCCCACCAACGAGCAGCCCACGCAGTTCTACCGTGAAGGTACGCAGGAAATGACCGGAACCAACCCGGACGTGGCCCGTCTCATCGGCGAGGCATTGGGTGTCAAAGTGGACATCCAGGTGGCCAACTTCGACTCCATCATTCCCGGCCTGGCGGCCAACCGCTACGACATGACAGTGTCCTCCATGACCCCCACGGAGAAGCGCATGGAAGTCCTGGACTTTGTTGACTACATGCAGATCGGCAACGCGATCGCCGTACCGAAGGGCAATCCGGCAGGCATCAAGGACGAGAACGCACTCTGCGGCAAGAAGGTAGGGCTGCTGACTGGTTCCTACCAGCTGACCGTGAACGTTCCTTCATACGACGAAGCGTGCGCTGCAGCCGGCAAAGACGCCATCCAGAAGAGCGAATTCCAGGACACCCGGCAGGCCATCTCAGCCTTGACCAGTGGCCGGTTGGACACGGTGCTGGCCGACTCGCCCATCCTGAACTTCGCAGCCACCCAGAACCCGCAGATCGAGATTGCCCGGACGTACGAATTCGCCCCAGTGGGGGTGGGTGTGCCCAAGGATTCCGGCCTGGTGAAATCCGTCTCCGCCGCACTGGATGCCGTGATCAAGAGTGAGTCCTACACCAAGGTCCTCGGGAAGTACGGGCTGGAGACCAGCGCCATCACCGAAGCCCGCGTCAATTTCGCCCAGTAAAGGTGATAACCATGCAAAAGCAACCCTCAGTTCCCGATACCAAGGAGCCGGCCGCAGCGGCTCCGAGTGATTCGATTCCCGTGGTGCCGCTGAAGCATCCAGTCCGTTTGGTGCTGGCTGTGGTCCTCATCCTGGTGGCGCTCAGCGCGGCGTGGGATGTGGCAGTGAACGAACGGTACCGGTGGGACGTGGTGGTGTCCTACCTGTTCGCCCCGCAGATCCTGGCCGGAGCCGGGCTGACCATCCTGCTGACTGTGGTGTCCATGACGGTCGGTATCGCCCTGGGTACGCTGCTCGCGATCATGCGGCTCTCCGAGAACCCCATCCTGAGCACCATCAGCCGCGGCTACATCTGGTTCTTCAGGGGTACGCCCCTGCTGGTCCAGTTGATCTTTTGGTACAACATTGCGGCCCTCTACCCGGTCATTGCCTTCGGGCTTCCGTTCGGTGGACCGTCCATGGTCCTGGGATCGGCCAATGTCCTGATCTCCCCGTTGGGGGCAGCCCTGCTGGGGTTGTCCTTGAACGAGGCCGCCTACATGGCGGAGATCATCCGTGGCGGCATCGGTTCCGTGGACAAGGGCCAGTACGACGCCGCCCGCGCTTTGGGTATGAGCGGCGGGAAGCTCATGAACCGGGTGATCCTGCCACAGGCCATGCGCGTGGTGCTGCCGCCCACCGGCAACCAGGTCATCTCCATGCTGAAGGGCACGTCCCTGGTGAGCGTCCTGGCGATCTCGGACCTGCTCTACTCGGCGCAGATCATCTATGCGAACAACTACCAGACCATTCCGCTGTTGATTGTTGCCAGCGTCTGGTACCTGCTCATGACCACCGTCCTGAGCTTCTTCCAAAACAAACTCGAACGCAGGTACGGGCGCGGTTTCGACTCAGCGCCGCGACGAACCCGCAAGCCCAAGACAAGGACAGCATGATGACTACGGCCATGGTGGAAGCCCGGGGAGTCCGGAAAAACTTTGGTGTTGTCGAAATCCTGAAAGGCATTGACCTCAGGGTTGAAAAGGGATCCGTGACCTGCCTGATTGGCCCGTCCGGTTCCGGCAAGACCACGTTCCTGCGGTGTATCAACCACCTTGAAAAAGTTGACGCCGGCAGGCTCTACGTCGACGAGCACTTGGTGGGCTATACCGAGCGCAACGGGAAGCTCTACGAGATGAAGGAACGCCAAACCGCCCGCTCACGGCTCAACGCGGGCATGGTGTTCCAGCGCTTCAACCTCTTCCCGCACATGACCGTGCTGGAGAACATTATTGAAGCGCCGGTGCACGTTCTTGGCCGGCCCCGCCGTGAGGTGGTGGTGGAAGCGCAGACCTTGCTGGACCGTGTTGGCCTGGGCAACCGGGGACACTCCTATCCGCAGGAACTCTCCGGGGGGCAGCAGCAGCGCATCGCAATTGCCAGGGCGCTGGCCATGAAGCCCAAACTGATGCTCTTCGACGAACCCACATCCGCGCTTGACCCCGAACTGGTGGGCGAAGTCCTGGACGTCATGAAATCCCTCGCCGAGGCCGGGATGACCATGGTGGTGGTCACCCACGAGCTGGGGTTCGCCCGGCAAGTGGCCGATCAAGTGGTGTTCATGGACGGCGGCGTGGTGGTGGAAAGCGGCCCGCCCGAGCAAGTGCTGGGCAGCCCCCGGCACGAACGCACCAAGGCGTTCCTCTCCAAAGTTTTGTAAGCAGCAACGTTCCTTCAGCACCACGAAAGGCATCACCATCATGACCCGTCTCCAAGTGGCAACAGACCTGGCACCAAGCCCGGCCGGCCCTTACTCCCAGGCAATTGTGGCCAACGGGCTCCTGTACACGGCAGGCCAGACGCCGCATGATCCCATCACGGACGAGCGCGTGGGGATCACCATCGAGGAGCAGACCATCCAAGCCATGGAGAACCTGAGGCACGTACTGGGTGCGCATGGCCTGGACTTCTCCCACGTGGTCAAGGCGACCGTCCACTTGCACCATCCGCGCCGGGACTTTGATGGCTTCAATGCCGTCTACGAAAAGTACGTCGTGGCGCCTTACCCGGCGCGGACCACCGTAGGTTCGTTCCTGGGCGACTTCCTGGTGGAGATCGACGTCGTAGCGGCCATCCCGTAACCACCCGCCCCCGGCAGGAACGTCCACCACCTTTCACGCGGCCCCGTCCGATGCATGCCACAGCGCATTGGGCGGGGCCTTCCTTGACTGCGCCCTCAGCCCAGCCGCGTCATGTCAGTCCAGGCAGCTCCATCTTGCTGTTCCATCCCTTGAAAGGCCGCCATGTCAGCCCAAACAATGCCCTACCCAAACCGCGGTGACCCGGCTTCCGCGGAACCGCTGTGCGACCAACAGTTGCTGGCCATGGTGCGTGGAGGTGATGTTGCCGCCTTCGGCGAGCTGTTCATTCGGTACCGGAGGGTGGGAGGGTTCGTGGCCCGCGCGGAGTCAGACAACCCCAGTGACGCCGCAGACATTGTGGGTGAAGCGTTTGCCGCCGTCTTCCAAGCGATCATCGAGGGCAGGGGGCCTGTGGAGTCGTTCCGGCCCTACCTGCTGACTACCATCCGCAGGATGGCCCACCGAAAGAACCAGACGTCGGCCCGACTCGCCCTCACTGAGTCCGGCACGGTGGATGCACTGGCGTTTACCGGTGACGATCACGTCCTGGGCACCCACGAGACCATCATTTTGGTGCAGGCCTTCCGTGAACTTCCCCGGCGCTGGCAGGACGTGCTCTGGTTCGTCGACGTTGAGGGCCTCAAGCCGGCGCAGGCCGGCCCGTTGCTGGGGCTGACCCCGAATGCCCTGTCCGCTTTGGCAATGCGCGCACGCGAGGGGCTCCGGCAGATGTACCTGCAGAAGCATGTGGGCGAGCCCACCATTCAGTCCTGTGCACACTATCTGAGGCATTTCGGCAGGTACGTCCGCAACGGTTTGAGCGGAAATGCGCACGCCAGAATAAAGCAGCACACGGATCACTGCATCCACTGTTCAGCTGTCTTGGCGGAACTCCGGGAGCTTCAGGCTTCCATGCGGACCACGACGAACAACTAGCTGTCCCAGCGCGTACTAGCCGGCCTGGGGGCTGACTTGCTCCTCAACAGGGGCTTGGTTCCCACCCGATGCCTGATTCCCCACCAAACGTCGACGCTCCAGCTCGCAGTTGATCAGATCCAGCAGCGCCTGCGCCGGTTCGGACAAGTGGTGTGTGTCCGGTGACCCGAGTTGGTCGCAATGGACCAGCACGTGGCGGATTCGTTCCAGCTCCCGCGACGGCACCAACGGCCAGCGGTGGAACAACTGCCGGACGGCTATTGCTCCGAGGAGGGCGTCGGGTTTGTTGGCCACGCCGTGATTTCCATGGGTGGCAGCTGCCCTGCGTCTGGCAATGCTGGCTGCGGAGAGCACCACGCCATGGGCCATGAGATTCTCGGCCTTGAGTGAGTTCGGGGCCATGGGGCACCTCCCCGGGGTAGGGCGAAGGAAGCCGGCTGCGTGACTTTGAAATTAGCTTACAGAATGTGACTTATGTCATGTCAATAATTACGCGAGATATCCGCCGTCGTGATCTGAAGTTCAGTTCCGCGGCGCGGAGGCGCCGCCACCCTGGCGGCGTGACGGCGCCGAGGGTTCAGCCCAGGTGAACGTGCGGGGTGTCGCTGGTTCCGCTGAAGGTCTTGCGGTCAATCCTGATCAGGAGGAGTGCGAGCGGGGCTATCAAGACCGCCACCCCGGCCGCCCAAAGGAACACCATCGAATAGCCCGAGGTGAGCGCCGCCAAGGGCTCGCCGCCGGCGGCCGTAGTGGTAGCGGCCGCGGTGGCAGCCGCCGCGATGGCACTGAAGAGTGCGATGCCCAGCGATCCGCCGATCTGCTGCGAAGCGTTGACCAGGGCGCTGGCCACCCCGGCGTCGTCCTTGTCCACGCCGAAGAGAGCCAGGTTCTGCATGGGGACGAAGACCAGGCCCAGCCCGATGCCCATGAGGATCAACGCAGGCAACATGTTCACCGCATACGTGCCGTCGGAGGTGACCTGTGTGAGCCACAGCATGGCTGCGGCCATGAAGACCGGACCAAGTGCGCTGGGTACCTTGGCGCCCAGTCGGGGCAGGTTCTTCGCCACGATGCCCGCCGTGATGATCAGCACCACTGTCATGGGCAGGGACGCGATTCCGGCCGCGAACGGGGCGAAGTGCAGAACGATTTGGAGGTAGAAGTTGATGAACAGGATGCCGCCGATCAGCACTGCCCCGGCAAGGAAAGACGCCAGGAATGCGGCGGCGCGGTTGCGTTCGGTGGCGACGCGCAACGGAAGCAGCGGGTTCTTGACCTTGCGTTCGACGCCGACGAAAAGTACCAGCAACAGCGCGCCTGCTGCGATAAAGCCCCAGGATTCCACCGCACCCCAGCCGTGTTCGGCGTTGGCGAAGCCGTAGACCAGGGAACCCAGGCCCAAAGCGGCAAGAGCGACGCCGGGCCAGTCGTATTTGGTGGAGCCTCCCGCTTTGCTTTCGCCCACCAAAGTCCACACTCCGATCAGCGCGATGACTGCGATGGGTACGTTGACGAAGAAGCACCACCGCCACGAGACGAATTCGGTGAGGAAGCCGCCCAGCAGAACTCCCACTGCTGCGCCGACGCCGCTGATGGAGCCGAAGATGGCGAAGGCGGTGCCGCGGTCCTTGCCGCCGGGAAAGGCCACCGTCAGGAGTGCCAGGGCCGCCGGAGCAAGGAGGGCGGCGAAGATGCCCTGAAGCGCGCGGGCTCCGATGAGTTCCCAGGGCTGCTGGGCCAATCCGCCGATGAGTGATGCCACCGCGAAGCCTGCTGAGGCGGTGATGAAAGTCCGCTTCCGTCCCCAGAAATCGGAAATTCGTCCGCCCAAGAGGAGGAAGGCGCCGAAGACGAGCGCGTACGCAGTGACCACCCAGGATCGGGTGGAATCGCTGATGCCCATTTCCAGTTGGAGGCGGGGGAGTGCCAGGTTCACGATGGTGCCGTCCAGGACCACCATGAACTGGGCGAGGGCCAGGAAGGGCAGTGCCCGCCAGCCGATGTTGCTTTTACCGCCCGGTGGGGCTGGTGTGTTTGCTTGGGCTTGTGCGCCCGATGTCCCCAGTAGTTGTGATGCCACGCGTCACCCATTCTTGAAAGTAGTAATACTTATAAAAGTATAAGTACATTGATGGGAGCGCATAAGTCTGCCGGGCGTGACGTTCGTCCCAGTGGCGCCGTTCCCCTGCGCGTACCTAGGATGGAACAAAACTGCAGGTCGGAGAGGGTCGGTGGCTGTTGTGGGGGAGCAACCCGAAGAGAGGGGCGACGCCCGCAAGGCAAATCGGACTGAGCTTTGGCGGGCCTTTACGCTCCCTGCCGTGATTGGCTTGGCTGTGATTGGCATCGCGGGGGTGAACTTCGCGAACGGCCTCTCGGAGCAGCAAGTGCAATCGGGCTCGAACGTGAAAACCTGCGAAGTCCTGTCGCGGGCCGCCCTCGCCCCTGACGCCCGTGCCCTGTTCGGTGTGAACCTGGACTGGCATTCCAAACCGCTTGCCGCCTTCGCCAGCGACCTTGGCCACAAGCCTGCAGTCAGCGTCTCCTTCACAGGGTTTCCCCTCACAGCCAAGGACGAAGACGACCTCCGGCGGGCAGTGGAGCAGATTCGAGCCGACGGGCACATGATGCTGCTGACCCTGGAACCTCACGACGGACTCTCCACTGTGACTGAAGAAACGGCAACGGCTCTGGCGAAAGACCTCGCCGAATTCAACGACGACGGCGTACCCGTGGTTGTCAGGTTCGCCCACGAAATGAACGGCTCCTGGTACGCCTGGTCCCAGCAGCCACAAAAGTACAAAGAAGCTTTCCAAACGCTGGCCAAGGCGGTGCACTCCACCGCGCCGGGTTCCGCCATGATGTGGGCTCCCAATTACGGCGGCGGATATCCTTTCGCGGGCGGAGAGTTCGAAGCCAAACCAGGCACCCCCGAATTTCTGGCACTGGATACCAGCGGCGACGGCGCCCTGACCATGGACGATGACGCTTACGCCCCCTACTACCCGGGAGACGAGGCTGTGGACTGGGTTGGCATGTCCCTGTATCACTGGGGCAGCACCTACCCTTGGGGCGAAAATGAGCTACCGGAGGCCAACAAATTCGCCGACCAGCTCACCGGAAACTATCGTGGTGCCAACGGGGATGACAGCCTGCTTCCCGACTTCTACGGCGTATACGGCACGCAGCATGGCAAACCGGTCGCCATTCCGGAAACTGCCGCCTTGTTCGCACCGGGCTCTGGTGGCGAGTCGGAAAATGTCATCAAGGAAGCCTGGTGGACCCAGCTCTTCAGCCCCACAACACATCAAGAATTCCCGCAACTGAAGATGATCAACTGGTTCGAATGGGACAAAGACGAGGTGGAAGTCAAAGGCCGGGTGGACTGGACCGTGACCAACACCCCCGAACTGCGGGAAGCCTTCACTACGTCACTGCCGGACTGGTTCCGTTACGGCCCGGAGGAGTCGTGCCAGCCCCGGAAGTGATGCCGGGCCCGGACGCGTGTTCAGGTTCTGAAAGGAACGAAGCCAACCGCTGAAGCGCCGGAAGGCTGGCCGCGATCTGTTCGCGTTCCTCCGGGAGCAGGCGGGCGCTCGCGGCAATGAGCGCTTCCGCCCATTCGCCCTCCAGGAGTGACTTGATCCGCCGGGACTCGTCTGTGGGGTGGAGGGAAACGTAGCGCTTGTCCGAGGCGTCCTTGACACGCGTGACCAAGCCGGCAGCTACGAGCTCGCGCAATTGGGAGCTGACGTTGCTCAGCTGCCGACCGAGCCTGGCCGCCACTTCGGCGACGGTGACTCCGGGATGGCCTTCAACAACGCGGAGGATTTCCAGCACACCATTCGAGATGGGGCGGAGTCCTGTCTCGTTGAGTGACTTGCGGCGAATGTCGGACGAGATATCAATCATGCAGACGGCCAGGGCCTTGTGGTCCACAGTCTCTTCTCCCATCCCCCAAGCATAGGTGGGGCCGCGCCTCTTCAACTCCCTGGCCGTCGGCTGCAATAGTGGCAGGATGATCAACCAGCAACAGCTCTGGGACCACGACGCAGCGGAGCAGTATGACACCCCCGGGGTGGGGATGTTCTCACCTGATGTGCTTGGCCCCACTGTGGAGGTCTTGTCGGAACTCGCGTCGGGAGGTCCCGCCGTCGAGTTTGCGATCGGAACCGGACGCGTGGCCATCCCGCTCCTTGAAGCCGGTGTGCCAGTCAGCGGCATTGAGCTGTCCCATGCCATGATCGCCCGCCTGCGTGAAAAGGTGGGGGAGGACCGGATTCCCGTGGTCCAGGGCGATATGTCCCAGGTTTCAACAGGTTCCCATTACACGCTGGCATTTCTGGTGTTCAACACCATCGCCAACCTCCTGACCCAGGACGAACAAGTCCGGTGCTTCCAGAACGCTGCCCGCCACCTGGCTCCCGGCGGCCGCTTCGTCGTCGAGCTCTGGGTACCGCAACTGCGTTCACTGCCGCCCGGGCATGGCGGAACAGTGGAGGTGAGCCAGCCCGGATACCTCTTGGTGGACACCTATGACGTGCTCCGCCAGCACGTTATCTCGCACCATGTGCAGTTCGGCCCCGACGTTGAGGATGGGCGCGAAGCGCGGATCGGGCGGACACCACACCGGTACATCTGGCCGAGTGAACTCGACCTCATGGCACGCATTGCTGGATTCGAGCTGGAACACAGGTGGGCCGACTGGGACCGCAGCGAATTCACCGCTGAGTCCCGCAGCCACGTGTCGGTATATCGGCTCACGAACGCCAGATGACCTGAATAAGTAGCGGGACAGCTGATAGGGGTAGAGTCGGCCACCACCCGGCCCAGAGAGTCGTCGTACGAAAAGCTCGGCTCTGCTGGTCGATTGCTAGGCTGGACTCATGACCCGTCGACTTGCAGTCCTGTCCGCCGTCCCCGTCCTGCTGCTGCTCGTAGGCTGCGGAGCCGTGGAGGAAGCCGCCGGAAACGCTGCAAGTGAGGCCGCATCAAAGGTCGCCACCGCCGCTGCCGACGAAGTGACCAAGCAAATCTGCGCCGTTGTCCAGGATGGCTTGGTGGGCGTCGAAGACAAGCAGGTACTCGCTGGCCTGGTGACAGCCGCCGATGCCGCAGGCGTCCCCTCCGATATCACTACGCCCCTCCGCCAGATCGCCGACGCAGGTGACCAAGTACCAGCCGAGTCCGTTCAAGCATTGAAGGATGCTTGCCCCGCATAGCAGCTGTTGCGACGCGGGTGTGGACTATGGGCGCCGCTGTGGATTACGTCTGCCGGGCCTGCTGCAGTTGTGGCTCCCGGGGACGTTCAGTTGCGGGTGGCCTGACTGGCGGCGCGGGTGACGTAGCGTCCTCGTGCCCAGGCAGACGTGGCGGTTTGGACCGGTAGCTGTGCCCGGTAGGGGTTCGGACTTCCATGGTGTGCGTTTGGCCATGCGGCACACTGGCGCTCCAACCAGGGATTTCCTTGGTGTGATTGCATGCCTCGCATAGCCCCGCGCCGTTGTTGAGGGTGGTGGTCCCGCCGTTGTGCCATGGGACCACGTGGTCGAGATGCCTGATAGGCGCATCGCAATACGGGGTTCGGCAGGTGTCGTCCCGGGTCTCGATGAAGCGACGTAATCGCTGGGGGAAGATCCTCGCTTTGGAGTCCATGGTCAGGAGTTCGCCGCGTCCCGGAGCGGTGTAAAGCCGCCGGATCATCACCCGGAATTCTTGGCGCTCCTTGGTTTCCGCATCTTGTTGGCTCGGGCTCTCAGCCGTGGAATTGGCGGGCGATGCATGCGCAGGCTCGGTGGGCCCGTCGGCCAAGAGAACTCTGGCCCATTCAGCGGGGACGATTCCGTATCCCTGGATTCGGGCCGGTTCGCTGTCGCCTTGGAAGAGCGTGCGGTCGGTCATGACGAGTTGGAGGTCGACCCCTGCGACCCCGCCAGGTGTTCCAGTGAGCCGTTCTACCAAGGTGTCGGCCATGATCTGTCCACGGTTTCGGCCGTCGCTGGTCGAGCGGGCTGAATCTGCGTGCCGGCTAAGGGCAGCGTAGGCGGCGACACCTTGAGCCACGGGAAGCAGAGCGGTGAGGATTGTCATGGTGTCCGGAGCCGGGCGAAGACTGACCCTGCGTTCTGCGGCCGCGTGACTGGCCCGCTGGGCCGCCGAGCGTGGATCGCGCCGGTAGGCTGCGGCCTTCGCGGCCGCGATGATTATCCTGTCCCCGGACCCGTCGAACGTGCCCGTGTCAGGTGCCAGCTCTTCATCAACGGCGGCGCGGTCTTCAACGCTGAGGCACGCAGTTTCCTTGACCAGCAGGGTGGCACGCCATTCGTTGAGCTGACCTGTTTCGAGGGCGACCATGGTGTGCGGCATCTCGGTGACAAGCGCCCTCGCAAGTCCGAGCAGCCGGGATCCACGGTTCGGCGATTCGCGCCGCGCGAGGGCCACCTGAGCGGCGACACCGCGGCCTTGCTCTGCCGTGGGAACACCTGCTTCGGCCTGCTCCCGGCGCTGAGCCAGATCCAACGCGACAGCGGCCCTGGCCTGACGGGCAGTGATCGCGGATTTCAGGTCTTCCAAGGCGCGAATCTCATTGACCAGCCCGCTACGGCTGGTGCTCGCGGGCAAGGAACCAATAACGGCGGCGAGGCCCGCCAACGTAGAACCGGGCTGAGCCGACTCCCAGGGCATCGAGGCATCGGCCGGTAAGGGCATCGCCTTGCCCGCCTGACTGGTCCGAATCTGCTCCATGTCCCAACTCTTCCAGTCGGGAGAATCGGATATCAGACCCCATTTCGCCTATGTGGAAAACCGCGCACAGTATCCGGTATCGCCTGGACCGGCGGCTGCGCTCGCAGTGGGGCAGGGTTTACCGGCTCCCGGAAGCCCCGGCCCCAGCCAGCACCACCCGTGCCCGCACCGCGATCGCTGCGCCGAGAACCAGCGCTGCAGCGACAGCCGCCGCAACCGCCGTCGGAAATGACTCGGGTGAATCGGCGCTGCGGCCAACAGTGATCCACGCCAGACCCCACGCGATGGCGGCTGCGAGGGCGAGGCGGCCGTGTCCTTTGATGGCCAGTGCGATGCCGACAACGGCCACCACTACCAACACAGCCACTGACCAGACTTCGGGCCGCAACCCCAAGCCTGAGAAGCCGGAAGCCTTCAAAGCGGCGGCAATGTTGGCGCACACGGCCACGCTGGTCCAGCCGAGGTACAACCCCAAAGTCCCGTCCACCACAACAGCCTCAACCCATGAGATGGCACGGCTCTGGCTGTACCGCAGGAACGCCAGGACAAGGGACACCAGCAGGGCCAGGATCACCAGCACACTGACAAAGAGCCAGCCAGCCTGGACGGACACGATCCACGCGGCGTTCAGGACCATGGACACGGCCACGATCCAGCCGAGGGAGCGCTGCCGCGGATGGGCCCGTTGGGACGGCAACCACTGCCACACCGTGTAGGCAACCAGTCCGGTATACACCACGGACCAGATGGAGAAGGCCGGCGTTGCGGGGGCGAGGAGCGTGGAGTCGGCGGCCAGTGCACCGCCTGCTGCCTGGGCGATCGGGGTTCCGCCGAAGACCCCGACGCCGATCATCGAGCCAACGATGCAGATCACCAAGCTCACGGTGACCGTGATCTGCCGGGCGAGGTCCGAGCTTAGTGTTGCCATGTGCAGAGCCTCTTTCCTTGTGGGACGAGTGTGGATGTGCGGGCGGATGTGCGGTGTCATGCATTTCATGAGGTCCGTGACTTACTATCAAATTGCTAGCAAGACAAGCTTTACGTTTATCAAAGGAACATTGGATGGACTCGGAAGGCCACGCAAAGGGCTATTGGTACGGCAAAGATCCAGGTCAGAAGGCCATTGCGATCGATGTGCTGAATGCCCTGCGGGATTACCGCGCCTCCGAGCAGGCGATGCGCCGCCGGACCCGCTCGTCCATGGGAATGGGTGAGAAGGATCTGCTGGCCCTCCGGTATCTGTTCGAAGCCGAGGCCTCGGGCACGGTGATGAAGCCGAAGGATCTTGGCGACAAATTGGGGATAACGTCGGCGTCCATGACCACCCTGATCGACCGTTTGGTGGAGTCCGGCCATATTCGGCGTGAACCCCATCCGACGGACCGGCGTGCCCTGATCCTGAAGGCGACGCCGGGCTCGGACCAGGAAGTACGGCACACCTTGGGCGGAATGCACCGACGGATGCTGGATGCGGCGTGCGCCTTGAACCCGGACGAGTCGCAAATTGTGGTGAACTTCCTGCAGCACATGCGGGAGGCTTTGGACACCATCGATGAAGAGCCTGGAGATCCAGAAGAGGCTGACCACGCTGGGAAACCAACCCTGTCATGACGTGAGGCTCCACTGCAGGATAAAGATGAGCGTCACCAGGAATCCTGACCCATAGTTGAGCCAGATAAACCGCCGCCACGCCACATTGGTGCGCGCCGCCGTCGTATCCGTCACGTTCCACCAAGGCGCGCAGTTGGCGATATACGGGACGGCGATGATTGCCGCGAGCGGCCCGGGCCACGGCGTGGCGAGCATCGCGAGACCGGCAACAAGCCAGAGCACGACGGCGAGCCTCACCGTTCGGCGGGCACCGAACACTGTTGCTATGGAGCCGATGCCGGCCTGCCGGTCGGGTTCGATGTCCTGGACGGCGCCAAAGGCGTGCGCGGCCATGCCCCAGAGGAAGAAGGCCGCCAGCAGGATCACCAGGCCGGGCGTCACCTCCGCACCGGCCAGCGCCAACCCGACGACGGCGGGACTGACGAAGTGCGTACTGGACGTCAACGAGTCCAAGACCGGGCGTTCCTTGAAGCGAAGCCCCGCGACGGAGTAAGCAACCACAGCGAAGGCGCTCACGGTCAGGCTGATCCATGCGGCGGGTCCGCCCGCAAACGCCAACACCAGCAGGAACGGCACGTTGGTGATGGCCGCAAGCCACAGCATGGGGCGGTGCAGGTGGGGCTGGAGGAGTGCACCCTCCATGCCGCCCTTGCGGGGGTTTTTCAGGTCGGATTCGTAATCGAAGACGTCGTTGATCCCGTACATGGCCAGGTTGTAGGGGATGAGGAAGTAGAAGGTGCCCACCACCAGGACCCAGTCGATCTCGCGGGAAGTGAGCAGCATTGCCGCCGCGAACGGGTAGGCGGTGTTGATCCAGCTGACGGGGCGGGACGCGAGGACGGCTTGCGGGACCAAGCCTTTGAGAGGAGTGGGGCCTTTGAGGGTTCCAGGACCTTTGGTGCTGGGGTTGGATTCCCGTTTGCGCGTCAGCCACAGCCACAGCCCGGGAAGCGCCACGACACCTGCCAAGGGGTACGCAAAGTCCTCGATCGGGGCGAGCCCTGCTTTGATGCCGAGGATGTGCGAAGGGTCGTAGTGGAAGAGTTCCATCCCGATCATGACGGAGTCGAACACCGCGGTCAGGACAGCCAGCGCGGCAAAAGCGAGGCCCACAGCTTTCCAGTGCTTGCGCGCCTCCCCGGGATGGGCGCCTTGCCGGGCGAAGACCACGCCGGCGATCACTGCTGCGGTGATGAACGCGAGCGCGAGCCACAAGTACGTCATGCGTTCTCCCGCTCCCGCTGATTCCCACTGCGAGCGGCCGTGCTCCAGCCGAGCAGCCGCCGGGCGCCCGTGTAGAGGACCATGGTGCACAACACCAGGAAAAGCAGGAAGACGGGTTCCTCGATGGGCAGCTCCGGGCCAATCAGCAGTCCCGTGGCGATGGTGCCTTCACCTCGGAGGAAGATTCCCAAACCGATCCCGGCCAGGTCCCAGGCGAGAAGGAACAGGACTCCGACGGCGGTGACGACCGCCGCTGCTTTAGCGTCGCGCCAGAAGAACAACCGGAAGCGGTGGTCGAGCAGGAGCATGCAGATGATGCCCAGCAGCAACGACACCAAGTAGAGGACACCCATCAGCCAATCCTGCTAGCTACGGGCCTCACAGTGGTAGGGCCGGCACTGTGATCGCCGCGGATTCGTTTCAAGACCAGCTCGGCACTGATGAGGCACATGGGCACTCCTACACCGGGGGCTGTGGTGGCGCCGGCGTAGTAGAGGCCCTGGACACGCTTCGAGGCATTCTGTGCCCTGAACATGGCACTCTGTCCCAGCGTGTGCGCCGGCCCCAGCATGCCGCCGCGCCAGGAGTTGTACTCATCAGCGAAGTCGGCGGGTCCGATGGTGTGCCTGACCACCACGCGGTCGCGGAGGTCCGGGATGTTGGCCCACTGTGCGATCTGGTCGATGGCTGCATCGGCGGTCCGCTCGATGAGGACATCGCCGCTGCCGTCGGGGCCGCCTGCTCCAAGCTGCGGATCGGCCGGGACGGGAACCAGGACAAAGAGATTCTCGTGCCCTTGTGGGGCAACCCCGGTGTCGGTGGCGCTGGGTTTGCAGACATAGATGGAAGCAGGGTCCGGAATGCTGGTCTCCGCACCAAAGATGGCTGCGAAATTCGCCTCCCAATCCCTGGTGAAGAACAAGGAATGGTGGGGAAGTTCCGGCAGGGAACCTTTGACGCCCAGCATCACCAGGACGGCGCCGGGTCCGCTGGTGCGGCTCTGCCAGTACTTGTTGTTGTAGCTCCGGTCCCTGACGCCCAGCAGTTGGGTTTCGGTGTGGTGCAGATCGGCGCCGGAGACCACCAGATCCGCAACGCTGTAGTGCTCCGTGCCCGAGGTGTCCCGCCACTTGACCCCGGTGACTTCGCGGCCATCCTTCCCGGACAGGGCAGGAGGGAGTTTGACGCCATCGAAGCGGCCCACCTTCCTGGTCCGGGGTGCCTCGCGGGTGGTGATCTTCAAGGCTTCGGCACCGGTATGGATCCTGACGCCGGCATCCACCGCCAGTGATTCAAGCCGCCTCACGAGCTCCCAGAATCCGCCGATCGGATACTGGACGCCGTCGCCCAGGTCCAGGGCACTCATCAAGTGGTACATGGCGGGAGCATCGGAAGGATTGGTGCCAAGGAACACCGCCGGGTATCCCAGGACCTGCCGGAGCACGGGGTGCTGGAACCGTTGGGACACGTACTTGTCCAGCGGTGTCAGGAGCAGTTGCGCGAGTTTGGGCAGGCTCCGCAGTACTTCCGGATGAAGCAGCCCTTGCAGCCTGGTGAACGGGTTGTAGAGGAAGAACCGCTCAGCCATGTCCGTGGTGTGACGCGCGGACGCGAGATAGGAGGTGAGTTCCCTGGCGCTGCCGGGCTCCACGCCCTCGAAGGTTTCCAGAACCTGGTCGCTGCCCAGCGGGACTGTCAGCGGGTCCGGCCGCACGCCGTCGTGGTTTGGCTCGCTGAAGATGCGGTACGCCGGACTGAGCGTCATCAGGTCCAGCTGTTCCGCCGCGCTGGTGCCGAGCAGCTTGAAGAAGTGGTCGAAGACGCCGGGCATCAGGTACCAGGAAGGACCGGTATCCCAGCGGAAGCCGTCCCGTTCCAAGCTGCCGGCGCGGCCACCCACCCGGTCGCGCTGCTCAAGGAGTTGGACCTCGTGGCCTTCGTGGGCAAGGAGTGCGGCGGTGGCAAGCCCAGCAATGCCACCGCCGATCACTACAGTCCGCGTCATCGGTGCAGCTCCATCCAGGTTGAGGCGACGGCGCGTGCGGCGAGACCGGCTTTCACGGCGTCAGGTACACGGACCCTTGAGCGATACAGCTCGTCCACCGTGGTCTGTTCGATCCTGTCCGTGAGGGCCTGGAACAGCGCCGACGCGCTCCGGACAGCGGCCCTGGCATCGCGGGGCAGCATCGGAATGACGGCGTTGGCGTCGGCCAGCTGGGCCCGGACGGTCATGACCCACTCCACCCGGTCATGCTCCTCGAGGTGGTCCGAGGTGCCGAGGTAGTTGCGGCCCAACCGGGAGGTATCGTCCGCCAGGTCGCGGAGGAAGTTGATGTTCTGGAAAGCAGCGCCCAACCTGCTGGCGCCATACTGCAAGGCTGCGGCGTCGCCGTCGTCGATGTTTTCATCCCGCATGAAGACGCGCAGGCACATCAGCCCCACCACCTCAGCGGAACCATGCACGTAGCCGTCGTGGGCATCCGCGTCGAATCGGAGTGGAGCCGGCTGCTGCGCAGAAGTGCCTGCTGACGTGCGCTCGCCGAGGTCCGTCCGCATGGAAGCGAAGAAGGGATCGATGAGGGTCTCATCAATCCCCGCCGTCCTGGCAGTCTGGGCAAAGGCATGAATAATGAGATCGCTGCTGTAGCCGAGCTTGACCGCGCGGTGGGTTTCATCGATGAAGTGTGCCAGGGCGTCGCACTGTTCCTGGTAGCTGAGGCCGGCTTCCGCGGTGACGCCATCCACGAGCTCGTCCGCCACCCGCACCAGGGCGTAGATATTGCGGACGTGCTGGCGGTGCCGGGACCCCAGCAGCCGGCAGGCGAGGCCGAAGGACGTGGAATAGGCGGCGATGACCTGGTTGGCGGCCCGCTCGGCCGTCCGGGTGAAATGGGTGAAAGAGGTATCGGTGGCGACGCTCATGATTGCCGTCCTTCCAGCTGCCCTGCAAGGTCAAGCAGTACGTTGCGTGCTTCCAACGGAATGGTGCTTGTGAGCTGATGGTTGAAGGCCGCCATCTGTTCCTCGATGAGGCTCTGGACAAATGCTTCTGCTCCGCACTCGGTGAGGTGGCGGCGGACGTGCTCGCCTTCCTCGCCGTTGAGTCCGGGCCTGCCGAAGAGGGGCGCGATGTGCGGCCACGTGCTGGTGGTCCGCGCGTGGGCGATGATGGCGGTTTCCTTGCCTTCGCGCAGGTCCGAAAAAGGATCCTTGCCGTGGCGGCGCGGATCCCCGAACGTGGACAGGAGGTCGTCCTGGAGCTGGAAGGCCAGGCCAAGATGCCGGCCGGCGGTTGCCAGTGCAGTCTCGACGGCGAAGTCCGCGCCGGCCAGCGCTGCGGCGGCGCGCAGCGGCAATTCGAAGGTATAGGTGGCGGTTTTGTACCCACACATCACCAGGATGGTCTCGAGGTCCGGGGCAATGACGCCGTCCCCCAGCCCCACGTCCAGTTGTTCGCCGGCCACCGTCTCGTTGATGGTGTGTTCCAGCAGGTCCAGAAGGCGGAGCCGTAGTTCGTGGGGGAGATCCGCGCGGGCGAATGCTTGGTGGGTTGCTGCGAGCAGCATGTCGCCCATCAGGATTCCGCCGGTCTGGGCCCAATGCAGGCCGCCGTCCGGACGGGGGATCTCGCCGGCTTCTGCGAGGAGTGAGCCGATGAGGTTGGGATGCCCGCGGCGGACGAGGTCGCCGTCGATCACGTCATCATGCAGCAGGAAAGCGTAGTGGAGGAGTTCAATGGCGGCGGCGATGCTGATGGCTGTTTCGCGTTGGCCAGGGCCTTCTTGTTCCGGCCGTGATGAGCCGCGTTGCAGGAGGGCGTCGTACGTTTCCATGAGCAGCAAGGGTCGGACAAACTTGCCGCCCAGCACGTTCTGGCCCGCCAAGCCCCACAGCCTGGCGAAGTTGGGGCCGTAGGCGGTTGCCGCGCTGGCCCTCTTGCCGATCAGCCCGGTCAGCTCGTTTTCGATGGCGCCGCAGAGGTCGGTGCGGCTGCGGAGGGATCCTGAGGTGACGGTCATGATGTGGCTCCCTCGTGTAAGGGCAATGCCCGTGCTTCAAGGAGTTGGGGGAACTGCAGGCCGAGCCAGGGGCTGAAAGCGGACGGCGTGTGTGCCAAGGCGTCCTCGAGCAGGGCCGGGGAGATCCAGGCCCAGTCAGCAACCTCGGCTGGATTCGGCTGCAGGGGGCCGCTGATCCGTGCCATGAACACCGGGCAGACCTCATTTTCGACGATGCCCGTGGGGTCCACCGCCCTGTAGCGGAAGTCCGGGAGGACCAGTTCGATCCTCTTGGCGTCCACCCCGAGTTCGAACTGCGCGCGCCGCATTACAGCGTCCTCGAACTCTTCGCCTGGTGCCGGGTGGCCGCAGAAACTGTTGGTCCACACTCCCGGCCAGGTCTTCTTTTCAGGTGAGCGGCGGGTCAGGAGGACCTCACCGGCGTCGTTGAGCAAATAGCAGGAGAAGGCTAAATGTAGGGGCGTGTCCAGTGTGTGCACTCCCGCTTTTGCGGTCTCCCCGATGGGTGCTCCGGCGTCGTCCAGGAGGACCACCATCTCTGTCGCGTTCATCCTGCGCCTACCTCCTACACCCGGTGCCTTAGAGAAACTTGAATATTGCTAGACAAGCTAGAAGAAAGGCTACCATGTAGGAAGTTAGGTGTAACATACTCAACATGTCCAGTCCTGAAGAGATTCCTGAAGAAGCCGGGACCCCGGTTTCCTCCGGTATTTATCATCTGGACGCCAACGATCCCCATGAAGAACTAGTGGACCGATCCGGTCTTTCCGACGACGACGTGCAGCAGATCAGCGACATCATGGCTGCGCTGGCACGGCTGCGCGAGGCGGAACAACGGCTGGCCGATGCCTCCTTGAGGTACATGAAGCTCAACCAATCAGACATGCGTGCCCTGCACTATTTGATTGTCTGCGCCAACCATGGCGTCATTGCCACCCCCGGTGCAATAGCCTCCCGCCTTAACATCTCGACGGCGTCAACCACCAAGCTGCTCGACCGGCTGGAACGCGCGGGTCATGTCACGCGACGCGCCCACCCTTCCGACCGCAGGGCGCTCGCGATCGCCATCACCCCCGAAACGCACGAGGCCGCGACGCGGACGGTGGGACGGCAGCAAGCCAAGCGGTTCCTGGCGGCAGCCAGGCTCACTCCTGATGAACGGGACACCGTAATGCGCTTCCTGGATGACATGGCGCAGGAGATCGAGGTCTCCGAAGAGGTGTGGGCAGGTTCTGCGGGCTCCTCTGCAGCGGATCAGCGCTAGTACAGGAAGATCGGCAGCCAATCCCGGTTGTGGGCGTGGACCAGTGCCAGGAACAACACGAAGTCGAAGAGCAGGTGCACGGACACCACGTAGGTGAACGACTTGGTCAGTTTGAAGGTGTACCCCTGCAGCAAGGCGAACGGGAACGTCAGCAAAGGACCCCAGGACTGATATCCGATTTCCCACAGGAATGAGGAGAAGACCACGGCTTGCAGGAGGTTGGCCAGCCAGTCCGGGAAGTGTTGCCGCAGCAGAGTGAACGTGGTGCAAATGAAGAACAGTTCGTCCCAGATTCCTACGGCATTAACGCCCAGGAAGAGCCGCCAGAAGATGTCGGGGTCGGAGGCGTCGGGCCAGTTTTGGTAGACGCCGGTGCTGATCAGGTAGACCGGCAGGATGAAATAGCCCAACGCAACGACGCCTATCAAGTACAGCTTCGCTGCCAGAGGCCATTTTCGGCCTGTGTTGACGGGGAACTTGATGATGTCTTCCCGATACACAAAGCGGGAGACCAGCCACGGCACCAGCACTGCCAGCGCGAGCGCCCCACCCATGATGGCCATGTGCTCCGTGCTGAGGTCCGCGTTGAGCGGTACCAGACTGAAGATGGTCATGCCTGCCGCGATCAGCGCGAGGTGCCTCATCAGCCGGCTGTCAATAAAAGCGGCGGTGACAACACTGGCCAGCAGCAAGCCGTAGCCCAGCAGTTCATTTCCCACCGCAAAGAGGGGAATGCCGGACAGGGAAAGCAGCGCCGCCGGTACCAGTTTCCAGCTGATCGCTGTTCGGGGTGCTTCCGTTGAAAGGGGCGTCACCCCCTAAGCATCTCAGGCCGGCAGCCGGCCGACACGGTTTTGGGCGCCCGGAAAAGCGCATCGGCACAACGGTGAAGTGTTCTTCTGTATTATTCGTGACAGGGCCCACAGATGGGTCGGTCGAGTTGTTGTCTGGCTTTGCCAGCGGGGGATACATATAAAGGAATAGCCGATGGCTCAAGAAGAGGGCTCTCTTTCACCGGATGGCCGTGCGGATGCCGCACGCCAGGATGGCACCAACGCGTCACCGCGCGCTGAAACGTCAGCGCCTGCTGAGGCGACCCTGCGCGAGCAAGTGAAGGACATCATCGAATCCATCCTTGCCGATACCGAGCCGCGCAGCGAAGCCGCCAGAGCCAAGCTCGGTGCGTTGTTGGAGGCGCATCCCGAGGACCCTCAGCGCGCCCTGTTGGAGCACCTGCAGGAAACCCGCAAAGATGCCGCTCCGGCATCCGCAGTGCCGGTTCACCTCGAATCCGCCAGCGTGCACCTCGAATCCGTTGACGCAGCGCGGACCGTGTCGGTTCCCGTCAGCCACGAAGTCCGGGAAGGAATCCAGTCCGTCCTGGCGGACAAACTCCTGCTGACGGCCTTCCAGCCCGTCCATGCACTGCCCACCGGCGAGGTCGTAGGCGTTGAAGCGCTCACCCGGTTCGTGGGTGAAGACGGCGCCGGCGCCGATGTCTGGTTCAGCGAGGCTGCTGCCGCAGGGTTGGGAACCGAGTTGGAGATCGCTGCCCTCCACTGCGCTCTCACCGCGGCGCACGACGTCCCGGAAACCATGTCCGTTGCCCTTAACCTCACCCCCGTAACTTCCAGCGACCCCAGGGTCCGGAACCTGCTGGCCGCTGCGGCACTCGCGCCGGACCGGATCATTGTTGAACTCACTGGCAGCCTGGCCGACGTTGGAGGCCAAACCGGCCGCGACGGACTCGGACCCCTGCGCGCTTTGGGTTTGCGGCTTGCCATCAGCGCCTCCGGGGCGGCGTTGGTAGCCTTGGAGCGGGTGGAGCAACTGCGCCCGGACATCATCAAGCTGGACCGCCACCTGATTGAAGGCATCGAAAGCAGCGAAGGCCAAAGGATCCGGGCAAGGGCGATCGTTGAGCTCGCCAGGGAGATCGGGGCCGAAGTCATTGCGGTAGGCATTGAGACGGCCGAAGAACTCGAGGAAGTCACGGCGCTGCAGATCACCGCAGCCCAGGGATACCTCCTCGGACGCCCCTCGGTTCACCCGCTGGACTGGTCGGCGTGGAGCATCCGCGCACAAACAGAAGCCCAGCCTGCCGGCTGACAGCTGTCTCATGCTCGACGGCGGCCCTCACCCCTTAAGGTGAGGGCCGCCGTCGTTCTTGACGGGTCCGTTCTCCGTCGGCTCCGTGACCTAGTCGGCCATGTGCCGCGGATCGTTGCCCACGAAGGTTCCGGGAAGCATTCCGGCGCCGAAGACGGGGCCCGGTTCCGGCCGCTTGGGGTGCCTGACGTCGTCGTCGTTCCGCTGGGTCAGGCGACGCACCACCCAGGGGAAGAGATGATGGCGTGCCCACACAATGTCGCCTGCCCGGGCCTCCCGCCAGCTGCGCTCGGGCAGGGGTTTGGGCGTTAACGGCTCAAGGGAATGGGGAACGTTGAGAGTGTTGAGGACCATGATGGCGATGGTGTGCTGGCCCAACGGCGAAAAATGGAGCCGGTCAGGATCCCACATCCGGGGATCGGTGAGCTGGCGCAAACCCCAGAGATCGGCCACCACGGCGCCATGGCGGGCCGCCACTACCCGGATGTTCTCGTTGTAGATGGCCACCTTGCCACGTGCCAACCCCAGCACCGGGGTGGCGCCCCAGTCCGGCCCGGTGAACAGCAGGATGGTGGCACCGGTGGAGGCCAGCGTTTCCACGCCGGTGTCCAGTTCGAGGGCCAATCTATCGGGATCGCTCCGGTGAAAGAGCAGGTCGTTGCCGCCGGCATTGAGCGTGATCAGATCTGGTTTGAGGTCCAGTGCCGGGCCCACTTGCTCCTCCATGATTTCATGGAGCAACCGTCCACTGATGGCCAGGTTGGCGTAGGCGAAATCCTCGTGGCCGGTGCTTAGCTCTTCCGCAACCCGGTCTGCCCAGCCTCGGAGACCGCCGGGGCTCCGTGGCTCGGGATCGCCCAAACCTTCGGTGAAGGAGTCGCCCAAGGCCACATAACGGCTCCACGGGTGCAGGCCGGCCCCGAAGCTACCGGAACCACCCTGCCCCCATCCGTTGGCACTTTGGGCGTTCATCTCCCCATAGTGCGCCTGCCGGACCCGCGGCGCCATGGCTGGACTGGCTTGGCCTGCAAGGAGTTGCCTGGGGGGTGCCGGGCAAGCTCAGTTCTTGCTGAATATCAGGCTGACATTCTGGCCGCCGAATCCGAAGGAGTTGGAGAGTGCTGCGGGAGGCGTTCCGCGGCGTTGTTCGGTGACAAGGTCAAGCCCGATCGCGGAGTCCACGTTTCCCGGGTGAAGGTTGCGGGTAGGTGGGATGACTTCCTCTGCAACGCTGCGGGCCGCGATGATGGCTTCGACGGCGCCGGCGGCACCGAAAAGGTGGCCCAGGGAGGCCTTGGGGGCAGTCACCGGAATGGTGTCGCCGAAGATGGCCTTAATGGCTTTTGCTTCCGCCAGGTCCCCCAAGGTGGTGCCGGTTGCGTGGGCGTTGACGTGGCCCACGTCAGCCGGGCTCATCCCGGCGTCGCCGAGGGCTTTGGTGATGGCGGTGATCTGGCCTTCGCCGTCGTCCGCTGGTGCCGTCATGTGGAAGGCGTCCGAAGCGATGCCCACGCCGCGCAGCACGGCATGGACAGTGGCGCCGCGGGCTGTGGCGTGCTCGGCACTTTCCAGCACCATGATGCCTGCGCCCTCGCCCAGGACGAAGCCATCGCGGTCCGAGGCAAACGGGCGCGATGCAGAGGCGGGGTCCTCCTTGAGTGTTGAGAGCGCCCTCGTTTGCAGGAAAGCGGCGACGGTGAAGGGCGTAATTGCCGCTTCAGCGCCCCCGGCAATGACCACATCGGCCTCGCCGGAACGGATCAATCTGGCGGCCAGGGCGATTGCTTCGGCGCCCGAGGAGCACGCCGAGACCGGAGTGTACGAGCCGGCCTTGGCGCCGTAGCGGATGCTGACAGCCGCGGCGGGGCCGTTGGCCATGAGCATCGGCACTGCCCGCGGGGAAACGCGGCGCTGACCGCGGTTCTCCAAGGTGTCGTCCTCCCGGAGCAGCGTGCCGATTCCGCCCACGCCCGTTCCTACCGCCACGGCCAGCCGAGTGCCGTCAACCCGGGGCGAGCCGGCGTCTGCCCAGGCTTCTGCCGCGGCAACCAGGGCGGCTTGCTGAACCCGGTCCAATCTTTTGGCTTCGACGGCGTCAAGTCCGGTGGCTGGGTCGACGGCCATGGGCGCGGCGATGGTGACGGGGAGCCCGCTGCCCCGCAACATATCCGGCTCGACATCCCGCACCCCTGAACGGCCCTCAAGGAGGGCGGCCCACATGGTGTCGGCGGTGCCTCCCAAGGGCGTGGTGGCACCTATTCCTGTCACAGCGATATCTCGTACCTTCAAGACAACTCCTTTTCTTGTATGGCATACAAGATAACTCGATAGTTGTATGAAGTACAATTTCTTGCATGGTTACAGGGAGCAAGGGGAAACGACAGCCGGGAGGCCCGTCGCAGGCCCGGGGACACTCGACCAGGGGCCGGATTCTGGACAGCGCGGTAAAGCTCTATCTGGCCAACTCTTCGGGTGAGGTGAGTGTGGCCGCGATTGCTGCAGATGCCGGAGTATTCCCAAACCAAGTGACCTACTACTTTGGTTCCAAAGACTCGCTGTTCATCCATGCAGCTTTCCTGTCACTCCTCCACGATGCGGAGCGTGTTGAGGCGATCGGCCACAGCGCGCGGAACCCTGAGTCATTTCGAAGGAACATGGCCCGCACGGCGCTGATGCTCCCGTCAATGCCGCTGGTGGTGCGTGCCCTGGCGGTGGGAACGTCCCGGCCGGCCCTGGCTTCGGTGGTGGATCAGCATCTGAATCTGCTCTTCCGGCAGTCCGAGCGTTACTTGGTCCGCCTTCTGAAGCAACGGCAATGGGAAGTGGAACGGCCCGTGCCGGTGGAAACCAGGACCTTCTGGAGCGCAGCCTTCGGAGCCACCCTCCTGTCGCAGGCCGGCGTCACGGGATCCGGCAGCGACGTGGACCTGGCCGGCACCTTGACTGTTCGCGCGTGAGTGCGGGGGCCGGGAAGGGCGGTGTGTTTGCGGAATCGAGGTGTGCGGACGCCTGCCTCAGAGTGTAGTTCGCGGGCGCCGTCCCTAGGGCTTCATCAACCGCTGCATCTGCTGCCCGGCGTCGCTCCCGGGCGCGGGCGTGTAGACCACGATGTGCAGGTCCGGCCGGTCCGAAGGAGAGACCTGGTGGTGTTCCAGATGCAGCACGCCAACAGCAGGGTGGTGGAACTGGCGCTCGCGGGATTCGAAGCCCAGGATGTCGTACCGGTCCCAGCTTTCCTGGAATTCGGGGCTGGCCTCCTTGAGTCGTTCCACCTGGTACTCCACATCGGGATCACCGAGTCGTTGTCCTGTCTCGGCCCTGAATTCAGCCAAAAAGCGTTTGCTCGTGACGTCCCAGTCCGGGAGCAGGTCACGGATATAGGGGTCGGTGAAGACGAGCCACAGCAGGTTCCGGTCAGAGGCGTCGAACGTGCCGATGTTGGGATAGAGCGCCTCGTAAGCGCGGTTCCAGCCGGCAATGCCCCAGTCGGGTGACAGCGCGTAGGAAGGGTTGGGATCCAGCGCGTCCAGGAGGCGCTGCACGTGGGCGGGAGCGTCCGCGGCGACCGGACCGGCCGGTGGAGCGGAGGAGTAGCCGCCCAGGGACAGCACGTAGCTCATCCCGGTATCGGACAAATGCAGTGTGCGGGCCACCGCTTCCAGCACCTGGCGCGAGGGGCTGATGTCACGGCCCTGCTCCAGCCAGGTGTACCAGGTGACGCTGACTCCGGAAAGGAAGGCGATCTCTTCCCGGCGCAGGCCGCGCTCGCGGGAGCGACCCACCGGGGGCAATCCGTAGTCGGACCGCAGGGCTTGGTTGCGGCGGGTCCTGAGGAAGAGTCCCAGTTCCTTGCGCCTCTCATCTTTCACGAACTCAACACTATTACTCTGGTACTTTCACTACTAGTAGCAGCACCGTCTTCCACCCGCTGTAGAACAACAGCAGGATGGTACGTATGCCTGCACTTCGCTCCAGAACAGTTACCCACGGCCGCAACATGGCCGGCGCCCGCGCACTGCTGCGCGCTTCCGGCGTCGCCAACACCGACATCGGCAAGCCGATCATCGCCGTGGCCAACTCCTTCACCGAATTCGTCCCCGGCCACACCCACCTGGCCCCGGTGGGCAGGATCGTCTCCGACGCGATCCTCGCCGCGGGCGCTGTGCCGCGCGAATTCAACACCATCGCCGTGGATGACGGCATCGCCATGGGCCACTCCGGCATGCTGTACTCCCTGCCGTCCCGCGACCTGATCGCCGACTCCGTTGAGTACATGGTCAACGCACACTGCGCCGATGCTCTGGTCTGCATCTCCAACTGCGACAAGATCACCCCGGGCATGCTCATGGCCGCCCTGCGCCTGAACATCCCCGTAGTGTTCGTCTCCGGCGGTCCCATGGAGGCCGGTCGGGTAACACTGACCGACGGTTCCGTGCGCTCCCTGGACCTGGTGAACGCGATTGCCGACGCCGTGGACGAGTCCATCTCCGATGAAGACATCAACCTCATTGAAGAGAACGCCTGCCCCACCTGCGGCTCCTGCTCGGGCATGTTCACCGCCAACTCCATGAACTGCCTCGCCGAGGCGATCGGCCTGGCCCTTCCGGGCAACGGCTCCGTGCTCGCGACCCACACCGCCCGCAAGGCGCTGTACGAGAAAGCCGGCGCCACCGTCGTCGAGCTCGTCAAGCGCTATTACGACGGCGACGACGACTCCGTGCTGCCGCGCTCCATCGCCACTGCCGAGGCCTTCGATAACGCCATGGCGCTGGACATCTCCATGGGCGGCTCCACCAACACCATCCTGCACCTGCTGGCTGCTGCGCAGGAAGCGGGCGTTGAGTACGGCCTGGCCGAAATGGACGCCAAGTCCCGCCAAGTGCCGTGCCTGGCCAAGGTGGCCCCGAACGTCGCTGGGGACAAGACCTATTACATGGAGGACGTGCACCGCGCCGGCGGCATCCCCGCCCTGCTGGGTGAGCTGAACCGCGGCGGCCTCCTGCACAAGAACGTCCACTCCGTGCACTCCAACGATCTGGACGGTTGGCTGGACGACTGGGACATCCGCGGCGGCAAGGCCACCGATGAGGCGCAGGCACTGTGGCACGCGGCCCCCGGTGGTGTCCGCTCCTCCACCGCTTTCTCGCAGTCAAACCAGTGGACCTCCCTGGACACCGATGCCGAGGGCGGCTGCATCCGTTCCGTGGAACACGCTTTTTCCAAGGACGGCGGACTGGCTGTGCTGCGCGGCAACGTCGCGCTGGACGGCGCCGTGGTCAAGACCGCAGGCGTGGACGAGTCCATCTGGATCTTCGAAGGCCCCGCAGTTGTGTGCGAATCACAGGACGAAGCGGTGGAAAAGATCCTGAACAAGTCCATCAAGGAAGGCGACGTGGTGGTCATCCGCTACGAGGGCCCCCGAGGCGGCCCGGGGATGCAGGAAATGCTCTACCCAACCTCGTTCCTCAAGGGCCGCGGCCTGGGCAAGAAGTGCGCCCTCATCACGGACGGCCGCTTCTCCGGCGGAACCTCGGGCCTGTCTATCGGGCACATTTCCCCGGAGGCCGCCTCCGGCGGCGCCATCGCCCTGGTGGAGGACGGCGACATCATCAGCATCGACATCACGCAGCGCTCCCTCCAGTTGCAGGTATCCGACGAGATCCTTGCCGAACGCCGCGAAAAACTCGAAGTCAACGGTGGCTACAAGCCGAAGGACCGGGAACGCCACGTGTCTCCCGCGCTGCGCGCCTACGCAGCTATGGCGTTGTCGGCGGACAAGGGCGCCGTCCGCGACGTCTCTTTGGTGGAGAACCTCTAAGTGCTTCCGTGAAGTACGACGGCGGTGCGCCGCCAACAACAACGTCGACCTGCCCGGATGGGCAGGTCGACGTTTGCGGTAGAGAGCTGAACTAGTTGATGGCTGCCTTCAGTTCCTTGGCTGCCAGCTCGGGATCTGCGGCGCTGTAGATGGCGCTGCCTGCGACGGCGACGTCGGCGCCCGCCAGCTGTACTGCTGCAATGGTTCCAGCGTTCACGCCGCCGGCCACTGAGAACGGGACGCGTGCTTCCTCGCCCGCGTTGAGCAGGGTGCGCAGGTTGTATCCAGGCTGTGCCTGCTCATCCAGGCCTGCGTGGAACTCAACGAACTTGGCTCCCAGCGCGCGGGCTTCCTTGGCGCGGGATACCTTGTCTGCCACACCAATCAGGTCCACAACGATGCCCTTGTTGTGGGCCTTTGCGGCCTTGACCGCGCCGGCAATGGTGGAGTCGTCGGCCGTGCCCAGCACGGAAACCAGGTCCGCTCCGGCGTTGAACGCGATGTCGGCTTCAAGCTCGCCGGCGTCCATGGTCTTCATGTCGGCGAAGACGATCTTGGTGGGGTGGGCTTCCTTGATGGCGGTGACGGCGGAGAGGCCGGCAGCCTTGATCAGGGGCGTGCCGAGTTCGATGATGTCCACGTGCTCGGCCACTTTGGCGGCCAGTTCAAGGGCGTCCTCGACGGTGAGGAGATCCAGTGCTACCTGAAGTTTCATGGTGTTCTTCTTTCTGTTGGAGGGTTTCATTCGGAATTTTTTGTTGGAAACGGGTGGTGCGGGTTTCGGGGGTGGTGCGGGTTTTGGCGCGGGCTACTCGAGGTTGGCGTGGCGCAGCCAGAGTTGCTCGGCAGGCTCGTCGGTGTTCTCCCAGAGGGTTTGGAACACTGCCTCGGTTGCGAGGAAAAGGGATTGCTCGAACAGGCTGCCGGAGTACTGGCGGGAAAGGCTGGAGCCGTGATCGGTCTTCTGCGCGGCGGGAATGATCACCAACGCATCGGCCAGGCGAGCCAAGGGCGATCCCGGGTTGGTGGTCACAGCAGCGACGTCCGCGCCGGCGGCGCTGGCTGTTTCGGCCGCCTTGACCACGCCGGAGGTGGTCCCTGAGCCGGAGGCCACCACAAGGAGGTCGCCGGAGGTGATGGCAGGTGTTGTGGTGTCCCCGGCAACGTGGACCGTCAGTCCCAGGTGCATGAGGCGCATGGCTGCCATGCGGAGGACCAGCCCGCTGCGGCCGGCTCCGGCGAGGAAGACCCGTTCCGCCCTGTGGATTCTTCCAGCGAGGACTGCCAACTGACCGACGTCGATCGCATTGGTAGTGCTCACTATTTCGTCCTGGATCAGGGACAGGTTGAGGGCGGCCTGTGCTGGTGCTTGGCTCAGGGCGGCGTTTTCTGCGACAGCGTCCACGCTCTCTCCTTCAGTTGCCGTTGAAATATGTCTTCCCTTCCAGCTTGGTGCAGCTTGTGGGTGGGGGAAACGCTGTTTTGTGACGGCTTTTCCCACCCTTTTGGGTAGTGCTCGCTCTTCGCTGGCACGTATGCTGGGCCGATGCAGAACTGGGACCTCCTTCACTCCGTCAGCGACCTGGCTGCCGCGCCGCTGAATCGCATTGCCGACAGCCTCCGTCAGGCCACGCTCCCGTTCCTGGCAAGCAGCGCCCTGGTCATCTTCACCGAGGACTGCACTGGCCGGCCCCAGAAAAAGGCAGGCGATGAAGGCGTCGTCAGCCGTGTTTCGATCACAGAATTGGACCGGCTGAGGTCGGCGATGCCGGGTGAGGATCCGTGGCGGACTTCTGCGGTCATCGCCGGTGATGAGCGGGAGGTACTCGCCCTGGGCTACGCGCCCAGCCAAGCGCTGTTGGTCCTGACGGACCCGACCGTGACCGACCCGTCCGTGACCGACCCGTCCGTGACTGCCGGGAAGGAAGGATCGGAAGGCTCGGAAACAGAAGCGGAGGCTCTCCGTCTTCTCACCTACCTATGGCGATTAACCGCTCGACGCATCCACGAGAAAGTAACCGACGCGCCGCCGTCGTACCTTTTGGAATCGCGGGCCGCATCCGCTGAGCGGATCCGTGTGACGGCCGAGCTGGTCGACCAGCACTCCACCACGCTCGAAACGCTGCTCGCGGCCCTGCGGTCGACGTCAATGAACGACGCCGCGGCGCGCGCCTCCGTGACCGACCTCGCCGTCAAAGCCCTGGTGGATCTGCGCACACTCAGCGACCGCACCAGCGACCTGGTGGAAGAACCGGTAGTGACGGCTTTCGAGCGGCTGCGCGAGGACCTTCGGCCCCTGATGCACTTCAGTAATATCGACATTCAGTTCATCGAGCCGCCCGCCAGCGGGCGTGCACTCCCCGGCGAAGTGGCCCATGCCGCCCGTGCCGTGGTCCGCGGGCTGGTCCTGGCCATCGCCGAGCAGCCGGACGTCCGGCGGGTCCGTGCCCAGTGGGATTGCGATGGCGAGAACCTGTTGATCAATGTGCGCGACGACGGTCTGGGCGCCCTCTCGCCGGATTCGCCCAGCATCGCCCGGCTGCAGCAGCGGGTGCAGGCCGTGGACGGTCGGATGTCCCTTGAAGTGATGCAAGGCTGGGGTGCGGACATTTCCGTGGTGCTGCCGCTGGATCCACCGCCTGCCCCCGGCGGCGATATAGCCGTCTGGGATCTGGCACCCCGCGAGCTGGAGGTCCTGCAGCTGCTCACCGCGGGGCAGCGCAACCGGAGCATCGCCGGCGCCCTCCACATCAGTGAGAACACAGTGAAGTTCCACATCCGAAATCTCTTCAGGAAACTCGATGTGCGTTCCAGGGCTGAGGCAATTGCCTTGGCGCACTCGGCCGGGTTGCGTTAAAGCAATTTAGTTCGCAAGCGAGGTCCATATGGAATGCAATGTGGGCTATGTTGTTTCGTAGGCGGCCAAGATCGGCAATTCCAAAGGCTGCTTAGTATGTTTGCAATTGTTCCGTATCGATGAAAGGAAATGCCTTGGCTGTTTCTGTTGAATTGGGCAAAGCACTCGATAAAGCCTACGAAAACTCCACCCTGGACGAAATCCTCGCTGCTCCGCCATCGGCGCTGGCCGGCCTGACCGACAAACATAACGAGCTGCTCGCCGAACTGGGAATCAGAACAGTTCGCGACCTCGGCAGCAACAAGTTCTTCTCCGCCGCCGGGGTGCTGGTGGCATTGTCTGGAAAGACAGGATAGTAAAAGTCACATCGGAAACTGTTTTACGCAAGCGAGCGACGGCGGGAGGTTCCCGGCGTCGTTCGCTTGCGTTTTTCTCGCATTTCAGCGCAGTATTTCCACCAATGCCACCCAGGAAAACACCACCGCCCCGATCAACGCGATGATCGTTCCGAGTGCCACAACCACCAAGCCGGCCGGCAGCGACATGACAATCAGCACCCCGCCCACGGCATAGACCACCAGTGGGAAAACGAACGACGCAATGTGCTGGGCATCCCAACGGTGCTGATGCCCGGGAGTGTCGTCTTCCAGGATGGCGCGGGACGCAAGGACAGCGATCACCCCGCCAGCGAGTGTGCCGGCCAGGACTTCCACCCCAAAGGCCCATAGCTCCTGCCCGGGAATGAGCGCCGCGCATGCCAGGACAACGCCAAGGATGAGGGCGGAGATCGCGGCCCCTGCCCTGGCCGCGAGGCCCCGTGACTCAGCGATCTGTTTGATGTTTACGGACAACGCCACGATCAGCAGCCCACCGAGCGCCGCACCGGCACCGGCAATTGCTACGTTGAACTCGCCCCACGAGGCCAGTGCGGATTCCATGGGCTCAGGGTAGCGGTCCACCCGGAACTCAGGCCAGTGCTGTGGCGTTGGCAGGTGATCCTGTGGCTCCGACGATGTTGAGGGGCTTGACGCTGACCAAGGCGTCCCAATTCCCGGCGGTGCGCCAGAAACCATTCGCACCAGCAGGCAGCCTGTCCGAGCTCCTGATGTGCTCCGTCTACCAGTTAGCGGAAGCACGTGACGGGAGGCCCAACACTTCCTACGATTAGGCCTATGGAACCCAACGGGAGTGCCGAACACATCCGCAGCCTGCACGAGTTGGTGGTCGGAAGCTCGGATATCCATGCCATCCTCAACGGTGTGACCGGCTTTGCGTCCAACGCGATGAGCAAAGTGGCTGGTGAAGACATCGACTGTGCGCTCACGCTGCGCCGCCGCAAGCGCACCGCCACCGTTGCGGGCAGCAGCGAGAGGGCGGTTCATCTGGACAAGATCGAACAATCCCTTGGGCAGGGCCCCTGTCTGGAAGCGCTGGACGCGGGCCGTCCGGTGCTGCTGGCAGACGTTGCCACCGACACCAATTGGCCGAAATACAGCCAGGCTTTGGCGGCTGAGGGTATTCACACCGCCTTGGGCGTGCCCATGGACCTCGGCGAAACGTCCCAGGCGGTCATCAACTTCTTTGCCCCCAACGCCGGTACTTTCACGCAAGCTGTGATCGACGAGGCTGCCGCTTTCACGGAGGTCACCGGCAGTACCTTGCGTCTTGCCATCAGGATCGAAACCGTGGAGCAACTCAACGCGGACCTGAAAACAGCAATGTCTTCCAGAACTGTCATTGACCTGGCATGTGGGGTCATCATGGCCCAGAGTCGATGCACACAGGACGAAGCCTTCGAGTTTCTGACCAAAGCTTCCAGCCACAGGAATCAGAAACTGCATGCTGTCGCATCGGAGATCATCGCGCATTTAAGCGGCAGCACCGAAAACCACTTGCGCTTCGAGGACTGAACTGCGCTTGGTGGGCTGAACTAGCGGTACAACTCCATCAGCAGCTCCACAATCTGCTCCCGCTCGCGCGGCGGATCCTTCCTGGACCAGGCCGCATATACGGGAACCGGTGGGGCGTCCCGGACCAGGCGGTAGGTGACGCCCCGTCGTCGATATTGGTGCGCGGTGGATTCGGCAGTGATGCCCCGGGCTTTACCGCTGCCGATGACCGTCAACCAGTCGTCAACGTCTTGGGTGGGGACAACCTGTGGTGGCCCGGCATCCTCTGGCCAAAGCCCCAGCGTGGTGCTGCCTGTCCGCAGATCCATCGCCACGGGCTGTTGGGCGATCTGCGCCAGTGTCACCGACCTCTTCGGCGCCAACACATCATCCGACGCCATGGCACAGTAGCGTTTTTCGGCGCCCATCCGGACATGCTCGACGGCGGCCGCTTCAGGTTGGCGGCGGAGGATGGCAAGGTCCGTGCTTCCGTCCACGAGGCCGGCGGTGGGTGTGTTGGAACGGACCAGTTGAAGCTCGGCGGAGGGGAAGGCGGCAACCCATCGCCGCTGGAATTCGGTGGTGTGCTCGCCCAAAGCTGACCAGGCATAGCCGATCCGGACCTTTCCCGTACCTGCTCCGGCATCGCGTTCCAGATCTGTCAGGAGGGCAAGGATGCGCCGCGCCTTGGCCACAGCGCGCTCGCCGGAAGTGGTGAGGCGGATGCTCCTGGTGGTTCGTTCCACGAGCCTGACACCCAGGGCCTGTTCCAAGCCCGCGATGTTGCGTGACACTGCTGCCTGGGACATGCGCAGCTCGATGGCGGCATCGGTGAAGGTGCCTTCGTCCACCACTGCCAGCAAGCAGCGAAGCTGCCTCAGCTCAACGTCCATAGCCCCATCCTATTCATGCACCCAGCGTATAAATAGTGGCATCCATGCATTTAGGGGATGAACAGCAGGCGTGCAGAATTTCCCCATGATCGAGACCACGGGAGTGAGCGCAGCCAGCCCGCAGTCGTCCAGGAGAGTCGGTGGAGCGGCCACCCTCGTCGCCAGCGCACTGTCCAACCAGTTGGGTGCCGCATCTGGCTCGCTCGCCTTCCCCGTCATGGGCCCGGTTGGCGTGGTGGCGGTCCGGCAACTGGTAGCGGCCATAGTGCTCTTGCCCTTGGTCCGGCCCCGGCTGCGCGAACTCAGTTGGTCCCAGTGGTGGCCCGTTCTCCTGCTCGCTGTGTCCTTCGGGACCATGAATCTTGGCTTGTACGCGTCCATTCAAAGGATCGGCCTTGGCCTGGCGGTGACGCTGGAGTTCCTGGGGCCGCTTGCCGTGGCTCTGATCAGTTCGCGACGGAAGGGCAGTGCCCTGTGCGCCGCGGCGGCCGCTGCCGGCGTCATTGCCATAACGCAACCCCAGGCATCCATGGACTTTGTGGGCATAGGGCTGGGCCTCATTGCTGCCTGCAGCTGGGCGGCCTACATTCTCCTCAACCGGACCGTCGGCCGGCGCGTGCAGGGCATTCAGGGGACGGCGGCCGCAACAGGAGTGTCCGCCACGCTGTTCCTGCCCGTCGCCGTCGTGATTTTCATGAGTCAGCCTGTAGACGGGTTTTCGGTCCTGTGCGCAGTTGGTGCCGGGATCCTGGCGTCCGTGCTCCCCTATGTGGCAGACCTCATCGCGCTGCGGAGGGTTCCTGCCCATCTGTTCGGCGTGCTCATGAGCATCAACCCGGTGTTCGCTGCGCTGATCGGGGCCGTCGTCCTGCACGAGGAACTTGCCGTGGGTCAGTGGGCCGGTATTGGATTGATCGTCGTGGCCAACGCTGCCGTGCTGTTGCTCGGTAGACGCGTGAAACCGCTTCAGAGTCACAAGGAGAAAAGTCACGACGCCGGCGGCTGAGTCTAAGCGGCTTTGTCGTCCCGGGTGCGCGGCTGCGGCAGGCGCCCCGCACCGCCGTCGGTTCTCTTGCATTGCAGGGGGATGGTGCCGGAACCAGCAGGCGCGCTGGTTCCTTCGAGGGTCTTTTTCGGCCGAGGCCGAGCCATCAGCAGCGCGGCGAAAGGTGCCAACAACAGGAGGAGTGTCACCGCGCCCACCCCGGCCATGCCGGCGAGGAAAACCAATGCCGCCATGAACAAGAGGTGGATATCCGGTGCGTCGGTAAACGCGAGGGAGGCCGTCATGGCCATTCCGTTTGGTGACTTCACATCTTGCTCCTGGGCGCATCCTCTGGGTGTTTTCCGTCTACTGATATGTGGGCGGGTCAGCGGAAATGTGATGCGATTTCAGGAGGCGTTGTTTCTCAGGGTCGGCGCAAAGGCATGTCTTTGGCCAGTTTCACGACGATCTTCTTGTCGTTGCCCGGATCCATGGGGTCATACCAAAGGGTGGTCTCCTGGCCGTCCACTACAGGCTCTGCGGCTGTAATCAGCAAGGCCCTTTGGACCCAGCGTTGGACCCCGCCCAGGTCATGGAACGTGAACGTGACAGTGGTGAGGATCTTCGAGCTGTCACTGAACGAGAGGTAGCCCTTGTCGGTGACCCTGGCGGACGTCATCGTGCCAGTGCTCATTACTTCCGCCTCCCGTCGGGCGGCGGTCCTGCGGGCCCTTGCGCCGATGATTCCCAGGCTGCCGAGGAACAGGAAGATGGCCACGCATCCGGCGGCAACCCACGTGAGGATCGGTGGATAGTCCAGCTGGACTGCGGCGGCTCCCACTCCAAGCGTGGCACCCAGCCACGCCAAGGTTCCGCCCAATGCCAGCCCGAGATTGCTGCTCCTGATGGCCACGGCGGTCCACGCGATGGAGCTCAGGACGAGGAGGGGGATGCTCACGATGATGGCGGTCATGGCGAGGGTCGGAGGCTCGAGGTTTTCCAGGACCGTTAGATGAGGCCAGCCGTAGCCTGCTGCGAGTCCGCCGATGAACTGGAAGCCCAGAGGCAGCACAATGCGGACCGGGCCAGGGCGTTTGTTGGCGCGGAGTTTCCTGGCGGCGATCGGATCTACGGTGCTCATGGAGCCCATTAAACCGTGCAGATGGAAGCAGCGGTGCTCAGTGCTGAAAATGTTGCCTGTTGGGGCCGAAATCGTCAAAGCCAAACATTTTGCCAAGGACCGCGTCACGTTTCCGCAGGTCAGCGCACATATTGAGTGCCCAGGTCGTTGAACCGCGGACTGCGCCGTTGCCCTTTTCGGCTGCGTTGTGGTTCACCGGCGGAGTTAGCAGCGATGGGTGTGGCGGGTTCTGGGACCCGCCCGGGGCGCCGTCGCTGCGTAAACCGGGCTAGTGCGGTCGGTCGTCTGAGTCGCGACCGGCCGCACGATCCGGTTAATCGCAGTATTGTGAACGCCACCGGAAGCCTGTGGTCAGCGGGTCCGGACTCTGGTGCATGTTCCATCAGGGAACCTAGACTGACCGCATGGCGCAGACCCAGACCCGCATTGTCCGCGTTGTTTCCCTGGCGTTGCTTGCTGCTGCTTTCCTGGCAGGCTGCGCGGGGAGCGGCACCAGCCCGTTCGTCGGAGTCTGGGGTGATACCAGCGACACCAAGCAACCCTCCCTTGACGTGAAGTCCGACGGCAGCGCCACCGGAACGGATGGCTGCAACCGGCTCGTCGGCTCCTGGAAAGAGGACGGAAAAACCGTTCTGTTCGGGGGTTTCTCGTCCACGCGGATGGCGTGCCAAGGCGTGGACACGTGGCTCTCGAACGCTGCCACCGCCAAGATCCAGGAGGACGGAAAAATGGCGGTCTTCGGCCAAGGCGGGGATCAGATCGGCACACTGGCTGCCGGCAAGTAGCTCCCAGCGACAATGAGTCATCAACGTATAACTGGGGGGAGCCGTGTTGGATTCACGTGGCGAGGGTGTGGAACAGGCCGTTTCTACGGGAACTTTGCCCGGTTGGCAGCAGGTTGATTCGCTGGTGGCCGCGTCGCATGAGCGGAACCGTGCATGCAGCGACGGCGCGGTGGCGGACTACATTCCTGCCCTTGCCCAGGCCGATCCCGAGCTTTTCGGTGTCTGCGTGGTTGAGGTGGACGGCGGCGTGCATGTGGCCGGTGACGCTGATGTGAAGTTCTCCATCCAGTCCATCTCCAAAGCGTTCGTCTACGCACTGGTGTGTGAAGAGTTCGGGCACGCTGCCGTAGCTGACCTGGTGGGGGTGAACAACACCGGGTTGGCGTTCAACTCGGTGATGGCGATCGAACTCAACAATGGTCATCCCATGAACCCCATGGTCAACGCCGGGGCTTTGGCCACCACCGCGCTGATGCCCGGCATGACGCCGGATGAGCAGTGGGCCGCCATCCATTCGGGGCTGTCCGCTTTCGCGGGCCGCGACCTGGTGCTGGATGAAGAGGTCTACGCGTCCGAGGCCGCCACCAACACCCGCAACAGTGCCATTGCCCGCCTTCTGGAGAGCTACGGCAGGATGGGCCGCGATCCATTGGACGTGGTGGATGTCTACACCAGGCAATGCTCCCTGCTGGTCAGTGCCCGCGACCTCGCCATCATGGGCGCCACACTCGCAGACGGCGGGGTCAACCCGGTGACGGGCAAACGCGTGGTCTCGGCGGACGTATGCCGGGATACCCTGGCGGTTCTTGCAGCCAATGGACTGTACGAGCGGTCAGGGGAGTGGCTGTTCGAAATCGGACTCCCCGGCAAGTCAGGAGTGTCCGGTGGCCTGCTGACGGTCTCACCCGGTAAGGCCGGAATTGGAGCCTTCTCGCCACGGCTCGACGCCGCGGGAAACAGCGTGCGTGGCCAGCAGGCCACTGCGTATCTCTCCCGCGTCCTCGGTTTGAACATCTTCGCTTCACAAGCGCACGTACCGGACGAAAAATCCACGATTGTCCCCTAGTGCAGCTGCGGTGGCGTGGGGGCGCACCGGGCGCGCTATGGTCCGATGGCCCGCATAGTGTTGTTGCGCTTCTCATGCGTCAGCTCAGCCAAGCCGAGGGCCTCCAGCAGGGGAGGCATGTACATTCCGAACCGGCCCCGGTAGCCCTTGCGAAGTCCGTACCAACCACCCACGGGATTGTCCGCGCTCCGGCCCCACGCTTCGACGGTTCCGGGGGCGGCGTCTTTGCCCTCGTCGGCGGCGCCAAGAGGTACCCAGTCGCCTTGCTCCAGGAGCCAGGAATGGAGGTCCTCGATGCCACGGAGCTGGTAGAGCAGCGTGGTGGATCCCACGCGGCAAACCACAGACGGGGGATCAGCGGCCTCGTCCTTATACATGGTGTAGTCGGAGGATCCCGGGGGAGTGGTGAGCTGCCACGGATCGTCTTTGGTTCCTGCGGCCATGGTGTGTCCTTCCTGGGGTGGTGCCCACGCTACACAGCGTCGGGCTGGGTGTCTGCAGCTTCAGGATCGGAGGCATCGGAGGCATCGGCGGTCAGGGGGTTCTGGATCTCATCAGTCATCATGCGTGCCGCGAAGAGTGCAACAAAGGCCATGATGGGGCACGCCAAACCGCCGACGAAGAATATCAGCCAGATCGGAACCACTTCCGCAATGGGGCCGGCGAGGGCCATGGAAACAGGCATCAGGGCCAGGGAAACAAAGAAGTCCAGGCTGGATATCCGGCCCAGCAGATGCCGTGGCACGCGCCGCTGCAGCAACGTTCCCCAGATGACGGTGCCGATCCCCTCGGTGACTCCGAAGATGAGCATGGCAGCGCCGAGCATCCAAAAGCTGTCCATGAACCCAATGGCTGCCACGGGCAGGCTGCCGAGCCCCCACGTCACGACCATGACTGTCAGGTAGCGGCGGGGGAGACGAAGGGATGCGGTTGCCAGCGCAGCGATGGCGCTCCCTACGCCCATGATGGCCAGCAGGAAACCGAACATCCTCGAGTCGCCGCCCAGCTGGTCCTGGACAACGAACGGGAGCAGGACCTCGATGGGACCTATGAGGAACAGCACTGACAGGCAAGCCCAGATCAGGGTCCACAACAGCCAAGGGGTGCGGATGGTGTAGCTGAACCCCTCAGCGAGGTCTCTGAAGAGAGACGACTTCGCCGGTGTCCCATCGCTGCCCACCGCCCCCGGAGCGGCCAATCCCAGCGTTTGGCGGCTCAGGAAGTTCACAATTCCGAACGCCAGCAAATGGCACACGGCAACCCCCGCCACAGCGTGTGCCGGGGACAGTGCTGCCACCAGGATCCCGGCAAGTGCCGGGCCCGCCGCCTGTTGCAGGACCGGCCGCACGGTGCCCTCCAAACCATTGGCGGCCAGGAGATCGTCGGCAGGCAGGATACGCGGCAGGATCGCCGAATATGCAGGGAAGAAGAACGCCTGCCCCACACCCAGGACGAAAGCACCGATGGCCAAATGCCACAGTTGAAGGACGTCTAGCATGGCCAGCGCCGTGATGGTGGCGATGACGGCCAGGTTCGCGCCCTCCACTGCAATGATCAGAAGACGTTGGGGAACTCTGTCGGCCGCAATGCCTCCGGCCAGCACGAAGCCCACCAGGCCCACGCTGGCAGCAGTGGCCACCAGAGACAATTCCAGCGGACCACCGCCGAGGTGGATCACCTCATAGACCATCGCCACTGCCCACATGCCTGAGCCAAAAATGGAAATGGACAGCGCGGAAATCAACACGCGGAATTCCCGGTGCGCAAACGGACGCAGCGCTCTTAACGCAGCCATTTCACCAGCCTAGACCTGGGAGTTGGCGCTGTGGAAGGCGCGCCTGCTGACGACGACGGCGGTAGGAACCTCGGTTATGAAGCGCCCGACGGCGGTGCGTCGTCGTCGTCGATGTCCGGGCCTTCAGCCGGGTCCTGGCTGTGGACGCCGGTATCGTGCGAAACCCAGCCTTCCGTTTCACCCTCCGCCGGGGCGTCGGTGTGGTGTCGGATGACGTGTTCGTTCTTTTCCGAGGCATTCATAACGGATACTTCCTGTCCTTGGTGGACTGCTTCCGTGAGTGCCCCCAGTCTACGCCGCGGGAGCTCAGCTGGGACGTCCGCTGTGCGCGGAATAGTATCCACATAGCGCCAAGGGGAGGTCTCGCAGGACAGGGCTGTGGCATAGGCTGAATCCAGCAGTTCCCCGTATGACGACCCAGCTGCCAAGGAGAGGTGAAGATGCCCAAGCGACCCAACCCGGCGGTGAAAATCGCCCAAGAGACAGCCCACAACGCAGTCTTCGATCAGCAAGGCAACACCAAGCCCGGCGTCCACAATGTCCTGCTGAAGGCGGTCGAAGTCCAGCGCCCGTTGGTGCTGGCAAACCTGCGCAGGCTGCAACGCAGACACCCCCATGACACCCCGGCCCAGCTCGCAGCGAAACTTGAACGCCACTACTTGCTCGCTATCTCCGGTGGAGGAGCAGCGGTGGGTGCAACGGCCGTCGTGCCTGGCATCGGAACCGCAGCTTCCCTGGGACTTTCCGCGCTCGCCACGGTCGGCTTCCTGGAGACCACCGCGTTGTATGCATCGTCCTTGGCGGAGCTCCACGGCATCCGGCTCACGGATCCTGTACGGGCGCAAACCATGGTCATGGCCATCATGCTGGGCGAGGAAGGCACGTCCATGCTCGGGGCACTGAGTGGCCAGTCGCTCGGACGCGGCAAGGGCGTGACCAACGCATGGGGCAGGACCCTCACCAAGAAGATTCCGGGAAGCGGCTTTGGCGTCATCCGCGACTCCATCCAGCGGGCCTTCCTTAAGAACCTCGTGAAGCGCCAGGGGACCGCGTTCCTGGGCCGTGCCTTGCCTTTCGGCGTGGGCGCAGTAGTGGGTGGTGCCGGCAACCTCATGATGGGCCGCGCCGTGGTTTCCACAGCCAAGGAAGCTTTCGGTCCGCTTCCGGACACCGTCCCGGGTGAGCTGCTCCCCAATGCACCAAAGAATGCTGTCGAGCCAGAAGCGGCCGAAACCCTCACGCTGGAAGGCGGTAACAGTGGACCTGAACGCTGACCTCGGGGAGTCTTTCGGCTCCTGGACCATGGGTGACGACGCCTCGATGTTCCGCATCGTGAGCAGTGCCAACGTGGCCTGTGGCTTCCACGCCGGTGATCCCCTCACCATGTTGGACAGCTGCCGGGCGGCGTTTGAACTGGACGTCCGCGTTGGAGCGCATGTGGGATACCGGGACTTGGCAGGCTTCGGCCGACGTTCCCTGGATATGACCTTCGACGAACTCTTCGGCGACGTTTTGTATCAACTCGGCGCCCTCGATGGGATGGCCCACGCTGTGGGAGCATCGGTGGACTACGTGAAGCCACACGGGGCGCTCTACAACCGGATTGTCCGTGACGCCGAGCAGGCTGAGGCCGTAGTGGCCGCTGTCCACGCCTACGATCCCGGGCTGCCCGTGCTTGGCTTGCCGGGCTCCGAATGGCTGAAGCTCGCAGAAGAAGCCGGTCATCCGGTGTTCCGCGAGGCGTTCGTGGACCGTGCGTACCTTCCGGACGGCACACTTGTACCCCGTACCCAGGACGGCGCAGTGCTGCATGACCCCGCCGCGGTGGTGGCTCAGGCCGTAAGGCTGGCAACGCGCAAGGAAATCCTGGCCATCGACGGAACCGTTGTCCCTGTAGTGGCTGATTCCCTCTGCATTCACGGAGATACGCCAGGGGCTGTCACCATGGCCGCTGCAGTCCGGGAAGGTCTTGAGCAGGCCGGTGTGCAGATTGAGGCCTTCGCGTAGGCCTGATGCGGCGTAATCCACGTTCTGCTGGTTGGTAAGGGAGGGTTTGCTGGATGAGTGCAGTGGTGGTGGTCCCCGGAACGCTGACGCTTGCCCTCAAGCCCGATCACGCCCTGGACCGGATGTCCCTGCACTTGGCGAACGCCTTGCTGGGAAATCCTGAACATGCGGCCGGACTGGAGGTGCTGGTGGGCGGCCTGAAGCTGAGGTTCGTGACCGGGTCGGCCGTGGCAGTCACCGGCGCCGAGGGAGTGGTGACGCTCAACGGCTCGGAATTTCCGCTGAACAAAGCGGTCAGGGTAGCTCCCGGAGCAGTGTTGGACTTCGGCCCTGCGTTGTTTGGGATCCGTTATTACGTAGGGGTCCAAGGTGGCGTGTCGATGCCCGGCGAAGCGCTGTCGGCCGGTGCGGCCGTGACGTTCGGAAAGCCACACGGCCAGGGTTTTCCTGAGGTCAACCACCCTGCCCGGCGGGCACTGGACCCCGAGAGGCCGGTAGTTGCCAGGGTTTCCCGTATGCCCCAGGGGCCGGGCGACCCGCAGACGCGGACTATCGACGCCGGCACATGGCTCCGCTTGACCACGGAACCGTGGACGCTCTCGCAGGAATCGGACCGCGTGGGTGCGCGATTGATGGGTCGGCCACTTGAGGTTGGCCACGTAGCTACAGATGCCGAAGCCCAAGCAGCCCATCCTCAACCGTTGGCCTTGGGCTCAGTGGTGCTGCCGCCGTCGGGCCTTCCCGTCATTGCGTTGGCTGGCCGTCCGGCAACGGCCAAATCGCCGGTGGTCGCCGTGGTGCGCGACGAAGACCTGGACCTGATCGGCCAAGCGAGGCCAGGGCAGATGGTGCACTTGCTCGGCTGAGAAAATGCGGCGTCGATTTTCTCAAGAACGGCATTCCATGAGAAAACTCAGCCCCGCCGTTTTTCGGCCAGTCGCTGCACCTGCCACCCATGGATGTCGGCCAGCCACTCCAACGGAGCGGACGGGCCAACCCTGGGGTCCTCGGCCTCACGGTCATCCAGCAAAGCCTGCACGTAGGCGCGATCCAGAGCAATGCGTTCCCGCAACTGCCCAGCCAGGCCCACTGAGCCGTGGCCCGGGACGACGGCAACAACATCGCCGGCCACGGAATTGAAGAGCCGCAGCGCTTCAAGATAGTCAGTGAGCGGATCCGCTGCCTCGAGGTCGAGGAACGGCATCAGGATGTCGGACAGCATGTCGCCGGCTACCAGGACACCGGCCCCCTCGATCAAGAGGGCCGCGTGGCCAGGGGCGTGGGCTTGATGCTCCAGAATGCGGACGGTGGGTCCGTCCCACGGGATCTGCACAGTACCGGCAGGCAGTCCGGAAATGAGGCCGAGCAACTCCATCGGGATCTCATCGGCATGCTCCGGAGGCAGCCCTTCTGCTATCTGCTCCTTCCAGTCAGCAGCGGCCAGGACCGTCTGGATGGAGGCCGCGCAGCGCGCCGTGCCGTAGCGGGGCGGGCTGCCGAAGTCAGGGTGCCAGAGCACATGGTCCCAGTCGGGGTGCGTGGAGAAACCGGCCACGACAGGCTGGCCCAACTCGCGGAGGTCGTCCGCGATGGTGGCCATTTCGTTGACCGTAATGCCGGGGTCGATCAGCAGGACACCTTCCCGGCCCTGCACCACCGTGCAGTTGCTCTGGATGAATTCGCTCTCGTGAACCAGAACGCCCTCAGCGACGTGCTTCAGCATGGGAGTGCCTCCCTTTAGAGTTTCTGCGCCAGCATGACCAGGATCCCGCTGGGCCCGCGGAGGTAGGTGAGCTTGTAAACGCCCTCATAGTTCGCCACACCACGCAGAGGGAGGCACCCGTGCTTGGCGGCGATCTCCAGGGCTTGATCGATGTCGTCCACCGAGAAGGCGACCCGGTGCATGCCGATCTCGTTGGGAAGGGTGGGGTTGGTCTCGATCGCGTCAGGGTGGATGTACTCGAAAAGCTCCAGTTGGCCGTTGCCATCCGGAGTTTGGAGCACCGCAATCTTTGCGTGGTTGCCGTCCAGCCCTACTGCCGTATCGGCCCATTCACCGCTGACCGTGTCACGGCCCAGCACGGTGAGGCCGAGATCCGTGAAAAAGGCGATGGTTTCTTCAAGATCCCGGACCGCAATACCAACGTTTTCAAGTTTGATGGGCATGTGCTGAAGGTACCAAGGCCCACGGGATAGCTCCAGAGCGCCGCCGGTAGCTAGCCGAACAGCAGGTGCGCCACCGTAAAGATCGCGAGCCCGGCCAGGGCGCCCACCACGGTGCCGTTGATGCGGATGTACTGGAGGTCCTTGCCCACCTGCAGTTCGATCTTCTGGGACGTTTCCTCGGCATCCCAACGCGCCACGGTGTCAGAGATGACGCCTGCGATGTCCGAGCGGTACGTGTTCACCAAGTAACCCGCCGCGTCTCCGATCCAGGCGTTGACCTTGCCGGCCAGTTCGTCGTCGTTGACCAGTCGCGTACCGAAATCGCGGACGGCGCCCTTGAAGCGCTGGCTCAGTTCACTGTCCGGATCGTCGACGGCGTTGAGCAACGCAGTCTTCACGGTTCCCCACGTGCGGGACGCCAGTTCGCGGACTTCGGGGTCGCCGAGGATCTGGGCTTTGATGGACTCTGCGCGCTCGATCATGGCGGGATCATGCTGAAGGTCCTGGGCCAGATCCTTGAGGTAGGCATCGATCGACTGGCGCACCTGATGGTTCTGGTCCGACTGAACAGCGCGGACAAATTTGGCGAGCTCCACATAGACCCTGTCGCCCACCAGGCCGTCCACGAACGTGGGCACCCACAGGGGCGAGCGATCCGAGACCAGCCGGTTGACCGTGGCGTGGTTTGCATCCACCCAGTCGGCGGCGCGGTCAACCAAGAGGTCAACCAGGGTGTGGTGGTGTCCGTCGGCGAAGATCCGTTCAGCCATCCGGCCCACGGGCGGCCCCCATGGCGGGGTGAGCAGGTGCTTGCGGACCATTCCCTCGATGACTGCCTGTACGTCGTCGTCGTTCAGGACGGTGAAGGCACCACGGATGATCGCGCCGCCTTCCTTCGCCACGCGTTCGGCTCCGCCCGGCGCAGACAACCACGTGCCGGCCTTGCGGGCAATATCGATGCTGGCCAACTTCTCCTGCACAACTTCCTGGGAAAGGAAGTTGCTCTCGACGAAGTCACTGAGCGATTCGCCGATCTGGTCCTTGCGGCGCGGAATGATGGCCGTGTGGGGGATCTTCAGGCCCATGGGGTACTTGAACAGCGCAGTGACCGCAAACCAGTCAGCCAACGCGCCCACCATGCCGCCTTCAGCTGCCGCACGCACGTATTCCAGCCATGGATACTGCTTCTGGAACGCGAACGCCACGGTGAAGATCACCGCCATGGCGATCAGCAGCGCCAGCGCCAACCGCTTCATGCGGAGCAGCGCGGCCGCCTTTTCCAGGTCACCTGCTGAAAGGTCGACGACGGCGGCGCCCCGCCGTGCGCGGGCGGAACCGGTGCGGGCGGAACCTGCGCCTTCGGAACCTTTGAAACCCGGCTGATGGGGCAGCGGGTTGGGGTTGGTGACGTCTTCAGTTGGGATTTGTTCAGAGTTCACCTGCATGAGCCCAGCGTAGCCCCCGCAGATGCACGGAGGTGGGCTACCGTGTCTGCATGACTAGCGACGACTTCGCCCCAGTCCGGCCCAAGGTCTACGCCCATCGCGGCGCGAGTGCAGCCTACGCCGAGCACACCAGGGCGGCTTACCTGCAGGCAATCGCCGACGGTGCCGACGGTGTGGAATGCGATGTCCACCTGACGCGGGACCAGCACGTGGTGTTGCTGCATGACGCCAACCTGGACCGGACGTCCACCGGCACGGGGCCGGTTGCGGAGCACACGTTGGAGGAGCTCCGATCCTTGGACTTCTCGTCGTGGAAGGGCGCACGCATTCCCGAGGCTTATGGGGGAGTGGCCGATCAGTTCCTGACCTTGCCGGAATTGCTGGACATCCTGCGCGGGGCCGGCCGCGAGATTGGTTTGGCGATTGAGCTCAAGCATCCCAGCCCTTACCGGCTGAAGCTGGAGGAGAGGGTGTTGGCGTTGCTGGAAGAAGAAGGCTGGACGCCGGAAGAATCCCGGCTGGAGAACATCCGGATCTCCTTCATGAGCTTCGACACCGATTCCGTCCAGCGTTTGCTGCAGGGCGTGCCAAAGGAGCACGTGTGCCAACTGGTGGACGATTTCACGGTGCAGGAGCTTCGGCAGGAACTCGGGCTGGGCTTCCTGACCGGCGGCGCGGTGGCCAACGTCATGCGTGCCACGCAGCTTGAGGCGGAACGTGTCCTGGACGCAGGCGAAGCATCAATCGCCGGTCCGGGTATTGACTACATCAGGGAGCATGCGCGCAACGTGCAGCGCTGGTTGGAAGCCGGGCGTATATTCCGCGTGTGGACTGTGGATTCGGAAAAGGACGTGGCACTCTGCCAGGGACTTGGTATCCATGAGATCACCACCAACAAGCCGGCGCAGGTACTCAAGCAATTGATGGTGTCCAGCTGACTTTGGGGGCCCCTCCGGTTGTGATTGAGTGGTCTCATGTCATTTCGCTGGTCAGCACAAGCAACCCGAACCACGTCCGCAGTAGCTTTGAGCGCACTGCTCCTGGCCAGCGCCGCAAAGCATTTCCGCACGCCTAAGTTCTACTACCCGGTGGTGCCGGACTACCTATGCCGCAACGACGAGCCGGTTGGCCGCCCGAATGGACCGCTGGCAGTCATGTCCCGCGAGGAATGGGTTGCCTCGTCCGGGCTGATCGAGGTGGCTGCCGCCGTCGGGCTGCTGATCCCTGCTACGCGGAAGGTGACCGCGGATGCCACCACAGCGATGTTCACTGCATTCCTTGCCGGGCATATTGATGCACTTCGTCACGCCTACGGTCCCGATGGCACGGCAGCCGAGCGCCGCATCCATACAGTCCGCCTGCCCCTGCAGATTCCACTGATCCTGTGGTCGTGGAGTCTGCGGAAATGAGTGGCAGTGCTGCCCCCATGAAGCTGAGGGAGTCGCCGGCATTCAAGGTGGCCGTGTCCCTGAGTATCGCTACGGGTCTCTATGGGGTGTCCTTTGGAGCCCTCTCAGTGGCATCAGGGTTCGATTTCTGGCAGACCATGGTGTTGAGCCTGTTGCTGTTCAGTGGTGGATCGCAGTTCGCTTTCATTGGCGTCGTGGCAGGAGGCGGCTCCGGAGTCGCGGCCATGACAGCCAGCGCCTTGCTCGGGTTACGCAACGGCATCTACGGCATGCAGATCAACGCGATGCTCCGCCCCGGCGGATGGAAGCGTTATGTTTCGGCGCATATCACCATCGACGAATCAACAGCGACGGCGTCGGGCCAGTCCGATCCCGACGAGCAGCGCCGGGGGTTCTGGACCGCCGGAATCGGTATATTCATTCTCTGGAATATCTTCACGGCCATCGGAGCCTTGGCCGGCGATGCAATGGGAGACCCCAAACAATGGGGTTTGGACGGCGCCGCGGTTGCTGCTTTCCTGGCCCTCCTCTGGCCGCGGTTGAAAGGCCGCGAGCCCTGGGCCATCGCCGCTGCCTGCGCGCTGGCAACCATCCTGGCCGTGCCGTTCGTTCCCTCGGGCGTTCCCATCCTGGTGGCGGCGGTGGTGGCGGGTGTTATCGGTTGGTTCAGCCACGCACGCCTGGACGAAGGACTGGAGCCGGACGTGGATCCCTATGCGGAGAAACACCGGCACGAGAACCCTGGAAACGGCGGCACGAAGTGAATCTCTGGCTATGGATCCTGATTGCCTGTGCGCTGGCATACCTCACCAAGTTGGTGGGCTACTTTGTCCCGGCCAAGCTGTTGGAGAGCCCCCGCATCATGCACGTGGCCGGCACCATGACCATTGGCCTGCTGGCCTCCCTGACGGTGGTCAACGCTGTTGCCTCCGGACAAGGGCTGGTCCTTGATGCCCGCATCGGCGCCCTGGCCGCCGCCGCCGTCGCGCTGTGGCTTCGCGCACCGTTCCTGGTGGTGGTGATTTCGGGCGCCGCGGCCGCGGCTCTCCTCAGGCTGCTGGGCTGGGGCTAGCGGTACTGCTGGCCATTGGGCTGCTGGACCGGCGGCTGTTGGCCAGGCTGCTGGTACGGCTGCGGGTAGCCCTGCGCATAACCCTGCGGGTACGGCTGCGCATAACCCTGCGGGTACGGCTGCGCATAACCCTGCGGGTAGGCCACGAATTGCCGCCCGGCCGCCGGACCCAGGTAGGGAGCGGAACCGTAGGAGAGCATCGGCACGAAGACCACCGGCAACAGGACCAATCCAACGGTGTAGCCGGCGTCCTTGCCGAACGACTTGGAGAGGTCGTGGAGCGCCACGATGCTGAAGTAGATTCCTGCGAACGGGATGAGGGTCAGCAGGAACCAGTACCAGGGGCGCCCGGCGATCTCCATGAGCTTGATGCTGTTGTAGATCGGAACAAAAGCTGCCCACGCAGGGCGTCCTGCCTTGGTGAACATTCCCATGTAGAGCACACCGACGATCGCAAAGACCACTGCGAAGTAAATGACCATGAGCAGCAGGACCAGGCCGGCTGCCGCAGCGGATTCGGATCCGCTGGATGAGTATGAGCTCAGGGGAATATTCATACGACCGAGCCTAGTACCCCACAGGCTGTCCCGCGATGGGCAGGTCACACCATCCAGCGCCCGTGCGGTTGGCCAGCCTGGGCTAGAGTGCCTCGGTCAGCGTCACACCCGGGATGCCGGACTGTTCCGGAAGCGGCCGGGACGGGCGCTCGGTCCGGATGGCGTCTTCAATCAAGGCCACGGGGCGCTTCCACGCCGCAGAGCCCGGTTCCATGGTGTCCACGGCGCCAATCAGCATGGCCACCAGCCGGACCATGTCCTCGATGGTGATGTCGCGTCGCAAGGAACCCTGGCCCTGGCCCCGCTCAAGGAGGGTGGCCATGGAGCCGATGATGCCGCGGGTGATGCCGATCAGGAGTCCGCGCCGGCCTGCGACGGCGTCAAGGAGGTTCGCGTCTTCGCTGGCTACCTGCATCACGGCATCGATGACGTTGATGAGTCCTTCTGCGGCGTCCATGCCGTCCAAGGCTGCTGCGGCGACGGGGTCTACATGCTGGCGCAGTTGGCGTGACAACGCGGCGAGGACCAGTTGCTCTTTGTCCGAGAAATTGCGGAACAGCGTTGCGGGGCCAACCCCGGCGGTGGCGGCAATGGTCTGCAGGGGCACTTCGGGCCCGTGTTCCCGGAAGCATTGCCGGGCAGCGGTGATGATTTTGTCCACATTGCGTGCGGCGTCTGCCCTGAGGGGCTTGCGTTCAGAGGGCTGTTCCATGCTTGTCAGGGTAGCAACGGAGCGCCCTTGGCCCGTTGTTACGCGGGAGTAGGCCGTTATATGACAAACCAGTACGTGAAACACTGGATTTTATGTTGCTTGCTTTCTCAGTCGCCCCTTCGGGCCAGCCCGCATCCGCCGCCAACGGCGGACCCACCCCCGACGCTTCCGTGCACGACGCCGTGGCTGCCGCCGTCAAGATCGTCCGTGAATCCGGACTGCCCAACCAGACGGACTCCATGTTCACCACCATCGAAGGCGAATGGGACGAGGTCTTCGACGTCGTCAAACGCGCCACCGAAGCTGTGGGCCGCTACGGCAGCCGCGTCTCCCTGGTGATCAAGGCCGACATCCGGCCCGGTTACAGCGGCGAACTGACCGGCAAGGTGGAACGACTCGAAGAGGCGATCTCCGCCACGGACTAGATCCTTCCCCAGCGGAGCCACCGGTGCCAGACTGGGGGCCATGATTGAACACGTGGCCGAGCCCGGTTGGGTCGACGTCGAGCGTTACCTGACTGACGTCGTCGTGCGTCCTGAGCCTGCCCACCAGCGGGCCTTGTCGTCCGCCGTCGAGGCCGGCATGCCGGCGATTGAAGTAGCCCCCAACGCAGGCAAGCTGCTCCGGATGCTGGTTCAGATGTCGGGGGCCAGCCGGGTCCTGGAGATCGGAACCCTGGCCGGTTTCAGCAGTATGTGGATGGCACAGGGACTGCCCGACGACGGGCGGCTGGTGACGTGCGAATTCCTCCAAAAGCACGCGGACGTGGCACGCGCCAACCTTGATGCTGCCGGGGTGGGGCACAAAGTGGACATCCGGGTGGGCGCTGCCCTGGACACCCTTCCCACGTTGGCGGGGCAGGAATCGTTCGATTTCGTCTTCATCGATGCGGACAAGGAAAACGACTCCAATTACCTCGATTGGGCCATCCGGCTGGGGCGCCCGGGCACGGTCATCGTGGTGGACAACGCCATCTGGGACGGCGCCATCCTTGAACCCGAACGGGATGAGGTCAACGCGCCCGGCATCGTCAGGATGCTGGACATGATGGGCCAGGATCCGCGCCTGGACGCCACAGCCATCCAGACGGTGGGCAGCAAGGGCTGGGACGGTTTCGCGATAGCGCGGGTGCGCTAGTGGATTTCACGCTTCGCCCCGCTACGGTGGACGACGCCGAAGCGATGGCCCTCATGCATGTCCAGTCGTGGCGCGAAAGCTATGGGCACCTGCTGCCCCCGGTGTTTTTCGAGCAACAGGAAGCGGCGCTCCCCGACCGCATCCAGCGCTACCGGGACTACATCGCGGCGGGTCACGCCCGGATGCTGGCCCACGATCCCGACGGACTCCTGGTAGGCATCGGCGCCGCAGGCCCGGGCAGGGATGAGGACAGCCCCTGCGAGCGGGAGCTTTTCATGCTCTACACGTTGGAACGCATCCATGGCAGGGGAGTTGGCCAAGCATTGGTGGATGCTTTGATCGCCGATGGCCCGGCGTACCTCTGGGTCCTGGACCACAATCCGCGCGCCCAGGCTTTCTATCGGCGAAACGGCTTTGTTCCGGACGGCAAACAGCAACTGTGTGATCCCTCCTGGTACTCGTTGCCGGAACATCGCATGGTCCGCCCCGGGCTGTAGCAAGTTCCCACCGCACGAGCTGTTCCCACAGCTGACTCATCTGGATATGGTGATCACGGGCGGTGTCGATGAAGGCCGCCCGGTCCGATTCCCGGGAGGAAGCATGTCTATTCCAGAGCAGGATCCAAGCCAGCAGGAAGGCCCCGCGGACGGTGGCGCGGGCGGCGTCCCCGGCATGCACGACGGCGGTGCTGACGGTGGTGCCGACGGCGGCGCAGATGGTGGTGCAGAAGGCCCCGCGGACGGTGGTGCGGACGGCGTCCCCGGCACGCACGACGGCGGTGCTGACGGTGGTGCCGACGGCGGCGCGGACGGTGGTGCAGAAGGCCCCGCGGACGGTGGCGCGGACGGCGTCCCCGGCACGCACGACGGCGGTGCTGATGGTGGTGCGGACGGCGGCGCGGACGGCGGCGCCGGACAACCGGGCAGCTAGGTTTGAGCTCCACCAGCACTGATTTCCAGGACCCCGCCGCCGTGAAAGGCGGCGGGGTCCTGGAAACACGCTTGATCGACATCGGCCAGGAGAAATTCGCCAGTGACGTCTGGGGGCGAACCGCCCTGCTCACCCGTGGGGCCAGCGACTTCTCCGATGTGTTCTCAGCCGGCGCAGTCGACGAACTGGTTTCGCGGCGCGGACTGCGCACGCCTTTCCTGCGCGTCGCCAAAGGCGGTTCAACGCTTCCCGAATCCTCCTACACGTCTCCGGCAGGGGTCGGTGCCACCATCCCCGATCAACTTGATGACACCGCGCTATGGCGCAAATTCGCTGACGGAGCCACCCTCGTCCTGCAGGCATTGCACCGCACGTGGGAGCCGGTGTCGAGTTTCAGCTCGCAGTTGAGCACGGAGCTCGGGCATCCTGTGCAGGCCAACGCTTACATCACCCCGCCACAGAACCGTGGCTTCGATGACCACTACGACATCCATGACGTCTTCGTGCTGCAGATCGAGGGAACCAAGCGCTGGGTCATCCATGAGCCGGTCCACGTGGACCCGCTGCGAAGCCAGCCGTGGACTGATCGCCGCTCCGCCGTCGAAGAGGCTGCTCAAGGTGCGGCGTACATCGACACGGTCCTCGAGCCAGGCGATGTCCTCTATCTGCCGCGAGGCTGGCTGCACGCCGCCCAGGCGCAGGGGAAAGTCTCCATCCACCTCACCTTGGGTATCCACAACTGGACCCGCCATACCTTGGCCGAACATCTGGCACAGGCAGCGCTTGCCGCACTTAGCGACGATCCCGGGATGCGCAGGTCCTTGCCCTTGGGCGCCGACGGACCTGAAGAGGAGATCGCTGCAGTCCGGGAACGTCTCGCCGCCGCTGTCCTTGAAGCCGATACCACGTCCCTTTTCCACCGCGCCCGCAGGGGTCAAGGGCGTCCAGCTCCGCTTGGTCCGGTGGCCCAGCTCGCGGCCATTGACGGCCTCGGCCCCGAATCGGTGGTTCGACTTCGGGAGGCCCTGGAGGCACGGTTTGATGGCTCACGCCTGACCACCCGCGTTGGTTGGCTCGACTTCCCGGACGCAGATCTGCCGTTCGTGCGGCGCCTGCTGGACGGCGGGGATCACCGCGCGGCAAACATCGGCCTGGAACTGGCCGAAAGGTTGTTGCGCGCAGGAGTTCTTGTCCCTGTCGCACAATGACGTCACCTGCAGCCGCAACGGCACGCTTCCTCTGCGCGGAAAGTGCCCGGGTGCGCGGCGACTCAATGGCAGGCACTGCGTCACCCGGCCTCGCCTGGGTCCTGGTGGAATACCGGGGCGCGTGGCCGCCCAACGGCTTCGAAGCCCTTGATCTGGAGGCTGGGACCAAGGCACTCGTCATCTCTGCCGCGCGGACGGCGAATGCACGGATTCTCCTGATACGGCGGCCCGGACCCCGCCGCCGCCCCGGTCCGGGCAAGTGGGCAGTCCTTCGTCACCAAAGCTCCGGCGCCTATCAACAGCACTGGGGAACGTGGGAGCGGGACGAGGACCTCGCCGCGATTGTTGCAGCCTTGGCATCTCCCGGAGAGCCCGGTTTCCCGCCGGTCATCATGGTCTGCGCCCACGGACAGCACGACCCCTGCTGCGCAGTCTGGGGACGCCCTGTGGGACGTGCGCTCAGCGAGCACTGGCCGGAGCTGGTGTGGGAGTGCTCCCACATTGGCGGTGACAGGTTCGCGGCCAACGTGGTGATCGCTCCCGACGGCGTGTACTACGGAGGACTCGACGCCGGGACCGCCGTGGCCACCGTTGAGGAGCACTTCGCCGGCCGTATCCACGCGGAGTATCTGCGCGGTTATACGGATCTCTTGCCGCCGGAGCAAGCAGCGGTCGCTGCGGTGTTGGGGCAGTTCGGTCCTGCCGGCCGGCATGATTATGCGGTCACGGAGACCTTGCGCGAGGGCGATCACTGGCGCATCCACATCACTGGGCGGCCGCCCCGCCCGGCGGATATCGAGGTGGAATTGCGGTCCAGTCGTGCACCGCAGCGTCAGCTGACCTGCCGGGCGCCGGAGGAGGGCTCGGTGGTCGTCTACGAGGCCCTTTCCATCCGCAGAACCTGACAGGTGGGGACCGCCAGAACTGCCGGGCCTAGCGCGATTCCGAATCGTCGGGCGGATCCATGTCCAGCGGTGAATCGAGGAGGCCCGGCGGTTTAGGCACGCGGGCGAGCATCAGGCAGACCACCGTCAACCACGCGACGGCGACCGTCAACACCTCCGCCCACACCGATGCTCCGAGTTCCATGGAGAGATCATATGGCTCCAGAGGCCATAAAGGTAAGTAGCCTTATGTTCAAGATGACCGTCCGGAGTAATGTGGCGCTCCACTAGGCTTGGAGCATGACTCAAGCAGGGCTGAAGTAGTGGCGAAACGCGGCAAACCCAACAGGTCCCAGAGGTCGACGACGGGAGTCGTGGAGGTGCCTTCCGGCACCCGTCCTGATGGTCCGGTCGCGGGGGTCTACTACATCGATACCGGCGACTGCGAGCTCATCCCGGACCAGGACAACTCCAATGGGTGGCTGCTGAAGATCAACGGTGTGATGAGCTCGCACATTGACCTCGCGGATCCGCTGTTCCTGGATTTTGAGTACATGCGCTGGATCGCTGCCTTGGTGGAATCGCGCTGGCCGCCGGAGCAGAAACCGAAGTTGCGGGCCTTGCATCTCGGCGGGGGAGCCTGCTCCATGGCGCGTTACTTCCACGCCGCCTACCCGGAAGCCCGGCAGGTAGTGGTGGAACTGGACGGCAAGCTGGCCGACTACGTACGCGGCTGGTTCGACCTTCCCAAGGCGCCCTTGTTGAGGCTCCGGGTGGGCGAAGCCCGGCAGGTCACCGAATCCCTCACCCCGGACACCCGGGACCTCATCATCCGCGACGTCTTCGCCGGCGCCTTCACGCCCCGTGCGCTGACCACCCGCGAATTCACGGCGCAGGCGGACGCGGTCCTTGCCCCCGACGGCCTGTACGTGGTCAACTCCGGGGACGCCCCCGACCTCAAGAATGCCCGCGCAGATGCCGCGACCATTGCCGATACGTTCGAGCACACCATGATCATTGCGGACCCTGCCATGCTCAAGGGCCGCCGCTACGGCAACATGATCATGGCCGGCAGCCACGCACCCTTCGGAGATGACCCCACGCTGGCCCGCAAACTCCTGGGCGGAGGCGTCCCGGCGCACATCTGGGACGATGCGAAGGTGCGGTCCTTCGCGGCGGGAACTCCGGTGCGGCACGACCCCGTAGCCGTGCCAGCGGCCGAACCCTCAGTTGCGGCTGAGTGAGCTGTTCCACGCCTCCCACAATGTGGCGTACCGGCCCCCGCCGGCCAGCAGTTCCTGGTGCGCACCCGACTCGATGATCCGCCCCTGCTCCATCACCACAACGGTGTCCGCTGATGCTGCTTGTGATAATCGGTGTGCGATCACCACGGACGTCCGGCCAGCCAACGCGGCTTCGGCAGCCTGGTCCAGCATGGTGGCTGAGCCTGTTCCCGCCTCAGCAGTAGCTTCGTCGAGGACCGCGATGGGCGGATCCTTGAGCATGAGCCGGGCGAGCGCCAGTTGCTGTGCTTGCTCCGGGGTAAGCTGGTGGCCGCCGGCGCCTACGGACGTCTCCAGTCCGTCGTCGAGCGTGTTCATCCACGTAGCCCCCACAGCGGCGAGGACGCGCGAGAGTTCCGCGGGGGAAGCGTCCGGTTTGGCAAGCTTGAGGTCCTCGGCCAGCGTTCCGGAGAAGACATGCACCTCTTGGCTGACCATCGCGATCCTTGAATGCAGGTCCGCGGGGGCTGCCGCGGCTGAGTCGAGCCCACCCACCCAGGCGGTCCCGCTGTCCGGGTGTTCAAGGCCCATGACCACCTTGGCCAAGGTGGTCTTTCCGGCTCCCGAGGTGCCAACGATCGCTACCCGTTCGCCCGGACGCACTGTGAGCGAGACGCCGTGGAGCGCGGGTCGCTGGCCCGGGTAGGCGAAGGTGACGTTATCCAGGACGATGCCGGAATCAGTGCCGCGGGAATCGGCGGCAGGGGTGGTCTTGGCCGTGGACATGGTCAGCCCGAACATGCGCCCCAGGCCGGCAGCCGCTTTCTGGAGTTCATCGAACTGCCCCAGGACCAGCCCGATCGGATCGAACAGCCGGTAGAAGTACAGTGCCGCCGCGGTAGCCGCACCAATAGTGACGGTGCCCTCGGCGTGGAGCCAGAAGCCCACCACAAGCACTGCGGACAGGCCGATGAACTCGGCAAGGTTGAGGCGGTTGTAGAACCGGGTCAGGTAGCTGACGCCCTTGAGCGCGTGGCCGATGTTCTCCTGGGAAGCAGTCGCCACCAGCTCCGCATGGCGCGACCCCAGGCCCAACGCCAGGACCGATGGCGAGCCATGGACGGTCTCGATGATCTGTTCGGTCCGGTTGGCCTCGGTGATACGGACGGTCCGGTAAATGGGGGCGGTCCGTTTGAGGAACCAGCGCAGCGTGAACACCTGCAGGGGTGCGGCGATGAGGACGGCCACTGCGAAGCGCCAGTCGATGACCCCAAGGCCCAGCAAAGTGACGGCGATAGTGAAGGCGGCGCTGGTGAACGCGGGCAGCACTCCGGAGATGGCCTCGCTGACAGCCTCGACATCGCCGGACACGCGGGCCACAACATCGCCGATGCCCGCCTTTTCGAGCTGCGCCAAGGGCTTCCGGACAGCCGCCGCGAAGACCTCCTCACGGAGGCCGGCGAGGGCTTCCTCGCAGATCCGGGCCAGCAAGTTCTGGCCGAGGATGCCCAGCAGGGCGCCGCATCCGCCCGCCACCAGCAAGCCGATGGCCAGCCACAGCAAGTTCATGACGTCTCCGCCGCTGGCCGCGATGTTGACCATGATGCCCAGGATCGCCGGCGCTGCCAGTCCACAGCAGGCCGCCGCCAGCAGGACGAATATGGTCCAGGCGAGCCGTCCGGGGCGCTGTGCCAACAGGCGCCACATGGCCCGTCGGGTCTCGCGGGGTGTGGCGATGGGCAGGATATCGGAGCTCATGAACCCACCACCTCGCGGTAGCCGGCCGACGTCGCGAGGAGTTCCCGGTGCGTCCCGGTTTCCGACGCGCCATCGCTACCTCCCACCACCACCCGGTGACAGACGGCCAGCAGTGTGGGACTGGTGGTGACCAACACCAACGCCTTGTCCGGGAAGTTGCGGAGGCCGTCCGCGATCACAGCTTCGGTAGCGGTGTCGACGGCGGTGGTGGGGTCGTGCAGGACCAGCACCGGCTGCTGCTGGTGCAGCGAGCGGCCAAGAACCAGCCGCTGCCGCTGCCCACCGGACAGGCTCTGGCCATGTCCGGTAAGAACGGTTTCGGTGCCTTCCGGCAGTTGGGAAACGAAGTCCCCGACGGCGGCAGCCGCCATGGCGCGCTCTTGCAGGGGGATATCGGCTGCTGCCACATTGTCGCGGACACTGCCGCGGAAAAGGACGCCTTCATGGCTGTCGGCGAAAACTTTGGAGCGGACATCCAGTGGGTCCAGATCGGCGGCATCGTAGCCGTCGATGGACACTACGCCGCGGGGAGCGGGTGTGCGGAAACCAAGGGTGTCCACCAATCGCCTGGCTTGCGAGCCGTCCGATAGCACCACGCCCACGATCTCCCCGGCGGACGCCGTGAAGGGCGGGAAAGCGCTGTTGTTCGGACTGTTGCGGAGTTCGAGGAGCGGCGCCGGTTCCCCCACGAGGGTGGGCCGTGCCGCTGACCCGGCCGCCGCCGTCGTGCGTTCTGCTGCGGCGATACGGTCCCTGGAAGCAGCGCGGTGGCCGTCGGCGAGGCGTTCCCCGTCAACAGGTGCGGGCACCGCATCCGGTTCCTCAAGCAGTACCGCGATGCGTGCCGCCGAGGCCCGTTTCCGGGCGAGTTCCACGCTGAGGAAACCGAGCGCGGCCATGGGTCCCTGGACGAATTGGGCCACGCCGACAACCGCCACCAGCTGGCCTACTGTGATGGTGCCTTGCACGGCGAACCACGCTGCGAAGAAAGCGATCCCGGCCAGGAACGCAGCGGACAGCGCGGTGCTGGCGCCGTTATAGGCGGACCTGGCCCGGACAGCCCGCAGCCCGGCCAGCAGTGATGTCCGGCTGGCGGCCTGGTAACGGGTGACGGCTGCTTCCTCGGCGCCGAGACCCTTGAGGGGGCGTGATCCGGTCACGAAGTCCGTGGCCAGGGCACCGGCGCGGGCCGCCGAGGACTGTTCCACATCGCTGCGGTCCTCCAACGGTTTGGTGAGGCGCTGCATGACCACCAGCATGACGGGGGTGGCCACCAGGACTGCGATGCCCAGGGGGACCGAAATCAGCAGCAGTGTCACTGCAGAGGTTACGACGCCGGCTGCGGCGGCGAGGCCACCACCGATGAGCCAGGACAGGCCGGCAACCCTGTCTGCGTCGGAGGAGGCGATCGCCACGATTTCGCCCGGTGCGCGCCGGGCTGCCATGCCGCGTGGGTGGAGGGTGCGTTCCACCGCCAACTGCCGGAGGTCGTGCGAACCATAGAGGAAGGAGCGGTTGGTGGCCAAGGTGCCGATGCGCCAGGAAAGGGCGAGCACCACGAAGACGACAGCCAACGCGCCAAGCCACCAAAGGAGGGCCCCGGCGTCGTGCGGTGCAATTGCTTTGTCCACGGCGGCGCCGATGGTCGCGGGAACCAGGGCCTCGCTGACCTGGTGCAGAATAAAGCCGGCGCAGCCCACCAGCAGCAGCTTCCAGCGGCCATTGGCCATCAGGGTGTATTTGAAGAGACGGGAAGCCGTCCACGGTGTTGGCTTGTTACGCCCGGGTGGGCAGGACGGAATGGCGGAACGGGAGGGCATGCTTACCATAGTAAGGCTCACCTAACTTCGAGAAGGCCATATGACCCGCCAAGCTATATCGCAATCCGGACAGACCGTGCCACAGGCGACGGCAGCGGTGGAGGTGCACCAGGTCTATGGCGTCTACACGCAGTATTTCGAGTGCGCAACGCCGGCAACCTGGACTGAACACGTCCACACTACCCATGAGCTGCTCTGGGGTGCCCGGGGCGTTCTGACGGTGGAAGCTGACGGCGGCTTCTTCGCCGTACCGGCAACGCTGGGCCTTTGGATCCCTGCGGGCGTGGTCCATGCTGTGAAGTCCACTCAGGGGACGGGGTTTTACTGCTCGCACATTGACGGCCAGGTAGTGCCCCATCTGGCGAACCGTACAGTGGCGGTGACGGTGCCCGCCGCCGCGCAGGAGTTGTTGCGCCACATGAGCGATTTCGATATGGACGACTCCCTCCGTCAACGCTCGGAGCAGGTGGTGGTGGGGCTGCTGGATGTTGTGGATGCCCGGCCGATGCTGCTCCCGATGCCAACCGACCCCCGCCTGGAACTCATAGCCCGGGCGCTCCTGGATGATCCTGCCCTGGACCGTTCGCTGGAGGAGTGGAGCGTGGAGGTTGCCATCAGTGTCCGCAACCTGTCCCGCCTGTTCCACAAGGAAACCGGCATGACGTTTGCGCAGTGGCGCATCCATGCCAGGGTGCGGGTGGCCTTGGGGCTGCTGGCCGCCGGTTACCCCGTTTCTTCGGTCAGCAGGAGGGTGGGTTACAACAACCCGAGTGCCTTCGTCCAAGTGTTCCGAAAGGTGATGGGGCACACTCCTGGCTGGTATGTGGCCTCGCTTAAGGCCGGAAACCATCACTCTTTGGCCGGTTCCGAATAGATTCCAGCGGTCAAAGGAGTCCTTGCGTTGTTAGGGTAGGTATACCTAACTTCGGTAGTCGCTGACTAAGCCCATCATCGGGCCGCGGCCACCAACGGGAGCTCTCCGTCTCCCCTGAGAACCAAGAGGACCGCAGTGATTTCACGCACTAAAACCATGTCTGCCGCCGTCGCAGCCCTGGCATCCGCAGCCCTTCTGCTGAGCGGATGTGCCACTACCGATGCCAGCGCGAGCGCGAAATCGGAAACCCGCACCGTCACCAGTGAGGTCAAAGAGGTCAGCATACCCGCAGAGCCCAAGAAGGCTTTGGGCATGTACACCACAGACCTGGACATGCTGATCACGCTGGGCATTCCGCTGGCCAGCCAGCAGCCCATCCGCGACAGCGGCTACACAGGCTTCCCGTACTTCTTTGACCAGGAAGCACTGAAGGGCATCACGCCCTTCACCAACTACCCGGAGTTCAACTTCGAGGCCATCCTCAAGGCCCAGCCGGACGTCATCCTGAATGGCCTGGGCTACGAGAAGGAGCTGGACGGCAAGCTCTCCGACATCGCTCCCACCTACACGTTCAACGGCTTCGACGGCAGCGACTGGCGCACCAAGTTCAAGACCGTAGCCGAGGCCTTCGACAAGACGGAGCAGTACCAGGCGTGGATGGACAAGTACCAGGCAAAGGTGGACGACGTAAAGAAGCGTCTGGCCGCCGCCGGCAAGAGCGACCTGGTGATTGGTCCCGTGGATTACTACGAGGACCAGGTATCGGTCAGCTGCTACGGAACGCCGTGCCTGGTCATCAAGGACCTGGGCCTGAAGGTGTCCCCGCTCGCTGACGGTGAAGGCTCCAAGCTGAGCGCCGAGCAGTTGGAACAGCTCAACGGCATCGATGCCATCATCACCACCGAGGTTCCCGAGAAGGACGGCGCCAACCCGGACGCCTTCGCCCCGCTGGCCAACAACAAGCTGTGGACCTCGCTGCCCTTCGTGGCCAACAAGCAGATCCACACGTACGACCTCGAAATGATCTACGGTTCCCCGAGCGGTCAGTACGCCCTGCTGGAGAAGTTCGAAAAGGCCCTCCTGCCATGATGAGCATCTACCGGGCCGAGGTCCTCGCTACCCGCCGTTTGACGCCTGGAATGGTGCGGATTACCTTCGGCGGTCCCGGCCTGTCCGGCTTCGACACCACGGGTGTCGGCGACGAATACCTCCGGGTCTTCCTCCCCGATCCCGGCACGCATGAGGCCCGGCTGCCCATCTCCACCGGAGACTCCTGGGACTGGTCCGAGGGCGTGGAGCCGTCCGCCATGCGGACCTACACGGTCCGCGCTGTGGACCCCGCCGCCGGAACGGTGGACATTGACTTCGTCGTTCACGACGGCGGATTGGCAGCTTCCTGGGCACAGCGCGCCCAGGTGGGTGACGTCGTCGGGCTCAACTCGCCGACCGGACTGTACGAACCCCCGGCCGACCTCCAGTGGCAGATCCTGCTGGCCGACGCTACCGGCCTCCCGGCGGTCGCGCGGTTGGTGGAGCAGACACCGCCGGGTGTTCGGACCCGGGTGCTGATCGAGGTGGAGCACCCATCGCACCAGCAGGAGCTGACCCTGGGCGCTGGAACCGAGGTCGCTTGGATCTACGGCGGCAACGGCCATAGCCAGTCCCGGCTGGACGAGGTCCTGCGTTCCATGGAACTCCCCGGCGGCGTGGGCTACATCTGGGTGGCCGGCGAAACCAAAGTGCTGCGCGGGATCCGCAAGTACCTTCGGCATGACAAGAAGCTCACTCCAGAGTCCTACAAGCTGATCGGCTACTGGACGGACAAGAGCGAAGCCTGGGAAGCGCGTTGGGAAAACCTCGACGCCGAAACCCGCCGATGGTTCGACGATCTTTGGTCCAACGAGAAGCGCGATCGCGAGGAAATCGTGGACCTGCAGGACGCCAAGTTCGAATTGCTGGGCCTCTAAATGGCGTCCGGAACCATGGCACCGCGCCCTGTCGCTGAAGCTTCTGTTGCTGAGGCCTCTGTAGCTTCGGTAGCTGACATGCAGGACGCGGTGCCGGTTTCTTCTGCACGTGAGCGCCCAGCGGGGTTGGTGGCCGTGAACCGGTACCGCCTCCTGGGACTGCTTTCAGCGATTGCCGCGCTGGCCCTGGTTCTGTGGCTAAGCCTGGTGGTGGGGTCTAAAGACGTGGACATGGGCCATCTCTGGCCTGCCATCACCGCGTACAACGGTACGCCGGAGCATGTGATCATCCACGACCTCCGCCTGCCCCGCACTGTCACCGGAGTGGTGGTGGGCATAGCCCTCGGCCTGTCCGGGGCGCTGATCCAGGCCTTGACGCGCAACCCGTTGGCGGACCCCGGCATCCTGGGCGTCAACGCGGGTGCGGGCTTCTTCGTAGTCCTCGGGGTTGCGCTGTTCGGAGTGACCAGCATCCACGAGTACATCTGGTTCTCCTTCGCCGGTGCCGTGGTTGCCACCGTTGCTGTGTACTTCATCGGTTCGCGGGGGAGAGGCGGGGCAACACCGCTCCGCCTCACCCTTGCCGGCGTTGCCCTGGGAGCAGTCCTGGGCGGAATTTCGTCAGGGATCACCCTGTTGCGGCCCGCCGTGTTCGACAGCATGCGCAGTTGGAGTGCCGGGACGTTGAGCAACCGTACGTGGGAAATCTTCACCACCGTGGCGCCGTTCATCCTGGTGGGGACGCTCATAGCGCTCGCCCTTGCGCGGCCCCTTAACGCCGTGGCCATGGGCGACGACACCGCCAAGTCCCTCGGCGCCAACCTCATCCGCACCCGGGTGTGGACCATCGTGTCCGTCACCCTGCTCTGCGGTGCCGCAACGGCCGCGGCAGGACCCATCGGCTTTGTGGGGCTGATGATTCCGCACGTTGCCCGGTGGATCGTCGGGCCGGACCAGCGCTGGATTCTGGCCTACACCCTGGTGCTTTCACCCGTACTGCTACTCGTCTCTGACATTGCGGGCAGGCTGGTGCTCCGCCCCGGCGAAATGCAGGTAGGCATCATCACCGCCTTCATTGGTGCGCCTGTCCTGATATGGCTCATTCGACGCCGGAAAGTGAGCACGCTGTGACTTCGGTTGACCAGGCGACTTCCCTGGAACGGGCGCCTTCCATCAACTTCGGCCGGCGGACGCTCGCTGTCCGCCGCTTCGGCGGGCGGCTGTCACTGCGCGTCGACGTCCGTACCCTTGTTGTCACCGCCGTCCTCATCGCCGCCGCCCTGGCGCTCGCCGTCGTCGCCCTTGGCCTGGGTGAGTTCAGCGTTGCGGTGCCGGACGTCGTATCGGCTTTGCTGGGTCAATCCAGCGGAGCCGTGCACATGGTGGTGGTGGAGTGGAGATTGCCCCGCGTCCTCCTGGCCCTGTTATTGGGGGCGGCCATGGGGGTCAGCGGGGCAATTTTCCAGTCGCTGACGCGCAATGCGCTGGGAAGTCCGGACGTCATCGGCTTCAACACCGGTGCCTACACGGGTGCCCTGGTGGTCATCCTGCTGATGGGTGGCGGCTACTTTGCTGTCTCCGCCGGTGCGCTGGTGGGCGGCCTGGTGACTGCTGCTTTGGTGTACGTGTTCGCGTACAAGAAAGGCATCCAGGGCTTCCGGCTCATCATCGCCGGCATCGCTGTGAGCGCCATGTTGGCTTCCGTGAACACGTTCATGATCCTCAAAGCGTCCTTGGAACAGGCCATGTCCGCCGCCGTCTGGGGTGCCGGTTCCCTGAACAAGGTCTCGTGGGACCAGGTGCTGCCCGTGGTGGGTGTCTTTGTGCTGCTGCTGGCCGTGTTGGCGTTTTACGGCAGGCGGTTGGGGCTCCTGGAGATGGGCGACGACGCCGCCAGGGCCTTGGGCGTTCGGCTGGAAGGTTCGCGGCTGGTTCTGGCAGTGGTGGGCGTGGCGTTGACCGCGATGGTCACCGCGGCGGCCGGTCCGATCGCGTTCGTCTCCCTTGCCGCCCCGCAACTGGCACGCCGGTTGACCCGCTCCGCCTCGGTGGGCATGGTTCCCTCTGCGGCTATGGGAGCCTTCCTGCTGGTGGCCAGCGACATCGTGGCGCAGAACCTGTTCGCGCCGATCCAATTGCCCGTGGGTGTGGTGACCGTCAGTATCGGCGGCTGCTACCTCGTGTGGCTCCTTGCCCGGGAAGTGAAGCGGCAATGAGCGAAGAAGTGAAGGAGATTGCTGTGACTGATGTGTTGGATGTTCCGGTTTCTGTTGGCCCGCTGACGGCTTCCGCCCGGCTCCACGCTGAGAATGTGAGCCTGGGGTATGCCGGCCGGACCGTGTCCGAGGCACTTGACGTGCGCATTCCCGATGGTGAGTTCACCGTGATTGTTGGGCCGAATGCCTGCGGAAAGTCGACGCTTTTGCGTGCGCTGTCCCGGCTTCTGGAACCCACGTCCGGCGCTGTTCTCTTGGACGGGAAGAGCATCTCCTCATACGGTGCCAAGGAAGTCGCGCGTCGCTTGGGGTTGCTGCCGCAGACATCCATCGCCCCCGACGGAATTACCGTGGCGGACCTCGTTGCCCGCGGCCGATACCCGCACCAGAAGTTGCTGCGCCAGTGGTCAGAGGCTGACGAAGCCGCTGTTGTGGATGCTTTGGAAGCTACCAATGTGACCCCGTTGTCCGGCCGCCTGGTGGATGAGCTCTCCGGTGGTCAACGGCAACGCGTGTGGGTGGCCATGGTCCTGGCCCAGCAAACCCCGCTGCTCCTGTTGGACGAGCCCACTACGTTCCTGGATATCGCGCACCAGATTGAGTTGCTGGAGTTGTTCCGGCGGCTCAACCGCGAGGGGAACACCCTGGTGGCCGTGCTGCATGACCTCAACCATGCCTGCCGCTACGCCACGCACCTCGTAGCCATGAAGGACGGCGCAGTGGTGGCCGAGGGGCGGCCTGCCGACGTCGTCACAGCCGAACTGGTGGAGCACGTGTTCGGCCTGCCGTGCATCGTGATCGATGATCCCGTGAGCCACACGCCGCTGGTGATCCCGCTGGGTTCCTGACTTTCCCCACCTCGGCGGGCTATTCCGCCCCCAGCAACTCTTCCCGTCTCCGCTCAGTCTCCTCCCGTAGTGCCTGCACGACGGCGGCTACCGCGGGGCGGCGCATGGAGTCCGGGCGGAGGACCATCCAGTAGGGGAGCAGCTCGGCGAAGTCCGAGGGCAGGAGACGCACCAAATCAGCGTGACGATCGGCCATGAAGCACGGTAGAAAACCAACACCTGCTCCGGCCCGGGTAGCTTCTACGTGAACGAACACGTTGGTGGAGCTCAGGCCGTCGCGCATAGTGGGGACCAGCCGGCGGGGAGCATCCAGGTCATCGACTTGGAGCATGGAATCCACAAAGTAGACCAGCTGGTGCTGCGTGAGTTCCTCGATGCTTGACGGGGTACCGTTGTCCTCCAAATAGGCGCCCGACGCATACATCCCCAGCCGGTATTCGCCCAGCCTGATCGCTTCGGCCCGGTGGACCTGCGGCGTCCCCACCACCACTTCGATATCCAGGCCTGAGCGCTGCTGCAACGCCCTTCGCGTCACCGTCACGATTTCCACGCTCAGCCCGGGGTGCTCCCTCCGCAAGCGCGCCACCGCTGGGGCTGCGATATAGGCGCTGAAGCCATCGGTCGCGGTCATGCGTACGACGCCGGTGATGGGGTCGGGCGCGCGGTCGCTGGGTCCCAGCGCGCCCACCGCAGCCTCGATCCGCTCTGCGACCAGCACGGCTTCCGCGCCCAGCTCCGTCACTTCCCAACCGCCCGAGGCACGCGCGAGGATCCTGCCGCCCAGCGCCTTCTCCAGCGCCGCTATCCTGCGCGAAACGGTGGTGTGGTTGAGTCCCAAGGCCTGGGCCGCCGTCGTAAATTTTCCTGAACGTGAGACGGCGAGGAAGATGAGGAGGTCGTCCGGGTTAGGCTTCATATCTGCAATTTTGCACACACATAGTGCTGCTTTGGTCATTGAGGCACAACAAATCTGCGGCAATACTCAGTGGAGCACTTCGTGTTGTGGATCACATCACGTTCAAAAGGGTCAAAGAGGACACTGAGGAGATGGATATGAGCGTAGAGCAACGCTCCGCATCAAAAGCAGGGAAGGGCGCCGGCGAAGGCTCCGGACTCAAGAAGATCGTCGCGGCCTCGATGGTGGGCACCGTGGTGGAGTGGTACGAGTTCTTCCTCTACGCCACCGCCGCCACGCTGGTTTTCGGCAAGTACTTCTTCCCGAGCACCGGCAACGAACTGGACGGCATCATCCAGGCGTTCATCACCTACGCCGTCGGATTCGTTGCCCGCCCGCTCGGTGGCATCGTGTTTGGCCAGATCGGCGACAAGCTGGGCCGCAAGCCCACCCTGCAGCTGACCATCGTGATCGTGGGCGTCTCCACCTTCCTGATGGGCTGCCTCCCGGGCTTCATGGAAATCGGGTACTGGGCACCCGCCATGCTGGTGGCACTCCGCTTCATCCAGGGCTTCGCACTGGGCGGCGAATGGGGCGGCGCCGTGCTGCTGGTGGCTGAGCACAGCCCCAACAAGTCCCGCGGATTCTGGTCATCGTGGCCGCAGGCAGCAGTGCCGGTGGGCAACCTCCTGGCCACGCTGGTCCTGTTCGTCATGTCCACCACCCTCAGCAGCGAAGCCTTCCTCGGCTGGGGCTGGCGCGTCGCATTCTGGCTCTCCGCCGTGATCGTGTTCGTTGGCTACTACATCCGCACCCACGTCACCGAAGCCCCCATCTTCCTCGAAGCCAAGGCACAGGTGGAGGAGTCCAAGGCCATCAGCTACGGCGTGGGCGAAGTCATCCGCAAGTACCCCAAGGGCATCCTGCAGGCCATGGGCCTCCGCTTCGCCGAGAACATCATGTACTACCTCGTAGTGAGCTTCGCGATCGTCTACCTCAAGAGCGTCCACAAGTACGACACCTCCTCTCTCCTGATGGCACTCCTGATCGCCCACGTCATCCACTTCCTGGTCATCCCGCAGGTGGGACGCCTGGTGGACTCGTGGGGACGCAAGCCCGTGTACCTGGTGGGCGCGATCGCCGGGGCAACCTGGCCGTTCTTCGCCTTCCCCATGTTCGACACCAGGAACGCTGTGGTGATCGTGCTTGCCGTGACCATCGGCCTCTGCCTGCACGCCTTCATGTACGCCGGACAACCGGCCATCATGTCCGAGCTCTTCCCCACCCGCATGCGCTACTCCGGCGTCTCCCTCGGCTCACAGGTCACCTCGATCTTCGCCGGCTCACTCGCACCGCTGCTGGCAACCCAGTGGCTCAAGGACACCGGATCCTGGGTTCCCACCGCGATCTACCTCGTGGTCGCCTGCGCCATCACCGTCGTCGCAGTCGTTTCGCTGAAGGAGACCAAGGGCATCGCACTGCAGGAAGTGGACGAGGCCGACGCCATCCGCCACGGACTGACTACCGCCTCGAAAGGCTGATCTTATGGACAACTCCTTGAACGGACGCAAAGCACTGGTGACCGGCGGGGCGAGCGGGATCGGGGCTGCCTGCGCCCGTGCGCTCGCCGCCCGCGGGGCGAAAGTAGTAGTGGCCGACGTCGATGCCTCCGGAGCTGCGGCGCTCGCCGACGAGCTGGGCGGCACAGCCTGGACGGTGGACCTGCTGGATGTGGACGCTCTGGCCGCACTCAGCCTGGACTGCGACATCCTGGTCAACAATGCCGGCATCCAGAAGGTCGCGCCGATCGAGGAGTTCGAACCCGCGGAGTTCCGGCGGATCCTGGCCCTGATGCTGGAGGCGCCGTTCCTCCTCATCAGGGCCGCACTCCCGCACATGTACGCCAACGGGTTCGGCCGGATCATCAACATTTCGTCGGTCCATGGGCTGCGGGCGTCCGCCTACAAGAGCGCGTATGTCTCCGCCAAGCACGGCCTCGAAGGGCTCAGCAAGGTCACCGCCCTGGAAGGTGGTGAGCGCGGCGTCACGTCCAACTGCATCAACCCGGGCTACGTACGCACACCCTTGGTGGAGAAGCAGATCGCGGATCAGGCCCGGCTCCACGGCATCCCCGAAGCCGAGGTCCTGGCCAAGGTGATGCTGACTGAGTCCGCGGTGAAACGGCTGGTGGAGCCTGCGGAAGTAGCGTCGCTGGCAGCGTGGATGGCCTCCGACGACGCCGGTATGGTCACCGGCGCGAGCTACACCATGGACGGTGGCTGGTCGGCCCGGTAGACGCCGGCCCGCGCGCCCCTCGCGAGACTACAGTTAATGCCAATGTTCACGCGGAACATTGGCATTAACTGTAGTTTCGGCGGGGGATCAGGGCTAACTTTGGCCGCCGATGATTTCCTCGGCATTATCGAAGGCCCAGGTCACCAGAGGGATAAGCAGTGCCGTGAGCTCGCGGCCGCGTTCAGTCAGGCTGTAGTCCACGCGCGGCGGGATAACGGGTTGTGCATCGCGGCGTACCAGCCCGTCCCGTTCGAGCGTTTTCAGGGTTTGCGCCAGCATTTTTTCGCTGATGCCCTCAGCTCGTCGGCGCAGTTCGCTCCATCGCTGATCTCCTTCGGAAAGCGAGAGCAGGATCAGCACTCCCCACTTGCTGGTGATGTGGTCCAGAACCGTTCGGCTCGGGCAGCCGGCTGGGAAGACACCGTCCGCAACGCCGGCCGGGAGGGGAGTCAAGAGGGTACTTACTTTCATGTCAGTACCTTACCTTAAAGTGCGTACTCTCTTTCGGGAAGCTATCTGTGAAAGCGTTGGTTGTGATTGGTGACCGACCCACTAACTTCCTTGAGAGGAACCAGTCATGAGCATCGTCATTACCGGAGCAACAGGCCAGCTGGGCCGCCACGTCATAGAGGCCCTGCTTGAGCGCGATGTCCCCGCTGACAGCATTGTCGCCACCGGGCGCTCCATCGAAAAGCTGTCCGATTTTGTTGCCCGAGGCGTTCGCGCCGTTGCAATGGACTACGACGACGCTGCTTCGGTGGCCCAAGCTCTGAAGGGTGCCACCAAGGTCCTTCTCATTTCGGGAAGCGCCGTCGGCAAGCGGGTAGAGCAGCACCGCACGGTCATCGAGGCTGCAAAGGCCGAGGGCGTGCAGCTTCTGGCCTACACCAGCATTGCCAACGCAGACACCACCCGCATGAAGCTGGCCGCAGAGCACCAGGCCACGGAATCCATCCTCAAAGAATCCGGCGTTCCTTTCGCCCTCCTTCGCAACAGCTGGTATTTCGAGAACTACACTGACCAGTTGCCAGGAACGCTGGCGCAGGGAGCACTCGCGGGCAGCGCCGGAAACGGCAAGGTTAGCGCCGCCTCCCGTGCCGACTACGCGCAAGCTGCGGCCGCGGTTCTGGTCGCGGAGCACCAGGCCGGCAAAATCTACGAATTGGGCGGGGACGAGGCATTTTCCTTGGACGAGCTGGCCGCCGAGATCAGCGCTGCATCAGGCAAGTCCATCGAATACCGGGACCTCCCCGCAGACCAGTACGCTGATCTCCTGACGGGCGCAGGGGTGCCGGAAGGCTTCGCGCAGATCCTCGCCGATACCGATCTGGGCATTGGCCGTGGCGATCTTTTGGTGACCACGGGTGATCTCCGGAAACTGATCGGGCGCCCGGCAACTGCCTTGTCCGAGGCCGTGCGCTCCGCTGCTTCTGCCATCTGAGCCGAGCCCCCTCGCGAGACTTCAGTTAATGCCAATGTTCCGCGCGAACATTGGCATTAACTGTAGTTTCGGCGCAGGGAAACTAGGGTGCCTTCACCGCGGGGATGGCGGCGGTCTCGTCCACCAACTCTGCCCGGCGCAGGCCGCCACCGCGGACCCACAGTTTGTAGGCGACGAACAGGAGAACCAGCCAGGTGCCGCCTACATACAGGGCTACCCGGGTGTCCTCGAAGACGCCCAGGATCACGATCACCATGGCCATGAACGCCATGGTCAGAATGGACGCAACAGGCCACAGCGGGGAACCGAACTCCGACGCCGGGAGTCCCTTGCGCTTGATCTCCCGTTTCATGGCCACGTGCGACGCCAGGATCATCACCCAGACCCACACGGTAGCGAAGGTGGCGATCGACGCGATGAGCACGAAGACGTCCTCAGGAATCACAGCGTTCAACACGACGCCAATCAGCAGGATGCCGCCCATCATCACCACGGTCATCCACGGAACGCCGTGACGGGAAATCTTGCTGAAGCTCTTCGGCGCGTGTCCCTGTTGAGCGAGGCCGAACAGGATGCGGCCGGCTCCGAAGATGTCGCTGTTGATGGCCGAGAGCGCGGCCGTAATGACCACGGCGTTGAGGATGTGCGGTGCCGCCGGGATGCCCAGGCCGTCGAAGATCTGGACGAACGGGCTGCCGCTGCTGCCGATTTCGTTCCAGGGGAAGATGCTCATCAGCACACCCAGGGTCAGCACGTAGAAGAGCAGGACGCGGACCGGCACCGTATTAACAGCCTGCGGAATGACCTTCTTGGGGTTGGTGGCTTCACCCGCTGTGATGCCGATCGTTTCGATCCCGCCAAAGGCAAACATCACGACGGCGAACGCGGCCAGGAGCCCCTCAAAACCGTTCGGGAACAAACCGCCGTGATTCACCAGGTTCCCCAGTCCCGGTGCCACGCCGCCGCCGTCGCCCGTTTGGAAGCCGAACACCACGATCGCCGCACCGCCCACGATCATGGCGATGATCGCCACCACCTTGATGAGCGAGAACCAGAACTCGAGTTCGCCGAACACCTTCACGCTGAGCAGGTTCATGGCGCCGAGGAACAGAATGATGGCCAGAACCCAGATCCATCTGTCCACTTGGGGGAACCAGAAACCCATATAGATACTGAAAGCGGTGACGTCGGCGATGGCCACAATGGCCATCTCGAACACGTACGTCCACCCGGTCACGAAACCCGCAAACGGTCCCAGATACCTGGACGCATACTGGCCGAAGGACCCGGAAACGGGGTGTCGGACGGCCATCTCGCCGAGTGCCCGCATCACCATGAACACGGCCGCGCCGCCAATGATGTAAGCAAGGAGGACGGCCGGGCCGGCTTTCTGAATCGCAGAAGCAGAGCCGTAGAAGAGGCCCGTGCCGATTGCGGATCCGAGGGCCATGAAGCGGATGTGGCGGACGTTCAGGCCTCGGCTGAGCGCCGTACCCGCGGCCTGGAGAACAGAGCTCTCCGCGGCCAGCTTGGTTTGTTGCATAGTAAAACCTTCTCGTCTTTGGGAGGGGATCGCTATCCAGCACATCACTTTTGGGCCTCTTGTGATCGGACTCACGGGGGTTTGGTGTCTTTGATCGCAGACACTGCGGCTTTGGCGGATAGGACGGCTTTTGGAGGGTGGTCAAAGTCATAGTCTCCGTTCGGATATGATGACCGCGGACAGCTCATCAAACCGGTCAGGCATCCCTCGCTTTTCAGCGTCGCCCACTTGAATTCAGCGCTGCCACCGCATCCTTATGGGGGACTTTTGATTTCTGTACTTCGTCACACTCGACGCCGTTGGGCCGCTGCCGTTGTTGCCCTTGTGGCTGGCGCGTCTTTGCTCTTCGCAGCCCCCGCGCAGGCTTACGACACTCCTGATTTTGAGGTTCCCAGCGCATCGCAAGCTCCAGTCCCGTATGTTGAACGGGCCTCCGACGCGGCGGGCGTACTTGAGCTGTGGAGGACGGGTGGCCCGGCCACCCGCGCAGCAGCGGCGTCGGCCCTCGTGGGCGGCGAAAGTGCGGTCCAGGCATTCGTCGACGGCGGACAGGACGCCCCGCTGGCAGCGGACCGCAAGCAGCTGGTCACCGAGCTGACGGAGCGGGGGAGCGAGCATGTTCGGTCCGTTGCCCAGAAGATCCTTGCCACCGGTGATCCGGTCAGGATCGATGCCTTCCTTGCAGAGGGCTGGGCTGGGACATGGCGGGGCGACCTCAGGACTGTGACCGCGTACTTCCTTAACTACGGCAACGTCCACGTTCGCCGTGAGGCCGCAAAGAGCCTCGATGAAGGCGACAAAGCCGTGGAGCAGTTCGTCCTGACCGGGTGGAGGAACAAAGCGAAGATGGCAGACCGCCAATCGGCATATGGCCTCATCGCTTCCGGGAATCCTGCCGTTTCTGTCGCGGCCAAGGCAGCGCTGGCAACCGACGACTCTGAAATTGTGGCTGATTTCCTTCGCTACGGGCAGTTCGTTGCAGGCGACCATCACACTGAGTCGGCTGCCGTTTCTGCACTGCTCCAGCAGGTCAAAGACGATCTCAAGGCCAACCCCGCAGGAGCCGCAGCAGTCGCCGACCGGGCGAAGACCGCCGTCGAGCAAGCGCGAAACACCGCCGTGGCTGCACGGAAAGCAGACACGACACGTCTGACTGTTGATCGTGATCTCCTCAGTGCCCAGGCTGGTCCGCGAAATGTCCTGGACAGCGCAACCGCGGTTTCCGAGAAGCCGTTCAAGGAAACGTTCGCAAAGGCTGCCAAGGAGTTGCCCGGGCTTCTGGCGACCGTTTCGGCGCCCGGTGCCGACCTTGATGCGCTGATCAAGGAAGCCCGGCAGGTCACACTGGATCTAGTACTGGTTGGCACGCCTGAAGTGAAGAAGGCAGCCGAGGCCGCGATGTTGGGTGGCGATGCAGCGATCAAGAACTTCGTGGCCAAGGGCCACGCAGAAGCAATTGCGCGGGATTCAAGCGGAGTATCCGCTTTCGGCGCGGACCGCCAGCGCGTTTACCAACTGCTGGACCTCGGTGGCAGCCACGTGAACAAGGCGGCGGACCTTGCCCTGGGATCCACCAACCATGCGGCTGTCCGCTACTTCCTTGAGTATGGTTTCGCTACTGCACAAGACCTGGACGACCGCATCCTTGCCTACGCCACTCTCGACAAGGGTGCGGAACGGCGGGCAGCCGCCACTGTGGCGCTGGAGGGCAGCCGGGCTGACCTGCGGGCATTCGCCACCACCGGGCAGTTTGCTGCTGCCAAGCGCGACGAAGCCACCGCCGCCCACGTTGCCTCGATTGACGCCATGCTTGCCGAACTCGCCGGGTTGGCAGACAAGGCAGCGGTCGACGCCGGTATAGCAGCCGACGCTGCGAAAGCCGCCGAAGCAGCCCGTCAGGCAGAGGCAGCGAGGGCTGCTGAAGCGGCCAGAGCCGCCGCAGCGGCGGAGCAGGAGCGCGGAAAGCTTCCGTTGAACGTACCGATGGTTGATTCTTCCGAACTGTTCGGAGCAGCTCCCACTGTGGTGCCGTGGCCGCAGGCGCCCGTTTCCGCCGTCGCGCTTCCCGTCACCGGGGAGGCTCCGGACGGCGAGCCTGTTGACGCTGAACGTCCTGACATCACAGATGTCGACGTCCCGCCGGCTGCGACGTGGCCCAGCGAGTCGACGTCGGCGGAGTCTTTGTCGCAAGAGGCGGCCGCACCCTTGGCTGCTTCCTCCTCCGGTTTGGGTGGCTGGACCATCGGCCTGATTGCGGCGTTGGTTCTGGCTGCTGCCGGTGCCATCACGTTCCTGCTGCGTCGGAAAGGTTCAGTCCCGGTGCCGGCACCCGTAAAGCCGGGCACCGCGGGCACTGCCCCCAAGCCCAAGCCGTAGCCCTCGCCTGGCCCCGCCCCTGCCAGAACCCCAACCGGGGGCCTGGGCAAGCCCGGTGTCTGGCACTCCAGACACCGGGCAAGCCCAACGGGTTGGCTGCGCAGCCCGGCAGGGTGCACGCTTGAGTACGGGATACCGGACAGTCGATGGTCCGCTGGTCCCGAACCCTGAGCAGTGAGGAACCATGACAACGTCGCCAGTGGCACCGGGCAAGGCCACTTCCAAAGTCCCTGCCGCCGAGAACACCCTGCGGATACTGAAGCTGCTGGCCTCGCGACGCGGGCCGATGGCGGCGTCAAACATTGCCACGGCACTGGGCTTGCCGCGATCCAGTGTCTACCACCTGTTGGGGGTGATGGAAGCCAACGGCTTCGTCCTGCACCTCCACGAAGAGCAGCGATACGGGCTCGGCATCAGCGCTTTCGAACTCAGCTCGGCATACTCTCGCCAGGAGCCTTTGTCCCGGCTTGGGCGGCCCATGCTCGCGTCACTGGTTGATGTGATCGGTGAGAGTGCGCACCTCGCGGTGCTCCATGGCCGGGACGTCCTCTACATCGTGGAGGAACGCGCCAAGAACCGCCCCAGCCTGGTGACCGACGTCGGGGTCCGCCTGCCCAGCCACCTCACGGCGTCAGGCCGAGCGATCCTCGCCGCCCTTCCAAAGTCGCAGGTCCGTGCGCTGTATCCAAACGCCGCCGCCTTCACTTCGCGGCATGAGGTGGAGTTCCCCATCATGAAGTACTCCGCGTTGTCGTCTCACCTCGATCAGGTGCGGCAGCGTGGCTATGCCACGGAGAACGGCGAAATCACGCCGGGGTTCTGCTCCATCGCCGCCGCAGTAACGGACCACGTTGGATGGCCGACGGCGGCAGTCGCCGTCACGTTCTTGGAGGACAAAGTGCCGGCTGAGCAATGGCCGGTGCTCGCTTCACGTATCCGGAAGGCGGCAGACGAACTGTCGGTCCGGATCCACGGGCGCCCGGCGGGCTAGCCAGCGGGCCGGGACTCTAGCAAGGCCGGCAGGCTGGCAAGGCCGGCAGGCTGGCAAGGCCGGCTAGCCCGGCCCGGGGTTGTCGCGCTCCACCAATTGCCGGAAGGCCTCCAGCTCGCCTTTGAAGCTGCCCTTGTAGGACCCCATGGCGAAAAGCCGGGCGAAGATCCCGGAGATAACTCCCCGGGTGACGAACTCCTGGTTGATGCGCGTGCCGTCGCCCTCGGCAGTGAAGGTCACGTCCGACTCGCCTTTCAGGATCGCGTTGCCGAAACGGGTGCGGAGATGCCTAGGCCGCTGGACGGCGAGGATTTCGGTGGGGCTTGCCATGCGGCCGAACCACACTGTGTAGCTGCTGCCGGCCTGATCGATGGACCCTGCGAGGTCAGTCACGCGCGTAACGCCCCCGATCCACTCCTTGAAGCGGTCCAGGTCCGTCCAGGCCGCGAAGACGCGGTCCGGCGGTGCCGCCACGAGCGTCGTCACCCGGTACGTTGCCATGGGTCCAGCATGCGCTCATTGCCGCTCAAATGCGAGAGGGTCCACGGGTCTGTAATCCCGGACAGCACCACTCCAAAAGCCGTTCCAGCCGCGGGATAAAGGGGCTTTAGTAGAAGCAGAAGATCTTTCCACCACACACTTCCCACAGACGAAGGAGTCACCATGGCACCCGCCGATTTCACCACTGGTGCCCGTCCGGTCAAGGCCGCCCGGGGTACTGAACTTACTGCCAAGTCGTGGCAGACCGAGGCGCCGTTGCGCATGTTGATGAACAACCTGGATCCTGAGGTCGCTGAGCGCCCGGACGACCTGGTGGTTTACGGCGGCACGGGCCGTGCTGTGCGTTCCTGGGCTGCGTTCGATGCGATCACCCGGACCCTGGAAACCATGGAGAAGGACGAAACCCTCCTGGTGCAGTCGGGTAAGCCGGTGGGTGTGTTCCGCACCCACGAGTGGGCGCCCCGTGTTCTCCTCGCCAACTCCAACCTCGTCGGTGACTGGGCGACGTGGCCTGAGTTCCGCCGCCTCGAAGCTGAGGGTTTGATGATGTACGGCCAGATGACCGCCGGGTCCTGGATCTACATCGGCACCCAGGGCATCCTGCAGGGCACGTACGAAACGTTTGCCGCCGTCGGCAACAAGTTGGCTGCTGAGGGGCGTCACCCGGCACCCGCCGCGGAGGGTTCCACCGAGGGCCCGCTGGCCGGGACGCTGACGTTGACGGGTGGTTGTGGTGGCATGGGCGGCGCCCAGCCGCTGGCCGTGACGTTGAACGACGGCGCGTGCTTGATCGTGGACGTTGATGAGACCCGTCTGCGCCGCCGCGCGGGCAAGCGGTACTTGGACGAGGTCGAAACCGATCTGGATGCCGCGATCGCCAAGGTCCAGAAGGCCAAGGACGAGCGTCGTGGCTGGTCGGTGGGTTACGTGGGCAACGCCGCGGAGGTGTTCCCGGAACTGCTGCGCCGCCATAAGGCCGGGGAAGTGACCTTCGATGTGGTCACGGACCAGACGTCGGCCCACGATCCGTTGTCCTACCTGCCTGAGGGCATCACGGTGGCCGAGTGGCACACCGAGGCTGAGGCGGATCCGGAAGGGTTCACCAAGAAGGCCCAGGCTTCCATGGCCCGCCACGTCCAGGCGATGGTGGAGTTCCAGGACGCCGGCTCTGAGGTGTTCGATTACGGCAACTCGATCCGTGATGAGGCACGCAAGGGAGGGTACGAGCGGGCGTTCGAGTTCCCCGGCTTCGTTCCGGCCTACATCCGTCCGTTGTTCTGCGAGGGTCTTGGCCCGTTCCGTTGGGTTGCGTTGTCCGGGGATCCGGAAGACATCGCTGTGACGGACAAAGCGATCAAGGAACTGTTCCCGGAGAACACGCACCTGCACAAGTGGCTCGACGCTGCTGCGGACCGTGTGGAATTCGAGGGCCTGCCGGCACGTATTTGCTGGCTCGGGTACGGCGAACGCGCCAAAGCCGGCCTGCTGTTCAACCAGCTGGTGAAGGAGGGCAAGGTCAAGGCTCCGATCGTGATCGGCCGTGACCACCTGGACTCCGGTTCCGTGGCGTCTCCCTACCGTGAGACCGAGTCCATGGCCGACGGCTCCGACGCCATTGCTGACTGGCCTTTGCTGAACGCCCTGATCAACACCTCTTCGGGTGCTACCTGGGTTTCGATCCACCACGGCGGCGGTGTCGGTATCGGCCGGTCCCTGCACGCCGGACAGGTTTCCGTAGCCGACGGCACGGACCTGGCCGCGGAAAAGCTCGAACGGCTCCTGACCAACGACCCCGGCATGGGCGTCATCCGCCACGTCGACGCCGGCTATGACCGCGCCGTCGAAGTCGCCAACGAACGCGGCGTCCGCATCCCCATGAACGAGAAGTAGGCAACACCATGACCATCACCACCAACGAACAACTCACCGTGACCCTTGGCTCCAGCGGCGTCACCCCGGAAGACGTCGTCGCCGTCGCACGCCACGATGCCAAGGTGATCATTTCCCAGGATGCCCTGGACAACGTGGCCAAGGTTCGGGCCCACATTGACGATCTCGCCACCAGCGATGTCCCGGCGTACGGTATCTCCACCGGCTTCGGCGCGCTGGCCAACCGCCACATCCCCAACGACCTCCGCACCCAGCTGCAGAAGTCGCTGATCCGCAGCCACGCTGCCGGCATGGGCCCGGCCGTGGAACGCGAAGTGGTCCGCGGCATCATGTTCCTCCGGGCCAAGACCCTCGCGTCCGGCCGCACGGGCGTCCGCCCCGTAGTTCTCCAGACCATGGTGGACGTCCTCAACGCCGGCATCACCCCGCTGGTCCGCGAATTCGGTTCGCTCGGCTGCTCCGGCGACCTCGCACCGCTGTCCCACTGCGCGCTGGTCCTCATGGGCGAAGGCGAAGCCATGGGTCCCGACGGCGAACTGTACGGAACCGCTGGCAAGCCGCCTGTTGCTGAGCTGCTCGCGCAGCATGGCATCGAGCCTGTCACACTCGCTGAGAAGGAGGGGCTGGCCCTCGTCAACGGCACCGAAGGCATGCTCGGCATGCTCCTGATGGCCATCGCCGACATCCGCTTGCTGCTTGCGACGGCGGACGTCACCGCCGCGCTCAGCGTCGAGGCACTGCTCGGCACTGACCAGGTGTTCCTGCCGGAGCTCCACGCCGCACTGAGGCCGCACCCCGGCCAGGCCGCCAGCGCGGACAACATGCTCCGCGTGCTGTCCAACTCGCCGATCGTTGCTTCCCACCGGATCAACGACACCAAGGTCCAGGACGCCTACTCGCTGCGCTGTGCCCCTCAGGTTGCGGGCGCCGTTCGCGACACCGTGGACCACGCCGCACTGGTGGCTTCCCGCGAACTCGCCGCAGCGATCGACAACCCGGTGGTCCTCCCGGACGGCCGCGTCACGTCCAACGGCAACTTCCACGGCGCTCCCGTGGCCTATGTCCTGGACTTCCTGGCCATCGCCGTGGCGGACCTCAGCTCCATGGCCGAACGACGCACGGACCGCATGCTCGATCCCGCCCGCTCGCATGGACTGCCGGCCTTCCTCGCCGGAGACCCCGGGGTGGACTCAGGCCTGATGATCGCCCAGTACACCCAGGCCGGCCTGGTCTCGGACAACAAACGCCTCGCGGTTCCGGCCTCGGTGGACTCCATCCCGAGCTCCGCCATGCAGGAAGACCACGTATCCATGGGCTGGCACGCCGCCCGGAAGCTGCGCAAGGCCGTGGAGAACCTTCGCCGCGTGCTCGCCGTCGAGCTTGTCACCAGCGCCCGCGCCATCGACATGCGGACGCAAATGTCCGACGGCGAACTCACCCCGGGTCCCGCCGGTACGGCAGTGCTTGAGGTGCTTCGTGAAGTAGTTCAGGGCCCGGGTGCTGATCGGTTCCTGTCGCCGGAACTGGAAGCGGCTGACCGTTTGGTCGGCTCGGGTGCGGTCCGCGCGGCCGCCGAATCCGCCGTCGGGATTTTGGCCTGACGTCGAATAAAACGCTCATTTGATGGGCATCTTTGTCACGCCCCGGTCTTTGTTCGCAACGCAAGCGCCGGGGCGTGGCAAATGTAGTAGAACTTATGGTGTACGTCACGTCCACAACAACGGTGTTGTGGGCTTGACGGTCAACCGTTAACAACTCAATACACAACAGAGAACATCCACAAAGGGGTAGAAGTTCAATGAAGGCACGCGGAGCAGTCCTGTCCAGGCGAAGCGCTCACTCGGCTACGGTTACGGACTGGAAGACGCTGAACGTTGGCGAGGCGGTGGAAGTGGTCAAGTATGCCCACGTGATAGCCACCGGCAGGGTCGAGGAAATCTCCAGCAGTGGAAATGTGGTGTGGCTCGAGCACTCCGGCTCGGGTGTTACTGAAGAAGGCAAGGAACTGTTCATGAAGTCCGACGGCGTGACTCTCCGCCGGGCATAGGCACCCAACTGAGTCGCAGTTGAGCGCGTTTTGGCCGCTCAAAACGCGCCTAATTGTGACCTACATGGGTGGAGTAGCAGATAAACAGAAACCGGGGCTCGTTCCCTTCCGCGGGTAGTAGATGCGGAAAGGAACGGGCCCCGGTTTTTGGCGTCGCTGCCGGAAATACGTTGGGGTATCAGGCAGCGATTACTTCGCGGGTCTGACCGAAGGGAACGGATTCGTCCAGAGCCACGGTGTAGGTGCCGGGCTCGTGGCGCGTCACCAGAATTCCGCAGGCAGCGTCTGCTGCTGCGTTTTCGATCAGGGCATCCACGGCGCGGTCGAGTCCGTCGTGGATCTCGTCTGCCTTCGAGAAGGACAGGCGAATTTCGCGTTCTGCAATCATTGCAGGGGTCATTGGGGGCCTCCTATTACATGCCGCATGCGAGGGCGACCCGTCAATCATAGTTGGTGAGCGCCGAAAATATGTAAGATGACTGGCAGCTAGGTGACCTGCGTCTCATCTCCGAACCATGGCGCGGAGGAGTTTCACGGCTACTGAAAGAGCAGCGATGTCCACCGGACCGGGCTTAATGGCCTCCCGGATGGTCTCTTGGACCCGCGCCAATTGCTCGATGTTTCCGTGCTCCCAATCCACGATCCGGTCCACAGGATCAGCGGCCACCGGAGACCGTGGAGTATGCCGGACCACCGCCTTGGTCATGTCGGCGAGAACCAGGTACATGTCATCCCTGAGTGCAGCCCGGGCCAGGGATTCCCAATGGGTGTCACGCGGAAGCATGGTGATGTGTTCCAGCAGCGGGATGGCCGAAATCCGTTCGAAGACGGCGAAGTAGACCTCCGCCACGGCCTCCGCCGGCTCCTGGAGTTCCTCTGCGATGGCCGAGATGTCCAGCAGTCCGTAACTGACCAGCAGCTCAGATGCTCGGATTCCCAAACTGTGGGGCAAGCCAACGGCATCGGTGTGGGCGAGCCGCTTCTGGGAGTGTGCCAAGTTGATGCCGTGCAGGAAACCCGTGAAGTTGGCCCGCATCAGGGACATCGGTTGCTCCAGCCGGGCCAAAGCATCGGAAAGGGGCTTGTCGCGGAAATCGTGGGTGACGTACCAGCGCACCGACCGGTCCAGGAGGCGTCGCATGTCCAGGGCCACTGCGGCACCGTGCTCGCTGGGCGTAGTGGCCGGTAGTTGGGCAATTGCCTGGGTGACAGAGTCCAGATCCCAGAGCTTCCGCATCACCACGAACCCGCGCGCCACGGCGGCCGCGGACACCGTGGTTTCTTCCATGGCCCGGAAAGCGAAGGCGATACCGCCCATGTTGATCATGTCGTTGGCCACCACGGTGGCAACGATGTGCCGGCGGAGCGGATGCGTTGAAAGATGTTCGCCGAACCGCTCCGCGACCTGCCTGGGGAAGTACTCGCGCAGTGTTTCCGAGAACCATGGATCATCAGCGAGTCCGCCTTCCGTGAGCTCCCGGGCGAGCTCGATCTTGGCGTAGGCGGCCAGCACGGCGAGCTCGGGAGTGGTCAGACCCTTGCCAGTGAGGACGCGCGCCTGCAGTTCGCCGTTACTGGGGAGGGACTCCAGTTCCCGGTCCAGGTCCGTTACGGATTCCAACCAGTCCATGGTCCTTTCGAAGCTGGGGCTCCATTCGACGGCCAGTTGCTTGTCATTGAGGAGCAGGACGTTCTGCTCATCATTGGTTTTGAGCACCAGCCGGCCAACTTCCGCCTGCAAGGACTGCAAGAACGCCGTCCGTTCCGATGCGGTCATCTTGCCTGCTGAAATCATGCGGTCCAGGAAGATCTTGATGTTCACCTCGTGGTCCGAGCAATCCACGCCCGCCGAATTGTCGATCGCATCGGTGTTCACCAGGATGCCCGTCAGCGCAGCCTCGATCCTGCCGCGCTGCGTGACGCCAAGGTTTCCACCCTCGGCGATGATGTGGGTGCGGAGCTTGTTGCCATCGACGCGGATGGCGTCGTTCGCTTTATCCCCGACGTCGGCATGGGACTCCGTGGACGCCTTAACGTAGGTGCCAATTCCGCCGTTGTACAGCAGATCGACCGGTGCCATGAGGATCGCCTTGAGAAGGTCCGGTGGGCTCATTGCCAACTGACCCGCGGGCTCGGCGCTTTCATCCAAACCCAGCGCGAGCCTGACCTCGTCGGTGAGGAGAATGGATTTGTCGGTCCGCGGAAAAATACCGCCTCCCGGGCTCAGCTTGGCGGGATCGTAGTCGGCCCAGCTGGATCGGGGGAGCCTGAAGAGCCGCTCCCGCTCCGCATAGGACTCGAGCGGGTCCGGCGTGGGGTCCAGGAAGATGTGCCGGTGGTCGAAGGCGGCGACCATTTTGATGTGGTTGGACAAGAGCATGCCGTTGCCGAAAACGTCACCGCTCATGTCGCCGATGCCCACCGCTGTGAAGTCCTCGGCCCTGGAATCGATCATGAGCTCACTGAAGTGGTGCCGAACGGACACCCATGCACCCCGGGCGGTGATGCCCATCTGCTTGTGGTCGTAGCCCGCCGATCCGCCCGATGCGAAAGCGTCCCCGAGCCAGAAACCGTACTCCGCCGCAACGGCATTGGCGATGTCGGAGAAGGCAGCGGTCCCTTTGTCTGCAGCGACCACCAGGTAGTAGTCGTCGCCGTCGTGCCGCACCACCCGGGGTGGCGTGATGACGCGACCGTTGCTGCCGCCGTCGGGATCCGGTACCAGGTTGTCCGTGACGTCCAGCAGGCCGCGGATAAAAGTCCGGTAGCTGTCCTGGCCCTCCGCGAGCCAGGCAGCGCGGTCCTCCGCCGGGTCGGGGAGCCGTTTGGGGAAGAATCCACCTTTGGCCCCGGTAGGAACAATCACTGCATTCTTGACCGTTTGCGCCTTGACCAACCCCAGAATTTCGGTTCGGAAGTCTTCGCGCCTGTCAGACCATCGGAGGCCACCGCGGGCGATTGGACCGAAGCGCAAATGGACCCCTTCAACCCGTGGTGAGTAAACCCAAATCTCGAAGCGTGGCCGTGGCGGTGGGGCCACCGGGAGCCCGGACGGATCGAGTTTGATGCTGATATACGGCTGGTCCAGGTAGAAATTGGTGCGCAGGGATGCATCGACCACGCTCGCGAGCGTTCGGAGGAGACGGTCGGCGTCAAGGACCGGGATGGCGTCGATGGCTTCGGCCAGGGTGGCCCTGGCAGTGTGGATTGCCTGCGTCCGATGACTCAGCCCACTGTTGCCCTCCTCGAAAACATCGCCATGGGATGTGGCCCCGGAACGGTTGGCGAGCTCAGGATCAAACAGGTCCGGTGCGTAACTGTCCGGGTTGAACTTCGCCTCAAAGAGTTCCAGCAACGCGTGTGTCGCCTGGGGGTTGGTCCGGAGCGTGTCAGCGATGAATCCGTACGAGTTGGTGCTCCCCAGTTGCCGTAAGTACTTGGCGTAAGCGCGCAGAATGGACACTCTCCGCCAGTCGATGCCCTCCTTGATGACCAACGCATCGAAGGCGTCAGACTCCGCGTCGCCACGCATGGCGGCGCAGAACGCGCCCGCCAGCAATTCGCCCGTCGTCAGGGGATCCACGCCGCGCGGGTACTTGAGCCCGAGGTCGTACAGGAAGAACTGCCTGCCGTCTCCACGCTGCACGTCGAAGGGCCGCTGGTCCAGGACTTTCAAGCCGAGGTTGTGGAAGAACGGGAGAATCTGGGTGAGGCTCCTGGGGCGGGTCAGATACAGCCGGATCCGGGCGTCCTCGTTGAGCACAGCGGTGCCGGGCCTCGTATAAACGGTCAGCAGGGGATCGGGTTCCGGATCGTTAGTGGCCGGGAAACTCTCGAACGCCGAGATGTCCTCAACAGCGTCCTCCACCTCAAAATCGGCCTTATAGCTGGCCGGGAACGCGGCGGCCCACTCACGGGAGAGCCGCACCGCCTCTTCTGAGGGATACCGCGCCTGCAGCGCCTCGGCCAGACCCTGTGCCCAGGTCCTGGTGGCGGCGATGATCCGAGGCTCCAGGATTGCGGCATCCACGACGCCGGGTGTCCCGCCGGGCGTCCGGCCGGACGGCCCGCCGGGCGTTCCGCCGTGCGTCGAAGCCGCTTGCGGAAGGAGCACCCGGAAGAACACCCGGGCCATGGCGGACTCGCCCAAACGAAGCTCAAACTCGATGGCGTCCGAACCGAAGGCCTCGCGAAGTTCACGTTCAATGCTGAGCCGAACGGCGGTGCTGTAACGGCGGCGTGGCAGGAACACGAGCGCGGTCATGAACCGCCCATAGGAGTCCGGACGGAGGAACAGCCTGGTGCTGTGACGCTCCTGGAGGCGCAGGATCTCGCGGGCATGGTCGGCCAGTTGCCCGGAGTCGATGTGGAACAGCTCATCGCGGGGATATCCCTCCATCACGGCCAGAAGTTCCTTGCCGTGATGCGAGCCGGGCGGGTAGCCAAACGCCCGGATCACTTCGTTTACTGTGTCGCGGATGACGGGAATCTGCAGGGCTGAATGTGCCATGGAACTGGGGGCGAAGAGCCCCACAAAGCTGTGCCGGGCGGTGCGGTGCTGATCTGTACCGTGTTCAGCGGCACCTCGTTCCGTAGTCCCGGCCGCTTGCACCGTGATTTCGTCCAGGTAGGCGGGGCGCAGGACCGTGGAGCGCTGGGTGGACTTGGTGAGGGTGAGTAGCCGGGGTTCCGCGTGGTCCATTTGGTCCACCTCCACCGGATCCCGCAGCACGCCCAGCCCCCGGCGCCCGTGATACCCGAGGAACACAAAGTTTCCTTCACCCAGCCATTGCAGCAGCTCGCGGGCTTCCTTGGCCTCCCTGGTTTCAGGACCCGAGCCTCTCACCTCGGTCAACGCCTCCACCTCGCGGGCCAATTCCTCATGGATTGCAGCATGGTCCTCTGCGGCCGCCCGCACGTCGAGCAGGACCCTCCGGAGCCGGGCCACCAGGCGGTCCGTGGCCGCGTCGTCCGGGAGCCGGGGGACGTCGATTGCCATCCACGCTTCGGCGAGCGGTCCGCCGTCGTGCTCTTCGTATGGGGTGGGCAACTGCGGACTGCCGCCGGCAGCTGAAGGTTCGACGCCGGTGGGCAGCCCGATGCGCTGAGGCGCCCTGTGGATGGTGGTCAGGCGATGGGTGGCTGGGTCGCGGGTGACGGTGAAGGTGGGGTGGACCAGGAGCCGGATGGATGCGGTGTCCCGGGCGATTTCGGCGGTGACGGATGGCAGCAGATAGGGCATGTCATCGCTGACGATCGACACCACGCTGGCGTCGGGCTCATGCAGGATTCCGATCACGTCCTGCCCAGGCTCCCGCCGCTCGGCCAAAGACCGGTGGTAGCGGGCCCGTTCCAGCAGCGTTTCCGGCGTGTAGCTGCGGACGTCGTCCTCTGCCACGTGCTGGTAGTAGTCGGTCAGGAATCCGTCCGCCGCCTCGATGCTGGGTGACATGGTGCTGCGCCTCCGCTGCGCAAAGGAGCGGCCGTGCTGTTGCGGTCGGCAAAGTCCCTGCGCCTCCCCTCATGCTCCCGCGAGGTGGCATTTGATGGCAATGTTTGAGCGAAACATTGCCATTAAATGCCACTTCGCGGAGGGGGTTCCGGGCCTCGGGATCCCTTGGACGTGGTGGCGGGATTCGAACCCGCGTACGCTGCTTTGCAGGCAGCTCCCTGGCCTCTCGGGTACACCACGTGCAAACGACACTAGGCGTCTCAGTGCGGCCGGATCAATGTTCATTTCGCGGCCTTTCGCTGCGCTACGCAGGCCGTCGCCGGGCTACTCAGCGTTGCGCAAGGTTGCTGCCCGTTAAGCCGTGGACGCCTTTTGGAGACTCAATGCGAAGGAGGGTAGTGCGTTCGTGAGGTGAGTCGTTCGGAGTGTGGAACACCAGGTAGTCAGATCCGTCGGAGGCGCTCAGGATCATTCCATGGCCACCGTTGCGTGCCCAGAGCGGCGTGTCTTCCTGGATCCACGGTCCAAGAAGGGTGCCGGTAGGTGAGTTGGCTACTCCCATGGCATATCCTTCGTCTCCAAAACTGGACCACAGCATCTGGATACTCCCTGTGGGCGTCCGGCGTATAAAAGGTCCATCCGTGAAGAGAGGGTCCTTGGCGAGCTTCAGCGCGCTGGGTGGTTCAACGCCCTCCGGAAAACGCAGGGGCTTGCTCCACGACGCGGAGGATGCCCGGAAGAGCAGTTGCGGATTACCGACCGCTTCCTTGAGGTCGTCGGAGAGCTGCATGGCATACATTTCGCCATCCGCCAGCGGCGGTTCTCCTGCGGCGGTGGCTTCCGCTCCGCGGCTGTACACCAGCCATGGCCGGGACTCATCGTCCAAGAAAAAAGTTCCGTCAAGGCAGGGAACTCCCAAAGGTGTGACGGGGCCGTCGCTCCACGGCTGGAAGGGGCCGGTGGGCTCGTCTGCGACCAGGATCGCGACTCCGCGCACCTGGGAGGCGCTGGCGACGAACGTGCCGAACAAGAAATAGCGTCCCGCATGGGCGTGGACTTCAGGAGCCCAGAACTGCGAGTCGGACCAGAAGCCCTCAGGCGGTCGGAACGCAGGGAGGGGACCGTTCCAGTGCTCCAGATCATCACTGGTGTAGCAATCGAATCCGGTGGCAGGGCCGCCCCACACATTCTCATCCGTGGTACCGAACAGTACGTACCAGCCACGTGTGGGCTCCATGATGAACGGGTCCCGGATCCGGATATCCGACAATTTCTTCAACGGGCCCTCGGTCATATCCATATCCTTTGTTGGCAGCAGCCTGACAGGCCAAACAGTACAAAGGACAGGCCCCGTGGAAGAGACCGTATGCCATTGACTGAAAACATTGCTGCCTCGCACCTGTGCTCAGCTCAGCAGGACCGGCTTGTCAGCGGCTGTGGTTCTCACGTCGAAGCGGCTCTTCACGTTTCTGCGCTGCCAGCTTGGACACGCCTGCGGCCACCAGCAGCGTGAGGATCGCAGCCGCCATGTGGGTGTAGAGGAGGAGGTGAATGTCGCCGCCACCGGATGCGGTGCCGCCCGGCACATCCCCGCCCGGCACACCCCCTACGACCTGGCCGCCGTGCAAGTGGTCCAGGAATCCGCTGCCGGGAAAGTACCCTCCGAAAGCCTCGAAGCCGAAGTGCAGCAACTGCTGTGCCAATCCGGAAAGGAACAGCAGCAGCAGCGGCCCGTGCACCCAGCGGGAAACGAGCTGGGCGGCCAGGGCACACAGCGCGGCGAATGCCAGGAGGACGGGTATGGCAGGAGCGCTTCCGCCCGCGAACATGTGCGCTGCGAGTCCCAGAGCCACAGCCGTCGGCCCGGCTACCCAGGCCCACTTGTCCTGCACAGGAGTTCCGCGCATCGCCATCCTTCCCTCCCCACAGAGTAGGCGGCGGACGCCGGCTGGAAAAGGGAAAAGCTAGGCGAGGAGCGTGTTCACCAGCCGCGCAGCCACTTTCGCAGTGCGGTGATCGATATCGAACGCGGGATTCAGCTCAGCTACGTCCAGGTGGAGGAGCTTCCCACTGGCAGCAACCTGCCGGCAGACCGCACTGATCACCGGCAAAGGCACGCCATAGGCGGCGGGTGCGCTCACCCCAGGGGCCACCGATGCTGGCATCACATCGAGGTCTATGGTCAGGTACAACACGTCCACGCCTGCCAGGAAATCGGCAACAAAAATCTCCACTGCCTCGGGGGTGCACAGCTCATCCAGCAGGTATTTCACTCCCAGGCGATCGGCGGTATCGAAGAGGGTACGCGTGTTGTTCGGCTCAGAAATTCCGACGACGGCGTACTGCAGTTCCCGCCCAGCGGCGGCTTCTGCGTGGGCCATCTGGAGGAACGGCGTACCCGAGCTCGGCGTGGGTTCGTCCCGCAGGTCGAAGTGGGCATCAAGGTTCAGGACACCCAGCCGTTTACCGCGAACCACGTCAGAACCGGCCACGCCAAGGTAACTGGCAAACGCGGTCTCGTGGCCGCCGCCGAGCACCACGGTGAGGTTTCCGGCGTCGAGCAGTCCCGAAATGGCGAGTCCGGCGCGCTCTTGGCCCGCTTCCAGTGAGTCGTCCTCCACCACCACATCACCGGCGTCGAACACGTCACGGTCAAGGTGGAACGCCAGCGGACCCAGCGCCGTGCGGATGGCGGCCGGCGCCGCAGCAGCACCCACTCGGCCTTTGTTGCGCAGGACCCCGGCATCGCTGCAAAAACCAAGCACGACGGCGGGACGCGAGGCCGTTGCGGGAACGGACGACGTCAGCGGTGCTACCGCCTGCCACCAGCGGCGGTGTTCGGTTCCGTCTCCGTCAAAGCGGCCCGTCCAAGGGGTGGGGCTGACGTCTACGGCGAGGGTGCTGCTGGTTTCCATGCTTCAAGCACACCCGACGCGGGGTCCAAAAACCAGCTGTCTCACCGGCTGGGTGTCTGAAACCCCGGACGACCACTCCCCGGAGACGCCTCGAGACGGCATTTAATGACAATGTTCTCGCCAAACACTGTCATTAAATGCCGTCTCGGCGAAGGGCCTACTTGACCCCCAGCAATTCCTCCACGGTTCCAATTCCGAAGAACAGCAGGAACGCAGCGGCCACAGCCCACATGAGCGGGTGGACTTCGCGGGCGCGGCCCTGGAAAGTGCGGATGAGGACGTAGGAGATGAAGCCGGCGCCGAGACCGTTGGCGATCGAGTACGTGAACGGCATGAGGGAGATGGTCAGGAACGCGGGGATGCCGACACCCCAGTCCTGCCAATCGATCTTGCCCACCTGGGAAACCATCATGAAGCCCACAACCACCAAGGCCGGGGCCACGGCTTCGAAGGGGACAAGGTTGATCAGAGGCGTGAAGAACATGGCCACCAGGAACAGCACGCCGGTGACGATCGACGCGAGGCCGGTGCGGGCGCCTTCACCGATGCCGGCGCCGGACTCAACAAAGATCTGGTTGGAGGAAACCGAAGCGCCACCACCCACGATCGCGCCGAGGGCATCCACCTGCAGAACACGGTCCACGTTGGGGATGTTGCCGTCCTTGTCCACGGTCCCGGCCTCGTTGGCCAGGCCCACCATGGTGCCCATGGCATCGAAGAAGATGCTCAGGAGGATCACGAATGCCAGCAGGGCCGCTGCGATGAACCCGAGGTGCTCAAAGGCGCCGAACGGGTTGGCTTTGCCGATGAGGGACAGGTCCGGGGCGCCCCACTCTGAGAGTGTGGGAGCCACGAGCGACCAGCCGCGCGGGTTGACGTTCTTGCCGTCGAAGCTGGGGCCGATGTGGAGGGTGAATTCAAGGATGGCGGCCAGTGCCGTGGAGACCACGATGCCGATGAGGATGGCGCCGCGGACCTTGCGGACCACCAAGGCGATGGTGAGGATGAGGCCCACTGCGAACACCAGGGTAGGCCAGCCCATCAGCTTGCCGTCGACGCCCAGGCCCAAGGGAACCGTGGTGCCGGCGGCGTCGGGAATTCGGCGCACAAATCCCGCATTGACCAGCCCGATCAGCGCAATGAAGAGGCCGATACCTACAACGATCGCCGTTTTCAGGGCTTCCGGCACGGCCTTGAACACGGCAGTACGGAAACCGGTCAGCACCAGGATGAGCATGGTGACGCCGGAGAGCACCACGAGGCCCATCATGTCCGGCCAGGTGAGCTCCGGGTGCGAGGCCACAGTGACGGCAACGAAGGCGTTGACGCCCAGGCCGGTTGCCACGGCGAACGGGTGCTTGGCCCAAGCGCCCATGAGGATGGTCAGGATTCCCGCCACGAAGGCCGTGGTGGCTGCGACGGCCGTGAAACCGAGGGAGGCCCCACTGGAATCCGCCCCGGAAAGAATCAGCGGGTTCAGCACCACGATGTAGCTCATGGCGAAGAACGTTGCGAAGCCGCCACGAATTTCCCTCGAGTACGTGGATCCACGTTCAGTAATTTTGAAGTAGCGGTCTACGGCAGAACCTTGTTTAAGCATGAAGGACTCCGGGGATTGAGGGGAGTGTGCTCTCAAATCCTAAGCGGTCCGGTACGGGCCCTCCGGACGATTCGCCTAGTCTGTAAGGAAGCCAACACTAGGAGAAACCGCCCCATGCGTACCATCCGCCCGCTTCTGGCCGCCGTCGTCGCTGCTCTTGCCTTCGCGTCCGCCCTGCTGTTTTCTGCGGCTCCCGCGTCCGCCCACGACGTCGCTGAATCCACGACGCCGGCCAACGGTACCGCCGTGACGCAGGTCCCGGCGTCGGTCTCCATCACGTTCAACAACCGACCGCTTGCCATCGGTTCCGGCGTGACGGTCACGGCAGGTGGCGAAAACTGGGCCGACGGCCCCGTTGAGATCATCGACAACCAGGCGGTCCAGAAGCTGCGCGAAGGCGCCCCGGGCGGCGAATACACAGTGGTCTGGCGCGTCGTCAGCAGCGATTCCCACCCCATTGAGGGCACCTTTACCTTCACGGCCACCGTAGGAAGCGCGACGGCGGCCAACGGCTCGGCGGCAGTCTCGCCGTCCGCTTCAGCACCTTCAGCAGCAGTACCGACGGCGGGGACCGGGGCGCCGGGAACCGGTAACAGCGAGCCAGCCGCGGATGCCTCCCAGCCCTTCCCGTGGAGCATTGTGGGCTTGGCGGTTGTTGCTGTCGGTCTCGTTATTTTTCTGGCTGTTACAGCGCGGAGAAAACTCGCTGCTTCGAACGACTCAGATGGCGATTCTCCCGCGGAATAACAGGGTTTTCTACGTAGCTGCGAAGATCTCGAAACGGTTACTGCGACACGCCGGAAGCGCGCTTCTCGTTACTTAAATGTGACTTCCGCGTGATCATCGCGTACGGTAGTACCTGTGCCTGTTCCACGTAACGGGCACTTCCGGCCTGATTGCCTAGCTCTGCCGCAGTCCGGAATCCGTTCGCAGACAAACCTTACGGCAGAGACGGGGAACCCATTTTAGGTCGCTTTCGAGCGTGCCTTGGGGTGAAGTCACGAAGCTTCCGCTGAACAGCGGGGGATAGTGGCCGGGTGACTCCCATCCGAATCCGACAGCTAACCTCGCAGGCATCGGGAGAGGCTCTTTCATGTCTTCACGCATTCTTCGCGGCCGTCGTAAGGCGGACAGCGTACGTCCTAATCCGTTCATCTCCATCTCCAAGGCAGTCGCCAGCAACGCTTCCGGCGCTGGCCGCCAGGCAGCTGTTATTGCAGCAGCCTCGGGCCTTGTGTTGACCGGCTCCATTGCAGCTCACGCTGCTGAAGCTCCGGTTCAGCGGGATTCCAGCCCGGCCACGGTCGCTGAGACCGTTTCAGCCGACGCTCCCACCCAGGTTGTTACCGCCCTGGCTACGGCTACCGTCAACTTCGAGCGCCCTGCTGTTGCTTCCGTAGCAGCTCCGGTTATCGAGAAGCCTGCTCCGGTTGCTCCGGCTCCCGTCGCCAAGAAGGCAGCAGTCACCACTGCCGCCGCAACGGCTCCTGTTGCCAAGGCTGCTGCTGCCGCTCCGGCCGCTGCTGCTCCTGCTCCCGCTGCTGCCCCGGCCGTGGGTGGCGTCAACGCTGCCATGGTTGCCTCGGCTTACGCCCAGATCGGCATCATGCAGGACTGCACCGCCATGGTGGAGCGCGCGCTCGGCTCCGCAGGCATCCCCGTTGGTGACCTCGGCCCCATGCAGTTCATGAACTACGGCAAGGTTGTCAGTGACCCCCAGCCCGGTGACATGATCGTTCAGTCCGGCCACGTCGCCATCTTCATCGGCAACGGCCAGGCCATCAGCGGTGGCATCAACGGCAACCAGACGGGCATCCACCCGATCAGCTGGTTGACCGCTACGGGTCCCCTGACCTACGTACGCGCTGGCGCATAAGCCTCACGCTTCAGACCAAAGGCCGGTGTCTTTGAGGAATTAGTCCTCGAAGGCACCGGCCTTTGGCGTTAAGTTATGTGCGGAAAAGTTCAGAGCCAGGTGCGACACCGGGATAGAGCGCGCCTCAGCTGTATAGCCCGACGGCCTTTGTCTGGAGTCGTCCGGGTTTGTTCTGCTAGGCGGTGACGATGCTTGGCCCTGCGGTGAGGGCCACTTTGGACGATATTGCCTGGCCCACGGCCTTCGCCTGTCGAAGTACTTCCTTGGGTGTGGGCGTAATCAGTTCGCCGACACCTACAAGGTGCATCCCGACGGCCCGCATCGCAGCCACCAGGTTCTGGCCGATTGCAATGCCAAGTTCGGCCAGCATGCGGCGCAATTGGCTCTGCGCGCAGCGCGTGACCACAATGTGGTCCGCCAGAAGAACGCCGTTGGCAGTGTGGACGGCCCACTGGCGGCGGGTGGATTCAAGGGGGCCTGAGGCGTGGAGCCCAGTCCTGAGCCCGGCGGTGGTCATGCTGGCGGCCAGTCCGTAGCCGATCTGTTGGGAAGGGTCGGAGCCAAGGAAATCGAGGCGGACAGCCCGCGTGGTGCTGCGGACATCCAGGTGATGGCTTGCTGCATAGTTCCGCAGGTGGCGGAGGATCTCGTTGCGTTCCTGCATGGCTGCGGGGTCGGCTGCATCGCAGCGTTGAAGCATGCCTGTGTGGACTGACGGCCCGGTTGTGGACAACGCGCCAAACCCGTCCACCACTATGGAGCCCACGCCGTAGCGGCTGAGCTCACTGGCAACTGCCAAGCCGGACAGGCCGGCTCCGATGACCACGGTGGTGGTGCGTTCCGTGGCGGAATCAGGCGTGAGTGACACTGCTTGGTTCCTCCTTGACGTGTGTGCCGTTAGGCATCGCATGGGGTCGCGTCCGAGTTCCCCAAGCGGCCGCAATAAATGGCCGGAAAGTGCTGTGGAACACGTTTGCCGGCCATTCGGTGACTCGAACACTACCGAACTTTTTCTGCCATGGATAGCCTCCCGAGTCCGCGTGTTTGCGTTGTTCATCCCCAGCGCAAAATGCGCCCCCTGCAACCGAGCCCGGACCGTTATACACATAGCCCAAAGTCACCTTGATTCGGCGTTGACGACCGAGAATAGTGGACATTGGGAGGAGGAATTTCCAGGTTTCTTCTGCCCCGGCCATTGACAACGACGCCAGTAGGGAATCCGAGCCGGAGAACCTCTGGCAGAATGGCCGGAACATCAAGCAGCAGGTGGAGAGGCGGGCCCCATGGACCAGCACAGCAGGCACAATGAAGAGCCACAGGACGGCCAGGACCAGGCAGTGGCGCCAGGCGGCATTGTCGTTGGAGTTGACGGTTCTGAGCACGGGCAGTGTGCGTTGGTATGGGCGGCACGTGAAGCCGAACGCCGTCAGTTGCCCTTGCACATCGTCACGGCCTATTCCGTACCCATCTTTGCCGCATCAGGGCTGGATGGCGGCTACGCAACAGTGGATGACTCGGTGATCCGCGAAGGCGCGGACGCGATCGTGAAACAGGCTATGGACAAGATCTCCGGGTATTCCATAGACGTGGACGCTTCGGTGGAGAACGGCGACGCTGCCGGTGTCCTCCTGGATCTTTCGGCAGAAGCCGCGCTCCTCGTTTTTGGCAGCCGGGGCCGCGGAGGCTTCGTTGGACGCCTTTTGGGATCTGTCAGCAGCGCATTGCCTGCCCACGCCAAATGCCCCACCGTCACGGTCCCGCTGTACTGCGCCGACCGTCTCGGCGAAAACACTGAAGACAAGCACATCAAGGCTGAGCACGCCAAGGCTGGCCCTCGCGCAGTCGAAAACGTGGTTGCAGTTGGTGTCGACGGCTCCGAGCAAGCCCGCGTGGCAGTACTCGAAGCGGCTGAGCAAGCGCAGCGCATGGGAGCCAAGCTCCGCGTCATTTGCGCTGTACCGCAGTACAGCGGGTCCCTGGCCTGGGTGCCGGCTCCGTTGGACCGCGACGCCCTCTTTGCGGATATCAGGGTCCAGCTTGACGCCGGTGTTGCCTGGCTCAGGAGCCACTTCCCCCAGCTTCCCATTGAGACGGACCTCCGGGACGGCTCACCAGTGGACGTGCTGGTGGAAATCAGCCGCAGCGTTGAACTGGTGGTCTTGGGAACACGAGGCCGCGGCGGGTTCGCGGGTATGCTGCTCGGTTCCACCTCGGACGGCGTCCTCCACCATGCCAAGGGGCCTGTGCTGGTCGTCCCGGATCGTGAGGATCCGCGGCTTGCCGACCGTCACAAGTTTGGGCCGATGCTCGGCGCAGCTTAGCCTCGGGCCCATCCTCCATGGACGGCCAGGAGACCGGGGAACAAGGGCAGGATCGCCATAACGTTGCGTCCGGCACGGTGTTCACTCTGGACATCGCCGGCATCAGTGGGGCCATGCTTCCTGAAGTGGGGGGCAAGGCTGCCAACCTGGGTGAGCTGACCAGCGCCGGCCTGCCCGTACCGCCTGGATTCTGCCTGACAACCGCTGCCTACCGGCACGCCCTCTCGGCCATTGGCCTGGACGAGGTCTTTGCGGCACTGAAAGAGACCGATGCTTCCCACCTGGACCAGCTGAACGGGCTTGCCGCACGCGCACGGTCCTTGGTGCTGGACGCCGGCGTTCCCGACGTGGTCGCCGAAGCGCTGCGGTCCGCCTATCAGCAGTTGGGCGAGGACGTCCCCGTTGCCGTCAGGTCTTCAGCTACCGCGGAGGACCTGGCCTTCGCGAGCTTCGCCGGCCAGCAGGATACCTTCCTGAACGTGGTGGGAGCGGACTCGGTCTTGGAGGCTGTGAGCCGCTGCTGGGCTTCGCTGTGGACAGACCGTGCCGTGACCTACAGGACCACCAACGGGATCGATCACGCGTCGGTGACCCTGGCTGTGGTGGTGCAGGAGATGGTGGACTCAGCCACCGCCGGCGTCATGTTCACCGCCAACCCGGTGACAGGAAATCGGCAAGAGACAGTGATCGACGCCAGCCCGGGCCTGGGAGAGGCCGTCGTTTCCGGAGCCGTGAATCCGGATCAGTATGTGGTGGATGTCCGTCGCGGTGCCATGGTGAAGAGGACCGTGGGGGACAGGCAAGTGGAGATCAGGGCCATCCCTGGCGGCGGCACGGAACGCGTTGAACGCAGCGCCGGGTCCTCACGGGACCTGCCCGGCGATGCAAACCCTCAGCCCTGCCTCAGCGATCACCAGGTGCTGGCACTCGTGGACTTGGGCCGCGAGGTCCAGTTGCATTACGGAGCCCCGCAGGACACCGAGTGGGCCATAGACGATGAGGGAAAATTGTGGCTCACCCAGGCCCGGCCCATCACTACCCTGTACCCGCAAACCACGCGCACCCCTCCGGTTCCGGGAGAGCACGCCTTCCTGAACTTCAGCCTCGCCCAGGGTCTCACCAGACCGCTGACTCCCATGGGCTTGGCCGGCATTCGGCTCATCGCCTCCTGCGTCGCCCGGACCGCGGCCTTCGATGTTCCGGATCCCCGGTCCGGCCCACCGCCGTACTACGAGGCGGGGCAGCGCATCTTCTTTGACCTCACTGCGGTGGTGCGGAGCAGGGTCGGCCGGGCGATCGTGCCCCGGGTTTTCGATGTCATGGAGGCCCGTTCAGCCGTTCTGATACGTGGCCTCTTTGACGATCCACGTTTCTCGGTGACCACCAGGACACCCTTGAAATTGATTCGCCACGTCGCTCCGGTTGCGGCCAAATACCGTGTTCCCGAGACGCTGTTCCGTGGCCTGTTCCGCCCGGCTTCGGCATTGAAACGTGTGGAGAAGCTTGGCTCCGATCTGCGCAACACCTTGGCCGTCCCGCAGCAAGCAACGGCCCATCAACGGATCAGCCACGTCCAGCGAATCCTCGGAGAGGAAGTTTTCGCCACGGTCCCCCAGGTGCTGCCCCTGCCCGCGCTCGGCTTTGCCATGCTTGCGCTGGTCAAGAAGCTGTTGGGCGGGCAAGCTCCCTATGACGAACTCCAAACGGTGCTCCGCGGCCTTCCCAACAACGTCACTACCGAGATGGACCTGGCGCTGTGGCAGCTTGCCGCGGGGATTCGGAAAGACCCCGACGCCGTTGCCTCCATGACCGGTCGAACGGCGGCAGAACTGACGGAGCAGTATCGGGACGGAAGCCTCCCCGCCGTCGCCCAGACCGGATTGAGTTCATTCCTGGGTACCTTCGGACACCGTGCCGTCGCCGAGATCGACCTTGGCATGCCGCGCTGGTCAGACGACCCCACCCACATTCTTGGCGTCGTCACCAACTACTTGAGGCTGGCGGACGGCTCAGAGGCGCCGGACCAGCAGTTCGCGCGGGCAGCCCGTGATGCTGATGAACAAGTATCGCGTCTCGTCGCCCGGGCCAGGACAAAGAGCCCTTTGCACGCGGCCGTGGTTCGCATGGCGTTGGACCGGACACGGAGGTTCGCGGGACTGCGCGAGCTGCCCAAGTACAACCTGGTCCTGGGACTATCCGTTGCACGGAAGCAGTTGCTTCTCATCGGGAATGAGCTTGCGGCAGCGCATCGGATCGAACGCCCCGAGGACATCTTCTTCCTGGACCTCGACGAAGCCGAGACCGCACTGGCCGGCGATGACCTGCAGGAGTTGGTAGCTGAGCGACGCGCCGCCTATGGGCAGGAACTGCGGCGAAGGCACATACCGCGGGTGCTGATGTCGGATGGCACCGAACCGGAAGCCGCGCCTGGGACCAACGGGTCCCAGCGCCCTGGCACATTGTCCGGCAGTCCGGCGTCGGCAGGACGGGCCACAGCTCCTGCACGGGTCATCATGGACCCGGTTGGGGCGCACCTGGAGCCGGGAGAAATCCTCGTAGCACCGTCAACGGATCCCGGCTGGACGCCGTTGTTCCTCACGGCCGGAGGGCTGGTCATGGAGATGGGTGGGCCCAACTCCCATGGCGCCGTGGTGGCCCGTGAGTACGGCATCCCTGCTGTTGTGGGGGTTCCGGACGCCACATCGCGGATCAGCACCGGTCAGCTCGTCACCGTGGACGGCGCCGCAGGGACGGTGGCTGTTGAGGGCGCGGGTGGCGGGACCGGCTAGGCGTGCTGGTGCGACTCGTGTTCCGAGTGGCTCACCGGCTCCAACTGGAAGGTGCAATGCTCGGTGTCGAAATGCCGTCCGAGGCAGGATCCCAACTGGTCAAGGATGCTGTCCGCACCGCTGGCGTTAAGGACTTCGTCTTCCACCACAACGTGGGCAGAGAACACGGGAACGCCGGAAGTGATGGTCCAGATGTGAATGTCGTGGGCTTCCACCACACCATCCACGGCCAGGATGTGTTCGCGGATCATATTCACGTCCACGCCTTTCGGTGTCGCCTCCAGGAGGACATCCACCACGTCGCGAAGCAGATGCCAGGCGCGGGGGATGATCATCACTGCGATCAACATCGATGCAATGGGGTCTGCGGCGCTGAAGTCTGTAGTCATGATGACGATCGCCGCCACAATGACCGCAATGGAGCCCAGAAGGTCACCGAGGACTTCAAGGTAGGCGCCACGTACGTTGAGGCTTTCCTTTTGCGCCCCCTGCAGGATCAGGAGCGAGACAAGGTTGGCCACGGCACCCAGAATGGCTGCCCAGAGCATGACGTCCGTGTGGATTTCCGGGGATTCCCCGAAGCGGCGGATGGCTTCGATCATGATCACCACAGCGATCACAATGAGGATCAATGCGTTCGCCAGGGCGGCCAGCACTTCAGCCCGCTGGTACCCGTATGTCCGCTGGTCACTGGCTGGACGCGTGGCAATCCAAGCCGCCATCAGTGCGATGAAGACACCCGCGGCATCAGAGAGCATATGGCCGGCATCAGCCAGCAGTGCCAAGGACCCGGACACGACGGCGCCGACCACCTGGATGCCGACCACCCCTAAGGTGATGGCCAGGACGGCGATAAGCCGCTTCCGGTGCTTGCCGGTTGCTGTGACTCCGTGGGAGTGGTTGTGGTCGTGCCCCATGTCTATAAGGCTAGCCCCAGCCGAGTTCGTGTAAGCGGTCGTCGTCGATCCCGAAGTGGTGCGCGATCTCGTGGACCACCGTGATGGCCACTTCATCGATGACCTCTTCGCGTGTACTGCAGATGTCCAGGATCGGCTGCCTGAAGATGGTGATCCGGTCCGGCAGGGAACCGGCTTCCCACCAGGAATCGCGTTCAGTCAGGGGGACGCCCTCGTAGAGTCCCAACAACACAGTGTCCGGATCTTCGCCCGGCTGGGGCGTGTAGTCGTCTTCAATAAAGACAGCCACGTTGTCCATGGCACTGGCCGCTTTGGGCGGGATCAGTTGGAGGGCGTCGCTGACGGCCTCCTCAAATTCTTCGGGGGACATTTCGAAAGGCGCGGCACCATGAGCGTCGGTGTGCTCAACAGGGCTGTGCACCGCATTCCGATCCCGGAGCTGCGATGAAGGACGCTCGCCGTCCGGAACTATGGGCAAGCCGGGTGGAAGATTCGCGGGCATGATCTGACTTTAGTCCGCTCAGGCAGCAACGGCGCTGTGTGTGATGAGAGATACTGAAAGTCAATCCTCTTTTCGACAGACACAGGAACCGCATGACCGGCACCCCTTCCCTCGCGCCTGAACCCCTCGACGTCGTCGTTGTAGGTGAGGCGTTGATCGACATCGTTGAGTCGTCCGATGGCCAGGTGGAGTACCCCGGCGGTTCTCCGGCCAACGTCGCCTTCGGTCTGGGCCTGCTGGACGTCAAAACCGGCCTGCTGACGACCATCGGACGCGACGCCCGGGGTGACGCCATCGCAGCACATCTGCACAGTGCCGGCGTGGTGCTGTTGCCCGGCTCCATGTCCGCGGGCAAGACCGCGACGGCGACAGCCCGGATAGCTGCAGACGGTTCAGCTGACTACACCTTTGACATTGACTGGGCGTTGGCACCCCTGGCCCTTCCCTACGCCCCGAGGATCCTGCACACGGGCTCCATCGCCACGTTCCTGGAGCCCGGCGCAAGCGTTGTGCGGAGCTTGCTGGAGCAGGCGCAGGGCGGGTGCATGGTGACGTACGATCCCAACATCCGCGCCGACCTCCTCGGAAGCCACCAGGAGGCCTTGTCGCTCTTCGAGGAAATAGTGCCGCTGACCGACGTCGTGAAGCTCAGCGGGACCGATGCCCGTTGGCTGTACCCCGGCAAGGCGCTTGAGGACACCGCGAAGCACCTCCTGGCCCTGGGCGCCGGGTTGGTTGTAGTGACCCAAGGGGTCAAGGGCTCGCTCATGGCCACTCGGCACATACAGCTCAACGTCCCGGCCGTCCCGGCAACAGTGGCCGACACCATCGGCGCGGGCGATTCCTACATGGCAGCGCTCATCATGGGACTGCTCCTTCGTGGCAGCGACGGACTGGCACCCACCGTCATGGAGCGGATCGGCACCATTGCCTCCATGGCGGCCTCCATTGCCGTCGGCCGCCCGGGTGCCAATCCGCCCACTCACCGTGAACTTTTGGTGGGAATGGCCCGCTAGCGGAGCGGCTGGCGGGTCCGACGCCGGGTCAGGCCCACGCCCACCAGGCACACTACGCCACCGATCAGTCCCCAGATGGTGGGGACTTCCCGAAGCACGGCCCACGAAATCAAAATGGTGGTGCCCGGAACCAGGTACGTGGTGGCGGCCAGCTTCCCGGCCGAGATGAGGGACAAAGCGTACGCCCAGGTGGTGAAAGCGATGGCCGTGGGAAAGATCCCCAAGTAGACCAGGCCCAGCGTTGCCGGGAGCGGCGCCGCCTGGACCTCGGAAATCAACTGCCAGGTCCACGGCAGGCAGCAAATGGCGCCCACCATGATCCCGAACCACGTTGCCTGCCCTGCGGTGAACTTACGGAGCACGGGCTTCTGAAGGATCGCGCTCACCGAGGCGAGCACAGCGGCAAGCAAGCACAACAGCACGCCGGCGACGTCCGCCGTCGAACGCTGTCCGGAACCCAGCGCGATCATTGCGACGCCGCAGAACGCCACGCCGCTGCCAATCAGCAGCCAGCGGGGGAAGCCCTCCTTGAGGAAGATTCCGGCAAGGATTGCGATCAGGATGGGGGAGACATTGATCAGCATGGCGCTGGTGCCGGCGTCGAGCATGTGTTCCGCGGCGTTCAGGGCCACGTTGTAACCGCCGAACCACATCACGCCATACGCCACGATCGGCAACCATTCCCGGCCGCTCGGCCACACCTTCAACGTCGGCAGCACCACGATTCCAAGCACGACGGCGGCAACCGCCAACCGTCCCAGCGTCAAGGATCCGGGGGAGAAGCTTGGGCCGACCGCGCGGATGCCCACGAACGCCGAAGCCCACAGGACCACGGTGACGATCACGGCGGCGATGCCGAGTTTGCTCATGACTGCTCCCGGCGCGGGGGTGGTGCGCTGGGGCATGTCTGGGGAAGGCTGGCCGGGTTCGGCCGGGGAGGTGGTTGTCATAGAGCCAAATCTAGCCGCCGTTGAGCCGGGGCGGCTGGCGGTTTTCGGACGCGTCAGGGCAAGATCCTGCCAAGTTTGCGGACTGCCCTCGGTGTGCGGCGGCGGGTTGATGTGGTGGCGCGCTGCCGAGAGGTTAGCTCTCGACTCTTTGGGTGCTTCTTAGAGGTGAGATCCCGCCCCTCGATAGGCCCCAAGTGGGTGGCCCTGCGAGGTCTGCAGACCTCGATTTGGGAATATCGCCATCTATGCTCTAAAGTTTTAGAGTCCAGTTCGGACGAGCGAGACACGGAAAAGAACGCGTAAAGCGTCGATTTTCTTTTGCGAAATCCGAATTGAGTTCAGGCCCCCATCGTCTAGCGGCCTAGGACACCGCCCTTTCACGGCGGCGGCACGGGTTCGAATCCCGTTGGGGGTACGCAAGGAAGTGGTTAGCCGGATGGAAAAAGTCTGGTAGGCTAGAAGCCTTGAAAAAAACGCGGTAGAGATACTGCAAACGCAAGGCCCTGTAGCGCAGTTGGTTAGCGCGCCGCCCTGTCACGGCGGAGGTCGCGGGTTCAAGTCCCGTCAGGGTCGCTCTGAGCGCCGAAGAAATTCGGTTCTCAAGGTGACATGTCACCTAGGCTCTGTAGCTCAGTTGGTAGAGCGTTCGACTGAAAATCGAAAGGTCACCGGATCGACGCCGGTCGGAGCCACCACTGGGAAGCATCAGTTCTTCGGAACTGGTGCTTTTCTTCTTTAACCCAATGAGCGAGCGCGTGTACCGGCGCCACCCACTTTGGTTCGCCTTCATTCGTCGCAGAAGCCGACGCACCGTAATTCTGCGCGTGTCGAAGGTCATAGCCGCGCGAAGTAGGTCGGGGCGGCACGAAGACTGCCCTCTACCTCCGCTCACGCGCCTGGCGCACTTGCCTGTTTATTCGGTTTCCACACTTACTCCCTAGCTTCTGGGCAGCCCCAGGAGTTGGGGTTTTGCTGGCAGGTGTCGGCGACGAGTGCTCTTTCTGTTTTCCAGACGTGGATGGTTTTGGCTGGTGTGGTGATGTCGAGGGTTCCGTTGATGGGTAGTGGTGGCCCGTTGTTGACGGAGTAGGTGCCGGTGAAGCTGGTGGTGAGGGTGGCTTGGTAGTTGCCGGTTTCGGTGTAGATGTGGCTGGTTCGGGTGTCGTTGGTGAGCCAGTCGGTCTCGGGGATGGAGTAGCCGGCCACTGGGGTGGGTCCGAGGGCTCCTCCGTCGCCGAAGGTGTAGGTGTAG